>CACOUL010000005.1 GCA_902630355.1 Planctomycetaceae bacterium
TCGGTCGCTGAGTTGACCGCCGACTCGGGAATTTCGGCGACATCGGGACCTTGCTCGTCGAGGATGGTGAACATCGAAGCCGCCACCTTCTCATCAGTTGGTGGCTCCTTTTCGACAATCTGATATGCCTCGTGGATCGTATCCTCCATGCTCAGGACAATCAGTTTCCCCTCCACCGTCATGACAAAAAGCTTGTTGTCTGCCCCAGCGAGCGAAATGGGTACCGCATCAATCACGGTACTCCAAGAAACCTCAGGGGTTTCGCCTTCCGGTGGAATGTTGGCGGCAAAGAGGGCGTTCCCCAAGCGACCGAAGACGCGACCGCCGACCACGATGTCGGCCCGCAAAGGCCCACTGACCCAACGTTCCAGATCAACTTCAGAAAACGTTTCGATGATCGCTTGTTGATTCAATTGCCATATGACATTTCGGGCAGAGGCGGCACTGCTGAGCATCCCAGTGTAGCGGGCACCCCCGAAGAGCTTGGACCCGATAATCCGCCGGCCGCTGGCAAAATAGAGATCCGTACTAAGTTCACTTTCCCGAAGGATGCCGCGACCGATTCCGATCTTTTCCGTGGATGAGGTCCCGATATCGATCAGGTGATCGCCGTGGATCAGCCAATTTCCTAGCGTCGCAAGTTCGGTCCCGGTGATCCCGACCGAATCGTAATCGAGCGACTCGACTTCACCGCTCGTGGCGCTGAAGAGCATTGCGGGTGCGTTCCCTTGAGGCACCAAGATGCGGTCGCCGCTCGCCACCAGGTAACCCCGATGACGCCGATCCACCAGTTCCGTGAAGCGGTGAGTCGGGGTACCACCCGGCTCCACATCGTCGATATCGACATCGAATAAAAACACGCCATCAAAGGGCCAGCCCCCGATGGCAAAATACAGTTTTGTGTCGAGGATTACCGGGCCCTTACAGATCGGCATCGTCGCCGAATCGGCGACTTTCGCGTTCTTGCGCCTCAGGGCGGCGACTGCATCGAACTCCCAAAGCACTGCCCCATCGGCGAGGGCCAAGCAGTAGATCGATCCGTTGTCGCAGGCGACGATCACCGATCCGTTTTCAGTCGCCACCGGCATAAAGCGGATCGTCGTATCGAGCGATTGTTCCCACTTCAGTTCGCCATCGTCAGCATGAAGCCCCGTGACCCTCCCGGTGTCCGGATGCACCAGGACGACGGTCTCTCCTTGAATGATCGGTTCATAGATTTCCTCACCCGTATCGGTACGCGGCAGTGTTCGCTCGCCCTCCTCAAAAAATAAATTCGACTCGGTGATTGCCGCCTCAAGTTCTTGGGGCGTCGGCTTCGGGGGAGGCTCTTCGGAGTCGGATGGTGCTTCTTCATCCAACGCAAGATAAAAATCGTACTCCCAGATGCGTACGAGATTTTCTGGCAAAATGTCGGGGCTCACCCCGGCGCGTCCGGCATCGTAGCCGGCGGTTGCCCAGTTTTCGGCCTCGGCAGGCTGAGGCGCAACCCAACAGGCCAGGGCAAAGGCCAGAAAAATTCCAATCGGGGTTCGCAGGTACGAAGCTTGCATCAAGCTTCTCGTCAATCGGGTTTACGCGGGTTTATGGCAGGAGCGGACTCTTCTCTGTTGACACTAAAAACATGCCCGGTAATGACTTGAATCATCAGGCTGGTTTGCTTCATACTACCCGAATACGGCGGTCGATCCAACGCAAAATCTTACTTGTTCAACGTGAAAATCCCGGTCGCCGCACGCACGGTCCTTTTTCGGACAATCGGTCGGAAAATGACCGCCGGGAATGTAGACGCTCAGGGCACCCTTATCCCTTTTGGGCACTCCTCCTGACCATTCCGATCGGGAAGGGCTACTAAGAATTACGCCGCCGCCTCGTGGCACTTAGCGCGGCGAGTCCCAACAGCAGCAGCACAGAAGCGGACGGTTCCGGGACGGTGGTACCGGTGCCGGCGGGTGCCAATTGAAAATTCATGCTGTAGCTGGCCGTTGCATCGACGAACTGTTCGTCATAAGTGGACCACACATCAACCGCACCGCTAATGGCGACCTGATAGCGTGACGGCGCGAGCGTTCCGGTGAAATTGAACCCATAGGTTCCATCGGTGCCGGCCCAAAAATTGTGCAAGTAGGTCGAATTATTGACATCGTAAAGTTTAGCGTAGATATCAGCATACACCTCAGCTTCCAGTGAGTTCGAGACATTACGGACGGCCGACCCATTTCCGCTAAAGAGGTAGTCTGAGGGACTCAGCACGTCAAAGGTGTACTGAAAACCTGAATACGAGTTGACGGAAGCTCCACCGGTGAATCCGCTCCACGCTGCATCGCCATACGCGGTACCGCTCGCGTGGATCGTGTCGCTCGCCATGTTGAACCAGGAATTCTGGTCCGCCGAACCATTAGAAGAGGGAATCCCGCCATTGGTTGCCGAAACGCTGTTATTGTAGGGCAGATAGCCGGCCACATTGTCGCTATCGACGACGTCGGCATATCCGTATTCGCTGATGGTCGTCTCGATACCACGCAACACACTGACCGATGACATCTGCGTGGCCTCGGCAATCACCGCAGAAAAACCGATGGCAAAGAAAAACAGACCCACAATAATCCCGTACAACTTACGCATGGCTCCCCCTGTGACTGCCCGAGATTGTGAAATTGCGGTTCGTGAGCAATCCCTCATGAATTCTGGATGGATGCAAATCACATCGCATGAAGGCACCGTTATACTGCGGTTCTACGGGACCTGCAACCAATTTATCCACACGACCCTATCTCGCCGGGCCCTATTCCCAAGGGAGCAGTCAGATGGAAAAATCTTAAAAACAGAAGCGGACTCCAGAATTTTTGAGGACTGCGATGCCTGAGTTCAGCCCCGGGGCAACCAAAGCTTACATTGCCGTCGACCTGGGCGCTGAGTCGGGCCGCGTGATCGTCGGACATCATGACGGAAAAAGACTTCAACTCGAATCTCTCCATCGCTTTGAGCACGCACCACTCCCGCTTCCCACGGGACTGCACTGGAATGTAACCGCACTCTGGTCGGGCATCCTTGAGGGACTGCAAAAGGCGGCCCGTTGGTCGCACGAAAACAAGGTGCCTCTGATTTCTCTCGGCGTAGACGCGTGGGGCGTCGATTTTGGCTTGATCGGATCGGGGGGCGAATTGCTCGGACTACCCCATTGCTATCGCGACCCGGCACACGACAAGGCCTTCAACCGTTTGATGCAAAATCCTGGGGGTGAGGCAATCTACGAAGCAACCGGCATCCAGCTTTTAGGCCTCAACACACTTTTTCAAGTCGCGGCACGCCACGCAGCGGCACCGCAACTCATCGAAAGGGCTGAAACCCTGTTGTTCATGCCGGACCTTTTCCACTACTTTTTTACAGGTCAACGAACCGTCGAGGAAACCATCGCATCGACGAGCCAAATGACCGATGCCCGTACCGGAGATTGGGCGACGGGCCTACTTCAGCAGGTGGGCCTGCCGACACACATGCTGCCACCGCAAATCGCTTCCGGGAGTGTCGTCGGCCAGTTGTTGCCAGCGGTGGCCGAGTTTACGGGACTGCCCTCATCACTGCGCGTCGTGGCTCCGGCGGCGCACGATACCGCCTCAGCCGTGGCAGCCGTTCCGGCCACCGGAGACGCCCCTTGGTGCTATCTCTCGAGTGGAACCTGGTCGCTGATGGGCGCCGAACTCGACGCGCCGATCATCAGCGATGCGGCCCGCGACGCGCCGCTAACAAACGAACGGGGGGTGGAAGGCAAGGTCCGCTTCCTCAAGAACATCATCGGTCTCTGGTTGGTGCAGCAGTGCCGGGCCGATCTAGCCCGCAGCGACCGGGAGTACTCCTACAGCGAACTAACCGACCTTGCGGCTGCGGCACCGCCGCTTATCACGCTGCTCGATCCCGACCACCCGCCCTTCATGTTGCCTGGGGACATGCTCGGCAAGATTGCCGCTTATGCGCAAAAGACCGGCCAACCGGTGCCGGCGGGAATCGGCGAATCGGTGCGGGCGTGCCTCGAGACCCTTGCACTCACCTACCGCCGTACTCTTGATTCGCTTGAGAACGTCACAAAAGACCGCTACAACGTCTTGCATATCGTGGGAGGCGGCAGCAAAAACGGCCTCCTTTGCCAGATGACCGCCGATGCGCTGGATCGGACCGTGATCGCAGGCCCCGACGAGGCGACCGCCGCCGGCAACGTTCTCACGCAGGCGTTGGGCTGTGGCGACGTCGACAATCTCGCTCAAATTCGCCAGATGGTTGCTGCCTCGTGGGAACCGAAGGAGTATCATTCGAACCACACACCCGCCTGGGACGATGCCTACCAGAAATTCCTCGCTTTACGCGGCGAAACCCCAAAGGCCGACTGATGGAATCCGACTTTAACTCCGAATACCCATCGATCGACCACCTCCGCGAAAAGGCCCGTAAGCGAATGCCGGGCTTTGCCTTCGACTACCTGGAAGGGGGCTGCAATTCGAATATCAATCGCCAGCGCAATACCGATGAGATCCGTGCCGTCCAATTGCGGCCCTACTACATCGGCGACTATGCGGGGGCGGATCAGCGGACGGAACTCTTCGGCGAAATTTATGCCGCGCCCTTCGGGATTGCCCCCATCGGACTGCAGGGACTCATGTGGCCCCGCTCGTGCGAAATACTGGCCGAGGCTGCCGCAGCAAACAATATTCCCTTTTGCCTCTCAACGGTGGGCACGGCAAGCATTGAGCAAATCGCCCAGATCACCGGCGGTCGGGCCTGGTTCCAACTCTACCATCCGGTCGAGGATACGCTCCGCGACAAACTGATCGCCCGCGCAGCCGATGCCGGCCTCCCGGTGCTGGTCATCCTGGCCGACACACCCACCTTCGGCTATCGGCCGAAGGAGATTCGCAATGGACTTTCGATCCCGCCGCGGATGACACTGAGAAACATCGGCCAGATGCTCACTCATCCGGCATGGTGCGCCGGTCAACTCGCGGCCGGAAAACCGGAATTTGCCACGATGAAGCCCTACATCCCAAAGGGCCTCGACATGAAACATCTTGGGCTGTTCATGAACAAAACGTTCTCGGGCCGCCTGAACGAAGACCGGATCAAAGCGCTGCGCGACCTTTGGAAGGGCAAGCTGGTGGTCAAGGGGATCGTCACCGAGGAGGACGCGGAAAAGGTCATTGCCCTCGGGGCCGACGGCCTGATCGCTTCGAATCACGGGGGCCGCCAGCTCGATGCGGGCCAATCGACCATCCGGCCGATGACGCACTTGGCCAAAAAGTACGGCGATCGCATCACCGTGATGCTCGATTCGGGAATTCGCACCGGGCCCGATATCGCCTGCGGTCTGGCGAGCGGGGCCCAGTTCACGTTTCTCGGACGCTCCTTCATGTATGGCGTTGCCGCGCTGGGAAAAAAGGGCGGCCTCCACACGATCTTCATGCTCAAACGGCAACTGCAGCAGGTCATGGAACAATTGGCCTGTGCCCGCGTTACCGATTTCCCGAATCATCTCATCCAAGAAGAAACATCCCGGTGAGGTGGGTGCCACAGCAGTAGGCTGCTGAGTAGACTACGCGTTTTGGACCGGGCGGAGAGCTTTTTATGGACATGGATAAACTCGTCTCGCTCTGCAAGCGAAGGGGCTTCCTCTTTCAGTCGAGCGACATCTATGGCGGGCTGCAAGGCTTTTGGGACTACGGTCCGCTCGGCGTCGAGCTGAAGCGCAATATCAAAGAAGCCTGGTGGCGCGATATGGTCACCAGCCACGACGAACTCGAACCGCTCCCCGGTGCCCCGACCGCCTATGAGATGACCGGGCTCGACTGCACGATCATCATGCACCCCCAGGTCTGGAAATGCTCGGGACACTACGACCTTTTCCACGATTTCATGGTCGATTGCCGCGAATCGAAAAAAAGATACCGTCACGATCAACTCCGCGGCCGCTGGGCTGAGTACGACGGACGCCGGGTTTTTATTGCCTGCGAAGGGGGAGGCGAGGAGGGACTGGAGCAGACGCGGGCCCATGCACTCAAATTCTTCAATCTACGATCCAAGCAGGCAGATCGCGTCGCGTGGGACGAATCGCTTATCCCGCTGACCGAGGTCGAAGACTTTGCGAAGGTCCTGGCGCCCGATGCCAAAACGCTCGGCACCCTGACCGCACCGCGGGAATTCAATCTGATGTTCAAAACGATCGTCGGCGCGTTGGGCGGGGAGGAAGACGCCGCATTCCTTCGTCCTGAAACGGCCCAGGGAATCTTTGTTAATTTTAAAAATGTCGTCGACAGCACGCGGGTCAAAATCCCGTTTGGCATCGCCCAGATCGGCAAAAGCTTTCGCAACGAAATTACGCCTCGCAATTTCACCTTCCGTTCGCGCGAATTCGAACAGATGGAAATTGAATTCTTTTGCCATCCCGATTCGTCGGCAGACTGGTATCGCTATTGGCGCGATCGTCGTTTGCGGTGGTATCGCGAACTGGGTCTCGCCGAAGAACGATTGATTTTGCGGGAACACGAGGAAAGTGAACTGAGCCACTACTCCAATGGTACGGCCGACATCGAATATGCCTTTCCCTTCTTACCTCCTGGTGAGTTCGGTGAACTGGAGGGGATTGCCCACCGCGGCGATTTTGACCTACGAAGCCACATGGAGGGCAAACTGGACGAAAAGCGGCGACCGCTCGAGGTCCAACTCGATGAACATGGAAAGCCGGTGCATCGCGGGAGTGGTAAGGATCTTACTTATCGAGACGAGGTGGCAGGCGATCGCTTCATTCCTCACGTGATCGAGCCCTCGGCCGGTGCGGACCGCGCGGCGCTCGCGTTTCTGTGTGAAGCGTTCAGCGAAGATGAAGCACCGGACGATAAAGGTAAAATGCAGACGCGGACTGTGCTGAAATTGCATCCCCGCATCGCCCCGATCAAGGCGGCCGTGTTTCCGCTAGTGAAAAAGGACGGAATGCCGGAAAAAGCCCGCCAGTTGTATCGCACGCTCAAAAAGCGGTGGAATGTATTCTACGATGAGAAAGGGGCCGTCGGTCGACGCTACCGCCGCCAGGACGAAGCGGGAACGCCGTTTTGTCTCACTATCGATGGCCAAACGCTCGAGGACGACACCGTGACAATCCGCGACCGCGACTCACTCGAGCAGTGGCGATGCCCGCTGGCCGACTGCGAGGCGGAACTGGCCGCGAAACTCAGCTAACGGTCGCCGGAATATTCGCTACAGCACGTTGCTCGCGGTCAGGTTGTACCGGCTCGCGCGGCTGCGATGCCCGACCAGCTTCACTGATCGGTATATTTTCTCGATTTCGCCTCTCTTGCCATCGCTTTATCGGGAAGGATTGATTGCCGCCCGATCGTGGCGAGCAAATACAACTTCCCCAGGAGGAAACCGCTGATGACTACCGCAACGCTGAATAACCTGACGGCTGACGAGACGATGAGTGAAGCGATGATCGATGCCGAAGTGCAAAATGATAAAAAAACCGAGGGACGACGACGGAACATCGACCCGACCACCTGCGAGCGGGATTATTCGTACGATGAAATCGAATTTATGCAGGCCCTCGATGAGTACAAGCGGGACGCGAAGCGGATGTTTCCGACCTGCAGTGAAATTCTCGAAGTGCTACGAAAACTCGGTTACACCAAGGATGTATCCCTCCCGGAAAGCTAGTAGCCAGCAGTGCCATCGGCGATGAGGAAAAGGGCGCAATTCAAAAAGTTTAGCGGAGAGATGTGCGGGACAAAAAATTCTCTCCGTCTCGTGTGACAACCATCCGATAGTTCACGTAACGAATCGGATTCTGATCCAAATGGTCACGGACGACCCTCGGTTTTCAACACGGCAAAGGATTGCAACCATGCGGATTGTCAATCGATTTCTGCTTGTGCTCTGTTTGGGTATGCTGATGCGATGCCCCGCACTGGCCCAACCCTACGGCGTATCGGGTGGAAATAATCTGATGCCTGCATCCGGAGGCATGGGGGGCACGAGCGTTGCCCGCCCGCAGGATTTCCTCTCCGCCATCAACTTCAATCCCTCGGCACTCACGCAATATGAGGGAACCCAGTTCACGTTGGCCGGCACTTGGGCCGAACCGACATTCAACCTGGATCAAAACGCGGCCATCCCATCGCTCGGAGTGACGCCGTTTAACGCCAAATCGAGTGCGCCCGGGATCCTCGCACCGAATATCGGCGTATTCCAACAAATGGAAGTCAACGGTCACGATATGCATGTGGGATTGGCACTAATCTCCGCCTCGGGACTCGGAACCAACTTCCTGCATATGCCACAGTCGGGAAGTGCCTCTTCCTACTTACTTGTTCTGGAGGTCGCACCGAGTGTCGGCTTTCAGCTGACCGACGATTTGGCCGTTGGTGCCGGCGTCTTCCTTGGCACTGCCTTTTTAGAGGGGCCCTACGTTGCCCGCTCGGCGATGACCAACGATTATGCGCTCCGCGCGAACGTGGGGCTCGACTACGATATGTCGGACGAGACCAACCTGGGATTCTTCTGGAAAACGCGTCAGAACTTTACGTTCCACAACCAGGAAGTCCTTGTACCGGGCACGGCCGGCAACGACATTCATCTCGGCCTTCCCGAACAGTTCGGTATCGGTATTGCCAACACCAGTCTCGTCGATGGCCGCCTTTTACTCGCCGCCGATGTCCTGTACTTCATGTGGGATACGGCCGATTTCTGGAAAAACCAGTACCGCAACCAGTGGATCCTTCAACTTGGAATGCAATACGAACTCAACGACCATATAAAGATCCGCGCAGGCTACGACTTTGCCGAAAACCCGATCGACGACAATGTGGGCACGACTGGAACCCCCGACCAAAACGCTGCGGCGAAATATACGCAGGCCCAGTTCGGCGTGATCAACGAAAATCGCTTCACTTTCGGCGTAGGAGCGGCGGATGTTTTGCCGGGGCTCGACTTCGACTTTTTTGCGGGCGGCATGCCACGTGTCTCCCATAATTTCGGGCCCGATACCCTCGTCAATCTCGAGAGCTACTGGATCGGAGCCGGTTTGACCTGGCGGTTCAGCGACATGTACTACATCGAGCGCCGCTGAGCATCGGGTCGCTTGCCCAATCGCAGCAGGCCTCCGATAATGGCCGCTCCTCCATCCCTTCGATCTCTGCGGCCACCGCCTTGGAAATTTATCGCCAACTTGACTCGCTTCCCCCGAACCTGCGTGGCGGGGCCCTGGCCATCGGCAATTTTGATGGGGTACACCTGGGACATGCGGCCATTGTCCGCTCGCTAAAAAAACAGGCCGCAGCATTTGGCGGTGGGGCAACCATCTTCACCTTCGACCCGCATCCGGTGCGTCTACTGCGACCCGAACAAGTACCACCGCCCCTGACCTGGACCGATCGCAAGGCAGAACTTTTGGCCGAGCAGGGCATCGATGCGGTGATCGCCTACCCGACCGACCGCGCGCTGCTCGAACTTTCGGCAGAATCTTTCTTCGACCACATCGTGTGTCAGGCGCTTGCGGCCCGCGGAATGGTAGAGGGTGAAAACTTTTATTTTGGCCGCGATCGACAGGGTGATATCCCGCTGCTCCGTACGCTGTGTGATCGGCAGGGCATGGCACTCGAGGTGGTGCCACCGGTGCTGGTCGGTGAGGAGCCGGTCAGCAGTTCACGAATTCGCGCGCTGCTTGCCGAGGGAGACGTGACCGAAGCAGCGAGCATGCTCACCCGTCCCTATCGACTCCGGGGGATGGTGACCCATGGCGCGGGCCGTGGGGGGAAACTCGGGTTTCCCACCGCGAACCTCGAAGCGATCGATACCATCATTCCCGCCGATGGTGTGTATGCCGGAACAGCACGGTATGACGCGTTTTCCGGGCCCGCCGCGATTCACATCGGACCGAATCCTACCTTTGGAGAAACGCGGAAAAAAGTAGAAATCCACCTACTTGACCGGACCGATTCGCTTTACGGACGGGCCCTCGAGGTGGACTTTGGACTTCGCCTACGTGATACTGGGAGGTTCGGGAGCGCCGAATCGCTCCAGGAGCAAGTGGCCCACGACATCGGCGAGGTACGCCGCTGGTGGGCAGGCCAGATCACTTGAGGGAAACCATGACGATCGACTGGAAACGTTTCTCAGATATCACTGCGTCTTACAACACGTTTTTGATCACCAGCCACATCCGTCCCGATTGCGATGCGCTCGGCAGCGCACTCGGCATGGCAATGGTACTCGAATCGCTCGGCAAGGAGGTACGGATCGTGACCGGCGACCCGGTGCCGCCGAACCTGACCTTTATTGACCCTGACAAGCGGATCGAAACGCTAGGCGAGGGGGTCACGCTTGAGGATCTTGCGCAGCTAGAGGTGATGATGGTCCTCGATACGAGCGCGTGGGCACAACTGGGCCCGATGGGCGATGTGCTGCGGGCCGAGCGGATGGTCAAAATGGTGCTGGATCACCACGTGAGCGAAGATGACCTGGGCGCCGAATATTTCAAAGACACCACGGCAGAAGCAACCGGCCGCTTGGTGGCTGAAGCGGCCGACCAATTAGGGGTGCCGCTGACGGCCGAGATGGCCACCCCGCTGTTTGCGGCGCAAGCGACCGATACCGGATGGTACCGGTTCAAATCGACCAGTGGCGATGCCCTCCGGATTGCCGCATCACTCGTCGATGCGGGTGCAGTCCCGCAGGAGATTTACTCCGATATTTATGAGCAGGACACCGTAGGCCGCTTGCGGTTGCGGGGTATTGTCCTGGCTCGCACGGAGACCGACCTCGACGGGCGGTTGGCCCACACCTACATCCGCCTGGCCGACTTCGAAAAATCCGGCGCGGTGCCGAGCGATACAGAAGACCTGATCAACCTCACGCTGGGAATTAAAGGCGTTGAGTTTGCGGTAATCCTGGTCGAACAGGCGGCCGGGAATTTCAAGCTCAGTTTCCGCAGTCGCTGCGGTGTGGATTGCTCGCAGTTGGCGCAACAGTTCAGTGGCGGTGGCCACAGGGCCGCTGCAGGAGCGGGCATCGACGGCCCGTTTGAAGACGCTCAGCCCAAAGTCCTCGATGCAGTGCGCGAAGCGATGCAGGCGGCAGTCTGACGGCCCACGAGGTGCGCCGACACGGAAGTTCGTGGCCCGAGATGCGTTATTTTTCGCTAGGGACACTGGCCGGCATCCTTCGCTATAATGAAGTGGCCCTCCTGCGAAATATACAATTCCCTGCCTGACGCAATTCTCATGGAAACGCAATCCCCTTCGTCCGACGTCCCCACTCCGTGCTGCGGGACAAAGCGTCGCGGAATCCTCAAGGGAGTTTTGGCAGCCGCAATCGGCCTGTTCGTATCGGTTGTTCCGTTGATCCCGGGCCTGGCCGTGCTCTTCAGCCCACTACGAAGAAAAGGGAACGTGGGCGGCCGGATGATCCGCATCACTACACTCGGCGCGCTGGCCGGGAGTACGCGGCCCCAACGCTTCCAGGTCATTGCCTCTCGCCGCGATGCTTGGAACCTCTACCCTCCCGAACCGATCGCTGGAGTGTATCTGGCGCCGCAAGGCGACGGAAAACCACCGAAGGCATTTGCTGTCACATGCCCTCATTTGGGCTGTGCAGTCGATTTCAACGGTGAGACCGAAGAATATCAGTGTCCCTGTCACACGAGTGCCTTCGCGCTCGATGGCCAAACGCTCTACGGACCGAGCCCCCGGGGACTCGACGAGTTGGCGGTGGAAATTCGAGGCGATGAAGTGTGGATCGACTATAAGCGATTTGAAGTAGGGAAAAGCCAGCAAATTGAGATCCCGTCCTGAGCATTCCGTAAGAGTGGTATTGCGATGAAACAGATTCTCGATTGGATCGATCACCGAACCGGCTACCGCGGTGTCGTGAAGGAAACGCTTTACGAAAATATCCCAGGCGGTTCCCGCTGGCGGTACGTCTGGGGCAGTACGCTGGTCTTTGTCTTTTTCGTCCAGGTCGTGACTGGCATCTTCCTTTGGATGGCATACAGCCCGAGCACGCAGACTGCTTGGGAAAGTGTCTATTACCTGCAGTATCACCTCGACGGCGGATGGCTACTGCGCGGTATTCATCATTATGCCGCACAGATCATGATGATCCTGATGCTGCTGCATGTACTGCAGGTCGTGATCGATGGTGCCTACAAGGCGCCGCGCGAGGTCAATTTCTGGTTCGGCTTGCTGCTCATGTTGATCGTGTTCGGCCTGGGGCTCACCGGCTACCTGCTGCCGTGGGATCAAAAGGGATATTGGGCGACGAAAGTGGCGACCGAAATTGCCGGGAGCGTAGGCCGCGAGGTCCCGGAGATTGCCGTCGGGGGCGCCGACTATGGAACGCAAACCCTCACGCGGTTCTTTGCAATCCATGCGGGCGTGCTGCCGGCTTTGCTGGTGGGACTGCTGGTGGTTCACATCGCGCTGTTCCGCCGTCACGGAATCACCGCCAAGTTGAGCGGGCGCCGCGAGGGATACCAGGAAGATTTCTGGCCCGATCAAGTGCTCAAGGATGCGGTCGCCTGTCTGGCTGTGCTGCTGGTGATTGTGCTTCTTGCCTGGCTGGCACGCGCGGAACTCGGCGCACCTGCCGATGCGGCGGAAAACTACGCTGCGGCCCGGCCCGAATGGTACTTTTTATTTCTTTTCCAATTTCTCAAATACTTTCCGGGTGAGTACGGAAAGTTGATCGGAGCCGTGGTGCTGCCGGGGCTACTGGTCGGCTTCATGTTTTTGATGCCGTTTGTCGGTCGCTCGCGGACCGGCCACCGCTTGAATGTCGCCTTTATCGCCCTGGTACTGATCGGCTCCGCTGTGCTGACGCTCCTGGCACTCGATGAAGACTATTACGCCAAGCGAATCGATAAATCGCAGATTGCCGAGGCCGAGAAGGCTTTTGAGCAGATTGCCATCGATCTACGGAAGGCAGGGGAGGGCAGCCCGTATCACGGCAAAGAACAAGCGGAACAACTTGCCATTTTTTCGGGAGATGATCAGGAAGAAGAAAACCTCCTGCAGGAGCAATACGCCCGGTACCAACGCTACCAGACCTCCAAAAATTTTATCGAGGCAGTCCACGCCGCGGATGTGGAAGCGGAACGCATCAAAGAACTGGCTGTCGAGTGGGACCCGCAGGCGGAGGCCTATCTGCCGAGCATCCCTCCCACCGGCGCGCTCGCGCTGCTGCGGGCCGATCCCAAAACGCAGGGCCCTAAACTTTTCGGTCGCTACTGCGCGTCCTGCCACGATTATTCGGGGCCGGAGGCGGATACCGAGTTTGTCACCGTACACCCGCTCGCCCCGCAGACCGGCGATCATGTTCCCAATGGCGCACCGAACCTCTACCGCTTTGCCAGTCGGCAGTGGATCGCTGGAATGCTTGACCCGGAGGAGGTTGCCAAAGTCCACCTCGACCGTGAAACGTGGACCGTGACCGACGCGCCCTACTACGGCAACACCAATATTGCAACCGAAGACGGTGGCATGGTCGAGTTTGTGCAAAACGATCTGGCCGACCTGGATGATGAGGGCAGGGAGAAAATCGAGGCGATCGTCGTTGCCCTCTCCGCCGATGCCCGTCTCCCGTACCAGCAAACGCTCGATCAAGAGGCAGAGACGGCAGGGCAGATCGCGGCCGGACGCGAGGCTTTTACCGATGCGTTCGATTCCTACGCCTGCTCCGACTGCCACCGCTGGGGCGAAATTGAAGATGCGGAAGATGCCCCCGATCTGACCGGCTACGGCTCAAGGGACTGGATGATCAAGATGATTGCCGATCCGGCGCACATCTATGGCGAGCACAATGACCGGATGCCCGCCTTCAACCCGCCAGGAAAACCGGAGTCGCAGCAGCTGAGCGACGAAAAAATCGGCCTCATTGTCGACTGGATCCGCCAGGATTGGCGACCCGGGCCTGCCAAGCCGCAACCGTAGCGGTAGCCAGAGGGGCGGAATGCTAGCATTTCCCTCACGGCGGCCCGTCCAAATGGCCGAAATTAAACGATGAAGGGCGATTTTCTCAATCTATCAATATCCCCAGTCATCGTGTGCGATGTGGTGCGAACAGTGCGATAAAACGATTATTCTTCCTCCTCAACACGAGGTCGAAACGCTTCGCGGTCAGGTCCCACTTGTCGACCCGGCCGGCGGGATGTTCTGCCCCGATTGCGGGAACCGACTCCGCTACTCCGCCTCTGCGGGCGATGCAAATCTCGATCCCTGGGAGGAGCGACTCGAGGAGGAGCTTGAGGAGGTTCGGGAACTTCTTGCAGAGAGCCGCGACCTGCGGGAATCGTTCACACGGGTCGATACGCCTGCGGCCTGCCGGCAGCCCGAGGCTGCGCGCGTCGAACCGGTTTCGCCTGCTCCGGAGCCGGAACGAGTCGGTGCAACAATCCGCCGCTCAAGCAGGGGAGGCCTGCCGCGCACTCCCGCCGTGATTCTCTTTATGCTCGGCGTAGGACTGCTGAGTCGATCGTGGATTATCGGATTTGAAGCGATCGGTACGGACGGGCTCTCGCTCGATTGGATCGGTCAGATGACGCTTCTCTGCGGAGGGCTTCTCTGGCTTCGGGACGCGATGCGTAGCGAGCAGGAAATGTCCGGAAAGCTGGACGCAACGATCGCCGGCCTGCACGTACTCCGCAAAGATCTGGCCACGCCAACCGCACCGCACGACGCCCATCGACAACTTGCCGATCTGAAACGGCGACTCGGGGCCATCGCACAAACGGCCAGCCTCGGCGGTCAATCCTAACGGATGCCGCCCATGTCCACCGCTTCGCGGACGCGATCGATACCGAGCATGTACGCGGCCATCCGTAGGGAGATGCTCCGATCACTGGCCAACTGCCACACCGCCTCAAACGCACCGGAAAGGGCCCGGTCGAGTTCCTGACGCACGCGCGCCAGGCCCCACTTATAGTGCTGTCGATTTTGCACCCACTCGAAATAGCTCACCGTCACTCCGCCCGCATTGGCCAGAATATCGGGCAGGATCACTACCCCCGACTCGATCAGTTGATCGTCGGCATTCGGCCAGATCGGTCCATTGGCAGCCTCGACAATCACCGGCGCGCGAATCTGACCGACGTTCTCCGCCGTGATCACCCCGCCGATCGCCGCCGGAATCAAAAGCTCGACGTCGAGCCCCAGAAGTTCGTCTCCCCCGAGCGCGTCCGCCTCCGTGTATCCCCGCAGCGTTCCATCCCCCTGATGCGTGTACTGGATGAGCGATTGGATATCGAGTCCCTGCGGGTTGTAGTAAGCGCCGGAAAGGTCGCTGACCGCGACCACTTGGCACTCAGCCAACTGCAAAAATCGTGCGGTATGAAGGCCCACATTCCCAAAGCCTTGAATCGCGACGCGGGTCTGCTGAGGTTGCCGACCCAACCGATCCAGCAATTTGAGCGAAAGAATCCCCACGCCACGACCTGTCGCCTCCTCGCGACCGGGGATACCGAAGAGTTCCGCAGGCTTGCCTGTCACACACGCGGGATTGAAGCCCTCAAACTTATTGTATTCGTTCATGATCCAGGCCATCGCCCGCCAATCGGTTCCCATATCGGGCGCTGGGATATCGGTATCGGGACCGATCACTTCATGCAACCGGGAAACAAACTTGCGGGTGAGCCGCTCAAGTTCACGATCGCTGAGGCGGTGGGGATCGACGGCGATCCCTCCTTTGGCGCCGCCATAGGGGATGTCGACGACCGCCGTCTTCCAGGTCATCAACGAAGCGAGTGCCCGGACCTCATCGAGATTCACCTCCTCGTGATAGCGCAGCCCCCCCTTCATCGGCCCGCGGGCATTATTGTGCTGGACGCGATACCCGCTGAAAGTCGCAAGGTGCCCATCGTCCATTTCGATCGGCAACTGCACCCGGACCTCGCGATGGGCCCCGGCAAGCAGTGCGGTGACTCGATCCGAGAGTTCGAGCATGGAGGCTGCCCGGGAAAAGTATAATTGAGCCGAATCAAGTGCCTGCATCGACGACTCCAAATGATAAAATAATTTGTTCTTGCGGCCGGCCGAAACGAGCGGTTCGGTGTTTCATACTACGGCATATCATGGCGAGGTGTTCCATCTCATATCATCCGGCGGGTTGTCCCGCTGCTCAAACCTTATCGTGATCCTGGGCATTTATGCAATCGGTATCTGACTTCTGGAATCGGCTCGACACGAGCGGCGTGGTCGCGGCCGGGCAACTCGAAGGGCTGAAAACCACTGCGCAAGAGGCGCAGGTGACGCAGGATGCGGAACAACTCGCTGCCTGGCTCGTCACTCAAAATATTCTGACGTCGTACCAGGCCGAAGGGCTGAGAACCGGTGCCCTGACTTTCTTTCACTGGCATGAGTTTCTTATTCTCGAACCGGTCGCCCGGGGACCATTTGAGTATCAGATGAGGGCCCGGCATGTCCCGACGCAGCACCCGGTCATCTTGCTGGAACTCAACGAGAGGTCCTTGCGGGATTCGGGCGGGTTGCCGGGATTGTTCGAGGCGTGCGAGGTATTTTTTTCCGACTCGTCGTTCTCTTCTGCTCCTCTGCTGATACCGCGCGAGATTCTCTCCGTCGAAGGGATTTGCCGGGCCGTCTACGATGATCCGGGAGGGACGCCACTTTCGACAGTCCTCTCCGGAGGCAGTCGCTTGAGCGTGTCTGCGGCGGCGGCATTTATCGCTTCCTGCGCAGAGGCTCTGGCGATACTCCACTCGCATGGCCTGCTGCACGGCGGCGTGAGCCCACAAACTGTCTGGCTTCCTCGCAAGGGCTCAGCCCAACTCCTTCTCGCGCCCCCTTGGCTCTCGGCCAAAAAGATGCGCCCGGCTCTCAGTGTGAATGACCTCGATTATGCCGCCCCCGAACGGTACGGCGCACGCCCGGAGGCAACCGCGGCAGCAGACCTCTATGCCTTGGGCTGTACGCTTTTTGAAATACTGAGCGGACGCCCTCCATTTGCCTGCGGCCAGGGTGTCTCAGGCAAAATGGAGCGGCATCGATCCGAGCCGATCACATCGCTTCAATCCTACGGCGTCCCGGCCAAGGTGGAACAAATCGTCTGCTACATGATGGCCAAAGACCCCAAAATTCGCTACCAAAGTGCCTCGACAATCGCCGAAGCACTGCGGACCTTCATCCTCCAGGAAGACGCACCAAAAATGCGGGCGCCGACTGCGGCCTTGCAGGGCTACCTGGCCGTATGCACCTCGCGACGCAAACAGCAACTATCCGAACTCAAACCGCCAACCGAATCGGTCGCCACGGTGGAACCTCCTGAGGAATTAAGCGGCGAGGAGGCCGCCCCGGCCACCAGCGATGGCGATCCCTCGGCAAACCGCCCCGATAAGACCGGGAGCGATCATCCCGCACCTCACGCAGCACCGCCGAGCAGTGATGCTTCGCAAGCAGCACGCATCTTTGAGCAGGTGAGTCAAAATGATCCGTCACCACGGAGTTCGCGGCATAAACGCGATCACCGCACACGTTCGCTTCTCTGGGCAACGCTCGGGGTCATTTGCGGGATTGGGCTCTGGCTAGCGGTCGAAATGGGCCGACCCTCCGGCACGGAAAAATCGCTTGATCCTCCGGTTCAGATCGCTGCAACAAACAGCCAAACACCACGTCCCACTGCAGAACCGATGCCGGAAACTGCGCCTCCACCAAATGCCCTCGACCGAGCGCTACCAGAAGACGATGGGAAAACACTCTGGGCAGCACCCACGCAGGGCACAAATCACCGGCTGAGATACTTACCACCGGGTCCGCAGATGATCCTCATGCTCAATGGCCAAAGTCTGGCACGCGAATCGTGGGCGGGCGTACGGTCGGTCGCCGGGGAACCGGCCAATGCAGCGGTCAATGTGCTGATCGCCATGTCCGGGTTTGAGATCGGCGATATCGAGCGGATTGACCTCGGGGTCTACTCACGTGGAGGGAACATCGAAACGGCAGCCGTTTACTATCTCACCACAGGCTACCCTATCGACCAACTGAAGCAGCGATGGAAAACAACCGATCGCGAAAGCTATAACGGCGAGTCAATCCACTTAAGCGGCTCGCAATGCTATTACCAACCCCCGGGCAAGCGAGACATTTTCACCGTTGGAAGGCGCGAGGATATTCATCAAGTCATTGACTGGCTCGGGGAAGAAACTCAACTCGATGGGACCACGCCGGGTGATGCGCGGGCGGCGGCGACGCCACTGGCCTCACTCGTCGAGTCGTCCGACGATGGCCTCGACCTTCAACTCTTCTTCAACGCAAACTTTATTCGCAGTCAACGCAGCGCCCTCTTTTCCGGTATCTGGGCACCACTACATGCGGCTACCACCTGGCTTGTTGGCCCGGGCGAGGCAATCCAGGCCGGAGCGGTAAGCCTGAACCTTGATCGAACTTTTTTTTGCGAGTTGCGATTCTACTGCTCCCGCGATAAACGACCTGCCTCAGTCGCCGAGACAATTTACAATCGCCTCTCAGACGCCCCGACGATGCTCAACACCTATCTCCTCGGCCTCCGTCCGAGCGATTACGGTCGGCAAACGTTAGCCCTAATGCCCGACATGCTAAGGTCGCTCACCCGATACACCCGGCACGATCAAGATCGTCCGCGAGGCCGCCAAGCGATTCTTCGCGCGCATCTCCCGCCCGACGCCGCAGCGCATCTGGCGCTGGCGGTGGAGTTGTTACTCTATGAGTCCCACGTACCGACAACAATTCCACAATCAGAAGAAACACCCGTCAGTTTGAATCAAAAGCTCAAGCTACAGACCACGCTCTCTTTTGATCGGGAAAACCTGCTTCAGGCGGTAACGCAACTTGCGGAAAGTGTCGGCATCGAGATCCAAATCCTTGGTAGCGATCTGGAACAAGAGGGAATCACTCAGAATCAATCCTTTGGGATCGATCTGCAGAATCGCCCTGCAGTCGAAATTCTTGAGGAGATTCTCCGTCGGGCGAATCCCACCCAGGGTGTGGCCCTTTCGGACGCCGCACAAGAATTGATTTATGTCATCGACCGTGGAGATATCGGCAGCGATAGTGTGCTCTGGATCACGACCCGAGAGGCCGCCAAACAGCGAGGCGATAAAATCCCCACACAATTTAAGTGAGCGGGAGCGGATCCCAACGGTACATCGAACTGTGCAAATCGCAAAAGATCGGTACCGTAGCCACACGAAAACAGACTCGGGTAGCCTGCGGCATTTGCACGTAATTACCAAATTTTCTGCTGCGAATCGAAGGCGACTGCCGAAGCATTGGGGCGTTACGTTACGGTGACGGAAATTAATATTCGCCGGCTTGGGGCTTTTTCGATAAACTATCGTGAGGGGCAGAAGGACGAGAAGAGGTTCTTAGCGCATGTTTCAAGCCTTTACCATGCAGTGCGTCACGTGCGGCGCGCAACTTCGCGTCGAACGTGAAGAGGCGATCGGGCAAATCCTCAACTGCCCTAAATGCAAGAGTATGGTGCAGATTGAAATGCCCGCCCTCGCAGGGGCAGTAATTCACGAGGCCGCGACTGAACCTCCAACTGAGGAAGGCCTCTCAGCCGATTTGACGGGGAATGCCGGCCAACCTGAGACCGCAGCACATCAGACACAGACAACGGTCCCCACGCTTCCTCGCAGCCCCGCGATGAAGCTGCCCCAGTGGGCCCTACTGCCGGTCGCCGCAACGGTGGGGGTGCTGTTCGCCATCGGTGTATGGTCGGCATTTCAACTACCAACTGATCACAACGCAGCTGATAACGACCCGGCCTCACAGAAAATACAGTTTAACGAATCGTCACTCACGCCCACCGTAAACTCACCTCAATCTCCGCCAACGCCTGTGGCACCACCAGCGGATCTCGAGTCCGCAGACCGCGATCAAACGGTTCCTCAAGAGCAGAACGATCGCAGCGCAGCGGCGCCGGAACTACAACACACAGAGCACACAGAGCCTCCCACACGAAACGATGCCGCCCATGGGGTTGAGGAGGACAACCCCGAGCCAGACTCACCAGCAGAATCGCAACTGCCCACGGACACACCGCACCGGGACGGGGACGTGCAGCAGCACCACAGCGATACGGCACAAAAACATTTACCCCCGGCAAGCGACCAGCTCAAAAATCAGATGCTTCGAGAAGTACTTGGGATCACTTTCGAACCAACCTCCTTAAAACGTGCTGCCGCAACGCTCGCCCAATTATTAGCAGTGCCCATACAAATCGATCTCGCGGCACTCGGCCGGGCCGGCATCGCGCCGGATACACCGGTCGAATATCAAGGAGATGCCCGACAGTTGCGAGACGTGTTGGCCGAAATGCTCACACCGCTCGGTTTGGTCGCTACCGAAACGGGAGATCGCATTTTCATTACTCTGCCGGATGCGGATGATCGGTCATACAGCGAGATGACATACGATGTACCGCTCTCGAGCGATGCAGTGGAGTCGCGCAATTTAATTAAGTCATTTGTTAATCCCGATACATGGAAAGGGCAGGGGGGCGCGGGAACGATCACCATCAACGGCAACGCACTGCTGGTTTCGCAGACGCCAGCCGTCCACGGTAACCTCCACCGCTTTTTCAGTGATTTCCGTGGTGGCACTCAGAGGCTGTCTCCCTCAGTTGACGCAAACATCGTTAAGCACGCCCTCTCTCAAGCGATCAACTGCACGACAGATCAACCGGTTCCGCTCAGTGACTACCTGCGACAACTCAGCTCTAGAACGGACGTGGAATTCATACTCGACGAACTCCAACTCCTCCGCAATGGTATTTCTCCGTCGCACCCGATCTCGGTCAGCACACCTGAGCCGACTCTACAGACTCTACTCGAAGAGTTGCTGGCACCTTTGGGACTTGCCTTCCGCCCCCTCTCCGCCAACACGTTCCTCATCACGCTTCCGGCCGATTGCGAGCCGCAGTTGCGGGTTTATTTTCTCCCGGTTCCTCCTGAAGCCGTCAGGCGTGGAGAAGCGTTACTCACTTCGATCCGACAGGAAATTGCCCCCGACTCGTGGCAGACGGCGGGCGGGGAGGGGAAGCTCGCCTTGCACCCGGCATCTCGTCGCTTGATCCTCTTGCAGCGACCCGAAACACAGCAGAAGGTCACCCACTACCTAAATTCTTTACCCTAGTGGTGCGGCGCAATGGTCCTATCGATCTGTGAGTCTCTCACTTAAAATTGCTTTTATCACGTCTGCCACGTGAAGGGCCCCGCGAGCTTAGTCGAGGAGAAAAAGATGATCGTGGTTATGAAAGCCGACGCCTCGAAGGATCAGATTGCGCATATGACTGCGCAAGTGGAAAGCCTGGGGCTTCGAGCACACGTGATTGTCGGTACCGAACGCACCGTGATTGCCGCAATCGGAGTGAAACGCGACGGCACCAAGGAATCGCTTGCCATCGGCGAGGGGGTTGCAGAAGTCGTCCCTATTTCGGCGCCGTATAAGGTTGCCAGCCTGGAGGTGAAATCCGAAAAAACTTTGGTTCAGGCGGGCAGCCTCAGAGTAGGCGGTCGTCAAATCGGCATCATTGCCGGCCCCTGCAGCGTGGAGAGCGAAAGCCAAATCCTTGAAACTGCCAAAGCGGTGAAAGAGGCTGGTGCCCATGCTCTCCGCGGAGGAGCTTTCAAACCGCGCACCAGTCCCTACAGCTTCCAGGGCATGAAAGAGGAGGGGCTGAAACTGCTCGACGCGGCACGGCAAATGACCGGTTTAGCAGTCGCTACAGAGGTTGTGGCCACCGAAGATGTAGAACTCGTAGCCCGTTACGCCGATGTGCTTCAAGTCGGTGCTCGCAACATGCAAAACTATCGCCTCCTCGAAGCGGTCGGCTCGGTGGATCGGGCGGTGCTGCTAAAACGCGGCCCGAGTGCGACAGTGGACGAGTTGTTGCTTGCTGCGGAATATATCCTCGATCGTGGCAATGGACGTGTGATTCTTTGCGAACGTGGGATACGTACCTACGAATCCCACACGCGATTCACACTGCCGTTGGCAACTGTCTCATACCTCCATCACAAAACACACCTTCCAGTAGTCGTTGACCCGAGTCATGGTACCGGGCATGCCTACATGGTTCCCGATATGGCGGCAGCGGCAATTGCCGCAGGCGCCGATGGCCTGATCGTGGAGGTACACCCGACTCCGGAAACGGCACTTTCCGACGGGTATCAATCTCTCACGCCTGCAGCGTTCGCCGATATGATGGACCGATGCCGGAAGATTGCCAATGCGGTCGACCGCTGCCTTGAAGAGTCGCACAACGCCACCGGAGGGTGAATCTATGGATGACGCACGTTTCGTAAAGATAGAAACCAAGCTCGCCTTCCAGGAAGCCACTGTCGATAAACTCGGCGAGGTCATCCGAGATCAGCAGGAACAACTCGATACGCTCAGCCGTGCACTCCGGGATTGTGCTGCTCGCCTTGAAGGGTTTGAAAGGACGGCCGCACCGGGGGAAATTCCGGATGAGAAACCGCCTCATTATTGAGGTGACTCCGCCCCCCGCTACCCTGCGGATCGAATCGAAAAAATTGTTAAAACAGGCGGAAATTCGCCTGGATCGGCGATCCCTCCCGGGTCAGAATGGCGATTTTCGGAACTTTCCCTGTACGGCAGGGTTAAACCCCTAGTGACCATGAGCGCCCAACCACCTTACCGATGCCCGAAATGTCGCCTCCGCCGGACCCGGTCCGCGCTGAGTCCCTCAATGACCGCTTCGCGCCTGCCTTCTCGCCGCGGACTAGCGCCGCTCGAAATGGTGATGGGACTACCGCTGATCCTGCTGCTTTTTGCCCTAATTATTAACGCGGGCTTTACAGGCATGTGGAAACTTCGACTTCTCGGTGCCGCGCGGGAAGTTGCCTGGCGATCCCGGGACCCGCGCACAAGCAATCTACCGAATCCCGACTATCAATCAAATTTCTGGAGGCAGCCGAACCATTCGGAAGACAAGCCGCTCACCGTGAACGCCTCGGCGGGGCACCCTTTGAGTATTCCCGACCTTGCTTCTGCCTCTGCCGTTCGCTCGGACTATGGATCGTTGCGAGTCGATACGCAATTACTCGATCCTAAACGCGGGGTCCTGGAAGGGCAATCCGACGTTGCGAGGAAATTACCTCTGCTTCCCAATGGATTGAAGACGATGCACTCCAATCCGAAACATTACATAACGGACAATAGTTTTCCCTTCTGGAATACCAGGCTCTCAAACAACGTCGGCAGACGGACACAGGTGCTTTATGGCGAAGACAATGGCATCGCATCGAGTGAATTTGGAAACGATTGGGCGGGGTACACAGACTCGGTGGTAAATACCAATGTTGCTCTAATGGCAGACAATCTTCTGCCCCTCGGTGGCTTTCACGTGGAACATAGCCTATGGCCGAAATACAACGAAGGCCGATACCATGACCCGGAAGTATACACTTGGCAGTATCGTGGCCTTTTGCCGCATCCACCGGGATTCATGCCCCAAATCAGTAGTTTCATCAGTTCAGATGCAGACGCCATCCGGCAGAGTCACGTCGACCCTCACGTGCTAAAAATCGAGGACGACGATGACCTGCGTGTCGAAACGGGAGCAATTAAGGAGACAGAGAAAAACCTACCGCATTCGCTCGCGGGAAGTTACGTCAGCTTTTTCAGAGATGCGATCGGTTTGGTCCAAGACCATATCGACCAAGTCAACGAGCAGATACAAATGTCTCAGATGAACTTACAGGCCGCGACGCAAGCCGGAGACACCAATACCATCGCGAGCCTCAAGCAAACAATCAGTGAACTCCAAAATGAACTTTCGATGGCCACAACGGAGTTTCAACGACGAGAGCAAATCCTCAACCCGGTCATTCAGCAATTAGAAGCCTACCAGTCGGGTTTCTAGCGAGGTTGCCCCCAAGATACCCACAGGCATTCTGGCCGCGCCTGCTCCGCTGCTGCACGTTATAATAGGAAGTCATGGACACCCGTCATATCCAATCCAAAGCAGTGACTCCTAGCGATGAGACGTCATCCCCGGGCAACCCCAATCGATCGTGGTCGGTTTCCGGGGTTGTGGACGCGCTCCAGGGTGCGATCAAAACCATACTGACCCTGGCGATCCTTGCACTGTTTTTATATATCGGGCAATACCTTGTGCAGTTCTCCGGCCTCGATTCTCAAGCCGTAACCACGAGGCCCGCCGACGCTGCCATATTGAACTCGGACAAACCGATGACAATTCGCTTTGCCGATGCACCGTTTGCATTTTACCAAGAACACTATGCGGGCAGTGATGAGATGCTCCAACAGCGGGTCCAAGAGGCGTGTTATCGAATGGCGGTCGCGAGTCCCTCTCCCGTCACCGCGCCTAGTGCCGAAGAATCCCGTTTGCTCAATACGCTCTCCGCGTCCGCTTGCAGTGCGCCGGGGGAGGGCATTCTTGTTTGTCAGGCGAGTCCCACCCTTCCTCTCTTCGTCGGCCTGCGATGCCCTGCGACTGACTTCTCTGCCGCCGTGACCCCTGAAATGGTACGCACCGCACGCGTTGTCTCCTGGGGTTTTGCGCTACCGTCAGCAGTCAACGAGTGGAAGATACGTGCGATCGGGAAAGGGACAGAGAGCGGAAATATCTCATCGATCTCCTTGCCCCCCGAAGTTCTCAAGATACTGCAACTTAATACACGCGGCGGCGATTCGATTGTTGCTTTCTCAAGCCAAAGCAAACTTTCTGAACAGATTGCAAGCTTCGACCGTTATTTTGCCGAGCAGCAATGGCAAAAGGGCACTCCATGGAATGTATCGAGCGATCATGGTCGCGGCATCTACACCCGCAGAATGGGAGATCGCGTTGAAGAGGCGACCGTTCACATTCAACGGGACGGTTCCTCATCCCCCAGCGAACGAATCCCTCGCTGGCATGGCATCATCAATATGGAACAATACGATCAAACAGATTAGTTTAATTCGACTGACAATCCACACGACGGGATAAAGACATGAAGGGCATTCAGGGACTGATTATCGCAATTGTCTTGGGACTCGTAGGTTTTGCATTCAACATGTATTACCTCACAAAGAGTCGCGATTTTGCGCACGATTCGTTCATCGGAGTCAAAAGAAACGCGAACATCAAGCGCGGTACACCGCTAAGCAAAAATCACTTTGAAAAAATCTCGATCCCTAAAGAATATGTCGGTAACTTGAAACGATATGCCCTCGTCTGGTCAGACATCGATGCGATTGAGGGCCGCAAGGCGATTCGCGACTATGAAGAGGGGGGCTTGCTGCTGCGTAACGATTTCCGAACTGCTCCAAACGAACTTCGCCTAATCGGCGGAGAAACGGCCATATCGGTACCCATCGATACCCGCACCACGAACACCTCGCAAATCATACCGGGGGAAACGCGAATATCATTCTATATCCCGAGCGTACGAGGCCAGAGTTCGGATACCGCACTCGAAGGCAATCGTCAATGGATCGGCCCCTTCGATGTCCTCGCAGTGGGCAACCGCATGGGGTCTACCGACATCGTCGACCAGCAGGGCGGCAGAGGAAACAGTGAAAATCGGGTGACCCTCAAGGCGACCAGCGAATCTGGAAGAGACATTAAAGGCATGCCGCAGTTAATGAATTATCTTACGACCAGCAAATTCAAACCGCTCCGATTAAAAATACACGCGGCAAACCCCGATAGTCGCTAACCAATCGTGCCGAGGGAATTTTGATGAAAGTCTGGTTCAATCGCATCAGTGAAAGCCGCCGCTCAATGCTCGAACTCGAGGGAACTGAGTTCCGAATTGGCCGCGACCAGTCCAACGACATTGTCCTCACAAGTCCACTTGTGTCGCGCGAGCATGCGGTCGTGCGCCTGGTCGGCGAACAACTCGAGCTTGAAAATCTGGGCATCAACAGCTGCCTCGTCGGAGAAACGGAAATCCTTGGTGGTCAGTCGGCCTCATTTACGCCGGGCGCTAAAATTCGAATCTGGCCTTATACGATTTCATTTCAACGCGAAACAGAATCGAGCTATAGCCAGACAGAAATCGAGTCGCATTTGCGTCGTCAAATGGCAAAACTTGAACTCGATATTCATCAAAAGCTTCTGGAACGACTCGATCTTTACGAATTCGAGGGTGAGCGGGGCGCAACGCAAGACAGCATCATTCTCCTGGAAAACAATATTGAGGATGTCTGCCGGGACCTCAACCTTTTTGGCGATCAAAACGAAGCGTTGCTCGAAGAAATTACAGGCATCACACTTCGCGACCAACTTGTCAATCAGTTGATCCTGGAAACGGGTGAGGACGACGTCGTTTTTGACCTTGCGGTCTTAACCAGCAACGAGTTTGATATTCCCGCTACACTCGTACCGGAACGAGAAACGGAGCTTCATAGCCTGCTGACCTTTATCCGGGAGAAGTTGGCGTTAAACGAATTGCCGGATGTGAGCAGTCGTGTTCGCACTTTAGAACAAAAGTTTGCCGAAACATTTCATCTCGTGCGACCCCACCTTCATGGCGAATTACGCAAATATCTTATCCTTCGTGCAATAAAGAAAGATCTCAAAGATACCGTATTCGGGTTCGGGCCTTTACAGGATCTACTGCGGGCACCGACGATCACCGAGATCATGGTGGTCCAGAGCGATCAGATTTTTGTCGAGCGCGACGGCATTATCGAAAACTCCGGAAGGCGTTTTCTCTCCGAAAAGGTAACCGAAGCGATCATCGAAAGGATCGTAGCCCAAGTTGGCAGACGAATCGACAAAAGCCAACCGCTTGTTGACGCTCGGCTTCCTGACGGGTCCCGCGTCAATGCCATCATTCCGCCGCTGGCAATTAAGGGGCCGTGCCTGACGATACGAAAATTCCCCATTCAGCGTCTGGCAATGGATGACCTTATTGAATTTGGAAGCATCTCCAGGTCAGCGGCAACATTTCTTCGCTCGGCGGTGATTGACGGTCGGAATATCTTAGTCAGTGGGGGTACTGGCACGGGAAAAACCACCTTCCTTAATATTCTTTCCAGTTTCATTCCATACAAGCAACGGATTGTCACGATCGAAGACACCACGGAACTGCGACTGCATCAAGAACATGTGGTAACCCTTGAATCAAAGCCCGCCAATGTCGAGGGGGTAGGGGAATATACCATCCGGGACTTGGTCACCAATGCGCTTCGAATGAGACCCGATAGAATTCTGGTCGGTGAGTGTCGCGGTGGTGAAGCGCTCGACATGGTTCAGGCGATGAACACCGGCCACGACGGATCGATGACCACCCTCCATGCAAACAGCGCAGATGAGGTTTTGGAGCGACTTGAGGTCCTCATTCTGATGGCTGCCGATCTCCCCGTAATCTCTATCCACCGACAGGTAACGTCCGCAATCGACCTGATTGTCCACATTGACCGCTGGCCCGGAGGGCAGAGAAAAGTAACCCAGATTGCCGAGATCACAGGGATCGATCCGGATACCAAGCGTGCGAACACGACCGATATCTACAACATCCGACAAACTTCCAGTTCGCTGCGGCCCACAGGATATCTTCCGAGTTTCATTGATAGCCTGGTTGATAAAAACCTGATCGATTTAGATTTCCTGTACGAAAACTACAATGAATCCGCAAATCAACCATCGACTAACGGGGAAACACTCTCCTCAAACGAGCCCTTCGGGTAACATAACCTGCATTTTTTGGCGTAGTCGTCCATGCTCCTGGCCAATTCATCACCCAATGAAATTGTCATTCTCGCCTCCTCGCTCTTTGTGGGCGCAGGTGTGGGACTTTTTTCATATGCGTCAAAACCGTACTACTTGCGCGGCATCGATTATCTCGAAGCTGATTTTTCTGATAAGTTCCGCCGTCTTCAGATAAGCACGAGCAAACTACGGCTCGGACTTATTCTCTGGTCGATTGGCCTGCTTGTCATTTTCCTCGTGTTCACCCTCTTGCTGGGGAGTCTCATCTTCGGATTCCTAAGCACCCTGTTGCTCTTTTCAGGCCCATGGTGGTATCTGAGACGGAAAGCGCAGATACGACGCGACCAAATTGAAGACCAGCTTGCCGACGCAATGGTTTCTCTTTCAAGCGCCATCCGAGCCGGCGTTTCATTGCCCCAGGCAGTCGAGATGCTGGCAGACAACTCCCCCCAACCGATCAAGAGTGAATTTGGGTACATCATGACCGACTACGAAATGGGCAAGCCGCTCGATCGTGCCCTTCAGGAAGCCAAAGAACGTCTCCGCAGCGAGAATTTTGCTCTGTTTGCTGCCGCAATTCTTGCAAGTCGTGATAGTGGCGGCCGACTCAACGAGACCGTGGACCGCATCGCACATTCGGTACGCGAACTGCAGCGCCTGGAGCGGAAGGTACAATCCGATACGGCAATGGCCCGAAAAAGTGCCATCTACATGGCCATTGCCCCGTTCATTATCCTGGCAGCCTATTACTTCCTCGATAGTGGAGCGGTTTCCAATTTATTCAGCACCACGATCGGACAAATGCTCCTTGCGGCTTCGATTGTATTGAACATCATTGCCTATTTGTGGGCGCGACACATCTTGAACCCCGATATCTAGCTTTTCCAAGAGAAAATCCGCATGTCTCCCGAAATGCAACTTCATTCTGCAGCACCCGACTTGCTTATCGTCCGCCTGATAGCGAGCGGGGCGATCGCCACCGGTCTGGCAATTCTAGGGTGGTGGATCATCTGCTCCCTCGCCTCGGAAGACCTGGAACAGAAAAACGAGTGGCGATTCGATATTAACCGTGTGAATGAACTCCGCCGGCTTGATCAGGTTTTCCGCACCTTTCAACCCGCGATCCAGCTTTTTGCCCGCATCAACCGCAACATGTTCGCCGAGTCTCTCCCTTCAATCGCACGGGAAATCAATGCGGCGGGGCTTCCTCGTTTTTGGCTACCCGAAGAGTATTTGGGGAAACTCCAGTTTTTTGCTGCGGTGCTCACACCCGTTTATCTCTGGTTTTTTGTCAGCTCATTCGGTGAGATTGGGATTGCGCTGGCTTTCATGGGGTTTATCGCAACCGCATGGATTCTTCGACTCCACCTAAGAAATCGCGCACTTTATCGTGTCGTACTGATCAAGCGTCGCCTCCCGTTTTTGCTCGACCTTATGACGCTCCTGATGGAGGCGGGCTCGACCTTCCTTCACGCACTTCGCCAGGGCGTCCAGGAATTCGAGGGACATCCCGTGGCTTTTGAGTTTGGCCGCGTGCTGGCGGACATGCAAATGGGAAAGACTCGCACCGATGCATTCCAGGCCATGCAGTCACGTCTGGCCGACGATGAAATTTCGAGTATTATTTCGTCGATTATCCAGGGGGAGCAACTCGGTTCGCCCCTCGCCCAGGTATTTCGCATTCAATCAGATGTGCTTCGGATCAAGCGGACACAACGCGGCGAAAAGATTGCAGCCGAGGCGGGAGTCAACATGCTGTTACCCGGAATTCTCATCATGCTTTCAACTGTTTTAATTATCCTGGGACCATTTTTGATAAACGCGGTTGGATTTTTAAATTAACCCACAGCGAAACGCACTATGGCAATTGAGCTTGATTGTCCCCGTTGCAACCGGAGCCTTTCTCTGGCCGACGAGTTAGCCGGGCAGTATGCGCAGTGCAAACATTGCGAGGGGCGAATCTGGGTATCGGCACCTCAAGCGCCGAAGTCCGGTCAACCCTCTTCTCGCAGTCAACCACCACCTGTGCCGTCCGTCACTGGGCCAACACCGGGGGGAGACTCCGGGCATGATGAAGTCAGTCCCACCCCACTCCCGACAGCCAGCCATGTCGCGGCGCCACCCCTGACCAACACGACGGACATGCCGACACAGCCTCCACCAACTGCGTCCACTGACACCAACTCGAGTGACATGGCGACAGAAAGGTCGGTTTCACCGCCACCGATAACCGCTTCACCTGCCAATCCCCCGCCGCCACCAAAAAAAAATAAACGGGTCGCTGAATTAATAGCGGCCGAACCGGCACAGTCACGACTTGAAGTCGGGCCCGGCGGAGACCTCCCCGAACTAAGCCTTTCGGCCGGTGAAGATCAAGACAGCGATCAGAAGCAGAAGAAAAAATCAAATGACTGGCTGGTTTTTGCTGTAATCATCATGAGTCTCGTTGTCTCCACCGCGATGCTCATGATAGATAGCGAAACAAACCAAAGCGTTCAAGGTGAGACAAAGCAACATATTCGTGATAAAATCAAAGCCAAATATTTCGGGCCTCCGGAAGGCCCGTGGCGGAAGTATCAACAGCTACTGCGTGATGCAGCGCTTGCGAGGAGTCAAGGCGATTTTGAAAAGGAAGAACAAAACTACCGGTTGGTTTTGTATCAACTCAATGCGGCTGATCTCGACAAAACTGACCAGGGGGTAACCGGACTCCGCAGAGCGACGAGGAACGACGCGTCCCTTCCGAGCGACGAGGAACTCAAAACGCTTCTGCACGCACTGCTATATAACAATTAAATACTATTACTGTATTCAGCATGCAGCCACACGCGCGTTACAACATTATCGCCCAGATTGCATCGGGAGACTTTGCCTCTGTTTTCCGTGCGCGCGACAAAGAACTCGCTCGCGATGTGGCGATCAAGCAAATCCATCCGCATTTTCTTGCTGATCCAAGGCAACTCAATCTGTATTGGGATGAGGCTCAGACACTCGCATCACTGGAACATCCCAACGTATTAACGATTTACGATATTGATCGTGAACGCGGCTGGCTGATTCTGGAACTCATGAAAGACACCATGCAAACGCGCGCGGCAGGCAAGCCGCTCGACTTGGATTTGGTGCGCATGGGACTGATCTGCGGACTCAAGGCACTCGATTTTTTACATAAGAGCAACATTATTCACGGTGACGTTAAACCGAGCAATTTGCTCATTGACCGTCGCAATTGGATAAAACTGGCAGATTTCGGATTCGCGCAACGAGCAACCAACGATCAGGGGAGTCTGTTTAAAGGAACCACTCGCTATATTGCCCCCGAACGCGTTGACCCCGAACGATTCGGCCCGGTGGGCCCGGCCAGCGACCTCTATTCGCTCGGCTTTGCCATGTACGAATTGTTGTGTGGCAATGCCTTTGAATCGCTGTTTCCGGGATTCGCGGCATTTGGATCGGATAAACAAATCGCCTGGATGATGTGGCATGCCGGCCCAGACCGGCACATTCCAAAAATCAGTCGCGTTCTGAAGGGTGTACCCGAGGACTTGGCACATGTCATCGAGCGCCTCGTGATAAAAAACCCCGAAGAACGCTATCGGGATGCCGAGGAGGCGATTCGCGATCTCAAACTCGGCATGGGGCAGCAGGCGGGAATGACTGCAGCCGAAAAAGCCGAAGAGGAAGCAGCGGCTCTCGAAGCCGAATCAAAAAAGAGGCGGAAAAAAATTCTCATCGTGGCAGTGTGCAGCTTAGTCCTTAGCTTGCTACTAGTCGTCTGCCTTCCGTTCCTTGAACCGCCGCCACCACCCGAGGTAAAGCGATTACCGGAAATTCACGGTGAGATTGTGCAAATCTACGAATCTCCGGCATCGGATGACTCCACACCGGACATGACGCTCGGAAAGTTTGTGATTGACGCTGACCGAATCATCATTAAAGGTCCGAACGCTACGGACAAAAAGCATGAAATGGTCGGCGACCAGATCAACGCCCCGCAAACATTGAACATCCGCTCGATCGATCAGATCACTATCAATGACGAGCGATTAAATCTCAAAACTCCTGAATTCGGCATGCACCTCTTTAAAGTCGGGGATAGCGTTCGCTCCGAAGTCGATCTCGATCGCACGACGGGGCAACAAATCCAGATCATTCATATTTCCCGACCCATCGAAGACACTGGAGAAATTGTCGATGTCCAACCGGACAACAATGCGTTCGTCATCAAGAGTAGATCGTTCGATAACGATTTGATTAAGATTTTCCTACCGGAAGCTATTGTGATCGAAATCAATGACAGAAAGCGACGGTCGCAAAACAACAATACTGCAGGCCTACTTAAAAACGGCGATCAGGTTCAACTCAGCCACAACGTCTTTTTTGAGAATGGGAAGCAAACCGATGATCGTCAAGCTCAACATGATTCCGTGATCCGGGTCACCCGTCAACTCACAACGAGAGGAGAAATCCAAGACATCGATGTTGCAAATCGAACGATCATTGTTCGCACAAGTAATGGCGAAAAACGCTCCATTCGACTGGGAGATACATGCGAAATAATCGTCAACGGCCGAAGAAATATCCGCGATCGGAAACTTTCAATGGCCGACCTCAAATATCGCGATCAAGTAACAGTAGACCACGATAATCTTGCGCAAACAATCGATGCGAGGCGAACAAGCAAAGGAGAAGGGTCGATTCTTAAAATTACTCCGGCTACACGACGCCTCCGAATCCAACTTCAGGGAAGCGATTCCCGTATTGCATCTTTTCATCTTCCAGAATCCGTAGCCGTCACGCTCGGGCCCGAGCAGGTGACGCTTGAAGACCTTCAACCGACCGATATGGTGACCCTCACTTACGATGACACCGACTCGGATAACCCGGTTATCAGCCAACTCACGGCAGAGAGGCGAGCTGATCGCAAGCGCTGGGCGATCGTACTGGGATTCAATAAATACGATGATCGCACACTTAGCCCGGTCGCGCATCTTGGCCCCGCTTCAGACAACGTTGTGGACACCCTGATTCGGCGCTACCGGATACCCGAAGACCAGGCCCTCAGGCTAAAGAACGTGTCTCGCACGGAACTCAAATCAAATATCAAGAGCTTTCTTCGGCAAATACGGCAGGGCGATCAGCTTCTCGTCTACTACGCAGGACACGCATATATTGATCGCAACAATCAACCGCAGCTGGCAACAACCGATTTCGAACTTCTCGATGCAGCCAACACAGGGCTTCCCCTCGCTTGGCTCATCGAAAACATTGAGACATGTTCGGCGGATGATACGGTTTTATTCCTCGACACCTGTCACGAGGGGAGCGGCGCCGATTTACGCCAACAACCGTCGAGCGAGGAGCAGATCCTGTTACTTGAAAAGGATCGGTCTCGGCCCGCTCTCAAATCACTCCGGGTGATCACCAGTTGTGGCGCCAACGAGAGAGGGCAAGTGGATCGCGGGGAGGGTATTTTTGCAAATGCAATTGGGGCAGCCTATCGAGGTGATGCAGATACAGACGCTGACCGAAACGTCACACTTGCAGAAGTAAGCGATTTCGTTCGCAAGTACCTTGCAAACGAAACCAATGGCGCCCAAACGTCGCGCGTCATTATGCCCGGAAAGGTCGTCCCCCCGAGACTCAGTCCGGATGCCATCGAACAAATGAAGGCACTGGCTGACCAACTACGGAAAACGACAATTAATTCACTGGAAATCATTCAACTGGTAGATGAACTCGATGGGGACTCAGCGGAGGAACCTGAACCAAAACTCTTATGTGGCCTTGCCGAAGTCCGCCTTAAAAACTACCGCGACGCGATCATGCGTTTTGAAGACTGCGGAGAAAGTCCCATTGCCATTCAAGGAATTATCTGGAGCAACTATCGCTCCCGCGACTACTCTGACGCAGTCGGCCAACTTATCACACTTACCGACATTGCAATACAAATGCGGGGTGGCGATGAGCGGCAGAGGCGCGAAGCAAAAAGAATTTTAGAGTGGGCAGGAAGACTTCGGGAATATGCGGCCGCCGAAGCCCCTAAAAGAGACCAAATATCGACCCTCGATGCGGAACAGATCGATGACGCCGTAAAGAGCGGAGGCCGAGATGCCGAAACATTTTACAATGAAGGACGAGAATCGGTACAGAAGGTAGCGGCACGGTTTGACCGTGCGATCGACGAGGCGCCGAGCAATGGAGCACGGTCGGTCGCGCGAAACAAAAAAATGAAACTGAGCAACTATGCCGATTTCAATCTGTCGCTCCTCATCCAGCAGATCATGCGATCGGCACAGGAAGACGGCTAAACCTTACCTGCTCTCATAAGCTGCCCCACCGTTTTCTCATGTCGCTGTCCGCGCCGTACGAAGTACCACCACGGTATCCGCATAGGCCAAAGTGCGAGCGAACGGATAAATTCCGACTGCCGCTCGAGAGCGTCCGCGAAATCATTCTCGAATTCTTCTTCACCGGCGAGAGGAGTCATGCCCGCAAGACGCGCCAACGCCTGCAACCCCTCCTGATGACGGCGATAGAGCACAGCGAGCGTGGCCGTAAAACTCTGGAGATAACTGCCCGGCGGGGTCGGTAGCAACTGACTATCTTTTGATTTTCCGGTGGTGAGCATTCCCTGCTCACAAATCGTTACAATATCGATAAGAACGTTTCCATTGGCCAACAGATAGGCACACACGTAGGTTCGCTCGCCCCTCTTTTGCCAAGCAACCAGACCCGCAATACCGGCCATACGCTCTACTTGATAGGCTGCGACCGGATCGAATGCGTTGAGCGACAGCCACGGGGTATCGACTGCACCTGTCGCGACGACCCTCTCAAGCAGTACCTCTGCGGCGCGACCCGCAGTTGCTTGTAACTGGACATTGCGCATCGCAAGCACCGGACCACTGCCCGCACAGGCGACCAGTACCCAAACCGCTCCCAACGCAATGAGGCCCCAAACCACGACGGTCATATCATCTTACTCCGACCAAATGCGGAATTAACGATTGCGGTCAGATAAAAAATGCTCCAACTCGCGGCGGTCGATCATACCGTCTTGATTGCGATCCGCCTGCCGCACATGTCCACGTAGTTTGGGAGGAATTTCATCAACTGAGAGGAGTCCATCTCCATCTGCATCGTTTCGAAACAACCGATCCACCAACCGATCAACGTTCGAACGATCGCGCCCTTCGCCACGTGGCGGGCCTTCGTCGTCGTCGGACCGGGATCTCGCCCGCTCCGGAGGTCGCCGTCGATTTGAAAAATCCGCGTCTTCTTCCCGCGAGTCGAAATCATCTTCATCCTCAAATCGGCGGTCATTATCGAAGTCGTCTTCAAACCCCTCATCGTCGAATTGACCCGGAGGCGGTCGCCGCCTGCGATCGGAGCGATCAAACCGGCCATCACTCTCATCGCGGTCGTCAAAATCCTCCTCAAATCGATTCGGAGGTGGTCGTCGTCCGCGAGGCGGGCCCCCAAATCGGTCATCATCGTCGCGGGGGACCGGACGCCGAAATTCCCCATCGCTCGGGTTCCGATTTCGACCATTATCGGGGCGATCGAAATCGTTATCTCGCGGGCGGCGCGGCGACCGGAACAACGCTGCTAATTCGCGCGGATCGACGTATCCGTCACCGTCGCGATCAAGCCCCTTGAGCTTCTCTGCGATCGCCTGAATTTCTTCGTGCGAAAGCATCCCGTCACCATCTTTATCGAATCCCTCGAGCGGTGGCGGCAAATGGGGCCCGCGACGGTGAGCAGGTCGTGGCGGATCCTCTCGATCAAACTCATCGAAATTATCGTTTTCGTCCGCCGACAGCGGCAGAGCGACCAACAATAACAACAAACATAAGACCCGGCAGAGTTGAATCATTCCGGCATTCCTCTCGATTGAGGTTCAAACAAACAGAAACTTATCCGTACCCTTCCTTAAACCCACAAAGCAGACCGAAGTTTCGCGGGCCGCCCCTGATCGGCCAGTTCCGGCGAATCTCCTTGATTCTCATCCCATCAAAGGCTCACCACCACCAATATCGTGACAGCGATGACGGCCACGAGAAGGACCACCCCCATCGTAATGGCCATTCTATTGGGCTTTTTCTCCGCTGCACTACGCTCGCGTGGACGCAGTTCCGCACTGGCGGACAGGTCGGCGGGTGATTCTTGCCAGAGCACATCCTCCTCGCGATCCTCGAGGGGCGCCAATTCTGGAACGACAGCCGTATCGTCCGATACTTCTTCGCTTGCGGCGGCCACTGACCGGACCCGCGGCAACTCACGAGCAGCCCATTCGGCATACTTCGCAGTCCCTACGCCTCGGGTTTCGGCAATCCGCTTTAATAAATCAATGGCCTGCTGGAACTCTCTTCGCTGGAGGTATAACCGTACTTTCCTGCAGTCTTCCCGCATGCCGTCGACTACCGAAACAGACTTTACAGGATTATCTTGCTCGCCATCCAAGGCAATTTCAATTTCCTCGTGCGCTGAGCCCACTTCGCCGAGCCTCGTGCCACTGACCGTAGGTTCGGCACGAAACTCTTTGAGAAATTGGTCCAATGCCGCGACCAACTCCTGCATTGTCGCAAAACGATCTTCCGGATTTCTTGCCATTGCCCGCATGCAAATAGCGCAAATTCGAGGATCCAGTTCCTGTCGATGCGCATCTGGCGACTTCGGGTCCTTTGAGATCACTTCCGTGATCAATGCCACAATCGACCCGCCCCCCTCAAACGGAAGTTCACCCGTAAGGGCTTCGTAAAAAAGAACTCCCAGGCTATAGATATCCGATCTGGGATCGACATCCGAGACTTTGCCTCCGAGCTGCTCGGGTGACATGTAGGCCGGCGAGCCGGAAATAGCGCCTTCGCGGGTGATTTTTACATCCTCATTGCCACTCCGTCGCGCTAGACCAAAGTCCATAACCACCGGCTCTCCGCGGTGGTCGATCATGACGTTGTCCGGCTTCAGATCCCGGTGCACCAAATCGTATCCGTGCGCTTCGTGCATCGCTTGGGCGATTTTACGGACCACACGGGCCACCTCATCTTGTGGTTGTCGGCGGGAACCGACGTAATCGGCCAGCGAGTGACCTTCGACGTACTGCATGGCGATATAATGCGTTCCCTCATCCTCACCCACATCATAAATCGCACAGATATTCGGGTGTGAAATCGCCGCTGCGGAACGGGCCTCGCGATAGAATCGCTTGATCACTTCCTCCCCGGAGCCCTCGGGAAATTTCGGAACTTTCACCGCCACCGGTCGGTCGAGCATCTCATCCCGGGCAAGATAGACCGCCCCCATCGATCCCGTTCCGAGAACCCGTTCAATTTGGTAGCGCCCGATTCGCTTTTTTTGCTCCGGCACGCTTCCCTCCCGATCGGGTGCCGTATCCTGATCCGAGTTGATCATCATGGTCTCCTGCAGGTCGCGATCTTTACGCGCAGAACCTGCCGAAGACTGACTTTGTGACGAACCCTCATCGTACATGTTTGACCGTAGCCCCCCTGAAAAAGCCCTTGGTCAGACCAGGGACCCGAGGACGACGCACCCGAACGGCGGTCCGCACCGCCACGGGCCCTGAGGCCCATTGTACTCGCAAGCAACCGGCCGGCAAAGAGAGACGCTTTACATTTTGTTATGGGCCATCAACCGCACTAAATTTTTTGCGTCACACGACGGATGCTGCCACGGGGAACCATTTGCCAACCGCGCTCGTGGAGGTAGTAGAGCAGCATCTTAAGAAAAAAATCAAAAACGCCAACGACGCTGGCAGCGGTCATGTCGCCGGTTACAAAATATGTAACTGTCATGGTCGTTGCTGTTGCAATTATTCGCCAAGTAAACGCCTTGAGGATACTGCGGAGCCTGGACTCTTTATCTTTTTCTATATTTTCTTCAGAGATCTCACCCGTACTCTCGTTCATAACCCTTTTCCTCGCTGAATGCCTTTGCCATCATTCCGCAAGCAATGTCTCCCGACCGCCACGCAGGCCAACAAGACAGAACAGAATGGAAGATTTAAACGCTCACGGTCGGCTCCACGAGTCCTACCGCTTTGTAACTGGTGCGACTGCACCTGAATCCTAAACGCTCGTAGAGGCGGATGGCAATCTCGTTATCTGCAGTGACTTCGAGAAAGACCTGTGACAGACCTGCTTCCTGAAAACCGAGCAGGGCTCTTCGCAGCAGTAATTCTCCGAGACCGATGCCACGAAACTCGGGAACGATTCCAAGATTTTGAACTGCACCCCATCCATGGTGATCGCAAATCCCCTGAATCGTCCCGCACGCCTCGAACCCTTCATCGGTGGTACGTCCGAGAAGCCAGGTTGCAGAGGGTAGAAATCCTTCTTTTCTTGAAATTTCACGCATCAGACGAATACAGCCGTCGGCGTGACCGAGACAGGGAAAGACCTCTGCATCGATCTCCCGGCAAAAGCTTCGGTACTTGGCCCGTCCATGAGCTTCTACCAACCCGGAATTCCAACCGTAAAACCGATACCCGGTCGGCAAATCGGTGGACCCGAAATCGCGCCCGCGTAGATTCAGATCCATGCGAAAGCGTTTGAAATACCGAACATCCATCCACCCATCCCTCATGGGGTACGCACCACCCGGCGGCCCGATCAGCCGCGCCGCGACTCCGCAACCTAACTCTACCGCCAGAATTGAGAAGGGTCAACTTTTCGCCCCATAAGTCGACAGAAGAGCCGAAAAAAGACGCTTCGCTTTTCAATGGCTCATCACCGGAAGTGCGGTGCGGAATTTTTTGATTAGTCAAAATTTAGTTTTTCATCTCTTGAATCTTCTCCTTGCCCGTTTTTAGAATGGGACGTGGGTCCTCTGGCCCATCCGGTCCACGCCGCCAAAACGAGGCCCCCATGCGTCCCTCATCTGCCTGCATCAGCCCGCTCCTCGCCGTCGTCATGTTGACCCCCCACGCCGGGTGTAACCGCAGCGTTTCCCCCGAGTCGGACATGCGGAAGGACAAAAATCGCATCCGCATCGTTTGCACCACCACGATGATCGAAGACCTCGCACGGCGGTTGGTCGGTGATACGGCCGAGGTCTACGGCGTGATGCGGGCCGGTGAAGATCCACATACCTACAACGTACGTCCTCGCGACGGTGAAAAAATCGCAACCGCGGACCTCGTACTCACTAATGGCTACCATCTTGAGGCGACACTCGACAAGGTAATCCAAAATAACGCATCCGGACGCGTTGTCGCCCTTGCGGAATTAGCAGTAACGCAACCCCTCGGTAGTCTCGACGAAGATGAAGCGACAGCACCCGATCCACACTGCTGGATGAGCGTTAATCACTTTCGCGGCTATGTGCAACACGCCCGCGATGCTCTCACCGCCGTCGACCCGGCAAACGCAGCACTCTACCGGGAGCGGGCAGGGGAGTACGACAGAGAACTACAGGCACTCGATGCATGGATTCGGACCGAACTATCCTCCATACCCGAAAACCAACGTGTAATCGTCACAAGCCACGACGCTTTCCAATATCTTGCTCAAGCGTATGGACTCGACGTGCGGGCCATGATTGGGATCAGTACCGCCGAAGCGCCCCGACCCCGAGAAATTGAAAAAATCGAAGCCCTCATCAATGACCGGGGCGTCAAGGCTCTGTTTATTGAGACCTCCACCAGTGCGACCCTAAACACGCTTGTCAAAAAAAGCGCCGCTGCGACCGGCGCTCGCATCGGAGGAACGCTCTATAGTGATTCGCTCGACGAACCCGGAAAGCCGGCGGGCAGTTACATCGGGATGATGCGACACAATGTTTCGACGATCGCCGATTCGCTCAAGCATACACCCCCCGCAAATCAGGAGGGAGCAACCGCGCCTTGACCTCTCCCGCCAGCCCATCCGGCCCACTCCGTACCAGAAATCTCACCGTCTCTTTCGCAGGACGCTCGGTCTTGCGGTCCATTTCTTTTCAACTCCGCGCCGGTACCCTGACCGGAATCGTCGGCCCCAATGGCGCCGGAAAGAGCACACTGCTTCGATCCATACTGGGATTAATTCCGATCGATACCGGAGAGATCGACTTTTTCGGCGAGAACATCCATCAGATGCGTTCACGCATCGGCTATGTACCTCAAAAACAGTCGGTCGACTGGGATTTCCCGGTAACGGTCCTCGACGTGGTGAGCATGGGGCGGATGGCTCGCTATGCCGGTTTACGTCGCCTCTTCGGTCGCCCCGATGCGGCGGACCGGGAAGCCGCGTGGCATGCGATCGAGAAACTGGGGCTCACTGAACTTGCGGACCGACACATCCGCCAACTCTCCGGAGGTCAGCAGCAGCGGGCATTCCTTGCCAGGGCTCTTTGCCAGCAAGCCGATCTCTATCTGCTGGACGAACCTCTTACCGGTGTCGATGTAGCAACCGAGCAAACCATCTTTGCGCTGATCGAAGAACTGAATGCGAACGGAAAAACGATCTTGTTGGTTAGTCACGACCTCTCGATCCTCGATCGCCTCGACCAGGTCATGCTGCTCGACCGGCGGATCGTGGCAATGGGCCCTCCAAAGCAAACTGCAACCGAAGAAAATCTAAGAAAAACGTACGGCGGAAGACTTTCCCTGCTCGACGAAGCAGAGGCAGAACTCATGCGGATGAAATAAAACCAGTGGATTACCTGCTTGCAAATATCGACTTCACCGACTGGTGGCTACGCCCGTTCAGCGAACGCTGGTGGCAGGAAACCGTATGCAGCATGCTGGTGGGCATCACCTGCGGTGTGCTCGGCTGCTATGTCGTTCTGCGTCAAATGGCACTCATCGGCGATGCGCTGAGCCACGCTGTACTCCCGGGAGTGGTGATTGCCTTTTTAGTGACACATGATACGGGTGTTCTGGGATTGCTCTCGGGCGCTCTGCTCGCTGGCGTACTCACGGCAGTTCTGATCGCAGTGATCAGTCGACTAAGTCGCACCAAGGAGGATTCATCGATCGGGATTGTGTTTACCACACTCTTTGCCATCGGCATCATTCTCATCAGCACTATGCCAAAAGGAGTGCATTTCGACTTGAACTGTTTTTTATTCGGTACCCCATTGGGTGTCGATTCTTCAGATCTGCTTTTAATGGCCATCGTCTGCCCCACCGTCCTCGGCACGATCGTTCTGCTTTACCATCCGCTGAGGGCATCGAGTTTCGATCCCACCGTAGCAGCGGCGATGGGAATTCCGGTCGTTCTCCTCCATTACCTGCTGATGGGCATGCTCTCGGCTACCGTCGTCGCCGGCCTGAAGACGACCGGCGTCATTCTGGTGGTCTCGCTGATGATTACTCCCGCCTCGGCCGCCTATCTGCTCACCAACCGTCTTGGAACGATGATGTTGCTGGCTGGCATTTTTGGTGGCTTTTGCGCCGTGGCCGGAATGACACTCTCCTTCGCAACCAACTGGCCCTCTGGTGCAACGATGGTTGTCTTTGCGGCTGCCATCTTTTGCGTAGTGCTGCTGGTGAGTCCCTCACAGGGCCTGCTGACACGCTATCTACAGCGACGGAGAATGCGTCGCCACATTCAAGAAGAGGATATCCTCAAAGCGATTTATCGCCTGGTGGGTAAACATGAAGCCCCGGGGCAACACCTGGTCTCTTCGGAACAAATATACCCCCTGGCTCGTGTATCGCGGCGTCCGGCGGAGCGGATCATCCATACTTTAAGCAAGGAAGGACTCCTCTACCAGAAAGCTGAGCATGTGGGATTGACCGACCAGGGAATTGATCGCGCGATCCAGATGGTCCGCGCCCACCGGCTTTGGGAATCCTACCTGACCGAGCATGCAGGAGTCACAGCCGAGGAGGTTCACGACCAGGCAGAAGAACTCGAACATGTCCACGACCTGGCCGACCGAATCGATCGGGATTTAGGGCATCCGGAAACCGATCCTCACGGAGAGGTCATCCCCCGGCCAGCCGATGAGCAGGCCGAATAAGTACATTATGCCGGGTCGTATCCAAGATTCGGCGCCAGCCACCGCTCGGCTGTCTCGAGCGACCAACCCTTCCGCTCGGCATAGGCTTCGACTTGATCTCGCGTGATGCGATCGACGGCAAAGTACCGCGAATTAGGATGCGCGAAATAGAGTCCGCTCACGCTTGCCGCAGGCATCATCGCAAAACTTTCGGTCAATTGCACTCCGGTCGCTTCGGTTGCTCTCAGCAGTTCAAACAGCTTTTGCTTTTCCGTATGATCGGGGCATGCCGGGTATCCGGCCGCCGGCCGAATACCCCGGTATTTCTCTTCGATCAATTCCTCGTAGCTCAAACTCTCCTTCGCGCCAAATCCCCAATCGGCACGAACTTGCCGATGCATCTTTTCTGCCAGCGCCTCGGCAAGCCGATCCGCAAGTGCCTTGGTCATAATCGAATTGTAATCATCGTGCGCCGCATCGAACTCCGCACACAGGCTGTCGCATCCGATTCCCGCCGTCACGACAAACCCTCCGAGGTAGTCCCCGAACGCTGAATCGACCGGGGCAACGTAGTCGGCGAGGGAACGGAAATGCGTTTGCCCCTTACGCTCCCACTGCTGCCTGAGCATGGAGAAACGCGCCAGCTCCTCCGACCGGTTTTCATTGGTAAAGAGCACAATATCATCGCCGTCGCTGCCGGCGGGCCAGAACCCGAAACAAGCACTTGCCTCAAGAAGCTGTTCCTCGATGATCCGATCGAGCAATTCTTCAGCATCTGCAAAGAGTTTTTTGGCCTCGCTGCCGACGTGGTCGTCATCAAAAATACCCGGATACTTTCCCTTGAGTTCCCAACTCATAAAGAAGGGTGACCAATCGATAAAGGGACGGATTTCGGCAAGTGGCACTCGTTCGATTACGCGGGTTCCCGTGAAAGCTGGCTTGGCAATCTGCCCCGAGGACCAATCGAACAGCAACCGACGCGCCAACGCCTCTTCGTAAGGCACAAGTTTCACCTGGCGTTGTTCGAACTGCTCTGCCGTCGTCACCTGCGCTGCGCGGTACTCTTTGAGATAATGATCTCGCGTCTCGTCATTCATCAGCTGCTCAACAACCCCGACGCTTCGGGACGCATCCAACACGTGGACGACACCGTGCTCATAATGCGGAACAATCCTGACCGCGGTATGCTTGTCACTCGTCGTCGCGCCCCCGATCAACAGGGGAACCTGAAGGTCGAGTCGCTTCATTTCTTTGGCAACGTGCACCATCTCATCCAAGCTAGGGGTAATGAGCCCTGAAAGCCCAATCACATCGACACCCTGCTTTTGAGCTTCTTGAAGAATCTGGTCGCAGGGCACCATCACCCCTAAATCAATGATCTCATAATTGTTGCAGGCCAGTACAACACCAACAATATTCTTTCCGATGTCGTGCACATCACCTTTCACTGTCGCGAGCAGAATTTTTCCTCGCGACTGGCTTCGCTCCAATCCAGCCGCCTTCTTTTCCTCCTCCATAAAGGGAGTAAGGTAGCCGACTGCCTTCTTCATCACACGAGCAGATTTGACGACCTGCGGCAGAAACATTTTCCCGGAACCGAACAAATCGCCCACGATCCCCATGCCATCCATCATCGGACCTTCGATCACCTGCAGGCAGCGTTCGTATTTCTGTCGCGCTTCCTCCGTATCCTCCACCACATATTTGTCGATCCCCTTAATCAGCGCGTGAACGAGCCGCTGCTCCACACTCTCTTCCCGCCAGGCGAGATCTTCAACCGGGCCTTTTTTCTTATCGGACTTCACCGTTTCGGAAAACTCCAGCAACCGATCGGTAGCGTCGGGACGACGGTTGAGCAGCACATCCTCCACATACTCCAGCAGATCCTTGGGGATTTCCTCGTAAATCTCGAGTTGCCCCGCATTCACAATCCCCATATCAAGACCGGCCTGCACCGCGTGATACAGAAATGCAGCGTTGATCGCCTCGCGGACAACCGTGTTGCCGCGAAAGCTGAAACTGACATTACTCACGCCACCAGAGACCTTCACGCCGGGACAGAGTTGCTTGATCTGCCGCGTTGCCTCGAAGAAATTAACGGCGTAGTTATTGTGTTCCTCCATGCCCGTAGCAATGGTGAGAATATTGGGATCGAAAATAATATCCTCGGGGGGAAACTCAGCCTGACGAGTGAGAATCTCGTATGCCCGCTGGCATATCCGCACTTTGTCATCGACCTCGACTGCCTGACCCTCTTCGTCGAACGCCATAACGACAACCGCTGCGCCATAACGACGGATCAACTTCGCCCGGGCGACGAATTCCTCTTCACCCTCTTTCAGACTGATCGAGTTCACAATCGCCTTCCCTTGTACCGCTTGAAGCCCAGCCTCGATCACAGACCACTTGGAGCTATCGATCATCACCGGCACCGCGCTGATATCCGATTCACCCGCAATCAACCGCAAAAACCTTGTCATGGCCGCTTCGCCATCGAGTAGCGCGTCATCCATATTCACATCGATGACAACGGCTCCTCCCTCCACCTGCTCGCGGGCAACTTCCACCGCCTCATCGAATTGATCTTCGCGAATCAAACGGGCGAACTTACGCGAACCGGTCACATTGGTACGTTCGCCGATCATCAGAAAATTGGCGTCCTCCCGCAGCACCAGCGGCTTGGAACCCGCAAGCCGCGTCAGCGGGGCGACTCGATTCTTCTTGTGCGGGGTGCGATATGCCACCACATCTGCCATTGCGGCAATATGCTCGGGGGTCGTACCACAGCAGCCGCCCACGATATTCAGCCATCCGGCTTCCACCCAGTCTCCGATCGTCTTGGCCATCGCCATTGGGGTAAGATCAAACTGCCCCATTTCATTCGGCGTGCCGGCGTTGGGATGGCAACTGATAAACGGGGTCGCGAGCGAAGCGAGTTCCTCAATATGCGGGCGCATCACATCGGGACCCAACGCACAATTCATCCCGACGCTCAGCAAGGGGAAATGCGAAACGGAATTCCAGAATGCCTCGATCACCTGTCCCGAAACAAACGTCGCACCTGAGGGATCGAAAGTGCCGGAGACCATCACCGGCACCCGTTGCCCCGATTCCTCGAAGTATCGGCTGATCGCAAAGAGACAGGCCTTCAGATTGAGTGTGTCGATGACCGTTTCGGGAAACAGCAGATCAACGCCACTCTCGACGAGCGATTTGACCTGCACATAGTAAGACGCCTCCATCTCACTGAAGGTGATACCCCGGTATGCCGGATCTTCTACCTTGGTTGATATCGCCGTTTGTTGGGCGGTCGGACCGATCGACCCTGCGACAAATCGTGGCTTACCGGGCGTTTTCTCGGAGAACTCATCGGCCGCCCTCCGGGCATTCGCCACCGCCGCACGGTTGATCTCTTGCACTACCTCGACCGGGAAGTCGAAATCGGCGAGCCCTACGGGACTGGCATTAAATGTGTTGGTCTCGATGATATCCGCCCCGGCCGCCAGGTACTGCCGGTGAATGTCGACTATATCCTCGGACCGCGTCAAACTGAAAACATCGGTACAGTTTTTTAGCTCTTTAGAATGCTCGGCAAATCGCTCGCCACGGACCTCGTGCTCCTCAAGGCCCAGGCCATAGATCAGCGAGCCCATCGCGCCATCGAGCAATAGGACGCGCTCGGCGAGGATCTCGCTCAACTGCTCAGCAGTCGCTGCTGTCATGGGTGTGCTAGCCAACTCAACATCCTATCGGTGTTCATTGATGTCACTCGATCCGCAGCGAGAGACCGGTCACGACGGCAGTCTCACCGAGGCTGTGTCTCTAAAATACCCGTATTCGCACGGGGCACCACCCTATTGTTTTTATTTCTCCACTCCGTTGCAAGGCTCAAGATCATCTCTAAATCCTCCCGATAACGAGGGCATGACCCTATCTCTCTCACGCCACAAAGATCGTCAACCAGCGCCTGCCCCTGCGGTGCTAGCAGTCCTGCCCGATCTCTCCGACTACGACCGGCCCCAGGAAGCGAGCAGCGAGACGAAGGGCCTGCGATCAGCGTCCACCTCCGAACCGGGACCGCCCATCCTCCGATTGCGCAACGCCCCAAAAAGGGGTGCCTGGCGGCTTCGCTGGCTTTTGTTACTGGCAGCGTGCATCGGAGGAATGTTGATCGCCCAACGCTATGTCGGCCGACCTCCGACCCCGCCGCATTCCGCCTCGGGGGACACGTTCGCGACACGCCACGCGCCGCCGCCCGCTCGCACCGCAAGTGCAACCCGAGAGGTGGCGGCACCGCGATAAACGAATTTTTACCGCAAAAATCCAATGACTATACCCCATCAAACAAAACTTCAACTCTTTAGCGGTACCGAACGCTTCGGGAACAACGGCGAAAAGGCGTCGTCGGCACCGCGGTCCATTGCACCACCGCATGCCACATTTCGACCGGCACTCGAAGTGGATCACTTCTCTATACCGCCCGTCTGCCAAGCGCTGTGCCAGCGGAGCGAGGCCTTTGCGGGGCCACTGCTCGATAGGATTGACGATTCGTCGCGCCAAGCAACGCGAATCCTGCTCCTCGCCAGCGGTGAGCGGGGCACCGGAAAAACGACCGTCGGTATCTGGTTGGCAGCAATGTTGGCGAAGACGTCTCAAAAAATATGCCTGGTGGATGCCAATATCGAGAATCCCGACATCGCAAGACAGCTCGGAATTGATCCGGACGGCGGCTGGCGAAACTATGCGGAGAACAAACAATGTGTCTCCGAACTTCTCATCGAATCGATCGCCGATCGCTTTGTAATCCTCCCCTGCAGCGGTCTGCCGGAAGCTTCACGCTGGCAAGCCGATTGGGATTTAGCTTCCATTCTGGAAAGTTTGCGCGATCATTTTGAATTGGTGTTGATCGATTCCATGCCGATGCTGCCGGAAGGCCTCGGACACGAGATGCTGCAGAACTGCGGTCCTTTCATCGATGCCGCTCTCTGGATCGATTCGGCTGCGACTGATACGATGTGGGCTCAACGCCAGTTTCAGGATGCTGGTGTCCGGCTACTGGGTCGCGTTCAGCGGGCACGGGAGATTGCCCAAGCCGCCTGACGGGCCCCTATTGCTGCTGCGAAGAACACCGGATGCACAAGAGCTACGATCGCAACAATCTTTTCTTCTCGTTTCCCGAAACGTGGATTCTCGACGACGAAAATGCGCCAGACTCGGTCACCGTACTCGGTCCAGATGGGAGTTTTTGGTGTGTCCGTCGCGAATCGTCCGATACGCCTCTGGAGAGCGTCTTCTCGCAGGCAACCGATGCGATGCGGCAAGAGTACACCGAACTCGAGGTCGAATCGACTCGTGATACGATCGAAGGGATTACACTCGCTGGAATTGACTTGCACTTCTTCTGTCTCGATCTGACAGGTACCGCATCAATCCGCGTGTGGGATGCGGAAGATGCCAAGTTGGTAATCTTCACGCAGGCTGAGGATCAGCAACTACAGCAAATCGAATCCGCTTTTAACGCTATCACTGCCAGCTTGATCCGTGGGCGTGACGATCGACCGATCGCCAACTGATTTTGAAATATTTGCAAGGCCGATGCGTTCCTTGTCCACGTCTGCTCGTTCTTTGGTGTTCGTTGGTAAAGTCCGACACATGACCTAAGATAAAGCACGACAATGCGTTGAGTGGAAACGCTTTTCCATGCATAGAGAAACTGCATCAATTGGCATGCAAGATGCAGTCTGATTTCTGCAACTATGTCCCAGAAATAGGCCGGTGTAGCATGCATCCCATCTCGCCGGTCACACCTTCGAGCAGTCTCAAATCTTAGGTCATACCACTTGGAGAGGTGGAGAGCGCGGTCACGACAGACCAAAACCGTCTTTTTGAGGCTTACCTCAGGTACCCGCCGGGCAGTCCCGCACTGCCCGGCGGTTTTTTTATCTTCGAGCCACCGGTTTTTTGGCTATGGCAGATCGGTTAGACTCCCGCGTATCTTTCGAAAACGCGAGAAGGGGAGCAACCATGTCCACTTTAGAGACGTTTGCCATCACGGTGGGAGAAACCGCAGGGGCAATTTGGAAATTGCTCGATGAACGAGGATCGCTCGCAACGACGCAGATCATCAAGGAGATTGACGCGCCGCGAGATCAAATCATGCAGTCGATCGGTTGGCTGGCAAGGGAGGGAAAGCTGACCATCCGGGAACAGGGGCGCCGAAAGATTGCAACGCTGATCGATTGATCGCAATCGATCAACACCTCGCTGCGGGAGTCACTCGAAAAGGGGAGTGGCTTTGGATCGCTTTGGTGGATGATTCTGATAAACCGGGAGACGATCCACGGCGTTTTGGATGGCATCGACCTCTTTCTGAAAGTACTTCCCATCGGTGCCACCGAAATCTTCCTCCAGCTGCGCTGAGGTCCAAAATTTCCGGAAATCCGCAACGGACGGCACAAACTCCTGCACCTTAAAAGTTTCGGCAAGCTGTTGGAGCGTGATTTCCCCTTCGACCAGCGCCTGGTTCAAGCGGATTCCCGCCCGATTGGCCACCAGGGCGGCAAAACTGAATCCGACTGTTTCACGTGCCCGATCAATTTCATCTTGAGTCGTCATCTCAATCGCTTGGTCGTTCCCTATCAACTGAGCGAGCAAGCCGGCAGAAATAAAGTCTTGCAAGAGGGACGTCCGGCGGTGGATCGTGGCATTCCCCACGAACAGTTCCCGCGAGACCGATGAGACGAGCCCCTGGTTGGTATTAAGCTCTACCGATATCGGTTCGTATCGCTGACTCAGATATCCGCGATCGAGCGCAATGGCCAGGGCAAAATAGAACGCCTTGATGGCATACTCTTTGTCTACTTTTGCGGCCGCGGCGGCGGCCGCGCGAACATACGCATTGGTGAGCCGATCCAAATTCAACGACTCCTCACTCCGAGAGCCTGCCACTCTCCCGAGCGAACGCAAAACCACCATCACAGCGCGTCGAAACTCGGTCCGCCTTCGTATTTCTTCCGCCGACGGGCCCGTCGAGGGTCGCTGCGGATTGGATCGGGGCACGCTCGCAAGTGCCTTGCGACAGAGAACTCGCGACATGTCGCGAGCCGAACGATCCGCCGGTTGTGCTTTGGCGAGCCAGTTATAGGCATCGAGTAATCGCTGTTGAACGCGTAGCGGAATTTGCCCAACCGAATAAAAGTCAGGGCGACGAAGCTGATCAGCCACAAGATTCATTACCAAAAGGTTCATCGGATCGTAGGCCAATTGAAACGACCGTGCATTCGATTGATCGTCACCCAATATAGGACGCATCAGGCTCTTGCGATTCGGACTGTGGGCTGCACCGAAATAGTGCCCTAATTCATGCAACAAAACTTCGAGCCGCTCCGATTCCCCAATCCGGGGTCCGTGCTCGCGAATGAGAATGTGAGACCGAAGCGGACCGCGGGTTGCGCCCAACCGCTGCCTCCCTGAGCGTACGTCGTACTGGCTTGTAAAACCAATCACAAGTTCGGCAGGCCGCGCGGGAACTTTGGCCGTAAATTCACTCAAACTCAGATTAAAATCCCGAATGCTGTCCTTCGATTCCCATCGCGCGATTGCAACCACCTCAAGTCGCACACCGCAGTAGTACTCCAGCAGCCTCGAAGCCGCTTCAATTCTCGCCCTGATTTTTTTCTCCCACGTTTCTCTCTTCGTGCGCTCATCGTCGTCCACCGCTATTTTTATTCTCAGCGTCATCGGCGTCCGCCGGTTCAACTCTCCCTTCGGATAGGCCGAGGTGGTTTGCGGTTTCCCGAGCGGCACCCGATTCAGCCCCACGCGACCGGCAGCGTCGGTAGAAAAACGGTAAATGTTATCCGGCCACAGATTACTGCGACCCGATGATTTCGGTGTGTTGAACCAAACGTCGACTGCCCCGGTCACCGAAACTGGCACCGACGCACCGACCGGCAGCGTAAGCGGCTTAAAAGCCGTTACATCCTCACCAAAGCGGATCGCAACCGGTTGATCGGCCTGGTTGTGCAAAATGACGGTCTCAGCAGCAACCTGATGGCGGGGAAGCACCGGAGCCATCACAAGAAACAGGAAGATTGCGACCGGCGGCAAAGTTCCTCCAGCACTGAGGCGAGAGCAATTCAATCGAACTCCTCCACAAAAATAAGGGCGTCATCCCCAACCTCAACAGGCGGGGACGCATCGCGACTAAACCAAACCTTGTCGAACGGCCCAGACCGCCGCTTGCGTCCTGTCGGACACCCCTATTTTACGCAGAATGTGCTGAACGTGCTCCTTGACCGTCTCATAACTGATGCTGAGGGCCTCGGCGATTTGCTTATTCGTCAAGCCGTGAGCGAGTTGGTGCAACACTTCACTTTCCCTTTGAGTAAGGGTCACCTCCACATCGATCGGCATGCGGGGAGTCGACAACGCACCGGTCACGCGTCGCAAATCCTCGCGTCGCCACACCATTTCACCTGTGGCCGCTTTCCGGACCGCCGAGAGCAGCGTTTCCTTGTCCACGTCCTTGAGCACAAATCCATTGGCACCCAACGCGACACTGCGGGCCATATAGGTTGCATTATCAAAGGTTGAGATCATCAACACCGGCAGATCGGGCTTTTCGTCCTTCAATCGACTCAACACGTTCAACCCATCCCCGTCGGGCATCCGCACGTCGAGGAGCACCAGGTCGATCTCGTGCCGGGCCACCTGTGCCATAGTCTCGGCCCCGGAGGCGGCTTCTGCCACAATTTCCACATCGGTCCCGGCAAACATTGCGTTCAGACCGACGCGGACAACGTGGTGGTCGTCAGAAACAAGAACTTTCACTGCCATTGGAACCTCGGAACCGCGCGATGTCATTCGCTGTAAGAAGTTATGCTGGAAGGTATTAGGGGATTTTCGGGCGGGAGACCCCCAAGGCCCCCCGTGGGACCCGCAAAAGGGGTACTTGTACATTTTAGTTTACTCGCCAGAAAACAGCCACCATTTAATCCAAAATTTTATTGCTCTGTCGGTACGCTAGGCCGATCTTCTGGAACAATGGATAAAATAGAGCACAAGCATTGCCAAAAAACACTGTAAACGAGTAGGAAATATCCATTCCTTGAACCAATACATCTAAAATGGTCTATATTTAAAAGATTCCCCCTCTCCTGCTACGAGCAAACCCGATGCCTGAACGGCAAGCCCACACTCATCGCAAAACCGGCGAAACCGACATCGAGGTGCATCTCGATCTCGATGGCACCGGCGAAGCTGAAGTCTATTCGGGGATCGGATTTTTCGATCACATGCTGCAGTTGCTCGCCCGCCACAGTTGCATCGATATGAAAGTCGCTGCCAAGGGAGACCTGCATGTCGACCAGCACCATACGGTCGAGGACGTCGGCATCTGCCTGGGAAAAGCCGTACAGAAGGCCCTGGGTGACAAAGCGGGCATTCGCCGCTACGGCAACTGCACATTACCGATGGACGAATGCCTTTGCACTGTGGCGCTCGACCTCAGTGGGCGGTACGCCTTTCGCTTCAGTGCCGATTTTTCTGCCGCAAAGATTGGTGACTTCGACACCGAACTCGTAGAAGAGTTCTGCCGTGCATTTGCATCCAATGCACAATGCAACCTCCATGTCCTTCTCCATTACGGACAAAACAACCACCACATCAGCGAAGTCATCTTTAAAGGCATCGCACGAGCCCTCCGCATGGCGGTGGAACTCGACGGACGAACGAGCGGAATTCCGAGCACCAAAGGCATCCTGAGCGAAGAGCAGATGCCTTAACGCTCATTCACGTAGGTTTCCAGGAATCGGGCGAGCATCTGGAAATCGGCTCCCGACGGAATGAACCTTACGGTAGTGATCAAGGTTTCGGGGTTGACCAGGTCCTCAAACGGAACATAGGTAAGCTCGAGTTGCCCTTTGATCGAAACCATCACGCCGTTGCGACCATCTTCCACCAACGCACGATAGGCACCCACTCCCAACTGACTGCCGAGCATCACATCGTATGCATGAGGCTTGGCACAACGGGATTCGTACCCTAACTGCAGTGGCGTGATTTTTTTCGCGCGTCCAGTTTGCCGCGTGTATTCCTCGGCAACCATCCTCGCCATCTGCCGCCCGAGATCGATCTGGGCAATCGAAATATGCCCGTGGTCATCCCGAGGCACGCCTTCCAGATACTCCTGGGGCAGATACTCCGCTAAACCTTCCGCGATCACAATCACCCCAAATTGCTTGCCGTCCTGATCCTCGCGGACCCGCATCGTATCGACGATGCGATTGATCACGTTGCGCATGTGCATAATCGGACGCATCGTCATCTCGCCCGTCTCGGTATCGACCACCTCCTCCTCGCTTCGATACTGCCCCACAATATCTTCGACACTGATCACCAAGCTTGCCTCCCCGGCAATCGCAGCGCCGTAGGCGAGCCACCCCGCACTTCGGCCCATGGTCTCGGCCAGGAAATAGGCCTTATTCGCCTCGGCGTCCATCACGACGTTCCGCAATTCTTCGGCTAGCGTCTCCACCGCCGTAAAATAACCGAAAGTGAAATCGATTCCCGTATAGTCGTTGTCGATCGTCTTGGGAAGGTGAACGACCGGCACTCGCTTTGCATCGTCCGGCAGACGGTCTTGATACATTTTAAGCTTATTGGCTGTCTTGAGCGTGTCGTCGCCACCGATGGAAATCAACGCATCGACACCAATGCTGCAGAGCCCGTCATAGACCGCCTTGAGCGGGGCAACCCGCTCGGGATCATCGAAGTGCTTTGGTGATGAAATCAATTTCCCCGGATTATCCCTCGCCGTACCTATCAGGATCCCCTGCGAGTTTCGCGTTCTTCGGAGCGTCGCCTGGTCGACTAGCAGATAATCGCGATTTTCCTCGAGCGGGCGATCGGGACCGAATTGAATCAATCCCGAATAACCGTATTTCACCCCCACCACCTCAATGCCGTTGCGCAAAAAGGAGATTGCAGCAGCCGAAATCACCGCATTTGCTGCCGGTGCGGGGCCACCCGCAAATAAGATTGCCACTCGACGAAAATTGGTATTCGCCGCCGGCGGCGGCGAAAGAGAAGACTGATCAGACATTCATACTCTCCGGATCACAAATCGGATCGAACTTTTTTTGCACAGAAGAAGCCCCATTGTAACTCTGCTTTTCAAATCGAAAACGGGGCCAAAGGGCGTCAATCCCAGGTCCGCTCGACGAACGTCGTGTCGATTCGCGATTCGGCAAAGGCAGCATGCCGAAGAATTTCCTCGTGCCGCGAACAGGTCGTCGCAATTCCCTCGATCTGAAGTTCACCGAGTGCCCTCAACATGCAAGCGATGGCCTCATCTCGAGTGGGTTGATGCACGATGAGCTTTCCCACCATGGAATCGTAGAAGGGCGATACGGTATATCCCGCATGCGCGTGAGAATCAAAACGGACGCCAAGGCCGCCCGGCACAAACATCTGTTCGATGTGGCCCGGGCACGGCTGAAAATTACGCGAAGGATCTTCCGCGTTAATCCGGCACTCCAGGCTTGCACCCTCACACTTGATGTCTTCTTGGCGGAACGGTAGTTCTTCGCCACTCGCAATACGCAACTGCGTTTTGATCAGGTCGATCCCCGTCACCATTTCCGTCACGGGATGCTCTACCTGAATCCGCGCATTGACTTCGATAAAGTAGAACGACCCTTCCTTGTCCACGATAAATTCCACGGTGCCGACATTCGTATAGTTGGCCGCCCGAATCATCCGTACAGCCGCAGCACAAATTTCCTCTCGGGTTTCTTGCTCCAGATGTGCGGCAGGACTTTCTTCAATTAACTTTTGGTGCCGCCGCTGGACGCTGCAATCCCGCTCCCAGAGGTGTACGACATTGCCGTGCTGATCGGCCGCCACCTGCACCTCGACGTGACGCGGGTGCTCCACATATTTTTCGAGATAAACACTTCCGTCACCGAAAGCCGCCTCCGCTTCCCGACGCGCCTGCTGAAGCGATTGTTTGAGCGAGGCTTCATTCTCAGCAACCCGCATACCCTTTCCTCCGCCACCGGCCGATGCCTTGACCAGTACCGGGTAACCGATCTCCTTCGCTACTTCGGTCGCCGTATCTTCGTCTTCAATCAACCCGTCACTGCCGGGAACCACCGGGACCTCAGCCTGCCGGGCGAGCTTGCGCGCCTCGTTCTTATCCCCCAACATCGTCATCGCTTCGGGTGAGGGCCCAATAAAATCGATCTCACAACTGCGGCAGATTTCATTGAAGTGGGCGTTCTCTGCAAGAAACCCGTAACCGGGGTGAATCGCCTGTGCATTGCCAACTTCCGCCGCGCTGATTACACGATCGATCTTCAGATAGCTCTCGCTGCTCTTGGCCGGCCCCACGCAGAAAGCCTCATCGGCCAAATCGAGATAGTGAGACCCCCGATCGGCTTCGCTGTAGATCGCGACCGACTCAACCCCCAACTCGCGACAGGCCCGGATAATCCGGAGGGCAATCTCACCGCGATTCGCTATCAGAATGCGTTTATACATGCGTCGCTATGCCGAGACATCCACTTTGAAAAGCGGTTGCCCAAATTCCACTGCATCGCCGTTGGCAACCAAGACCGCAACCACCTTCCCAGAAACCTCCGCAGCAATCTCATTGAAGACTTTCATTGCTTCAACGATGCAAACAGTCGACTCGGGCCCCACATGGTCTCCGACCTTCACGAAGGGCTCCGCATCGGGTCCCGAGGAAGTGTAAAAGGTACCCACAATCGGACTCTTGATCACCGAATGATTGGGATCTTCCGTGGTAGCCGCCGCGGCATCCTCTGCCTTCGTTTCGGCAACCGCCGGTGCCGCCGGCGCTTGAGCGGCGGGCGTCTGGTAAACAACTTCACCGCCACGTCGCAGGCGAATCCGCTGTTCGCCCTGCTCAAGATCGATCTCCGCCAGGTCGTGGTCTTTCATCAACTGGACTAGACGGCGGATCTTCTTCACATCGAAAACGTCGCCGGACGCGGAAGTTGTCATCGTCACTCTCCCCATCTACGATAATACGGTCGGCGAGGATGAAACCATTTTCAGCCGCTCGCCATCCGTTTGTACGTACTCTGTCTCTCGCGGTTACCCCAACTCGGCATGTACGTCGTCCCACTCTTTCGGGACGTCCGATAGTACCGTATGCCCGTCGCGGGTCACTAACACATCATCCTCGATCCGCACTCCGCCAACGCCGGGCAAATAGACGCCCGGCTCCACCGTCACGACCATCCCCGCTCGCAGCGGACGATCACATCCACCCGCCAAACGAGGTCCTTCGTGAATATCGAGTCCGATTCCGTGACCCAATCCGTGGCCAAAATATTTCCCGAATCCGGCTGCAGCAATCACTTTCCTCGCCGCTGCGTCCACCGCACTGCAAAGCACCCCGGGTCGAATCGCACGGATTGCCCGCTCTTGCGCCTTGAGCACAAGTCGGTACACTCGCTCGAGTTTCGGCGAGATTTTACCGGTCACCAAAACCCTCGTCAAGTCGCTCTTGTACCCATCCGGACCGTCAGCCCCCCAATCGATCAGCAGTAATCCATGCGATTCGATCGGAATGGACTCCGGCGTTGCGTGGGGCAGGGCGGCTCGCGGGCCGGTTGCCACGATCGGCGGAAAACTGCAGCCGCGGCCACCGAAGAGACGGATTTGATTTTCCAATCCATGCGCTACGGCTCGCTCGGTTTCCGCTCCCCGCAACCCGGCACGCGCCACGGAAAAAGCCCGCTGCGCCATGGCGACCGCGTCGCGTATCGATTGCACTTCTTCTCGATCCTTCACCATGCGCAAGATTTCAATCAATCCGTTGCACGGCACCCACTCGACCCCCGGCACCTCATCACCGAGGTGCCCATGCATGTGCACGCTCATCGAACCCGATTCAAAGCCGATTCCACGCGACTTGACTCCCCGAAGAACCTTTTGAATCGACTTGAACATGGCAGTCCCCGGCGAACGAATCTCCAACTCGAGATCGGGGCACTCCTGCTGAAGTTGGGTCGTATAGCGCGGATCCGAAAGCACCAGTTCGCGGTCGGGAAGAAAAAGCAGGAAACTATCATCTCCGGTGAATCCACTCAGATAGGTCACGTTCGTAAAATTGGTAACCAAAAAACAATCGGCACCCTCTTTCTTGAAATGCCGTCTGAATTTATCCCGCCGAACCTGATAGCGACTCATACTGATTTCCCCGACCACCTTTTGCCTTCTACACTTCAAACCTCTGTTCCCGACCGGAGGAGCCCAGCCGACGCTGCAATTCGAACGCACCCGCGGCCCCCATGTCAAGGCGACGAAAAATTGATCGGTGCCGTCACGAAAAACCCGCATGTTGGCAACGTACGCCGGACTTTCGTATGATTGTGGCATGGATACACATCAGAGCGAAGCATTGGCGAAGGGGCTGCTCGCGGGAGAAATCTCCATCGAGCAGTTCGTCAAGCGACTCGCGGCACCTGCCACTGTCCCCCTCGCCGAAGCGAGCGTTGACCTCGACCGCATCGACCGCTGCGGGGTCGGAGAGGTCGTCTACGGCGAAGGCAAAACGATTGACGCACTGCGATCGATCACCCGGGCCATGCGCGATCGAGGACAAGGGGTACTCATCACACGTCTCGACGAGAAATCGGCCGACGCCTTGCTCGAAGAATTCACCGAAGCCGACTACCAACCGGTCGCTCGCGTGCTTCGACTCGGATGCTCGAGCGATCTCGTGAAACCAGGTTGGTCCGAATACGGAAAGGTCTGCATCGTTTCAGCCGGCACGAGTGACCTCCCGGTCGCTGAGGAGGCCCGCATTACGGCCGAATGGATCGGCACCTCGGTCGACGCGGTTTACGATGTGGGGGTCGCCGGGCCTCAACGCCTGATCGAAAGACTCGACCAATTACGGCAGGCCGATGCGGTGGTTGTCGTGGCGGGAATGGAAGCGGCACTGGCCAGCGTCGTCGGCGGCCACCTGGCTTGCCCGATCATCGCCGTACCGACCAGTGTGGGTTACGGTGCGAGCCTGGGGGGCATTGCCGCGCTGCTCTCGGTGCTCAACAGTTGTGCCGCAAGCGTCACTGCGGTAAACATCGACGCAGGTTTCAAGGGCGGCTATATCGCGGGACTCATTGCCAAACGTTTGGCAGTAGTGCGCTACGAGGCGCAGCGACAACACGAAGTGGAAATCGCGCCATGAGTGGTCAGGCACTGCCCTCACTCGTGACTCGCGATCCGGAGAGCCACAAGGGACATTTCGGTTCGGCCATGCTCATCGGCGGCGCGCGGGGGATGGCCGGAGCAATCGGGCTCTCCGCAATCGCCGCTCTCCGCAGCGGGGCGGGGCGATCTACGGCACTTATTCCCCGAGGAATCCAAAGCACCGTCGCCTCGCTTGAGCCCTCCATCATGACCCGGGGACTCGAGGAAACTGAGACAGGGACTCTTGCCTCCGAAGCGACTTCAGCGATCCTCGCCTCAAGCGACGCGATGTCGGCCGGCGCCTGCGGCCCGGGACTCGGACGCGATGCGGAGTTGCGTGAACTGGTAATCACCCTGTATGCGGAGTTGCCAATCCCCTGCGTCTTCGATGCCGACGCACTCTTTGCGCTCTCGGGTGCGGAGTTATCGACCGCCGCAGCACCACGTATTCTCACGCCGCACGCAGGTGAGTGGGCGCGACTGCGGGGCACGACTGTAGCCCCGAGGGCCCAGGCCGAAGCCGATGTGCGGCAGTGGGCAGCCGAACACCGCGAGATCGTCGTCCTGAAAGGGCACCGGACGCTCGTCACCGATGGCCGGCAGGAATTTTACAACCACACCGGAAACGCCGGCATGGCAACAGCCGGGAGCGGAGATGTGCTCACCGGCATGATCACCGGACTGCTCGCCCAGGGCATGTCTCCTTGGGACGCTGCCCGACTGGGGGTCCACCTGCATGGTGCGGCTGGAGACCTCGCGTGCGAGAGGCTCGGCGAGGTGGGGATGATCGCTTCCGACCTGCTCCATTCGGTTACGATTGCCTTCAAGAATTATGGTGGCGAGCGTTAGGAGGCGAGAATCGCCTCTCCGACCTGCCAATCCGTACCCTCACGCTGTACTCGTCGGTAGAGCGTGTCGCGTTCCACCGGCTCGCGACCGGTTTCACTGATCACCCGCGCGATCTCTTCGACCGAGAGCACCTCGGGGGTTTGAGCGCCCGCATCGTGATAAATCAATTCGTGCCGCACCGTCCCATCGAGATCGTCCGCTCCGTAGTGCAGCGCCGCTTGCGCCGTCTCGATCCCCAGCATAATCCAGTAGGCCTTGATGTGATCGATATTATCGAGCATCAGTCGCGAAACGGCCATGGTCCGCAAATCCATCGCTGCGCTCGGCTTGCGAATCTCAGAAAGCCCCGTGTTGTCGGGATGGAAGGCAAGCGGAATGAATGTCTGAAATCCCCCCGTCTCATCCTGCAGTTCCCGCAGACGGATCAGATGGTCGATCCGATGGAAATGATTCTCGATGTGCCCGTAGAGCATCGTGCAGTTTGTCCGCAGGCCGAGTCGATGTGCCGTGCGGTGAATCTCGATCCAGTTGTGCGCATCGGCCTTGTGCTCGCATAGCCGGTCACGCACTTCCGGATGAAATATTTCTGCGCCACCACCCGGCATGCTGCCCAAACCGGCGTCGACCAACTCTTCGAGAATCTCCGCGTAGGTTTTCTTTGTCAGGTGGGCAAACCAATTAATCTCCACCGCCGTCCAACCTTTGAGATGCAACCGCGGATACGCATCGTGCAAGATGCGAATCATATTGACATACCAGTCGTACTTCATCTTGTGATGCAAACCGCCCACGATATGCATCTCGGTGCATCCCGCGTCGACCGCCTCTTGACCGCGGGCGAGAATTGCTTCATCGCTCATCAAATACGCTTTTTCTTCGCGCAAATCGGAACGAAATGCACAGAACACACACCGATACACGCAAACGTTTGTCGGATTGAGATGCGTGTTGATATTGTAGTAGGCAAAATTCCCGTTTTTTCGCTCGCGCACCTCATTCGCTAAAACGGCCAGTTCGCCAAGCGGTACGTCATCGCGATACAGAAATTCTCCGTCGGCTGCGGAAAGTCGCTCTCCGGCCCTGACCTTATCGCGAATGGAGGCAAGTTGGGTTTCGTAAACCATCAGTTTCAATCACGGGAAATGCGTGTCCCGGGGTATTTTAGCCACCGGCCGCCGCATTGGCGAGAAGGAAAAGATCGAGCAGACCGACAAAAAGCAGGCCCAGGCTAATGATCGTGTTGACCTGAAAAAAGGCCTGATTGATCCGTGCCACATCGTCGGGCCGCACGATGGCGTGTTCGTAGAAGAGCAAAACTCCGATCCCCAGCACCCCGGAGAGGTAAATTGGACCGAATTCGGGATAGACCAGCGGAAGTAGCGCAAAAAACAGAAAAGCAACAAAGTGACTGCATCGCGCACACCAGATGGCCCGAGGCACACCCCAGCGTCCCGGGATACTGAAGATTCCCGATTCGGTATCGAATGTCACATCGAGCAGCGCATAAATGATATCGAATCCAGCGACCCAGAAGAGAACGCCTAGTCCCAGACAGAGTGCGGGGAGCAGATCCCACGGGTCTTTAGCGACATCCGGGCCGCGCACGGCAATCCAAGCGGAAACCGGCGCGAGCATCAACGCCGCCCCGAGCCAAAAGTGGGCCAGCGACGTGAAGCGTTTCGTATAGCTATAAAGGCAGAGAAACGCGAGGACGGGAATCGACAGCACCAGCGGCCAGGGGTTTTCGGGCAAAAAGAGGAGAGTCGACGCGACAAAAATCACGGCGGAGAGCAGGGTCATGCCGACGGCTGACTTCAGCGAAAGCGTACCTGCCGGGAGGTGCCGCAACTGGGTCCGCGGATTCGATGCATCGATAAAACGATCCGCGATGCGGTTGTATCCCATCGCCACGGTGCGTCCGGCAACCATCGCCAATACGATCCCGGCCCAATAGCGAAGCGGCGGCGGATCGAGATATGCCGCCATCGCCGCACTCAATAAGGCGAACGGGAGCGCAAAGACCGTATGACTGAAGCGAACGAATTCAAAATAGCGTTTGAGCGGCATCACTTCTCTTGCGACGACTTCCTGCCGGTTGGCTCGGGGTCATTCACCCCAACGGCGAATCAGGCTGTGCTGAATCTCGAATTGATCACAAATCCGCCCCACGACAAAATCGACGAGATCCTGAATTGTCTTTACCCCGTGGTAGAACCCGGGAGACGCCGGCAGAACGACCGCGCCGGCATCCGAGATCCGCTTCATGCAGTCGAGTTGCAGCGACGAAAGAGGCGTTTCCCGCGGCATGACCACCAGCTTACGCCGCTCTTTCAGGTGCACGTGTGCCGCACGGTGGATGAGATTTTCGGATAGCGAATTGACGATTCCTGCCAGCGAGCCACTCGAACACGGACAAATAATCATACCCGAGGTCAGAAAAGAGCCGCTCGCGATCGGTGCCATGTAATCTTCGTAGTGGTGGTAATGAATTTTTCCAGGCCTTCCCGTTCCGTGCGCCAGCACGTTACTATCGTCGCTCGAAATCCCGGCACTCTGCCTGAGCATACTCAGCTTGCTGTCGCCTGAATCGGCGCCGCCGAGCAACAATTTGTCGGCCTGAAAATTATCGAGATCGACCGAGACATCGAGCTCTTGTTCGATCACCAATCGCCCGGCAGAGGAGATGGTCAAATGGACGTCGTAGCCGGCCGCGAGGAGTACCTCCAACAAGCGGACCGCGTAAATCGATCCGCTGGCGCCCGTCATGGCGAGAATAATCGGTTTCTTATTCATTGTGTTTTTCGCTTTGCGAGGTAGAGCGTCACCACCCCGAAGGTCATTGGAATCCAACGGACTTCACACAGACCGGCCGCTCGCATTTTCTCGGCGAGCCTTTCGCCTTGAGGAAACTCGCCGACACTCTGTGGCAGATAATTGTAGGCCGACTCACGGTTCCTCGCTAGAAGCTGGCCGATCCGCGGCAACACGTAGCGGAAATATGCACCGTAGAGCAGGGCAAGCGGTTGGCGCGTCGGCAGAGAGAATTCGAGTATCACGATCTGCCCTCCGGGGGCGCATACCCGCGCCATCTCGCCCAGACCGCGATCGGTATCGGCAACATTCCGCAGTCCGAAGGCCACCGAGACGAGTTGAAAACTCGCATCTGGAAAGGGCAACGTCTCTGCATCGGTTTCCACCCACTGCAAGGGCGCTTCGGACGAGTCTTTTTGCGTGCCGTAAACCAGCATCTCGTGGCAAAAGTCAGCAGCCACCACCGGCACGTCGGCCGCTGCCGCTCGCCGGTAAAGCAAGGCGAGGTCCCCGGTGCCGGTACACACATCAAGTACGGGCAAATCTCCGGTCGGCGGCGCGCGTCGCACGGCCTGCCGCCTCCAGTAGCGATCGAGCGACAGGGAGAGCAAATGATTGAGCAGATCGTAACGCTTGGCGATCTGTCCAAACATCCTCCGCACGCGGGCCGACGATTTGTCTACAACCATCTTCGCTTCTCCGGTCTTGTCCCTTAGAAGCATACCCCGGCCGGGCCGTTTAGACAGTCCACCCCCCGGATCATCATCCACCTGCTCCACGCGAGCGATGGCCGTTGACGCGAAAGGTGATGATCAATTCCCCCTTCCGTTCAGGCGGTGTTTCATGGTCGCCATTTATTCTTCGTCGGCTGAGGGATTCAGATCCGAATTTTCGCGATTCACCGATTTCTCGACGTGGTGTCCGATGGCACCGGCGATACTCAACAGAACAGCACCCGAAATAAAAAAGCAGGCGCAAATCGAAAAGCGAACTCCAAAAGAAGCCAAGCCAAGCGCAGCGGCGGTAAGCACCGAACCTAAAATGAGAACGATCACCGCGTACCGCTGGGCGCGGATGAGGCGGGCTGAGTCGGTGCGGTGCAAAATACCCGCCAGGGCCTGACAGACCGAAAAAAAAGGCCTGAAGATCAAATACGCGACGGCCAGGCCAATCCACTCCATCGGGCGCTACCCTCGGTACCCGGAACCCCGCCTAGCGGGAAAATCGCGCGGCAGGATTCAGCCACACCAGATCGATCGATCGCTCCATGCCCTCGAACCACCGTTCGGCAAGCAGTTGCCAATCCAGTTGCGCAGCACTCTGCACCTCGCGGCCCGTGCGTGGGTTATCGAGGGAGGTGATAAAATCCTGTTCGAGAACTTCCTGGCTCTTGTTCTCAAAGGTCACCTGCATCAAATAAACGTGCGTTTGCGGATGATTGATCGCCACACCCGCTTGCCCCTTCCGCAAGGAAAAAGCAACTTTCATAAATTCCATTCCCGGCTGATCGATCCCGTCGATCTGGCTCAGGCGAAGGGGAGGGGCCGCAAAGGGGTTTATCATCGGGGCACTTCCACTCGTCAGCCACGAAAAGGCCTCGGTCGCCATCCGCCGACTGCCGGGTCGTTCGGCGGCAATCGCATCAAACGTTTCCCCCGCCTCGAGTCGATCACGAAGTGCGTTTGCGGCGGCAAGAGCGCGTTTCCTCGCCGTGTCGTCAGCATCACCGCGGCCCGCGCCTTCCTTCCATGCCAGTACGACTCGATCCCGGGCCGCACCATCGAGCGGTGGTGTCTCGCTCAGCGCCTCGCCGGTTTTCCAGGAGATAAACCGATTATTTTCCTCATCGGCCGTTTCGACCACCTGCCAAAGCGACTGTTCTCCCTCCTGAAATACGAGCTCAGTGTACGGAATCTGATCGCCGAAAGGCCGCTCCTGGCTCCGTGGGATTTGCTGAACCGAGCGACCGATTTGCGTATCGCGCTCCAGTCGCCACGCACTCTGGAGCGTGTATGTGCCACCCTCGAGTCCCTCTCCGGCGGTCAGTTGCTTTACGTCGGGCGGAGTGATCACGATGTCGTCGCGCCCCTCGGCAACCCGCTGGGCGGCAGCGAAAGTCGTTACTTTCTTGCGGATGGCGGCGAACTGGGCATCGATCGATTCGCCCGCCTTTTTCTCGGCAATGCGCTGGCGGATGTAATCGCGCACCTCGTCGAGCGGCTTGTAGGTCGGTTCTTTTGGTTCGGCTGGTTCCTCTTTCGCCGCTTGCTCGCCCTCCGGCTTTCCTTCTGAATCGGCAGCGGCCTGCGACGATTTTTCCGCACGCGGTTCGGTCCCTTCGCCAGGACCGTCATTCACACGGTCCTCCGCCGCGTCGTCTTCCGAATTCTGAAGGCCGACAAAGCGAATGGGCCGCTGCAAGCGGCGACCGCTCTCTTGCGGTTCGGGCTTTGCTTTTTCTTCTGCGGGGTCTTTCGCTGCGCCTTCCTCTGAATCGTTCGCTGGTTTTTGAGGCGATTCTTGCGAAGGGGCCGCCTCGCCTTCAACCGGAGGAAGGGTCAACTCGTCGGTCGCATGCATTTGCTCATCGATCCGCTTGTTCGCTTCGTAATATTCTTCAATTTCCGCATCCGTGACCGTATCGATTGCCTTGGCGATCTGCTCATCCACGTTGACCTTCGCGTAGGCGAGCGAAATACGATGCGGTAATTTGAATCCGGGTTCGGCCGACGCATAGCTCACATTCGCAATCGTATCGAAGACGGGGGTCTGATACTGGTACTTCTCAAAATATGCGGCAAGCTCGCGCTCGCTCGGTGCAGCCACCTCGTCGGTGAAATCGCTCACCGGAATCTCAAGCACATCGACTTCGATCTGTCGCTTGCTGCGGGCAAAGTAATCGAACTGTTGTCCGGCGGGCATGGCCAGATTGCCGCGGAAAAACGAGGTGAACAGACTCTCGGCAAGCATCTCCTGGCGGATCACCGCAAAGAGACTCTTAATCGATCGCGGATATTTTGTATTTTTTCCTCCGCGAAGGATTTCGCTCATCTCCTCCCAACTCAACTTCCCTTCACTGATCAATTCGAGATGCTGTTGGATTTGCGTATCCGGGATCACCATCCCCTGGGCCGTGGCCTGCTCGGCTAAAATCCGGCTACGGACCGAGCCAAGCGGCGTAAGATCGCTGCCCGAGAGGATCATGTGCGGCCGGGACACCGGCATTCCGAGACGCTGTCGCATGGCGGCCTGCTGCCGGAACTGCGGAAATGCGCCTTTCTGCATCGCCGCATCCTGAACCCGAGAAAGGGCAAAGTTCGTAATTTGCCTCGATTGGACGAGCGACTGTAAGTCGCTCTCGGTCAATTCCGTACCCTGCCAACGGACGACCACCGGATCTTTTACCTCCGTACCTCGTGAGTCGGAGAGCTTAGATAAAGAGTCTCCGATGGTAAAAATCACGATGATCAGAACACCAAAAACGACAAGAAATGCCGCCTGATACTTACGAAATACGGCAAAAGGACTCGCCATAACCGGTAGACTCGCAATGAGATAAAAGGAATCGTGCTGAACAGCCGAAAAGATTTCTGTGCTTGACAGATAGCAGTACGGCGTATTAATGGTTGTCAAAATGCAGTGAGCCTTCACACACCGCTGGGACGATTGTACGGGAAGCAAGCACCTTTGCAACGCCAATTCCCCTGACGTATATGTGCAGCGAACCGTTCTATTTCCGAAAGCTTTTCCGCAACCTTGACTAGACCCAACCGGGAATTCATGGCCGCAAAAAAGAAAAAATCGTCAACCAAATCGCCAAACAAGGGGGCAACTGGCAAAGCGCTGGTCATTGTGGAATCCCCCGCAAAGGCAAAAACGATCAACAAGTATCTTGGCTCGGACTACATCGTCCGTTCCTCGGTCGGTCACATTTGTGACCTACCTACCAAGGGCAGTGGAAAATCGCCCCCCGGGAAAAAGGGTGTAAAGCTCACGCCCGAAGAGAAGGCCGCCAAGAAACAGGCAGCGCTCGTGCGCCGAATGGGTATTGATCCGGAGAACGGCTGGGAAGCTAATTACAGCGTCTTGCCCGGCAAAGAGAAGGTTCTGGAGGAATTGCAGAAACTTGCGGAAACTGCCTCTGACATCTATCTCGCCACCGACCTGGACCGCGAGGGGGAGGCAATCGCCTGGCACCTCCGTGAGGAAATCGGGGGCGACCCGAGTCGTTACAAGCGGGTCACATTTGCAGAAATTACCAAACTGGCAATTCAGGAAGCATTTGCCAATCCGAGCGAACTCGACATGAATCGCGTCAATGCGCAGCAAGCCCGACGGTTTCTGGACCGGGTTGTAGGATTCATGCTCTCGCCTCTCTTGTGGCAGAAGGTCGCCAGAGGCTTGAGTGCAGGTCGCGTGCAGTCGGTAGCAACACGTTTGGTGGTGGAACGCGAACAGGAAATCCGTGCTTTTATTCCTGACGAATTCTGGGAAATCCAGGTCGACCTCCAAGCTTCCGCTACCCTTGTCGCCGATCTCGTGAAGGTCGATGGCAAACGCTTATTGACCGGTGCCGACGTAACCGCCGGAGCGCGCAAAGATCAAACTATTTTAAGCAACGAAGTCGAAGCAACACGGGTTGCCGATGCGATCGAGGCCGCATCCTGCACGGTTGAAGATATCCAGACCAAAAGTCGCACCCAACGTCCCAATCCACCGTTTATCACATCGACCCTCCAGCAGGCAGCAGCAAACGCGCTCGGATTCGCGGTCAAAAAGACGATGACACTCGCACAGCGACTCTACGAAGCGGGCCACATCACCTACATGCGAACCGACTCCACCAACCTCAGCAACGATGCAATCGGTGCGGTGCGGACACTCATCGAAAAAGATTTCGGCACGGACTACCTCCCGGAAAAGCCTAATTTTTATAGCAAGCGCGATGACAACGCGCAGGAAGCACACGAGGCGATTCGCCCCTCTGATGTGCGACTGCAACCGGCGAGCCTCAAAGGTGTCGAAGCAGATCAGGTGAAACTTTACAACCTGATCCGCAATCGATTTATTGCCTGCCAGATGCCGCCGGCGAAATTCGACAATACGACCGTCACTATTACTGCCTCAACCCACGAACTGCGAGCTAGAGGCCGTGTACTCATTTTTGATGGCTACCAGAAGGTACTTGGTTTTGACACGGAAGATCGCATCCTGCCTCAGGTCGAGGTTGGTCAGGTCTTAGCGATTGAGGCGCTCCGCAAAGAACAAAATTTCACCAAGCCACCGGCCCGCTATAACGAAGCAAGCCTGGTGCGTGAACTGGAAAAGAAGGGGATTGGGCGACCTTCTACGTATGCCAGTGTGATCAGCACGATTCAGGAACGCGGCTATGTACGCGTCGATCGGCGGCGAATATTTGCACAAAAAATTGGCGATATCGTAACCGAGCGACTGGTTGAGTGTTTTCCACACTTACTAAATTACGATTTCACAAAAGGCCTAGAGGAAAGCCTGGATGCCATCGCACAGGGCAAGGCGCACTGGATTGATGAGCTGAATAAGTTTTACTCCGATTTCACCGACGCGCTCGCGAGGGCGGGGGACAGCGACACGACATCGGGGGGCATGCGGCCGAATGATCCGACACCAACTCCGATCTCTTGCCCGCAATGTGATCGTGAAATGCAGATTCGCACCGGTCAGACGGGGGTCTTTCTGGGGTGTTCCGGTTACGGACTACCAAAGAAGGAGAAATGCACCCAGACTCTTCCCCTGATTCCGGGCGAGGAGGTGGTCGAGATCGGCGACGATGAAGCGCAGGTGGAACTAAAAGAGTTGCAGAACAAGCGACGATGCAAGAAGTGCAATCGCACCATGGACGCCTACCTGGTGGATGAGACGCGCAAACTTCATGTCTGCGGCGACAACCCCGATTGCGATAATTGTGAAGTGGAGCAGGGGACCTTCAAGATCAAGGGTTACGATGGTCCGGTACTGGAATGCGACAAATGCAACGCCGACATGCAATTGAAAAACGGGCGTTTCGGGAAATACTTCGCTTGTACTAGCGACACCTGCAAGAACACGCGGAAACTCCTACGCAATGGTGAGCCCGCCCCCCCCAAAGCCGATCCGATTCCGATGCCGGAACTGCCATGCGAGAAATCGGATGGTCATTTTGTGCTTCGCGACGGCGCCGCCGGAATCTTTCTGGCTTCGAGCAATTACCCGCGCTCACGCGAAACCCGCAATCCAAAGATCAAAGAAATCCTGCCGCACGCGGATGAACTGGATCCAAAATATGCACATCTTGCGAAAGCACCTGCGGAGGATAAAAAAGGACGCCCCGCCATTGTGCGGTTCCGCCGCAAGGAAAAGGTGCATTACGTGATGAGTGAAGAAGACGGCAAGCCGAGCGGCTGGGAAGCGAATTGGACCGACGGTGAGTGGGTCGTCACGGAGAAAAAGAAGGCGACCAGGAAAAAGAAGGCGGCCAAGAAAAAGACTGCGAAAAAGGCGAAGAAAAAATCTTAAGGCGAACTCGTTTACGCCGACGGCGTTTCACCGAGGGCCAACACCAGTGCTGTCGCATGCGTGCGGCAGTGCGAGAGACTCACCTTCCACTCGATAATCTTCTGCTGCTCGACCCATTCCTTCAGCGGACCGCGAAGCACCACATGCCGATCCGCAGGGCTGTCGCTTCGGATTTCAATTTCCCGATACCTAAACCCGGTGGGCAGACGTGTACCGAGCGCATGAAGCACCGCCTCTTTGGCGGCCCAGTGAGCGGAAAAATGCTGACTCGCCTGATGCCGCCTCTGACAGTAGGCGATCTCCTCAGCGGTAAACACGCGACAGAGAAAACGTTCTCCGTACCGCTCGATCATTTTTGCCACGCGCAGGCATTCGACAATTTCGTTTCCGATCCCGATGATTTGCGTGCCAATCATTTGCTCCTCACTGACACGCCGCAGGCATCGCTCGCCCGCCGCAGCACCTCGCCGGCCACCTTGCGGGCGCGACTCGCACCATCACCGAGCACCTCTGCCACGCGATCCGGCGCGGCGGCCCACTCCTCGCGACGTGCGCGGGCTTCGGCAAAGTAGGCTTCCGCAGCGTCGGCCACCGCTTTTTTAACTTCACCGTACCCGAACCCTCCGCGCCGATAGGTCGCGGCCATCTCCTCGCAGGCGTCGTCCGGCGCCACGAGTGAAAAAAGCTGAAACAGGTGATCGCTTTCCGGTGGCTTTGGCTCCTCCATCGGTCGCGAGTCGGTGGTGATCCGCATAATCTTTTTGCGCTGTGGCTTCGGGTCCTCGAAGAGTTCGAGGGTGTTGTTGTAGCTCTTGGACATCTTCTCACCGTCGGTCCCGGGAACCTTCGCCGAAGCGTCCAGAATTTTTGCCTTGGGCAGGCGGAACACCTCGCCGTAGTGATGATTGAAACTCACTGCCAGGTCGCGACAAACTTCGATGTGCTGCAGTTGGTCGGCCCCCACCGGCACGGTATCTGAATCGTAGGCCAGAATATCGGCCGCCATCAGCACCGGGTAATTGAAGAGCCCCGCGTCGGCCGAAAGGCCTCGTGCCTTCTTGTCTTTATAGGCATGGCATCGCTCCAGCAAACCCATCGGGGTACCGGTGAGCAGTAGCCACGTCAATTCGGAGACCTCCGGCACGTCCGACTGCACGAACAGTACCGCGTGATCCGGATCGAGCCCCAACGCCAGCAGATCGATTGCCGCATCGAGCGTATACTGCCGCAGAACCTCGGGATCCCGCACGGTAGTCAAAGCGTGCAGGTTCGCAATGAAGTAAAATGCCGCATCCTCGTGCTGCAAATCAATGTATTGCCGGATGGCACCAAAATAGTTCCCCCAATGAAAGCGTCCGGTGGGCTGAATGCCGGAAAGTACGCGCATCGGACGGTTCCTTTGCTTGATCTGTTAAGCGGATTCGACCTGGAGCGAACCGACAAGCTGCGCAACACCCTCTGCGCCTGCCTCCTCGAGGGCGGCAGGCAGCGCGGCGATCATCGCATCGGACGCCCCCGGATTGTAAAAGTTTGCCGTACCGACCTGAACGGCACTCGCCCCGGCCACGATAAACTCCATCACATCATCGATCGACGCAATCCCACCGATGCCGATGATCGGCGTCTGCACGCTCTGTGCAAGTTGATACACGGCCCGCAACGCGATCGGCTTGATGGCCGGACCACTCAGCCCGCCCACCACATTGCCCAGCAGCGGTCGCCGCTTCCGCCAATCGACCGCCATCCCCAGGCAGGTATTGATCGCCGAGATGGCATCGGCGCCACCCGCCTCCGCAGCGCGAGCAATCGTACGGATATCGGTCACATTCGGCGTGAGTTTGGCGATGATCGGTATCTCGCAAGCGGCTCGCGTTCCCGCCACCACTTGCTCGCATGCCACCGGATCGGTCCCCAAATCGACACCCCCGCTGACGTTCGGGCAGGAAATATTCAATTCGATCGCCGCGACCCCCTCACTCCCGGCAAGACGGGCCGCCATGGTGACGAACTCCTGCGCATCCCGGCCCGCGATACTCACGATCACCGGAGAACCGAGCGTCGCGAGGTAGGGCAGGTGGTGCTCGATAAATGCCTCGAGTCCATCGTTGTCCAGGCCGATCGAATTAAGCATTCCCGCCGCCGTCTCGATCGTCCGCCAGGGGTGATTGCCCATGCGAGGCTCAAGGGTCACCGTCTTGGGGATGATGCCGCCGAGGCCGGCGAGGTTGGCAAAACTCTCCATTTCCCGCGCATACCCGAAGGTGCCGGAGGCAACGAGAATCGGATTCGGTACCTGCAGCCGACCGAGTCGTACGGCAAGGTCGATCGAGGAACGGGAGGAAGCGGACACCAATGGTTATCCAGTTGTGAGGTCAACGCGGTGCGCAACGATAGCGCAGGAAACACCAGCTAGGCTAATGTACCTTCCCTCACAACCAGACACCAGACGCAGAACGGTGGGCACCCGCTTTAGATAATGCCACCGTGCGTGTTGTAGGGTGTCAGGTGGCCAGGTTGGTCGATAAACCAGAACCGCTCCCACTCCTCGATGAAATTACGCAAGTCCTCGGAAGTGTAGATCAGTTGCTTGGTTCGGCGTGCCGGATCGCCCGAATAGATGGGCAAGAAGCAGCCACTACCGACCGACAAACTGACCAGGAGCATCATGCTTAAAAGCCAACGGCGCATGCTTGTCATCCTCCGTGATGAAAAACAAAAACGAGATCAGATTACACGTGCGGTGGATTGAAGCCAAAAGGGCCTCGGCACCACGTACACAAACCAGTGATTCCTTCCCTGGGTCCTGATTTAACTCTTCGGCCTCACGTGAGCGGGCACGCGGCCTTTTTTCTAGCCACCCAAACTGCCGCCGGGTGGCTGCTGCTGCGGGAAACTTTGTGGGGGCGGGGGCGAACTTGCAGGCGGCTCAGGGCTGCTCTCAAGGTTCCGTACCCGCTCCTCCATCTCTTTGCCGGGCTTGAAGGTCACCACGAACTTCTCGCCCACAAACACCTTCTCACCCGTACGGGGGTTCCGCGCCTTGCGGGCTGCCCGTCGCTTGACCTCGAAAACACCAAAATTCCTCAGCTCAATACGACCCAAAGTTCCGGCGTCGCCTTTACTTAGGTTCGCTTTGGTGTCCTCGACCAGGGTGTCGACAATCGCATCAAACGTCTTTTGGACGATCTCCTTGGTCTTCAACTGCGTGAGACCAATTTCGTCCGATATGGTTTTGACGATCTCTTTCTTGGTCACGATCCCGTTCTCCCATCCACAAACGCGTAGCGGGGACCTCCGGTGAACCCTCTTAACGGTGCCAAGTCTAGATGCCATAAGCATTAGTGTCAAGATCTGTACTCCAAAAGACGCCACATGGGATGAATATAAACGATAAATAAATCACCTTAAACTCTTGCATAGAAATGACTTACACACTTTACATACCCCTGCGACAAGATAATCTGCCCTAACTCCTTATTCGCACTGGGGTAACATGCTATCAGGCCGCCGCAAGTAGAGGGCCGCATAACCGTTATCGTTTCTTCAGACGGCAAACTTTAACCATTCTGCCAGTCCATGCCGCCAACCGAAACGTGGCGGCTGAGGTGACGGATCAAACCGAGATCTGCTGGCGCTGATGCTCAATTTCCGAGAGCGGCACGAGCTGCCCCTTTCCGGAGCCTGGACAGATGCGGCACGTCTCCTGCCACGCCTCAGGAGAGCGTAAATTCGAGTCCCAGAAGGGCCAGGTGCGGCACTGTTTTGGCCGGTGCGTATAAACGCGACAGCCGCGCGATTCGGGATCGAAAAACACACAATCTCCGTTATCGTATTCGATCAAACTCTTCCGGCCGTGCGCTTTTCTCACGAACCGCCGTGAGAATTCACCCACCGCCAGCCCCAACCATGCGGCGAGCTGCTCTATCTCCTGTTTGTCCACCCACACGTAGCCCGGCGCTCCGGTGCAGCAATTTCCGCACCCCGAGCAGGTGAACCGCAGCCCTTCGGCATACCACGGCTTTTCGTCGGCCGAACTTGGGGGGTGTTCTGAGTCCAATGTGCGTTCCTTGCGAATCGGGAATTTCTTTCAGCGAGGCAGCAAGCCAGTTAACCACCAATCTGGTACATCGACCGCTCGGGGCGCAAAAAGTCAGGGCTGTCGATTCCGTGACCTGCTTTTTTTGCCTCGACCGCGTGGGTGAACTGCCGGGCGATGGCCGACGCCTGCTCGGCGCCCTCGTCCTGCATTCGCAAAAACTTTCGCACATCCCATTCGGTCGTGGAAAAGAGACAATTGCGAATCTGCCCCTCGGCGGTGAGCCGCAAGCGATCGCAAGCACCACAAAAAGGCGCCGAGACCGGGTTGATAAAGCCGATGCGTCCCGGGCGATCTTTCAGCATGTAGTCGACCGCCGGCTGGCTTGCCACGCTCCGGGGAGCGGGCAGCAGGGCCCCGAATGCGGCCTCAATCACGCGACGGACCTCCGCACCGCTGAGCACCTGTTCCGATGCCCAACCCTCCTCGGCATCGAGCGGCATGAATTCGATAAACCGCAACTCCATGCCATGCCCGAGGGCATAGTCGGCAAGCGGCACGATATCGTCTTCTGTCAGGCCGCGTATCGAGAGTGCATTGAGTCGGATTCGATCAAACCCCGCGGCCCGCGCCGCGGTGATTCCCTCCAGGACCCGGTCCAGGCCTTTGCGGCGCGAGATCCGCTCAAACACCTCTTCCCGCAAGGTGTCGAGACTGATATTCAACCGATCGAGTCCGGCACGCCGGAGCGGTTCGGCCTGTTCGGCCAGGAGCATGCCGTTGGTCGTCAAGGCAATCTCTTCGATCCGACGATTTTTTCGTAATCGCGCGATCAGTTCCCAGACCTCCGCCCGCACGAGCGGTTCCCCGCCGGTGATCCGCAGCTTACGGAGCCCGAGTCGCGCTGCAATATCGGCCACGCGGGCAATCTCCTCATACGAAAGAATTTCATCGCGGGGCAGAAACGAGATCGGGCCGGCAGGCATACAGTAGAAACAGCGAATATTGCAGCGGTCAGTGACACTGATCCGTAAACTCTCATGCAATCGGCCAAAAGGATCGCGTAGCCCGTCGGTGCCGGTGGCAAGCGGGTGCCCGGCACGTCGATCTTCAGACGATTTTTCAGAGTTTTTAGAGATGGTGGAGCAATCGGCCATGGCAAGCGTGAATCATTCCTTACAGATCAATGCGATGTCTCAGTACTCGAGGAGAGCCCCGGATGGACCCATTCGCAGGTTCCGTCGGCCCAGTTTTCGCGCTTCCAGATCGGCACCGACTCCTTGAGTTGATCGATCAACCATTCTCCAGCCTCAAACGCTTCTTTGCGATGGGGTGCGCTGAGGGCAATGGCCACGCTCGCTTCACCGATCGCCACGTGGCCCAGACGGTGTTCCATCGCCACTCGGGACAGCGGCCACCTAGCGGCGGCACGATCGGCCAACCGCTGCATCTCCTCGAGGGCCATCTCCTGATAGCCTGAGTAATCGAGCGATTCGGTCACGCGGTCTCCGGTCACTTCGCGGGTCGTGCCCACAAACAGCAACACCGCTCCAGCCCGCGGTGAGGCAACCGATGCGAGGATCGCCTCAGTGTCGATCGCGTTCTCGGTCAACGACACCCTGATTGTTTCTTCTGTCGAATGTTCCATCTGCCGCTTCTAACCTCCACTGACCGGCGGAATGAGGGCCACCTCTCGGGCACCGGAGAGTGGCATTTCGTCGCTTGCGTATTGTTGATCGACCGCAAACCGTACCTTATCTCCCACAGCGCCGAGCGCCGGAACTTGATCGAACAGCCGGACCCGTAAGTCCGCCACGGTCGCTTCTTCGGGGAGAGCGACTGTCACCTGCTCAGCCCCCGCCAAATCGCGGGCCAGTGCAAACAATTGGACCGGAATGTGTTGCATCGCGCTATTTTCTAATCAAGATAAAGTCAAAACGCCACTCTCTCGATGGAGCGGGTTGCGCTCACCTTCCATCAGGCCGTAACTCCAGGCGAGAAGCTTCATCGGGTGGATGGTCGGTTTGCTCGTTCCTTGCTCCATCTGCATTTTACAACAACTGCACTCGGTCGTCCCAGCGTGGTACTGCGGCTCGCGAACGGCCGAAATCAGATCGAAACCGGCCCGCAGGCTACTGCGGTAATTTTTCCGGGACAGGCCATAGGTACCGGCCATTCCGGAACACCCCTTCTCGGCACGCGCTACAGAGATTCCGGGAATCAACTTCAGGAGATTCTCTCCCGGCGACCCCACCTCCAGGCTCCGCAGGTGACACGGTTGATGATAAATCAACTGAGTCGGCATTGGATTCAAATCGAGCCTCATCTCACCCGCCTGATGCATTCTCCAGAGATAGGAACAACTCTCGCTCGTATGTTTGGCCACCAACTCCGCCTCCTCTCCACCGAGCAGGTTCGGATACTCATGGATCAGGCAACTGGCCGCCGCCGGTTCGCTGGTGACAATCGTATACCCCTGATAAATCCGTTCGATGAGCAGTTCCACGTTGTAACGCGCGATCTTTTTCGCCAGATCGACCGCACCGAGCGAAACGGCCGCCATGCCCGACTGCATTTGGCGAGGGTCGACCAGAACGGAAACGCCGTTGTGTGTCAGCACGTTGACGGTCGCTTCGGCCAGCGCTGTGTCGTGATAGTTGGCAAACAGATCGACGAAATAGAGAACCTTGGGGCCATCTGTTTTCTGGGGCCGGGTCCATTTCTTCCGTGCCGCGACTTTAAGAAAATTTTGCCGGGCGAAGCGAGGAAGCTTGCGTCCTTGAGCGAGTGAAAATGTTTTTTCGATCAAAAACCGCATTGCCCGATTTGAAAGCATCCAGTTCGCCAACCGGGGAATCCGCGTGCCGACCGCACCAAAACGATCGAGTCGCGCCAGTGTCCAGTCGAGCGGCCGCATCCCGGTGACCGCCAGGTGCGCCGCTTTCGCCTCGACCATCAATTTTGGAATATCGACACTGGCCGGACAATCGATACGGCACTGGTGACAGTTCACACATAAATCGACAACCTCTTTAAAATCCTCCGAGGAAATCGACTCCTCATCGAGCCGCCCGGTAAGCACACCGCGGAGCAGATTCGCCTTGGCCCGGGGCGATGCCTCCTCGCGGGGCGAAAGCCGGAAGATCGGACACATTCGCACGTCGTCCGATTCGCTGCGGCACGCGCCGCAGCCATTGCAATTGCGCGCGGCGTGCGCAATGCCATCCTCATCCCACTGCAACTGCAATTGAAACGTCGGGCCGGTCACCGGTGCTGCCTCGGCATCCTCGGTCTGGGGGTTCGTCGCCACATCGCGGGCCGCATCAATCGGCACCGTCCCCACAGGTCGCAGCGACCGGGTCAGGGTTTCCGCCTCGGTGACAATTTTTCCCGGATTGAGGATATTCTCCGGATCAAAGATCTGCTTCAGCTCCCGGAACGTTTCGTAGAGCGGGCCTACCTGCTGCCGGACAAACTGACTGCGACTCAGGCCATCTCCATGCTCACCGCTGATCGATCCACCCCGACGGAGCACTTCGGCATACACTTCATCGGCAAGGCGTTCCATATCCTCGACATCGGCACGCGACGCAAGGTCGAGCAGCGGCCGGATATGGAGTTGTCCGTGCCCGGCGTGCGCAAAGATCGAGGCCGTGACACCGTGGCGACGCAAAATCTCAAAGAGATGGTTCAAAAATTCGGGTAACTGATCCGGGGCAATCGCCACATCCTCAATGAAGGGCAGGGGACGACTCGACCCCTTCAGGCGATAGAGCGTCGGCACCACTTTGCGGGCCAACTCCCAGTAAATGGCAACATCCTCCGGATCGGTGGTCGTGCGGGCTCCGATCGGTGGCTGCTTGCCCGCCTTGCACCGCGAGAGAACCGCTTCGAGTTTCTGTGCTGCCGCAGCCGAGGTATCTGCTTCTACCTCCACGAGCAGCACCGCCTCGGTTTCGGGAGGAATCAGCAAATCGAAGCGAAGGTCGTGTTCGCGGGCGAGCGAAAGGTGCCTTCGATCGATCAGATCACACGCAGTAACGCTCTCCATACGCACGTCCATCACCGCTCGGGCCGCCGTCTGCAATCGATCGAAGAGCAGCAGGGCCACACCGCGGGTCGCCGGCAGCGGCTCAGTCGCCAGCGTCGCTTCGGTAATCAAACCGAGCGTCCCCTCGGAGCCGACAAACAGTCGGGCCATATCGATCGTATCATCGCTCAGAAGATCGTGCAGTTGATACCCGGAACGATCGAGCAAACTGGATCGCTTGGCCGCTTCAATTTTTTCGGCATCGCGGCGGAGCAGTGCAGCGACCCGCTCAACGAGCTGGCGCCTCCGCGTTTGCGGATCGGCCTTCCACTGGAGAGGTTCGCGCGAAAAATCGACGAGCGATCCATCGGCAAGGACCACGCGAACCGAGCGAAGGTAACGGCGCGCCGAACCGTAGCGGAGGAAGTGACTGCCCGAGGCATCGATGGCCAGCACACTGCCCATCGTCGTCACCGAACTCATCGCAGGGTCGGGGCCGAATATCCGTCCACTCGCCGCGAGCGTGCGATTGAGATTCGCGTGCACGAGGCCCGGTTGAACGGTAGCCGTATGTTTGGTCACCCGCAACAGGCGGTTCATGTAGCGGGAAAAATCGATAACGATCCCATCCCCGAGCGATTCGCCGGCCAGTCCGGTTCCTGCGCCTCGGGCGCGGAGCGGAATTTGGTGCTCCGCTGCATAGCTGACGCAGGCAACGACATCGGCCAGATGTCGGGGGCGAACGACCGCCTGCGGACGAATCTCGTAGACGCTGGCGTCCGACGCATAGAGTTGCAAAAACAGATCATCGCAGAGGACATCGCCGGCAAGCAGTCCGCGCAAATCTTCCTGAATGCGTACTTGTTCCTGATCCATCTTCAGGCCCGCTGGTTTTCGTGGGGACTGGGCCCTTCTTGCGACAGTGCTTCCTCGCGTGCAGCCTCCTGCCGATAGCGCTCGTGGACCTCCAGATCGAAATCCCCGTGCGAATCCCACTCATCGCAACCGCGATAGTGTGCGCCGCATCGATAACAGACCACCGCGTCGCGGACCAGCAGATAAAGCAGCACATCGATGGCCGCAGTCGTGAATAAAATGCCGAATGTCAAGAATACTTGATACCGGAGCCAAGCGATGCAACTGGCAAGTGAGCCAATCACAACGATCGCCACGCCCAGGCGTTGGGGAAAATCCTTGCGGATAAACAGATCGTGACTCCGGCAGATCACACAGCGTGCAAGGCTTTGTTCCCCCACAGAACCGGAGGGGACCTGGCATCTCTGCTCGCAGTGGTCGCATGCCAACTCGGTCGTCTCTTCATCGATCCGGCGACGGCCTATTTTTTCACAACTCGGGCAGCGAAAGGTGACTTCCATGGCTCTATTATAGGGCACTACGGCAACCGTTACAGGGTCAGATGCCGCCCGCTCAGAGCGGATAGGCCGTCGTCACCGAGAGGAGCTGCGACATCAATTCGCCGGTGAAGACCATGACCGCCGCGACGTAAAGGATGCCCGTGGCACTCTGCGTATTGGGGATCCGCAGCGTCCGCTCAACCATCCAGGCCATCACCAGCGGGGCGACGAGTCCGGTGAGCCAGCGGAGTACCACAAACCACGGCGCGGGAAGCGGTCCGGCCGAAAGCATCGCGACCAGGCCCGCGCCGCAGATGCCGATCCGCAAACCGATGGCGACGACCATCAGCGCCAAAAGTCGACGCAGCGGTGCCATCTGCATGGTCGGCGTGTTGAGATACCAGTGCCCCAAGAGCATGGCGCCCACCGTCGCCCCCAACAGCAGTCCGCCGGTCGGCCCGTCGCAGATCCAGAGCACTCGTCCCAACGTGGTATTCGACGCATTGGTCGAAAGCGTGCCCGACACATCGCTAAAAAGTATTTGCTGCCGGGTCAACAGACTGAGCAACGTCACGAGCGAGAGTAACCCGAGGCTCACGCGGCCGACCCGGGTTGCTTGGTATAGATAGCAAACCGACCCGGCATAACTGAGCACCGCAGCGCCCACCGCAAGGCCGCCGGCCAGCGTGCCGAATACGAGCAGGAATGCGAGAACCGAAATCCCGAGGACCACATACAGGTGATTGCGAAAGAAACCCGCAGTGACTTGTGCCGGTGATGTGACGAACATCGCAAAGCTCAAGCCGAAGGCGAGTCGCATCAAGAACTCGAAAAGAGTCGCCACGATTGCTCACCGCCGATTGGTGTAGATCAGCGACATAATCTCAGAGCGACTCGAGGGATTTTTACGGAAGAGCCCCTTCATCGCGGAAGTCACACAGAGTGATCCCGGCTTACGCACTCCGCGAATCGTCATGCACGTGTGGGTCGCTTCGATAATGACCGCCACGCCCTTGGCATCCAATTCTTCTTCGAGAAGATTGGCAATCGATTCGGTCATCCGCTCCTGTACCTGAGGCCTGCGGGCGACGATCTCGACGACGCGGGCCAATTTACTCAGCCCCACCACTTTGCCGCTCGGCACGTAGCCGATGTGGGCCTTGCCCGTAAACGGCAGGAGGTGATGTTCGCAAGTGCTATTGAAGCTGATATCGCGGACCAGCACCACCTCGTCGTACTCCTCGGTGAAAAACTTCTGCAAATGCGGGCGGGGATCCTCGTGCAGGCCGGAAAAAACCTCGGCGTACATGCGGGCCACCCGGGCGGGTGTCTCAAGCAACCCTTCGCGGTCGGGGTTTTCTCCCACGGCCCAGAGAATTTCTCGAACGGCTCGCTCAATCCGGGCGTGGTCCACGCCTTCGATCGGTGGCGATGTGTCTCGATCGTCGAGTTCCCCCATAAGGCTACCTTCGAGTGGTGGATCGACTTCTTTTCCAATCGACATCTGACGTGACTCCCAGTCTATTCTTATGCGTGAACGCTGCGCAGCGGACGAGACGCACAATCGATCCTAAGTTCCGCAGCAGAGGCGGTCAAGATGCAGAGGACGAGCAGCTAATTGTCACTAAACCCGGGCGGAAATGATCCGGCAGGCACGAGCGTTCGCGGTGGCCGCATCGCAGGCTCGCAAAGCGACTGCTGCAACATGGCGGCCCGGTGCTCAACGTCGGTCTCTGCAAGCAGATCGATCTTCAGTTGATTGTCGATCGGGAGCGTGTGCGCAATGAGGTCTGTGAGCACACGCAACGGAAGCTCGTGATCGAGCAGGCCATCGAGACAACTCAAATCTTCCACCTCGGTCGAGAGATGTTTCTTGAAGGCGCCGAGCAACCGTTCACGCATCCGCTCGACTTGCGCATCGTTCGCCATCACATCCTGCTCGTTGAGTCGGCATGCTTCGGCCTGACGATAGGCCTCCCACGCGGGGAGCTCCGAAACCAGCCGAATGCGGGCCACCCCGATGACCAGCAGATTCGAACAGCCATCGGCTAACGTTTGATGCGAGACGACCTTGGTCAAACAGGCAACCGGCTCAAGTGGGGCAGGCCCCTCACTCGGCTGATGCTCCGCTGCGAGGACCGGCATCGCAATCAGAGAATCGTCTGCCAAAGCGTCTGCGAGCAGGGCACGGTACCGCGGCTCAAAAATATGTAGCGGCTGCATGACGTGCGGAAACATCACAAGCCCGGGCACGGGGAACAATCGCACGGTACCGCCCTGGGGCTGAAATGACCAATCATTCATCGTCCTTCTCCCGTCGTCTCCTCGTTGACGGCCGTGCCACCGGTGCGGCCTGCCTGGGGTACTCACTCTTCTGCTGAAGCTGCCCTCGCTGTCGCCAATGCCTCTTCGTCCAAGTGAATCTCGGGAATCAACTCCGGATCCAGATCCACACGCGGAAATTCCTCACTCGCCGCCAATACCCCTCCAAAGCACTCTTCCATCTCCACAAACAATAAATCGACGTCGCAGCCCAAATGCTTTGGCCTGAAGGGATCGAGATAGGCCCGCGAGCTGTTGTAGAGTTTTTTCGCCCCCCGAATGTTGCCGTTGCCGAAATGGTGCAGGGCAACCGCCACCTGAATCAATCCTTGGTAAAACGTTCGATCCTTCCCGCGATACTCGCTCCACAGCTCTTCCCACACGTCGTGGGCCTCAAAAAACTCGCATTCATTAAACAGTTCGATGCCCGCTCGATACTGCGTGTCGATCGATTCGCTCATGCTTGCCCTCAACGGAAACTGGCACCACGCTCTTGGTCTCGGGCGATTATAAACGTCAACCAACCCGCAGGCCAGTCAATCCTCTCTACGGACCGTGTGCCGATTTGGTTGTTGCCTGGGACTTGGTGAATTTCACCATAGAAATTCCTTGACAACCCACTGCTTGCTACGCCAGAATGGGGCCGCAGGGTGCGGGCAAAAAAATTATTTTTCGCTCCGCCCGCCGGACAGCGGGGCACGATTCTCCGGGGACGAGGCAGCGGACAGAAATCAACGATCCACAGATACGCATACGCTGAGAGGACTCCCCGTCGCCGTGGTCGTCCGCACGAGAGAAACGAAAAGTGAAGCGAAACGCTACGCAGCCCGCGTGGCGAGGGCCCTGACGGCCGAATATCCCGTTGTCCACTGCTCGCTTCGTTTCGATTCGCCCCTGCAATTGCTTGTGGCGACAATCCTTTCGGCGCAGTGCACCGATGAGCGGGTCAATCAGGTGACCGAGCAACTCTTTGCCCAGTATCCCACTGCAGAAGATCTGGCGACCGTGCGCCTTCCGACCCTCGAGAAGCTCATCCGCAGCACCGGCTTCTTTCGCAACAAGGCAAAAAACATCAAGGCCTGTTGTCAGACACTTGTGGAACAGTACGATGGGCAAGTCCCCCGCACGCTGGACGAGCTGGTGCCGCTGCCGGGCGTGGGACGCAAGACGGCGAACGTCGTTTTGGGCAATGCCTTTGGCATCGCAAGCGGCGTGGTGGTCGACACCCACGTCACGCGGATTTGCGGCCGATTGGGTATCGTCGCAACGAAAGACGCGGTGAAGATCGAAAAAAAACTGAACGAGCTTCTCCCGCGTAAGGAATGGATCGACTTTTCGCATCGGTGCATCCAACATGGACGACGGATATGCTCGGCGCGAACGAAACCGCGATGCGATGAATGCAGGATGCAAGGGTTTTGCCCGCGAGTGGGTGTCAGTTGAGAGGGGAAATGTAGTCAGGAGGAAATTGAGAGCAGGCTAAGTGAAAGTCAGAGGCCGATTTATCGGCCCCAGCGGTTAACGAGTGCAGTCAACGCCTTACGGAGCGAGGAAGCGACATGATTCTTTCCGGCTTACAGATCGAGAGTCGTCTGGATGACGACATCGTGATCGACCCTTACGACCCGCAACAGCTGAACCCCAACAGCGTCAACCTCACGCTGCACGACGAGTTGATGACCTACGAAGAGGTGGTTCTCGATATGCGCAAAGCCAATCGAGTCCGCCGCGTGGAAATCCCGGCGGAGGGCTACGTCCTCAATCCCAATCAGCTCTATTTGGCGCGGACCGTCGAGCGCACCGAAACTCACAACCTGGTCCCGATGATCGAAGGTCGCAGCAGCATTGCCCGCCTCGGTATCTTTATCCACGCCGCTGGCGGGTTTGGAGACGTGGGCTTTTGCGGACACTGGACGCTGCAGATGTTTGCCGTGCAGCCGGTACGAATTTATCCGGGCATCCCGATCTGCCAGATTTTCTATCACGAAATCACCGGAGAGTTTCTCGAGTATTCGAGCAACAAATATCAGCACAATCGCGACATCCAGCCCTCGCTGTTGTTCAAGGAACTCAACCCGGACGCCGAAGACGACGCCCAACTCGAACTCCAGTTCGGACTCGAGCGGTCGCACAGCTAGAGCGGCAGCCGTTAAAACGGCGAGCGGGAGTCCCGGTGGCCCTGCGGAGGCCCATGCGATAAAATTACGCCTCCCGGGCATGCGAGGCAGCTCCCACCCCCCTGAGGCCACCGATGCAACAACCGCTCGATCCATTCCACGCTTTCGATTCCTTTGATTCCGGACAGGGCACTGCGGGCCTGTACCGACTTGCACGTCTCGAAGAGGCGGGGCTGTGCCAGATCGAGCGGCTCCCCTATTCGATTCGCGTGCTTCTCGAATCGGTGCTGCGGAACCTCGACGGCACGCTCGTGCGCGAAGAGGACGTACGCAGCCTTGCCGCCTGGTCGCCGACCAGCGAACCGGTCGAAATTCCCTTTTTGCCCGCGCGGGTGGTGCTTCAAGATTTCACCGGCGTTCCGGCGGTGGTCGACCTGGCGGCCATGCGGAGTGCGATGCAAAGACTTGGCGGCGATGCCGACAAAATCAATCCACTGATTCCCGCCGACCTGGTGATCGATCACAGCGTGCAGGTCGATCGCTTTGCCTCGGCCGATGCTCTGGAAATCAATGTCGACCTGGAGTTCGCCCGCAACCGCGAACGCTACGAATTACTCCACTGGGCGCAGGGTGCTTTCAACAATTTTCGTGCCGTCCCTCCCGGTGTGGGGATCGTGCATCAAGTCAACCTCGAGTATCTGGCGGGTGGCGTGTTTCTCCGCAACCACGGCGACGGCCAGGTTGCCGTGCCCGATTCGCTGGTCGGCACCGATAGCCATACGACCATGATCAACGGCCTTGGCGTGTTGGGCTGGGGTGTGGGCGGCATCGAAGCGGAAGCCGCCATGCTCGGACAGCCCATCTATATGCTCACCCCCGAGGTGGTCGGATTTGAACTCACCGGCATCTTGCCGACCGGAGCCACGGCCACCGACCTGGTCCTCACGGTCACCGAAATTCTTCGCCGCGAGAAGGTGGTCGGAAAGTTTGTCGAATTTTTTGGCGAAGGGGTCGCCTCCATGTCGCTGGCCGACCGGGCGACGATCGCCAATATGGCCCCGGAGTACGGCGCCACGATGGGCTTCTTCCCGATCGACGAGGTCACGCTCGCGTACCTGCGACTGACCGGGCGCGATGAAGCGCAGGTCGAATTGGTCGAGCGGTACACCAAGGAAAACCAACTCTTCCGTCATCGGGACTCCGATCCGGAATTCACGCGGCGACTGAGCTTTGACCTGGGCGATGTGGTGCCGAGCCTCGCCGGACCCAAGCGACCGCAGGATCGCGTGCCGCTCGATTCGATGAAACAATCGTTCGCCGCAGCACTACGGGCCCCGGTGAGCGAGCGCGGCTTTGCGCTCGGGGAGACGGCCATCGAGACCACGGCGCACGTGGAGGCCAACGGGCACTCGACCGATATCACCCATGGCGCCGTGGTGATTGCGGCGATTACCAGTTGCACTAATACTTCAAACCCGAGCGTGATGCTCGCCGCTGGGCTGCTGGCACAAAATGCCGTGGACCGCGGACTCTCGGTGCCGAGTTATGTGAAGACGAGTTTGGCGCCGGGATCGCGGGTCGTGACCGATTACCTCGATGCCTCAGGCCTCTCCGGCGCGCTCGAAAAGATTGGCTTTTACACGGTCGGGTATGGCTGCACGACCTGTATCGGCAACAGCGGACCGCTGCCCGAGCCGGTGGCCGCGGCGGTTCAGGAGGGCGACTTGGTTGCCTCGGCCGTGCTAAGCGGCAACCGCAACTTCGAGGGCCGCGTCAATCCGCTGGTCAAAGCCAACTATCTGGCCAGTCCGCCACTGGTGGTCGCCTACGCGCTGGCCGGCTCGACGAATGTGGATCTGACGAGCGAACCTTTGGGTGTGGGGAGCGACGGAGCGGATGTGTTTCTTGCCGACATCTGGCCCGACCGGAAATCGATCGATGCGGCGCTAGCGACCGTGAGCCCCGAGATGTTCCGCGCCCAGTACAACGATGTCTTTTCGGCCAACCCGCAGTGGAATGCGATGGAGCAGGGCGGGGGTGCCCTGTTCGCCTGGAACGCAGAAAGCACTTACGTACAGGAACCGCCGTTTCTGATCGATCTGCCGCCCGAGCCGGAGCCGATTCAGCCCATCACCGCCGCCCGCGTGCTGTTGTTGCTCGGCGACTCGGTGACCACCGATCACATTTCGCCCGCCGGAGCGATTGCCGCCGATTCGCCGGCCGGTCGCTACCTGCAGGCAGAGGGCGTGGAACCGAAAGATTTTAATAGCTATGGCTCGCGCCGCGGTAACGACCGGGTGATGACCCGCGGCACGTTTGCCAATATCCGCATCCGCAACCAACTCGCCGCAGGCACCGAGGGCGGTGTGACCCGACTCTTGCCGGAAGGCGAGACGATGAGCGTTTACGATGCGGCAATGCAATACCGCGAGCGGGGCGTTCCGCTGGTGGTGCTCGCCGGCAGCGAATACGGCACCGGCAGCAGTCGCGATTGGGCAGCCAAAGGGACGATGCTCCTGGGCGTGAAGGCGGTGATCGCCGCAAGCTACGAGCGAATCCACCGCAGCAATCTGGTCGGCATGGGCGTGCTTCCTCTCGAGTTTTCATCGGGCGACACGTGGCAAAGCCTGGGCCTTACCGGAGAAGAGACCTTCGATTTTGCCGGACTCGACGATTCGCTCGCCCCCGGCAGCATGATCGAGGTCACCGCAACCGATGCGGCCGGTGCGAACAAGACATTCAGCGCGAAGGTGCGTATCGATACGCCGGTCGAAATGGACTACTACCGCAACGGCGGCATTCTGCAGACGGTGCTTCGCAAACTGATGTCCGAGTGACGCTCAGTCGATCACGCGTTCCATCACTCCATCGAGTCGCGCAAGGGCCTCGGCCGGCTCGAGATTAAAGAGGACCCGCCCCTGCGTATTCCACCACCTGCCCTCCAGGTGAAAGAGGGCGGTGGCCGCCCGTAAGTTACCCACCGCTTCGACTTCTTCCATGCCGCCCCCTTCGATTGCCTCGAAGCTGATGGTCGCAGCGACCAGAGCGAGCAGGTGTCCGCGATCGCGGTCGCGGGCAAAACAGACCTCATCCTCAAAGTCGATATCGGTCCACCGCAGCCCACGCGGTTTGCCGCTGGCGGCGGCGAGATCGAAAAAGCGGGCTTCAAGTCGTTCGCGCTGCTCCCGGAACCGTTTGCGTGCGCGGCGGCGATGTTGTATCGTCCAGAGCTTGATGACAATGCGTATGGCGACTGCCAATACGAATGCCACCACCACGGCAATGCCCGTCCATTGACCCGCATCGAGATCCCACATTGGCCGACTCCTTTCCAGTGATAAACCGCGCCGGGAAAAGCCCGCGCCCGCATGCACCGCCCTGCATTGTACCGCACACCAATCTTCCTTCAAGCATTTTGACGGCCTGTCTCTCGAATTCAACCACGCTAGCAACCCGAACTCTGCAAGGGATTTAGACCATGGCGATTCTCGGAGCCCACATGTCGATTGCCGGCGGCTACTACAAGGCAGTGGAAATTGCGGCCGAGGAGGGCTGCGACTGCGTACAGATTTTCACCAAGAACAACAACCAGTGGCGGGCCAAGCCGCTCAGTGACGAGGATGTGCGGCTCTTTACCGAAGCGATGGCGCGTCTCGGCATCGCGCACCCGATCTCACACGACTCGTATCTCATCAACCTCGGCAGTCCCGACAAAGCGCTCTGGAAAAAATCGGTCGATGCGCTCGTCATAGAAATCGAGCGGGCCTCGCGGCTCGAGATTCCCTTTGTCGTGGCGCATCCGGGCGCATTTACCAGCAGCAGCGAAGCGGCGGGAATCAAACAGATTGCCCGCGGAATCAACGAGGTGCATCGGCAGACGAAGAAACTTTCGGCTCAGATTCTCTTGGAGACCACCGCCGGACAGGGATCGAACCTGGGCTGGCAGTTCGAGCAGCTCGGTGCGATTTTAGAAAAGGTGAAAAACCCCGACATTGTCGGCGTCTGCTTCGATACCTGCCATGTGCACGCCGCCGGCTACCCGATGGAGACCGAGAAGGAATATCGTGCGACGATGCGCAAGCTCAACAGTGCGGTGGGTGTCAAAAAGGTGAAGGCGTTCCACTTGAACGATAGTAAAACACCACTCGGCTCTCGGGTCGACCGTCACGAAGCGATCGGCAAGGGCCATTTGGGCCTTGAGCCGTTTCGGCACCTGCTCAACGACCGACGTTTTAAAAAGGTGCCCATGTACTTGGAAACGCCCAAGGGCCCGAAGGGCAACTCGACCTGGGACCGCGCGAATTTGCGTCAGCTTCGCAGACTGATCGAAGACTAATTGGCGAGCTGTCTAGATACTCAGGCTCGCGGTGAGCTCTTCGCGTTTGGGATTGATATATTCCTGCGTTCCCTCGCGAATCACTTCATCGCCCGGCTGCAAGTCGAACGGCAGATACTCTTCCGCCTGCTCGTGGTCCCCGAGTCCCTTGAAGCTCGAGTACATGGGACTGAAGTCAGTGTGCACCGCCTGCTCGAAGAGGCTCTCGAAACTGTCGATCACAAAGTAGATCGGCTGCATGTCGTTGATATAGACCCTGGTCCGCATGCAGCGATCCAGATCAAACTGCACGTGGTGCGATGAGGCATCAGCCAAACAGTACTGCGCCTCGCCAAAGGACGAGCAGAGCCCTGCGCCATAAATCTTGAGCCCCTCCGGCTTTTTGATCAAACCGAATTCGATCGTCCACCAGTTCAAGCGGGCCAGGTTTTTTGTGGTTTTATATTCCAGTGCCCGGGTGCCTCCTTTGCCGTACTCGTGCATGTAGTCGGCGTAGGAATGATTCGAGAGCAGGGGAATGTGTCCGAAGAGATCGTGGAAAATGTCGGGCTCTTCGAGATAATCGAGCTGATCGCGACGACGGATAAAATTGCCGGAGGGGAATTTGCGGTCGGTGAGCATATCGAAAAATGCCTTGCTCTTCACCAGCCCCTCGGTGGCTACAATCTGCCAACCGGTGATCGCTTTGAGCCGCTCGTTCACCTCGTTGAAATTCGGAATCTTTCGGGCGGTGAACCCGAGCGTATCGAGCGCTTCGAGATATTCGCTGCAGACTTGGGGGGCGAGCACCTCCATCTGCCGCTCGTAGAGCAGCTGCCACGTTTTGTGCTCTTCGGCAGTGTAGTTCTCCCATCCCTGATCGATCAGAAGATGGGCATAACTGGTATCCGGTCCTACAGCCATAAGTTTTTCTCGCCCCTCGAAAATCCCTTCAGAGGTTTGCTTCGGCTTACCGTGATGGTAAGCCGCCAGAATTATAGCGGGCAAAAAAGCAAAACGCGAGTCTTTACTGAATTTTTGCCTATTTCCTTCACCCGACGCCGTTTAGCTGCTCTCAAACACGACCGGATCGTTGATGCCGTAGGTGGCAAACGCTTCGCGCCGCTCCTGACACGCGCCACACTTACCGCAGTGCACTTCTCCACCTTTGTAGCAGGTCCAGGTGAGTTCAAAGGGCACCCCGAGCTCTGCGCCCCGCTTTGCGATCTCACCTTTATCCATTTTTACAAACGGCCGCATCAGTTTCATGGCGTGCCAATCGCAAAGCCGCACGGCCTGATCGAGCGCTTCGGCAAACTCTTCGCGGCAGTCGGGGTAGATGGCATGGTCGCCGCTGTGCGCGCCGTAGGCGACCGCATCGAACTTGAGTGCCGTCGCCCAGCCGACCGCCACGCTGAGCATGATCATGTTGCGGTTGGGCACCACCGTCAGCTTCATGCTCTCTTCTTCATAATGTCCCTCAGGAATCTCAGTCTGGTCGCTCGAGAGGCTGTTGCTTCCCAACAGCGGATTGATTTGACTTAAATCGGCAATCCGGTGCTCTACGCCCACCCGCTCACTCAGTGCGGCGGCCGACTCAAGCTCGCGGACGTGCCGCTGCCCGTAATTGATTGACAGCGTCTTGACCGTGTGCCCGGCATCGATGAGGTGATACAGCAGCACCGCGCTGTCCATACCGCCGGAGAGCACCAGAACAATCTTTTCCATACCGCAACCCCTGCGAGCCCGTCAGGCAATGCCCACAACCTTCTGCCGCTGCACGCTCAGCTGCCAGCGGGGATACTGCCGGCAATACTCACGGGCCGCTTCAAAGTTTCGATAGACTTCTTTGCCATACATCGGCTGCAGATAAAAGTGCGTAAAGGGAAGCTCGGCATATTTTTCAGGCTCCGCGCCCGCCTGCGGATAAACCAATTTCAGTTCATCGCCGCCGGTCGCCACCAGCGGCGCGTGCGCCTTGGGACTCACGCAGAGCCAGTCGACCTCGACGCGCGGCTCGCGCGTTCCATTCGTCTCGACTGCCACTTCAAACCCTTCGGCGTGCAGGGCCATGACCAAAGGTTCATTGAGCTGCAGGAGCGGCTCACCTCCGGTGCAAACCACAAACCGCGCCGCTTCATAGGTGTCGGCGGCATTCCAGATCTCGGCCACCCGGCCCGCCAGTTCGCTGGCCGTGGCAAACGTACCGCCCCCCACACCATCGGTGCCGACAAAATCGGTATCGCAAAACTTGCAGATAGCAGAATCGCGATCCCGTTCCAGTCCGCTCCAGAGATTGCAGCCGGTAAACCGCAAAAACACGGCGGGGCGTCCGTGATGAAACCCCTCGAGCTGAATCGAACAATAAATTTCTTTGACCGTGTAGCTCATGCTATGCGTCTCGTTACGATTGCCCCTCACCCCCGATGAGTTTGAAATCGCCCCCGTCGGCATCGGATGCGTCTGATTTTTCTGCTTCTTTTTCGACCGGAGGGGCCAGTTGTCGTGGCGACTCCTCCACCGGATCAGGACGCGTGAGTTCCTCGCCACCCGTCACGTCGAGTTCCTCAAATTTCCGCGCGGTGACCATCACGCGACTTTCGAGCGAGCTGACCGAACTGTTGTACGCTTTCGTCGCACTCGAGAGGCCCTTGCCGATTCTCGCAATGTGCTCACTCAGCGTATTCATCCGTTTGTATAACTCCTTACCCAATTCGCTGATTGCTTGGGCACTGTCGGCCAGCCGCTCCTGCCGCCAACCGTAGGCGACTGCCCTTAGCAGAGCAATGAGTGTGGTGGGGGTGGCAATGATCACATTATTTTCGGCACCCACCTCGATGAGCGACGGATCGTATTCCAGTGCGGCATTAAAAAAGGTCTCGCCGGGCAGAAAGAGCACAACAAACTCGGGCGCGTGATCGAACTGTTCGTGATACGACTTGCGGCTCAGGGAGGCCACATGCTCGCGCACGTGCCGGGCGTGGGCCAGGTAACGTTCGCCGCGGTACACTTCATCGTCGGTCTCGAGCGCATCGATAAACGCTTCGAGCGGGGTCTTTGCATCGATGATGATTGTCTTGCCGCCCGGCAGGCAGACCTGCAAATCGGGACGCAAGCGACCTTCGTCCGAGTCGACGCTCACCTGTTCGAAAAAGTCGCAGTGATCGACCATGCCGGCCAGTTCAACGACCCGCTTAAGCTGAATCTCACCCCAGCGACCGCGGACATTCGGCTTACGCAGTGCCTGCACCAGATTGGCAGTCTCTTCGCGAAGCTGCTGGTGGGTTTTACCGAGCGACTCGACCTGGGTTTTCAGTTCCGTATAACTCTCGACCCGCGACTTTTCCACCGCGCCGATTTTTTCATCGACCGCCTTGAGCGATTTCTCCATCGGCTTGAGCAGGTTATCGATCGCCGTTTGTCGCTTTTCCAATTCACCCGTGGCCTGCCGCTGCTGCGATTCGAGCTTTTGCTGAGCGAGTTTGAGGAACGATTCGTTGTTGTCCTTCAGCGATTCGGCAGCGAGTGCCTTGAACGCGTCGCTGAGTTTTTTTTGCGCATCGTCGATCGCCGCCAGTTTCTCTTCCGCCTGCTTCTGCTCGTCGGCCAGGCGCGTCTTGAGGGCACTCTCTCTTGCGGTCAGCTCCGTGATCGTTTCGCGGGCGGTGGCAAGCTCTGTCTCTTGCTCGTTGATCTTGTGCTGCTGTTCGGCGCTCTGCGCATCGCGGGCACTGAGTCGTTCGCGAAGCACCGCCTGACCACTCTTGGCCCCGGACCGCATCACCAGAAAGGTGGCGATTACGCCGATTGCGAGCCCGACAAAAAGCCCGATGTAGATTCCCAATATATCGCTCCGGATTAATCTGTTTGTTTTCGTGTTGCCCCAGTCTCGCTGCAGCGTTTAAATGCCATCTGTGAGTTTACGCCGCGCAGTGCCCGTTGGGCAATCGGCAGCGAAAAAAAGCTAAAAATAGCACGATCGCAGCACACGATGAAAAAGCATCCGCTCTATGCTCCGCTCGCCGGATTTTGCATGATCGGGATCGGCCTGTGCCTCTGCCGCTATGCTTACACGCCGCTTATCCCTTCCTTGATCGACAAGAATTGGGTCGACAAAGCAGGCGCAGGTTACATCAGTGGCTTCAACTGCCTCGGTTACCTGCTCGGTTGTCTCGCGGCGCTCTTTCTTCCGACGCGGGTGGGCGTGAGGGTATTGCTGCGAACCTCACTTGTTCTGGCCGTGGTGGGGCAGGTGATGTCGGCCTGGGATTTGGGTTTTACCTACCTGGCGCTGGCCCGCGGCGTGACCGGCATGGCCGGCGCATCGCTGGTGATCCTTGCCCCGTCGGTGGTCTTGCCGCACGTACCGGATGCCTGGAAGAAGGTAGCGACGGGCTTCGTCTTTACCGGGGCCGGAGGCGCGATCGTGCTGGTCTGTTTGGTGCTGCCTTATTTCCTTGCGATGGGGGTGACCGCCGGTTGGCTGTTTGAGGCGGGGCTGACTTTACTCTTTGCCCTCATCGCCTGGCCGCTGGCCGCCTCGGCGCCCACCGCAACGCAACACAAGGAGACGGGCGGCATTCCAGAACTCGAGGCCGCGCCGCGGCTTGCCCTCATCCTGGTCGGTGGTGCCTACTTTCTCACTGCGATTGGGATCACACCGCACATGCTCTTTCTGACCGACTATCTGCACCGCCGCTTTGCGACGAGTATCGACTTAAGCAGCCAACTCTTTTCGCTCGTCGGTGTCGGTTCGCTGGTCGGTGCGCTCACGAGCGGTGTGATTGCCCGGTTGCTCGGCACGCCGCTGACGCTCGCGGCCAATTACCTGCTCGGTGCGGTCGCCATTTTAATGGTGCTGGTGACCAAAAGCGTGACAGTGATCACCGTTTCGGCTTTTCTGATGGGCTTCTTTTTGCTCTGCTGCGTCGCGCTCTCGTCGATCCGCACCGGTGAAATTTCCGGAATCGCCCGCCATCCGCACGACTGGGGCGTACTCACCCTCGGCTTCGGTCTGGGGTTGGCGATTGGCAGCTACGGACTTTCGGGATTGATCTCCCTGGGGACCGGCTACTACATGCTGTTTGTGATCGCCCAGGGCATTTTGGTGGTAGCACTACTGCTTTCGATCTGGCTGCTCTTCCGGCACGATGCAAACGCCCGCACCGATTAAGCCCTGGGCAGTAGCCCGCGATCGGCGAGCTCGCTGACCGCAATCGGAAACCACGGGGTAAATACATCGGAGCCGTGCTCCAGCTGCGCGGCGAGATCCGCGGGTGTGATCCAGCCCCAGGCATTCACCTCTTCAACATTCGGCTTCGGCGTATCGTCAGTGTGCCCGATAAACACATGGTCAATTTCGTGTTCCACGAGCTTCGACTTCGGATCGCTCGCCCGATACTCAAAGGTGAATTCTTCTTTGAGCGAGAGCGTAAGCCCCATTTCAAAGGCAAGCCGCCGCTCGGCAGCCTCGCGGATATCTTCCTCGGGCGCTGGATGCGAACACGTTGTGTTGCTCCACAATCCACCAAAATGGTACTTTTCAGTGCCGCGCTGCTGGAGCAGTAGCTCTCCGGCACTGTTAAAAACGAACACCGAAAATGCCCGGTGCAGTTGACCTTCGCCCGTGTGGACCACGAGCTTATCGGCCCTTCCAAGGACGTGATCTGCCGCATCGACAAGAATCACTTCATCCATCGATCGACTCCAAAAACAACTTCGCTGGCTGGCTACTTCTCAAGTATAGTCGGTGCGGCCGCTACGAGTAGTTTTGATTTCGTCATCCGCTGCCCGACTGCCTCGAGAAGCGTGGTTTTGCTATAATACTCGCTTGAAAGACCACCACCATGAGGGAAGATGATGCAGAAACTTTGTATGTTCATTCTCGCAGTGTGCCTGCTTTGTAGTGCAACGCATGCGGCGACTGACGAGGCCGTAGAAGCTCAAGATGACGGGGGCAAAGTGTCGGTGACCCTCGGTGGAAAGCCATTTACGACCTACGATTACTCCTCGTTCAAAAAACCGATACTTTTTCCAGTGTTCGGGCCGGGCGGTGTGCCGATGACCCGCAGTTGGCCGGTGGTCGATGGCGTGGAGGGTGAAGCAAAGGACCATCCGCACCATAAGGGAATCTGGTTTTCATTTGACGACGTGAACGGCCGCCACTTCTGGCATGAGATCGGCGAGGTCAAAAACCAGGGCTTAAAAATCGAGAAGGACCAGGCAGGCAACCCGGTGATCGTGGCCAATAACCTTTGGGTCGGCGCCGACGGCAAACCGGTCTGCAGCGACACCACGCAACTTGCATTTGCCAAGGTGGACGGTGGCCGGGCGATCGACATCACCACCACGCTGCGGGCCACGCATGGCAAGGTCAAGCTGGGCGATACGAAGGAGGGCATGATGGCCATCCGCACGCATCCGGATCTTCGGCTCAAAAAGCATCCGTCGATGAAGCGTGCCGATCAACTGGGCAATGCGATTAACAGTGAAGGTGAAAGTGGGGAGCCAATCTGGGGCAAACCGGCTCGCTGGGTCGATTACTTTGGCGATGTCGAGGGCAAAGACGTTGGCATCGCGATTTTTGACCATCCCAGTAATCTGCGTCATCCCACGCGTTGGCACGCGAGGGCATACGGGCTGGTGGCCGCCAACCCGTTTGGCGAGAGTGCCTTTAGTGGTGCTCCGGCAGGTGCCGGTGATTATGTGATCCCCGACGGCGGTTCTCTTACGCTCCGCTACCGGTTCGTGTTTCATGAAAAGCTCACGCCCGAGCAGATCGAAGCGATGTTCCAGCAATTCGCCCAAGAATCGTAATGCGCAATCCCTTCCCGTTGGCTTTTGCTCTGGCGCTGGTAAGTACCGGCCTGCAGTTGGCAGCCCTCTTTCCGGAAGAGACCCCCAATTACTGGCAAATGCTCTTACTGATTGGCGTGGTCGGGCAGTTGCTCGCCGTGCTGGTCATTTTGAGTGCCCGCCGCACGCACAGGCTCTTTGCGGCGGCCGTGCAAACCGACCCGCTCACGCAGATTGGCAATCGCCGTCGGCTTGAACGTTCGCTGCGGCCCGGCCGCGTGGTGCTGTTTATCGACCTCGATCATTTTGGCCGCATCAACCAGAGTGCAGGGCATCAGGCGGGTGACCGGGTGTTGGTGGCGTGTGCCGCGGCGCTTTCCAAACTTTCTCCCGAGGGAGGATCGCTGTGCCGCTATGGTGGCGAGGAATTCGCGATTATTTTTCCGACCGGCACGCTTGAGGCAGGGGGCAGGGTAGCCGAGGCGATCCGCACGTCGTTTGCCGAGGCAAAGTTTGGCGATGAGTACGACGCGCCGATCACGCTCTCGGCCGGCGTAGCCCTGCAGGGTGAGGATGAGACGGGTGAGGAGGTGCTTGGGCGGGCCGATGCGGCGCTTCTGGCCGCAAAAGAGGCGGGCCGGAACTGCACTTTTTTACATGATGGGTCGGGTGTGAAGCGTGCGGACGCCAAAATCTAAATCGCCCTATTTCAGGTGTATTTCTCGTATTTTTAGGCCTCGCTCTCGCACCGCGTCTAAAAAAAACAACGGATGATGTCTTTTTGCATCACCCCTCAAGCGGCAATTTCTTTGACGCCGCTCGGGGCATAACCTACCGTTGATTCAGACACCTCCCCCGGGGCTTTTTGATGGCACTTTTGATGAAGACGATGCTCAGTTTTTTCTTCGATCTTTTGCTCTGGGGAGCGGTCGGCGGCTTCTTATTCCTCGTCTGGGGTTAAGTCGCGCTACGCTTTATCTCCCGCGCTTCACTTCACCGTGAAGGCGCCATTTTTTTTATAGACCACCGTGTGTCCGCGTGGCGTCTTGAATTCGATGTGGCAATCAAGCGGAATTCCCACCGGTGCTTCTTCCGGTATCGTAATTTCGGCCTGCACTGCATTGCCGCGGCGTTTGATATTCTTTCCCTTGTAGGGCCCGACCTGAAACCAGTTGGGCGGTTCACGGGGCACGGGTGCGCGTGCGGCCCGTTGTGGGTTGAGTGTTATTTGCACTTTCACTTTCTCACCCGGTTTGGCTGAGCGGGGCGACACCTTGGTGATCACCTGGCCGATGCGGTCGCTGGTGCCGCGGGCATTGTTTTTAATGGCGCCGGTGCCTGCCCGGGCCAGCTGTCGGTTATTGCTCGCTTCCACTTTGCCCCGATAGCCGCCGATAATGTAGGGAAATTTTCCGGGCGTTACGTGATAGTGATAACCCCGCTCGGGGCCTGTGTGCCCATTGCACGCATCGAGCTTGTCTTTCCCTGACAAATCTTTGGCCATCACACCTTCTGTTTCATAGGGGCCATAGATTGGGTAGCCGTCAAAGGCAAAGCCAATCACAGGCGAGTGCCGTTTGCCGTCGTCGGGGAAGGGCGACTTTAGACACGAGGGGAACTTGTGATAGTGATACACGCCCCGCATCTCGGGGTGTCCGCAGCAGCTATCGAGCCATTCTTGGTTATAGCCTTCGACGGCGTTCATGCCGCCACGTTCAAACGGGTTAAAAAAGACAACACCATTAAGCGCCACTCCAATCGGCCCCATCGGCAATTGGGTAATCTTTCGACTGGGCAACGGTTCAAGCGGCAGGCGAAAGGTGAAATTCTGCACGCGGATGGAGTTCGGGTTTTTATCGTTGGGGAACTTGGCCGTCGCGTGATTCGGATAGCACTGACTGCGAACCACCAGATGCTTTCCGTCGTGCCCGATCCGCACGTTGGGGATGCCATCATCGTTACTATCACGCGTGTGATAGGAGAAGAGATCGACCAGATCGATCCCATCTTCAAAGAGGTACTCGCCTGAGTCACCCTCATCGACAAACCACCGACCCGCGATATTTTGCTCGCCGGCAAAGACAGCGGTGACTGAAGACGTGCAAAGAAAAAAATAAATGAAATTCAAATGTATTATGTCTGACCACTTCACGGATTGTCGCGTAAACATAATCTAATCACTCATTCAGATTTCGTCAGTTGCAATGGCAAAAATCGCCAATTATTGCTATGTTGTCGTGTGTTTTAATCTAACAACAGGGCAGAAATACACAACTGATTCCAGCCCTTCCTTCCCTTTCGTATTACAGGTATCTACATGCCGATCGTTGAGGACAAACAGCAGACAAAGCTGTTCGACGATGTATTGGAATCGGACTATTTCGATCAAATCTGCGCGACCTTGGATATTGATGACGGACACGCATGGCCAGATAACTTTGGCACTAAACTTCTCGAATGGATTGAAAAACAGAACAGCAAACCAATAAAAACGTTGAGCTTATTCTCCGGTCTTGGCGGACTGGATATCGGCTTTCATGATGCAGGTTTTCAGGTCACAACACTCGTCGAGATTGATGAGCGATTTGCAAAAACACTTGATTCTAATTCTGGCAATACAAAATACCTGGGCGAATGTGACGTTTTGTGCATGGACATTCGTGATTTTGATCCAGCAGATATCGATTATGAATTCATAATCGGCGGACCCCCTTGCCAATCTTTTTCCGCAGCAGCCAGGCGTGCATCGGGGGTAAGCGGCGTGAATGATGACCGGGGCACGCTTTTCAAGGAATATGCACGCTTGTTATCAACTATTCAGCCTAAAGGGTTTTTATTTGAAAACGTATACGGCATCACCGGCGCTAATCGCGGCGAGGCTTGGGCCGCTATTCAAGCCGAGTTTGAAGCAGTGGGCTATACGCTTTCTCATAGAATATTGGACGCAGCCGATTACGGCGTGCCCCAGCACCGCGAGCGGATGTTTATTGTTGGGCTTCGGAAGGATGTGGACGATTTCCTTTTCCCATACCCCACTCATGGCCCCGACGCCCTTGCTGCACGCGGTTTCTACACCGCCGGCGACGCTGTCGATCGCGCGAATGTTTCTAAAGAAGAGCAATCGAAGCGCATTACGGGCAGGTATGGCGGACTGCTAGAGCAAATACCAGAGGGTCTTAATTACAGCTTTTTTACCGAGAAGATGGGCCACCCCAAACCGGTATTTGCCTGGAGATCAAAGTTTTCAGATTTTCTTTACAAGGCTGACCGAAATACACCGGTCCGAACACTCAAAGCCCAGGGCGGGCAATACACCGGGCCATTTCATTGGGACAATCGGCCATTCTCGATTTGCGAACTCAAGCGGTTACAAACGTTACCCGACGCATATCAAATCGAAGGTGGCGTGCAGGTCAAAATTCATCAGATCGGCAACTCCGTACCACCACAACTGGCAAGAATTCTTGCGATGGCCGTGCGAGATCAAATTTTCCAACACACGATTCCAAGCCCGATCCAATATATGCCACAAAAAAAACAATTGGGCTTTCGACGGAGAAAACGAGCGCTCACCTCGACTTACCAATCAAAAGCATCGGCCGCTATAGCCGGACTCGAGGCGGCAGAGGCGGACTATTGCCTTGAGGCCGGTTGCTATTCAGCAAAACTGACGGCTAACTTTGATTTCTCTGTTACGACAACAAAAAGCGATCTTAAAATTTACGTTACGGCAACCGATAATGCTTGGAACTTTCATGCAGCGTTAAAGGGAAGCCATTGGAGGAGAAAGGCTTTTCAGCTTTATATCCAACCGATAGATGACTGGAACCTTCCATGTAAAGAGGTCATTCTTAGCACAAATGATTTCTCCAATCGCGGATACACCGCAGCGTGGAAAGCATTTGAAGCTGAGTTAATCGCATCGGGGCTCAAAGCGGACCTGGTTCAACTCTGCGGTTACTATCAATACGAACCAAGCTTCAATGTGCGATTTGTCTCATCGCAAGACACAGCCGAACCACGGTGGAATCGCTTGGCACTCGTGGTCGAGGGCATTGGAATCCAAAGAACGCTTGAAGAAGAAGAACTAGCTCAACAATGGAATTGCGATTTGGCAGAGGTTTTACCAACCTGCATGTTTCTTCGCGACTTGGGATATGAAGTGCGCAACGCAACAACGAATGGTGAGATTCCTCAGGGTCATTTCCTAATACCTTACGCATTTCCCACCCTGACACCTCAAAGTGTTCAGCTAAGAAAGTCTTTAAATAGTGAAGCACTCTAATGGCAAAAAAACCATCAAAACGGGCTTCTGATCACTGCTTAAGGATCTATGAGACACACTCTGAACTGCATCTAGGCGACGATCAACCACAGATATTCATAGAAGGGCCCCAATCAGAACATGCGAAAAAAAGGTACGAAAAGATAAAGCTTGAGTTCGAACATGGCTTTCTCGACAACGTGATTAATGAAGTTAAATCGCAACCTTTAACACTACAGCTTACAGATAGCAATGTGGCCGCGGAGCTCAGCGACCTTGTTAATGCCGTTACCAGCGAAGTCGGCCGAGCAATTGTAGCTCTCACAGTGATGCAACTATGCATCAAGCATATCTGCCCCGACCAAAGTATCCGATTGCATAAGGGCGCCACAGGGCAGGGGCGAAATTTTGGCTGGTGCGAAGGCTTGTCAATGCGATCTTTAGATAAGCATTACGTAACGCCAACACTGCGAAAACATAACTTGCTTAAATTAAACAACGACGGGTTCATGATGACCCGTACACTAGCAGAAAATTACCCTTACTCTCGCTTTTACAAGGCAGCCATTCGAGGCGGTCGCTCTCATTGGCTAACAGTTATTGAGGCAATTGACTCGAGAAAAGCAGAGGCCCTTCCCTCGCTTAAATCCCTCATCGCCTTGCTTCTAAACCGAACAGACAATTTCTTAAAACTTGCAAAATCAACAATGAAGATTTCTGCGATATCGGCAAAGAAATTTGACAATGCGGTAGACCTAGTAGATTTCTATCTATCTCTGTTCACAAACTCGTCCTACGCTGCCCGTTTGTTTGAGATTGCCATCCACAGTTTTTTTCAAGCACTCGATGAACAAAAAGCCAATCCTTACATACTCAAACCGCTGTGCCAAATGCGATCGGCAAACAAAAAGCATGGCAACATTGCAGATGTCGAACTACTGTTCGCCAAAGACAAGCTATCTATCGCAGAAGCGTGGGATGTAAAATATGGCAAGTCTTATCTGCGCGATGAATTGGAGGAATTATCGGATAAATTAGAAAACCATCCTGAAACCAGGGTTGCCGGCTTCATCACCGACGAAGACCCATTGAATCGCAAGGAAATTAATACCAGAAAGATGGAGATTGAAGAGTTACATGACGTTGAGATCTCCCTATGCTCGTTCAAAGAATTCATACAACTTAAAACTAGCTCACTTGATGGCGAATCAAGAAAATATCTTCCGCAGCTATGGCTTACAGCATTCACCGAATCACTCTGCCAGCAGCGAAGAGAAATCGCCCCAATTGATGAACCATGTGACGCGTGGGTGGCTGAGCTAAAGCAATTCCTCAAACATTACGCTGATCACAAATAAATCTAGCTTGCGATATTAAGAATTGCTTGATTCTCAAAAGCTGCTCGAAGCAAATTCAAACAATTTACCGTCTACAGCCGTCTTCATCTTTGCCGGCACTGCGTGATCTAGGTCCACTGAAAAACGGACCTGTGTGACACCGCGTGGAATCTCACAATCAATTTTCGGCACATTGCGTGCATCATAAAATTGAAGCGACTGCTTTGCGTGTTGCATATCGTAGGCTGTTGTTCGCTTTGAATTCCACTGTTCTCCGAGTGCCTCAAGGCAGATTTGCTCAAGCTTCAGCTGAAGATCTCCATCTGACGCTGCAATTCTACGAACGTCTTCCCAAAGGTCATGGACAGTTTTTCCCGACGGTGATGACTGAAGCATCACCGATGCGATGGCCTCCTCAATATTCTCAGGTGGGTGGGTCTGCTCGTAAGAAAACTGGTGTGCTCTGTTGGTTGTCGACGTTGCTTTCACCTCGAGTCGCTGATTCTCGTGCGAAAAATCAAAAACATCCTTGTTCCGCGCATGCCACGCGCGAAGCCAAAATATTGGATCGTTTGCCTGCGTTATAAGAAAGAGTTCGGCCCACAGACCGATCACGCTGCGCTTGGCTGGATGGCCAATAGCGCGAAAGAGCTCAGCCAGCTGCATCACAACCTTTTGCACTTCATCGCTTTTCGTTGCCGCAAGAAGCTGGGAGAGCACAAATGAATCGAGGATTCCGAGAAAATATTCCTGAAGCATGACTTCTTTCGCAGTACACCTCAGGATAGTGAAATAACCCTCAATCACTTTCCCGTCTTGATTCTCGATTTGACAGTTCATCTCACGCACATGTAAATTCTCGAGGCTTAAAGCCAGAGACATGGTTTCAGTAGATGGCTGTGCCCTCATTAACACAGCTGGACACCCATCCGAATCTTTCGCTAAAAGGCACCGTTCGCCCGGATCGATTCGCAATCCGACAAAAAACAGCGGCCCTTTTTTAGCATTCGGCTTTTCCAGATTTTTGAAATCAGCTGTAAGACTCATGGGAAATGGGCGTTAAGCGTTAGGCCCTCCCTGCGGCTGAACTACGAATGATTTGGGCCGCCTCATCCAGATGGCGGGAAGTAACATATCAGGCCCCAATATTTCACCACCATCTTTCACTTTCTTCCTTGGGCGGATGTTATGAATTTGCACGGCGACCTCATTGGTCCCGTGGATTTCGGTATCACCGGGATAAACTTCACCTTTTCCATATTTTTTTGTTTTTGGATTCGCTCCCATAAAAAAAGCACTTAGTTCGATTTCTTTATCCTCACGCTTGGCGTCACGCTCTCTGGTTTCGCCCTGACTCATCTGAAAAATAGTACACCTTGCATCAGGGTTTTCGTCGAGAAGGTTTTTTATTGCCATTAGTCGGCTAACCCAGCCTTCTTTGACATCATCGAACATTTTAATCTTGGCAAGCAACTCTTCGTACACTCGCCGCAGCGGCATGTCTTTTGCATTTTTTACTTTTTGAATGTCGCTGCGGTTCGAATGACCAGAAGTGTCCTCGACGAGCGAAATCGACGCAAGAAATCTTTCAATCAACGCGTTGTTTTCCTTCGCAATCTCTACGTTGCATACACGTTTTGGCTTCCACCAAGCGTCACCTCGATCACGAAACCAATCGTTTGCAACCACATTTTTACGACATGGTTTAAGTGCAAGGTTAAGCACAAATCTTCTGAACATTTCGTTTAAAGGGCGGCCCTCGCGATTGTTGCTCTGCAATCGATCACGAATACTCTGTTCATGCTCAACATACGCTTCATAGGCCGCGATTTTCTCTTGCCGCATGAATACTCGAATGAGGCCTAAATAACCACTTTTATAGCCGAAGAATCGAGCTCGTTGTTGAATCGTGTCGGCGTTGCCGACACCGATTTTTCGCGGCATGTAAGTCACCGTCAGTCCTTTGACTGTAAATCCGCGGTCAAGACTTTGGCCACCAATCAATATCCAGGCATATCCCCCCGACCAAGGCACTGATTCCAAATCTTGATCCGAATTTAGAATTAGTATCCGTGTTCCTTTAATCGCCTGCCTCAATAGATTGTTATGCAATAATTTTTCGAATGCTGGCAACTCGTTGCATGTTTTTGCCAAATCATGATATTCCTCCTTAAACAAATCTAATAAAGCAATTTTATCCTCGGGTGTATCCTCGTCCGAAAGTATTGACACCCAAACATCCCTAATGGACTTTACCCAGTTCCCATAATCGCTGTGGGGTTGCTTCAAATAATCTGGGTGAATCATCATTGAGCGATGTTCTGGTATTTTTTCACCCTGCCTTCTTGCCCAAATGCCTACAGCAACGCCAATAAAGAAGGCGGCCATTGCCCGTTTCAATGTTGTTGGCGGTGAATCTAGATAGTTGTCGTCCTCAGGTATTTCGCTGGCTGGTATTACACCAACATATGGCGAATTTGGAGCGAATAAAGTTTGCCCACCGACGTAACCCTCGCCAGGTTCAAGCACCTCGGCAAAGCTGGGGGATAGCTTGTCAAGAATATTAAGGAACAAAATAGCTTGAGGTGTGGCCGTATATTGCAGATAAGTACATCGACTTAGACAATTTCGGACCATCTCGATCCGACGATAGGTTGTGCTCTCCTCGTTTCGACGAACAAGTGTATTTAGACTTGCTTGATCACCCTCGTCGTCAATTATTAGTGCGGGAACTGTGCTAAACCCCCGGTCACTGATTGCCCTTAAAATCTCGGCCAAGTTTCGCAAATGTACATGATGCTTCAGGACTGTGATGAGTACAGTTTTCTTTTCTTCGTGCGGTATATCGGCATCGTCCCACTCACTAAACAAATTGCACATAAGTTCAGCGTCATCTTCGCGAGGGTTAGAAAAATGCATCCACGGAGTAAAAGGACTTTCAGAAAAATTGAGATCCGACGTTAGCCGATTTCTTGACTGCTCTGTGAGCAGTGTAGAAATACCTGCTATGACAACAACTAATTGGTAGTTGTTGTCATTTGCGAGTGCGACGACAGTTGTGAACGAGGACGTTTTTCCGCTCTGCACATAGCCCATGACTAGCCCGGTTTCAGATTTCTCGTCCCCATCTGGCGGAACGCACCGCGAGAGGATACGACGCGATTCGTCAAGCAAGGTCTGTTGGGCATCAAGATCTTCACCTCGCAATCGCTTTACAACATCCATGCATTCATTACCCACCTCTGGCTGCCATTGCGCATTTTGTGGTAGCGATGACTTGGAACATTGAATTTCAACGGGGCTTTTGCTTGTCATAGGGCTCTCGACCTCGCAATCCTTTAAGAAACTTTGAATGGAACTTTCCTCTCGACACTTCCTACTAACGAGCATTCAAAAATGTTTTTCGGCTTTTTCTTAATTTTATTTATTTTTCGACATCCACTCTTTTCAGGTATGACAAAGCACGTGTTTTAAAATCTTATTTACGTTGATGCGAACTTGACCAACACCTCCTCCAGAATCGCGGGCTATTTTTTCCGCAATTCCAAGGGCAGCGGCGACACGGAGCATCGGCTCCAGTTTACCTACATCTGCACCCACAAACCGTTCCATAAATGGATGCGCGAGCGATAACCGAAGGCCTACCACCTCAACATTTTTTCCTTCGGGAGTGTGGCTTTTCTTCACACTGTCAGAAACATCGAGCCATGTGCCGACTGCCGGATCCTCTGTGACTTGGAGTACGACTTCCCAATTTCTCTCACTAAAGGCTACTTTGATTAATCTTTTTTTCAAAAGGCCGACATGGGCCAGCCTCGCTTTTTTATGCTCTTTTGGAACGGTTTTAGAGAGCCGTTCTGCGACTGGTGGCAATTCACATTCGATAGCATCTGCAGTATTTTCAACGGCCTCTTCTGCTGCCTCTTGCAGCTGCTTTTTTGTTGGCTTTGCTCTGAAATTGTTCCCTTGGCTCAAAAGTCGTAGTGGCTTTTTATTGAGCTCTTCTTTTAATAGATCGAGAAAAGCGTTCTCCTCGTCCCCCCATTGAAATCCATCTTTCGTGTGCGATACGTCAAAGCCTTCTAAGTGAATTTCTCCAAAAAGTCGTTGAGAGAGAAACTTATTTACGTCGCCGCAAACCTCCCTAGGTTTGTATTTTTCATCAAAGCTGCCCTGAATAAGTCGTTTTCGGCGAAAAAGTGAAAATCCACTTTCCGAGGCTTTCATCTTTGCTCGAAGCGCGACAAATCCTGTCGCCCTCAGACCATCTCCAAAATCAAAGTCGATTTCTTTTCGCCACTCTTTATTTTTTCCGCGCGGCTCATGTTTGTTCGTATACTCCGGAGCGTGGAGTATTTCTGGTAACTCATATGCTAATTCCTCGCCGTTTAAAATAAGTCGTAGCGTGCCTTCCCGAGTGAACACCCGGTAAATTTCGGTCAGGTGACTTTTTATTTTCCCAAGCGTTCGTCCCCCCTTCGGGATGTGATGCAAATAAGTCAGTTCGATCTCGGTAAAATGTGTCTCGGCTTTTGCTTTGCGGCGATGCACCCGCAGTTCCTCGATCTCATCTTCTACAATTTTATCAATGTCAAATTCAATGGTGTTCTCTTCCGTTTCCCCCAGAGCCGAGGTCCGCACAGACCAATAGGGAGAAAACCAACAAGCCGCAGACTTCATGCCCATGCCAAATTCGCATAGCCCAGACCGGTCGCTCGGCGCTTGGGCGGGTCGAAACGCGCGAGGAAAGTCTTTTCTTGAAATGCCTGCCGCATTATCTCGAATTGTGATGACGCCCTCATCATTCGAATCAATGTCGATCTCAACTACAAGCTGTTCACTGCCGTCGTTTAGTCGCTTAAGTTTTCCGCGATTGGCAATGAAGCTCTGAATCGAGTTGTCTACAAATTCAGCCAAAGCAAACCATGGCTTGTAGTTGAGGTTTTTGAGTACCGACAGCACACTCACCCCTGGCCGGATATTTACTTTATTTGCCGTGCTGCTCTTCTTGGCCATGGCTATCTTTCTTACTTATGCATCTCATCGATTTGCAGGTTAATCAAGAAAATGGTGTATTTAATGACTGAGCGTAACTGCTGTACTTTTTGGCATGTTAGGATTCATTCCAAATGAGGCATTATGATTCAACTAGCGTTCCACATTCTATAGGGGGCAACCCGAACCCCGATTGCACAAATCACTGCGGCAACTCGCACAACTCGGTCAGCCGTAAAAATATCTGCATGAACTCCTGCAGCGACATCGAGGGTAAATTCGCACCGGGTCCGAACTCCACTGATCCATGCCACGCAACCATAAAGGTCCGCATCTCCTCGCGCAGGTTTTCCTCGGTCAGTAAGTGACGTGCCATCTCAAGGGCTTCGTCAGCCGTGAGAAAATCCTCTTCCGGTGGTTCGCTCTCAAGCGATTCTGCGCGGTTGGCCACCGCCTCGTCTGCCGCGCTGGTGACCCGCTTCCAAGCGTCTTGTGGATACGACATCACTTCAGAAAATTCTTTCCGCCCCTGAGGAAACTGCATTAACAACTTCGCATACGCCGCGACGTTTTCCTCAATATTTTCGCCTAAAAAGTGACTCGGCAATAAGAATGTGGGGCATGAGCCACCCTTGCGAAGCTCGAACAGTGGCTGCAGACATTGCTCAGGAATAAAAGATTCTGCCCATTCGAAGACTCCGAGCTGCCGGATCGATTGCGTAAAGGGATTGAGCGAAAATTCAACAATCGGATCGCGTCCTTCTTCCTTCAGCTCACCATCGACACACACAATGGTCAGCGTTGGCCCGTAGGGATTGATAATCCCATCGCCATAGAGAGCGGTGGGAAATGCAGTCTGAATTTTCTCGGGCCCTGATTCGATCGGCTCGTCGAACAATTCGATGCTGCAGATCCCAGTTTTACTCTTAATAGGTGTCATTCAAGCATTCCTGATTCTGAACGAGGTTACTGGCTTGCGAAACCCAACAATTGCCGCAGGTCTTTGACTTTTTCTTTGAGCGATAAATTCAGCTCATGAATATCATCCCGCACCTGATTGGCCGACTCGGCAATCTGCTTGCAGTTCCCCCGCATAGCTTTGACGATCGCCAGCGAGGATAAAATTTCGCTGATTGTCTGCTCAATCGCTTGCTTGTTCTGCGTAGCCTCACACTCACTACTCGTCGCAGCGGCAACGAGGGCATCCCTCATGAGGAAATAGGCAATCTCCAGCGGCAGAAATCCATACTGCTCATCTTCCGGATCCACAACCACCACCAGGCGATTAGTACCCAGTCGCGTGATCGACTGCTGAGTCTTCTTTGCGTGCTCGCGGGTGACCACCGCAATGCCACCCGCCGCATCGCGATAATCAATCGCATCGAGCAGCTGAGTCTCGATGCCGTTCTTGCCGTTAATCGTAAATGTGCCGGACTTTACTTCGACAATAATCTGCCCGGTACTCACCCCGCCTTGCTCGACCGAAATCATTACATCGCCGACCTTTTTTCGCGACGCTGACTCACTCTGATCACCCACGATCTCAATTGCATCGTGGTGGCGATTGAACAGGATTAGCATTTCGGCAATTTTCTCTTCAAAGGCAAAACCTTTTCGAGTTCCTTTACTCTCTGATTCTTCGATAGCGTCTCGGTAGCCGATGTGATTAAATATTTTTTCAAAACTTGAATCAATTTTCTCTTCAAGTGCCGTTTGTCGTTCGGCATACCGGTCTTGAATCTCCTGAATCCGTGTCTGCTGCGCGATAACAAATTTTTTCAACGGGGAATTGTCATCTGAAATGTCCAGAGCCCTTTGAAAAGGAGCGCTGGCATCAAAGAAGTGTGCTTGAAAAAGATGCTTGATCTGACCGGGTATACTGGCCTCACGAGAAGGATCCGCCAGGTTCGATTCAAGCGATTGAATCAATCTATCCAGCTTGCCTTCGGTCGAAAAATAATGGTGCAGCTGCCGGGCAAGCCTCGAATCCTCGGCTGTGAGCTCGGTGGCCAGTAAATCTTTCAATCCGTCACGGATCTGCTGTACCTGCAGTGAAAAGTCTGTAAATTCGCGCCGTACGACGTCGGTCTCCAGATGCACCCCGGCCTGAGCCATCGCCATCACACCGACTTCGGCAGCCCGTTCAATATATTGAATCAGGGCAGGGCGGTCGCTGCAGATGTCCGCTGGTATCGATGCAAGAAGACGCGATGAAATTGGGATCTCAAGCGTCGTTCGATCGCCTGTCGCTACGCGACTGTCTGCATTCTGAGTGGCTGAATTGTTGCCGTTGGATTGGGTGATCATTTTTTTCATTTTCTCGATTGCTTTTAAATTCCCTATTTTCTTAATTTATTCGCTCGTGGTTTTTCGGTGTTCCCCGTGGGGCGAAGCGAGGGCAGGAGAGGGGGGGCCAACTCTGCCGACTCAAACGCTTGCCAAAACGGCCTCCGCCCGGGGGGCACAACGAATGAACTCTATCCTTCCTGATCGCGTTTTTTTGCACTCTCACGCTCTTCGTCTGTGAATGCCAGATGATCCGTATTCCCGTCAAAGCGAGCCGAAGTCAACTTTGCACTGGCCAGCTTCACCGCCTCGACGTAAGCATCGCCACCACGACCGGTCATCAGTGCCCGCTGATGTTCAAAACCGTACGCCGAATGCTGCTCAAACGACGTGGGATCGGCCGCCAGGAAGATGAACTTCCAGCCCAGCTTCTCTTCACACTTTTTGATCAGCTTTTTGATCTCTTTGCCCGAATATTCCCGGCTCGCGTTTTCCATGCCATCGGTGATCACCACGACCACCACCTGCCATTTATTTTTGCCTGCGAGGCGTTTTTTCGTTTTAGCAATCGTGCAGCCCACCGCATCGAGCAGGGCGGTTCGTCCGCCCGGCACATAACTTTCATGGTCGAGCGGCCGGACATCGCCCAATGAAATCCCGCTGCAATGCGATTCAACCACATGATTGAACTGCACCAGGGAAAACTTCGCCTTGCCACTGGCCTCCTGTTGCGAGGCAAGGAAGCGGTTGAAACTTTCGACCGCCTCTTTTTGCATCGCCTGCATCGAGCCGGAACGATCCATTATCACCGTGATGTCTGTTTTTGTTGCTTCCATCTTTTTATTGTTTTCTTTTTTCATTTTTACTGAGTCGCCCTTTTCATATTTGAATGTTTGTTTGACGTTACACCTCTTCGTCACACGCCGCTTCGCCGCCTTCCGGCTCAGCGACCCGCGCGTTTACTTGCTCATTTTGATCGGTTATTTTTTCCAGATGGTCTCCGTCGGCTGCCTCTTTCCACAATTCATAATGCGCTATTCGGGACGCCTCCAGCGACATAAGAACCACGCCCAACACATGTTCGTGGAAACCCTGCACAATCTCGGTGGGTGCACCACTTAAAGACAACTTGCCTGCCATCGTGGTTAAGGTACGCTCGATAAATCCGGCGAGTACAGGCTCTCGTTCCTCCAGGCATTCAAGCGCTTCACTCTCCTGACCAGCTACATGGTCCACTGCTTGTTCAAACGCTTCGCCGCCAATAATTGCTGAGTCTTTCATTCGTTCATATGCTCCAAATTGATCGTTGATGGTTCCGCTGATGTCCTGTTTCTTCTTCCAACACCTCCCTCTAACGGCCAATTTTGAAAACTGTCCGGGTTTGTGTAAGTTTTTTTGCCCGAGACAAAATGACTCCGTTAAAGAACAAAGATATTACCCCTTTACATGGCACCCGCCGTAATCAAGCAAACCTCAGTCTCCGAGTGATCGGACTTTGCTGCTGCTTGTGTTTCCTTTGAAAATCACCCCCTGTTCTGCCATAAAGTGAGGGGCTTTCGACAGAATTAAAGATTTTTCTATACTGTTCAAACAGTCCTGCTCACTTGGCGTGCTGTTGAGAACTCGGAATGCATGAAACACCGTTCACAGATGCGCGTTGCCTTTTCGAGGGTATTCACAGACTTTTTCTGAAAAGTGGCCAATGCAGTGATCCAGCAGACCTCGACACCATTCTCACTCTGGCAGATCGCATCTATAGATCGCACGTGGGCACCACGCGAATTCAGGCTCTGGGAGAAAAACTCAGCAGATGTGCTGACGAGGCAAGCCAACCTCAGGCCCTTCAGGGTATCACCGCCGCATCGATTGAAGAGTTGCTGCAGGAAAATGAAAAATGGCTCAAATTGATAGACGGCATCTGCACACCGGAAGACGAGAGCAGCCGCAAGGGTAAAACATACAATCATTACCAGGCTCTTCTCAATTTGAAGCTTATTTCAGCTGATCACCTTGAGCTACCTCTGGAGAAAAGAGATTCGATTACGGATTACATCAGCAGAGCAATTCTAATCGCGTATGAATGGAGCAACCATTCAAAACACCGGTTAACCTCAGACAACGAGCCGCATAGCATCCCCCCTGATAACAATTGCATTGTCGAATCAACTCTCGTCGAATTAATCGCGCCGGTTTACAAATATGCTTCACGCCTGCAGCATGAACTTACTCGACTTGTCGCAAAACCTCTTGCGGAGCGATCATCAGCCATTGCGAATCGGGTCCAGAACGAGCGGGAACGACACATCAGTAAATACAAAGGAAATGCGGAATTTATTGACGATTTAAAAAATCTGGTAGAGGAGAGCACGGCGGAGGGCTGGTATATCCTGCTCACGGGTGATGAATCATCCGGAAAATCCGCAACTGCCGCCAAACTGAGCGCCATACTGCGAGGAAAACTCTCTCCGCTTGGTCAGCCCTCTATCGACACACAGAAAAAGGCTCCCTGGCTTCCGGCTGTCATTTTTCATCACATCAAGTGCGGTCCTAAGATGCTCGAGGACGGTCTTCCGTTTCTCATGGATCAGATCGATACGCTCGTAACATCCAAGCTCGAGTCACCGGATTTCGAATCGCAACCGCCCGAGGAACCAACAGATGTCAATGTGGAACAGACGATAAATTTGAACCCGACCGGATTGCAACCCGAAGAAACATGGGAGAGACAATCTTCGGTCCGGCAAACTGATCTTCATCACCGTAAAGATGCCTTCGAGCATTATCTCCGAATCGCCATCCATGAGAGAGGGCAGTTAATACTGATTATCGACGCAATTGATGAGGCCTATGCAGATGGATTCGAACTGTCTTTTCTACCGCCACATTTACCGCATGGTTGTTGCTGCCTGCTGATCGGTCGGCCCAATTCAAAGCAAGTGAATTTTGCTTTGACTCATTTACACAACGTGCGTGAGATGCAGATGCGGCTTTTCCCGCGCGAAGACGTACCTTTGCTCACCGGGTTACCTGACGAAACCGACAAGGAACACAACGACCGTATCTACGAGCAGAGTGGGGGCAGACCGATGTGGATGGGCGGGGAATCGCAGCCCATAGCGACGCACCAATATGCGAACTATGTCGACGCCTGGCGAACGGACGAAATGCTCAAGGATCTCATGTTTTTTCTTGCTGTCTTTGAACCAGTCTCCCCTGTAAGCCTTTCGGATATTCAGAGCTATCTGGCCCATACAAATAAAGCCTGCAATGAATTTGAATTACCCGAAATTCGTGAGCGACTTCTTCCCGTCCACTCACAATTGTGTGCGTTGGCGGAAGACACTGTCAAACTACAGTTCAAGCCGTTTGCGGAACATGTATTGGCCAGCCATTTCAGCAAACGGGATATCAAAAAGCGATTCAATAAAATTACGAGTTGGCTTGCTGAATGCAGTTCAGAAATCGATTCGGAAACACTTCACGCTGATTTTATGAGGGTCTGGTACTCCTGCGATATTGCTCTCCCGGAGTTGAGCCAATCGACGGAATCACTGATCGAAAGGCTTGTGGCTGAGAAAAAAGATCTCGTCCTTTTCCGCATTGGCTACCAGCTTCAGGCAACTGATTTTAATAAGTTTTCCAGATTGGCTTTTGATTGTTTTTGCGCAGCTGCTGAAAATGGGCATATAAAATCAAAATATCTAGCTGGCGTTATTGTAATGCGGCCTGATTTCCTCGATATCGATGATATCACTGAAGCGGAGCGCACGCAGTGCCGCCAGTGGGGCGTCGATGCAGCAGGGGCCGACTTTATACCCGCTATCTTATGGGCAGCCCAATTAGCAGAAATAGATGGAGATCCAGACCAGGCAATAAGTTGGATTCGCAAAGCAGCTACGGCAATTGAAAATGCCGACCTAACCGACCAGCGCAGGTTTTGTGCGAAAATTGCCAGGCGTTACCTTGCAAAAACGAGTCTTCATTACGATTATAAAAAGGGATTGCGATTTCTTCGCCTTGGATTGGAGGCGGATGACGATCAGGCCATGTTTGATTTGGCAGAGGCACTGGTTATTCACCCCGAACGTAACAAGGATGATCCTAGGCTGCAAAAAGAGGCGTTCGAATTGCTTGAAATGGCAGCTAATCGAAAGAATAGCGATGCGATGGGTTTTTTGGGGCACAGCCTATGCTTTGGTAATCACTTTCCTAAAGATGTCACATCGGGTCGCTACTGGTTACGAAAATCTGCTGATGACGGCAATGCGCAAGCAATGTTCTATCTCGGCGTAAGCTATCATTTGGAAGAGGATGGCGACCCTCGCACCTGGTTTCATGAGGCTGCAAAAAGAGACATTTCTTCGGCACACTATATGTTAGGCGTTCATGAATTAGAGGAAGGGGATCATCAAGCGGGGATTATCTCGATAGAGAAAGCGGTTAAGGCCAATCATATCGGAGCAAAGTTAAAGCTTGCCCGTTTTCTGCAAGATGGCAAATTTTGGGACCGCAATGTTGAGAGAGCACACGCTTTGCTTGTCGAAGCCGCAGGTGCTGGCAGCCCGGAAGCCCACTATGAACTAAGTAAGATTGAAAAAGATGCAAATAACCCAGCGTTGTCTACTGAGCATCTTAAAAATGCGGCTGACCTTGGGCTAACGGAGGCAAGAGTCGATCTTGCCAGTCAATCGGAAGATGCGAGCCTTACAGCATCTGCCGAAAACGGCGACCTCATTTCGATGCTGGAGCTGCTCAAGCGAACGATGAATCAAACACCCTACGAAGCAAATTCAGCTTTCAACTGGATAAACGCCGCACTCCGCAATATCAAATCAGCACAAGACGATAAAGTATTACTTGGGCGTTTCTACGAATTGGCTATGGATTACTACGCGAAGCCAGAAAGCGACTGTAACCTGTTCGCACAAGTATTACTCTTTTTACGATTACACAAAATGGACAGCGCGGCGAATAACCTTGCCTATATTTTGCGTCGCGGTGAAATCGACCCGAATGGGAATATTCCAACGGCAAAGGAACTGCTTGAAGAGGAGGATTTAGAAAATGAGGCTTTCCCAATAATTAATTTAGCACTTGTCTATGCCGCGGGATTTCAGTGCCCGGAAGATTGGTCCACGGCAATATCACTTATTGCGAGGTTAAAAAAAATAAGCCCCGAAGAAAATCGCCAAAAAGAGCTGGATGCTCTAGTGTCATGGTGGCGCGACTTAAGCCGCAGCTCTGATGAAAAAGATATCGGTGAAGGAAATCTCGTCCTCGGACTGCTTGGTCGAGAGGGACTCATTGATGATGGCCCCGATGGCGTCGACTGGAAATCGCGGCTTGAGCAGGCTCGGAAACACGGCTGGCGATGCCCGGACTGGTTGTTTCACAAGCGGTAGATCTGGCTGCTTTTTCTGTACCTTTCATGATCCCTGGCGGAGCTGCCCCGTCCCGCTTGCCGGGTCACATATACGGTGTTCTCTCGAAGAGTGCGTCGATATTCTCAGAGCACGGCTCGGCAACACACCGATCGACCTGATCTTTGTAATGTTGCTCATATGCAGGATATTGCTTCAGGTACTGCAAGATGGATGCACCTGCATCTTCGATCGATTGCGGGTCATCACGAAAACACGCTTCGGCAAACATACAACACTGAGCAAACAGATTTATAATGTTTTCTTGTTGGCCTCTTGCTTCCGAAACAAATATCTCCCCCGCCAACGCCATTAGCTCAGCCGTTTCTGATTGAATCCGATCGGCTTGCCGCGCCAGAGCCTGAAGATAGAATCCGTCAACGTAATCCGGCGATCTCTCTCGGTTGTCATTAAGCCGCGTCTGCATTTGCTCTGCAATGCCATCACAGCCCGATGTAATCTGACCAACCCGACGATCGCGCTCAGCACGATAAAAATTGAGGTACCGCTTTGAGAGCGAATCCAACAGTCGCTCTTCTGTATTTTGTTCAATTAGTTCTGTTGCCGCCTGACACTCATTCTGCTTGAGCAGCCCGTAAATCTCATAATTACGTGTGCGGTAAGCACTGGAAGGCTCGACCTGTTGCTGCAGTTGCAACGCTTGATTGAAGTATCGCCGCCAGTTTTCAGCACCGGTGATAATCAACAGGCGACCATACGTATTCCACAGATAAACACGATGCCTGGGGTCACAAACCAGAGGATCTTTTTCAATCCGATCAATCCACGGCACAAGTGCGGCGACACCCTGCTCGAATTGGTGCGCATCATACAGCGAAGACGCAAAACTACTCGCTGCCATAAGCTGATGATCATAACAATCAATTTCGCGATGACATTGGAGGTGTACCTCGACTTTGTGATGATACCTAATCGATTCCTGGAAATCTCCGAGATGTCTGTGCTGGTCTTCCAGGAGTCGCAACAACACCAGACTCGCATAGCTGTCCTCCCGATCGATGGATTGCTCGGTCGCTTGAATAATCCGCATTGCTTTCCTGGAGTCAATGTACTTAACCTTCTCAACACGCGATTTGATGGCAGCGAGTCTGGAATGATCGAGCTGCTGTTTTCCGATGAACGGATCCAGAAGGCCGGCGACTTCCAATTTTGCGGCAAGTTCAGCAAGCGTGTTTACAGGCCACACTTGATCAAAATATTCGTCATACTTTTTTGCAACGTCATCATCAGCGCATCGCACGAGCAATGTGCCGCGATTGCCATATTCACGAACGAATGCATCTAATTTCAGCGAGACAGAACCAACCGATGACAGTGAACCGTCAATCTCTGACGCAATTACCGCGCTCGAAAAATTAAACACCGCAGGCTGATCGTTGACTTGATCAATTACCGCTAGAAGAGCAGCAAAATTCATCGACATTCCCTCAAGCCCATGCCTGAGGGTATCGGAAAAATGAAACGCATAGACCTCGGGAAGGCTCCACTCCTCGAGATAGGCATCTAAGAGATCATCAAGCAGCTGCTCTATTCTATTGCCGTTGAACGGCAAATTATTGGCTGCCCCCCATTCGTTGTGAGGTTTTGCCGTAAGAGGGGTGACTAAACCGACTTTTTTTTTGTGGTCGACAGCCAGTCCGACCACACCAACGCGCTCGTTATTGGGTTCGATCGTTGAGCATTGATTCTTAACCAATCCTAAAGGCGGCAAACGGCGAGGATGCCCACCTTCGTCTAACAAACATTTCAAAAAGTGGTAATGTGCTCTCTGCCGGCCAAGCGGATCATCCGCAAATCGCTTTGTGATTTCATCTAGACAAAGACAGGGGTTTGTTGCCCTGATGTGTTTATCGTTGAGATTCTTTGACATACGGATCGATCACACATCGGTTACGCTTGAAAAAATAATCGTTGACCGATAAACAGCAGTTCTAATTTTTGGCTTTCGCTAGGAATCCGCTGGGACCAGTCATAGCGATCATTTCCACCATGCTCCCATTCGCCGCCTGAAATGCTGTGCGAAAGAATGAATAGGGCGGGTGGCTGCCTGGCACCCTCGAAGCACACTACAAATTGATTTTCAGCCTCATAAAAATAGACCGTGAGCGTGCCATCGATAGTCTTAAATTTTTGCTGCCACTTTTTCGGGGGCTTTTTCGGGGGCATTGCAGGCGAATCAGTTTGATCTGGAAGGCTGGTGTCGGCCGCTAGCGCTAACACGGGTTCACTCACTGCTTCTGCATCGGCAAAATCTGAGGCGATCGAGATAACCTGGGGTTCGGTGCGGAATACCCCCTCAAGCGTCTCAGACATCGCTGAAAGTTGGCTGATCCACATTTCATACTCGGGGTCACCTTCCACCAATGCTGCATGAGCAGACAGCATTGTTGACCCATCCACAATCGTTGCTAGGCGATCTCGAACATCATCAACATAGAAGTCCGGCACCAACCCTGTGGGCCTGCCGAGTTCGAAATCGTCCTCGTGTATCCACAATCCCTGACCGCAACGGAGAACCAAAACTCCGCAGGCTGCCGATGATGGAATTTCAACATCGCCGGACCCCACAAGCGTGTTGGTGTCGGCCGGGATGGCGAACCAAAGTTTAAGATCGTCTTTGTTCTGCATCACCGCCATCCAGTTGATCGGAAGCTCATTTTCAATTTCGGGTTCTCCAAGAACATCGCTGAAGTCATAGAGCTTTCCGGACTCTATCGCCCGGGATTGGCGAGCTTCTCTTCGATTTGCTTCCGCCTGCTCGAACAACTTTGTTGCGTCACTCACAAGCTTATGAAACCGATCATTACTCATGATTACACCAATCTTTTACTGCGATTACTCGCCGCGGGTTACTTGTTCACCAAGCAGCTGCAACTGAGTCATTTCGTGATAATACGTCGTTTTACTGACACCCAATTTTTTGCAAATCTCGGGAACTGTCAAACTCGGCGTCTCTTTTAGTGCTGCGATCAAATCGAGGAGGCGCTGCTTGACCTTCTTCGTTCTCCGCAGCCCTTTAATGGCGGTCTTCAATCTCTCGATATCGACCTCCAGGGCTTCCCTAGCGTCATAACGCGTTTCTGACAATTCTTCCGGATCTTCTGGGTGACCCACGGCATCAGACTCCCCGTAAGCACTTTCTGATCCTTGAGTTATACCTTTTATTTTTCTTTGGGAAGGCGCTCGCTCACGAATCACTGCCAGCAGCTCTCCAAATTTACAGCTGCCGCTGCTAATCACCTCCAATAGAGCCTCGGCAACCTCTTTATCCGGCACGCTACGCGTTAACATCACAGACCAGATATCATTTGCCTGCACGAGCGATTGCAGGGCTAAGGTGTCGAGTGCGGCCTGACAATTCTCCGTGGCGAGAACCACCTCTTCGTTCAAGGCGAGCCGATCGCTCGAGTGCAAATTCCCCTCTTTGTGTAATAAACCAATCGCCGATTCAATCTGCTTGAACCGCTTGTAACCATCCGGATCGACTTTTTTTTGCAGATCGTGGATAAGCTGTTCAACAATCCGTGTTACACAGGGATCGATCGTGTCGCCACGTTCGACGTATTCAATAAGTCTTTGTCGCCTGTCAATGAACGCCCGCTCATAGCAAAGACAGATTAACTCTTCGTAGGCATCATCATCCCAATCGGGCTGCATCGAGATCCCGAGATAACCGGGCTTGATAATACCCTTTTTGTGAATTTGTGATTTTGCAATGCGAAGTAGTTTTTTGCGGACTGCCTCGCCATTTTTTCGATCTTCACGTCCGCTGCGTATCAGGGTTATGTGTTCCGTAAAAACCTGATCGTCATCACGTGGCGACCGAGATGAGTCGTCAGCAAGATTATTCGGCGCAGCCATGCTTAATCCCCATCCTCGATGCCAAACTGACGCTGCAATGCGACTTGCAACCTTTCCAGATCTGATTGCCGTAAGGTTCCCATCTGATCAAGCACACCAACGCGATTGCCCGAAAAAACCTTCGGATTGATTGCAAATGACGTTGTTTTCTTTAACCCGTTACTCGGGTCCGGCTCAATGATGACCTCTGCGTAGTGATAGCGGGCCGAACGGATATCCGTTCCTTTGACCATCACCGCCTTGAAGCCGCCGTGTTGATAACCCGTGCAGGCTGCCGGATGATGCTTGCGGTTTGCTGCCTCGAATCCCCACCATTTGTCGGGAAATTCAAGAACCTGTCCGGTGAGTCCACCATCTGCATTCACATCGAGCCCCTTTACTACAACGAAAGTTATCAGACTGAAAATCCAGAAACAGACCGAGCCTGAAATAAACCGCTTTTTATCGTCTCAATTCATGGATCGATGGTCAACTGGCATAAAATCCCCAGATTTATCCGGAGGGTTGTCAGAAACGGTCGTTACCGAAAGAGGTCTGCTGGTATGCAGCGGCATAGCAACATCAGAAAGAGAGAAACGCCATGAAAAACGATCCCGAAATACCGCGTCAGCAACTCACCCACAACGGATTTGCCGTCCCGATGGATGACATTACCACAGGTCAATTTGTATCGGTACTCGGCAGCAATCTTCCTGCATCGATGAATCGGGTACCCGGCCGGTGCGATCACCCCTTTGATTTGAATGGCCGACGGGTTACGCCGGGCACCCCGCTGATCGTCTTGAAGATTTCCTTACCGTTTGTGCTTTGCGGAATTGTCGGGCCGAAAAAAACCATGTCGGGGCCCATCGTCATCGATATGCGGGCATTCCAGCTCTGCCGATTGAGCGAGGATTTCATCCGCGGCGTCGTCGATTTTGACGAGAATTTGCCTGAGAGTCTCGACAGCAACGAGAACGGAGCAGTTTAGTAGAACTTTCTGCAGCTATCGAGCCGCGGCTATCGCGATGTCTCGCCGTCTGCACCTGCTGCAGAATCGACATCGTCACCCCGCTCAGCAGCACGGATTCCGTGATATTTTTTCCAGCTGAATTTTTTGCGGGCATCAACGGAAACTTGCTTCCAACGGTTTTCCGTCGCCAACCTTTCAAGCATCACCACCATTCGACGCAAAATTTCATAACGCACAACAAGCCCTTCAAACGGCTCCAGCCTCAGATCATCAGGGGCATGATAAGAATCCCACTCTTTTCCGTACTCTGTTTGCCAGTCTCGACCAAGAATAGCCGCTACCAGCTTTTGAATATCACGCCATTCTTTCCGCCGTGAGGGTTCACTCGCATGACTTTTACGGTTCCGCAACTGGACGATCACTTTAACAATTTTGGTATTCATTCCATCTCTCGCTTTGTATCGAAAAACGTTTTTCATCTCCTGTAGCAGGCAACGCTTTTTCACATCATCTTCTGAATTGCCTTTCGGCAACTCCGAGGGTCGCTTGGGCAGTGGTTCGGTCCAGCATGCAGGATCAATCCGCTCCATCGTGTCCTCATACAAAGCTTGTGCAAAATCCTGCAGTGCGATCCACTGAGAATCATCATTCACCTGCAGCTTCTCTTTCAACATGGCTGCGGTCATGCTGATGTTTGGAGAGGCCTGAAAAATTTTATCTTCGTCCGAATTTGACTGGAGCCTGGAATACACTTTCTCGAACTTACTGAATTGCGTTTGAATAGAATCACCCGGCGCAGCCTGCCATGGATTGTGACGTAACCCGCTCTTCCAAGCCTTTGCATCTTCCAAGCTTTGCTTCGCACTTTGATTGAAATAAAGGCTCAATGATTCAAGGATCACATATTGCTTCATGTGTAAGGGCGTTTCCCCCGTGGAATCCATCTTGAGTGTTTTTTCAATTTTCTGGACTGAAAGATAGGCGGATCCGTCATCGTCGCGGTTCACCAGTCGCTGGTTCTCCCAGGACTTAATCCGGAAATAGTCGAAGAGGACATTCGACTTGTACGACTGTAAACGTTTAGCTCCGCCATAGATACCGAACTTCGGTAATCCACCGATAAACAGTTTCTCAGCTGCATCAACCCATTTATCATATTCCGCATGTGTATTGGCAACGCTCTGAAATCGTTTCTTATATGCCTCGGCCCGCGGTAGAACATTTGCGGCAAACCATTTTCGATGGGCTTCCCAATGACTGATTATTTCTTGTGCCAGCGGCGCGATTCTCCGCGAGACAGTCTCGGGCTTGCTTTCCGCAGGCGGTGGCGCCGGATCGCTTTCTTTTTTATCGGCCGTTCTGGTTGTTGCTGTGGATTTCGGTGCTTCGACATCCTGTCGACTGTCAATCGAGATCTGCTTAAGGGACCGCTGCATCTTCGAGTGCCAGTCCCGGATCGAGCTGAACGGATACTGATCGGGTGCCGCGCCGAGAAACCCCTCAACTCCCTTGATGTGATGCCAGTAGCGTGTCACTGCAATCGCATGGTCCTGCCGTAATAAAAAGAAATCGAGTGGCTTGCCCACACTTTTGATGTGGCAGAGGGTTTCACCTCCCTGGCTGAACGACAATGCGTTCAGATTTTCCGTGTCATGACACGACACTGTAATCTGCTGCTGCCACGAGGCTGCCAATAACCATTCGACAATGCGCCATGATCGCTTGCCGGACACCTGATTGATTTCTGCCGTATAATGTTCAAACCATGGCATCCAGTCGACCAGCACACGCTCCACATTTAATGAAACACCCTGCTGCCTGAGCATTAATATCGCCAGACGCTCTGCCGAGAGACAATTACGGGCAAACGAACCGCACTTCCATCGATGGCCTTGATCCAGTGAAATAAATTGCGGCTTCACAAAATCAGACTGCTCCTGCCACTGCATCGCGTTGACAACAAAAGGTTGACTATTGATTTTATGCAGAATTGATCGTACATGCTTTGATTTGCTGCGAGGCAGCTTTACCTGCTTGTCATTCACCAGCAGACCGGTTACGCGATGGCCTTCGGCAAGAAATGATGCCCTGCTTTTTCTATCCTGTAGTCGATAACCAGTATGATGAAGAGCGTCTTTTATATCATCGCGACAGACGTGCAGAAAATCTTTTGGCCGTTCGATGCCGCCCTCTCTGGCAGTGCCTTGAGAGATTGAAATCGTGATGTCATCAAAATAGCGTGTGTATGTGAATTGATTTTCCCCGAATCTGGATTGCAGTCGGCCGCGGATCTTCTCGTCACACGGCACAAAAGCAAGGTTTGCGAGCAGGGGCGAGAGCGGGGATCCCTGCGGAAGTTTCCCGCGGTGTGTTGCAAGTTTTGCGATCAGAAGCTGAGCGTCAGTTTTCCAGGAGAGCGTCGGCGCGTTACGGAGGGCAGCTTCCTGGTCCAGCTGATCGCCGTCTACCATGGGGATGTCTTTATGCATGCAATAATGCAGCCCTGAGATCACATGACTCAACCTCGTGCTCGGAAAAAAATCTTTCAAGTCAAAATTTGCGATCAGATAGTTTCCCGTGTGTGCCGCGGCGTTGTGGAACATCGGCCCGGGGCGACCCGCATGGCAGCCAAAGACATAATCCGGAACCGCACCTGATAGTGACGGGCCGATAATTTTCAGCAGGGCCTTTTGCAGTCGTCTGAGAGGTGGGTTTGGAATCCACAGGTAACGCTTTCCCCGTGATTTGGGGATCGTAGCCCTCCGATAGAGCGGGCCCCATGATTTTGGTTTTGCCCGCTCGGTTTCACGACGCGTGTCGAGCGCTTCGAAGGCTGCGGGCCTGAATGCCATCGCATGAATCAGCTTCGGCGAAATCCAACGGTATCTGCGTCGGACCAGATGCGTCAGCATCCGCACCAGGCGTCTTTTTTCACGCGATGGCAGCCTCGTGTAGAGCAGATCGCGTGCAATCGAATCGCCGGCCCCGTACACCCAGGAAAACAGATGCGCCCGCGTTCTGATGAATTCACTACGCGCCGCGGGCACGAGCAATTCTACCGGGGGAGCGGGAAGTTTTTCCAACAACTCCGGAAATTCTCGTCCTGCGAATTTGAATAATCCCAGATCATCCAGCGATTCAACAAATTCTTTAACCCTGTCGGGCGAATCACCGAGAAAGCCACAAGAATTCGAAGATTGTGAAGTAGACTTTTTTTTGCTTTTAAGTCTTTTTTCAATCGAATCTCTCAGGTCAGATCGTTTATCCCCGTCACAAGCCGCTGCTCGGAACGCCGGGTGTGGTTGTCCGATTTCTGTGGGTCCGAACCAGACAGCGACCAATTGTTCGGCAGGGCAGGCTGACAAATAGGTCCGTAGACGCTGACTGAAACCGTCCTCCGCCTTGAGCGTTTCATCTAAATGACCATCAAATAGAACCCGCTCTGAGTTGGTCTTGATATACACGTGCCCCCCCGAAGAAAAAAGCAATGCGGATACCTGCCTCAGGTGCCCTACCGCGTGTATATACGTATTCGCGTGTTTAAGCGTATATACTTCGCGAAGTGGCTTCGGACAAAAATAGTCCCACTCCACACGCTATCAGACGTCGTAACAACGCCTTACTCCTCGCGAGCAGAGAAAACAACCAGGTGCTAATCCGCATTGCTTCTTTGATTATATATTTTGATTATTGCCATACAACCTACCGAAGCTAAGCGCCTCGGCTATTTTTACTGCGTTTTTCGCCATATCAAGCGTGTGCATCTCCGAAACTTCAGCTGGCCGTCACCACCGCATTGGCGTTGATCTGATTAATCTTCTGCTTGACGATCTCGAATTTTAATCGTGCCATCGTCCAGCCTCCGCACGCGCTGCACCGATGCGACTCTTCGGCAGCCCGCGGTTCGCGCGCTTGCAGCACCGCCAGTGAATCGGCCGTGATCAGCCTCGATCGATCGGTGACGAGGGATCCGTGCGTCATGCTTCCTCCTCATTAAAAC
>CACOUL010000006.1 GCA_902630355.1 Planctomycetaceae bacterium
TGCTTGCTCGACCAACGCATTGAGGGTGCGGGCAAAGGGCGAATCCTGGTAGAGCCGCTCCACCAGTTCGGCCGAACCGTTGGGAAAGAGCAACTGCAGCGGATCCACCTTGCCCGACAGCACGCCCGCCAAATCACCGCCACAGCGTCCGAGGAGTTCCAGTTCGGCACCGCATTCGGTGAACCGGTCCACCAGGAGCGATCGCATCTGTTCGGGATCCGTCGACGTGGGAAGCGCGGTGACAACCGACCACTTTCGCTCACTCGACTCCAAAATCCCCTCTTCCACCATGATTTCCAGGAGCCGCGTGAAGAGGCGCCGGTGTTGAGCGAGTACCCCCAATTGTTCGGCTAAGGCATCCACCGTGAATGCATCGCCAGGCTGAGGCACCCAACCCAATCCGACCATCGCACCAACGGCATACGCCGCACTGAGTCGATCGAGTTCCCGATCGAAATCCTGATAGCGAGGCAAGGCGAGTTGTTGTTGCAGGCGGGACTCCGCCGCTGCACTCGCCTCCCGAATCGCAGGAGGATTGTTCAGATCGCTGTGCGGTTGCGGAGGCAAATGTTGATCGAGTCTCGAACGGGGTTGCCACTCAAGTTCATAAAGCCCGTCGCGTAAGTCGTCTGCCTTGCGCGATCGTCCGCGGGCCTCCGTACTCGGCTTCCAGTCATCGGGAGCGTCCGAATCGTCGTAATCTCCTTCTGGCGTATCAATCCAGAATCGCTTCCGCTGAAACGGGTAGTGCGGCAGGGCAACCTTGCGGCGCACGTAGTCGCGGTCAAATCCCTCCCAATCAATCTCAATACCGCGCACGTAGAGATCGGCAAGACTCTGCAGCATCTGCGACCAATTTCCACGGCTTTCGCGCAAACTGGGCACCCAAACGTAACCGTCACCACTCATGCAGCGGCGCCCCGACGCCGTGAGGATGGGATTCGGCCCGATTTCGAGAAAGATGTTGACGTGTTGTTTCTCGAGTTGACGAACCCCGTCTGCAAAACGGACCGTCTCGCGGATGTGCGTTCTCCAATATTCCGGGGTGGCAATTTCGGTCGAAACCACGCGGCCATACACATTCGAAACGATGGGAATCGAAGGATCCGCAAACCGAACTTCGCGACACACTTTTTCAAAATCATCGAGCATCGGTTCCATCAATTCCGAATGGAACGCATGGGACACCACCAACCGTTTCGCCCGCACGTCGTCTGCCTGCAGTGCGGTGGTGACCAGATCGATCGCTTCATCGGTCCCCGATATCACGGTTTGATTCGGGTCGTTGACTGCCGCAATCGAGATATCACTCCTTCCGCTGCGAGCGATTGCGTGGGCGACTCGGGCTTCCCCGGTCATCAGCGCCACCATCTGGCCCGTACTCGGAAGTTGCTGCATCAACTGGCCACGCGTGGCAATCAGTTTCAGTCCGTCCTCGAGACTGAAAACCCCAGCCGCATGCGCTGCCATATACTCTCCCACGCTATGCCCCACAACAAGTTGAGGGCTGATGCCCCAACTCTTCCAGAGTTCGTAAAGTGCATACTCAATGGCAAAGAGTGCGGGCTGCGTGTAGGCCGTCTCATCGAGCGGCGATGCCTCTCCGTCGGCCGGATAAAGAACCTCCAGCAGAGGCAGTTCGAACTGCTCCATTAAAATCTCGTGACAGCGGTCGAGCGCCTGGCGAAACGTCGGCTGGGACTCATACAGCTCGCGCCCCATTCCCACATACTGCGACCCCTGGCCGGTGAACAAGAAGGCGATCTTGCCGGACACCTGGCTATCGGCCTTCCCTCGCTCCAGACCCGCGGCTCGCTCGCCTTTGGATGCTGCCTCGAGCAGCTTTTGCGCTTGCGCGGTATCTTTGGCCAGAACCGCCACACGATGGGGAAAGTGTGCGCGGCCGGTCGCGGCCGTGTAGCAGACATCGGGAAAATGCTCTGCATTCTCGAGTTGGTCGCAGTAGCGGTCGGTCAGTTCACTCAGCGCATGCGAACTTTTTGCCGAAAGGACCAACAGGTGTTCCGGTCGAGTTTCGGCGGGCGGTACCGCGTGCGACTCGGGAGCTTGCTCCAAAATCAGATGGGCATTGGTGCCACTGAAACCAAAACTACTCAATCCGGCCGTTCTCGGACCGCGACGTACGGGCCAATCTTGCTTTTGCGTAGGCACGACAATCGGTAGATCGTCCCAGGGGATATAAGGATTCGGGTTCTGCAAATGGAGATGGGGCGGAATTTCGCCATGCTGTAGAGCGAGAATTACTTTGATCAACCCGGCAATGCCCGCTGCCGATTCAAGGTGCCCGATGTTCGTCTTGACCGACCCGACAAGCAAGGGACTGTCGGAGGGGCGATCTTCGCCCAACACGGCTGCAAGCGCCTGCACTTCAATCGGATCACCGAGCGACGTGCCGGTGCCATGTGCTTCGACATAGTCGATGTCGCTCGCTTCGACACCCGCGTCGGCAATCGCTTCCCGAACCAACGCCTCCTGCGATGGCCCGTGTGGTGCCGTGAGACCATTGCTGTGGCCGTCGTGATTGACGGCGGAACCGCGGATCAGCGCATGAACGCGATCACCATCTTTGACCGCATCGGAAAGGCGCTTGAGCAACACCATTCCGCAACCCTCTCCTCGCGCGTACCCATCTGCCGATTGATCAAACGTCTTACAGAGACCATCCGGTGCAAGCGCTCGAACCTCTGAGAGAGCGACCATCGCGGCAGGCTCTAAAATCAAGTTAACCCCTCCAGCCAAAGCCGAATTACACTCGCCTTTGCGGAGGCTCTCCACTGCCTGATGGACTGCCACCAAAGAAGAAGAGCAAGCAGTATCGATTGCCATACAAGGTCCGCGGAGACCTAAAAAGTATGCCAACCGCCCTGCGGCGATACTGGTGGCCGTTCCGGTGGCCGTGTAGGTGTCGATTCCACCAAAGTGTCGCGTACGCTCACCGATACGCGAGTAGTCGCAGGTGCTAATGCCTACAAAGACCCCAGTGCGACCGGTTTCCAATAATTCGGGTGGTTGCCCTGCATCTTCAAGCGTCTCCCAAGCGATCTCCATCAGAAGACGCTGCTGTGGATCGATCCCTACCGCCTCGCGGGGTGAGATGCTGAAGAATTGTGGATCGAAAAGATCAACGGCACGCAGAAACCCACCACGCCGCGTATACATTTTTCCAACCGCTTCAGGGTTGGGGTCATAAAATCGATCGACGTCCCAACGGTCGGACGGAATTTCGCTCACCGCGTCGAAGCCACCGCGAAGGAGTTGCCAAAAAGCGAGTGGATCGTCGCCCCCGGGGAAACGACAACCGAAGCCAACCACTGCAATCGGTTCCCCGCGACTACGTCGCGAAAGACGGGTCTGCGATTCCTGGATCGATCCGCGGATAAGAATTTTTCCAAGGTATTCCGACAGCGCGGCAATCGTCGGGTAACTGTAGAGCAGCGTGGGAGAGACCGGTTGGCCGAGCCAATCTTCCAACTCTCCCGAAATGCTCACCAGCGCGATCGAATCGAGCCCGAAGCGATCGAAGGATTCGTGCACATCGATCGCACTCACGTCTTTGTGCATCTGCTGTGCGATACGCTCAACCAACCACGACTGGATCGTGCGGGCCACCGAGGGTGCCGCCAACTCGGGCTTCACGTGGAGTGGCGGTTGAGGCCGACGTATGGAGAAATCGGTCTCCATCGACCAGCGACCGGCTGCCTCGAGCGTGCCCGCCTCGTACTGTTGACAGCAGGCACTCCGCTGAATCTTTCCACTCGATGTTTTCGGAAGCTTGCCCGCCTTCAGTAGCAGGATCGTATGAGGAGGTACATCGTATTCTTCGAGTACCGACTGACGGATCGCATCGAAAACTTCCTCGTGGTCTGTCCGGCGATGTTGACGCCTGATTTCTTGAACGATAATCAACCGTTCGTCGTTCTCCACTTCGACGGAAAATGCAGCCCCGGCTCCCGGCTGAAGCGATGGGTGCGCTGACTCGACCGTCTTTTCAATATCCTGTGGGTAAAGATTACGTCCGCGAACGATAATCAGATCCTTGCAGCGACCGGTCACAAAAAGCTGACCATCCACAATGAAACCCAGATCGCCAGTGCGTAAAAAATGGCGATCATCCCCGGCAAGTTGAGCATGGAACACCCGGTCGGTCTCTTCCGGCTTCTTCCAGTAACCGACCCCCACGCAGGGACCGGAAACCCAGATTTCGCCCACCTTCCCTTCCTCGAGCCTCTCGCACGTCTCGGAATCGACGATAAATACATCGGTATTGGAAAAGAGCCTGCCGCAACTCACCAGACGCCTCACGGTTCGTTCCTGGTCGGCTGCTTTGCTCTCCGAGAGCGGAATCACCTCATGTCGCTCCAAGGCGTCGGCATCAAACGTCGCAACGACCGGCGACTCGGTCTTTACGCTACCGGTCACCATCAGCGTGGTTTCGGCCAGTCCGTAACAGGGATAGTGCGTCTCGGCGCGAAAACCGTAGGGGCCGAATTTTTCGGTGAACTCTTCGAGCGTTTCCGCGCGAATCGGCTCCGCTCCATTGAAGGCGACACTCCAGCTACTCAGGTCCAGTCCTTCGCACTGCTCGGGAGTAATTTTTTCGTTGCACAGCGCGTAGGCGAAGTTGGGACCGCCTGCAATCGTCACTCGATATTTTGAAATCGCCCGCAACCACCGGATGGGCTTCTGCAGGAATGCCATAGGTGGCATGAGGACATTGGGGCGACCGATAAACAGCGGCTGCAGCACACCGCCGACCAGTCCCATATCGTGATACGTCGGTAGCCAGGTCACGGCCGAAGCATCGCGGGTCGTCTCAAATCCACGGGTAATCAACGCGCAGTTTTCGATGAGATTGCCGTGTGTGAGCATCACCCCTTTCGGCATCCCGGTCGAACCCGAGGTGTACTGGAGAACGGCGAGGTCCTGCTCAGCCGGACTGTACTCCTGCCACCCAGCGGCCTTCTCGTCGGCAATGCCATCCGTTGCCAACCAGGTGAGCGACTGAAGGTGGGGCGCTTCGTCGAGCAGACCCTGGGCACGATCGGTGACCTCGCTGACCGAAAGAACGATGCGCGCCTCCGCATCATCGCTGATTGCCTGAATGCGCCCCATGTTGCGATTGCGCCGCGGCGGGTAAGCGGGAACCGCCACCATGCCCGCAAAGAGACAACCGAAAAAAGCGGTAACGAAATCGAGTCCCGGCGGATAGAGCAAAAGTGCACGCTCGCCTTGCATGCCCGCTTCGACCAGATGCGCAGCAATGGCCCTGGCTCGCGTTTCGACCTGGCTGTACGAGAGCCGAATTTCGTCTTCACCGTCGCTGGTGAAACCGAATGCAAATTGCTCCCCCTGATGCGCCGCCCAATAACGGAGGCGGTCGACCAGATTGGTCTGTGGGGGATCGAACGGTGCGAATAATCCGTCGAGATTCAACGTCGTTCTCAGCTCCGGGGCCTAGGGGATTTGCCAGGACTGCTTCGCTCTTTCTCTGGGGTGATTCGCCGCGAGCTTCGGGGCCTCGCATCGCTATTACCCACTTCATGCACTCTGCGTAACCTGCCGCCGTGCGACCACCTCAACAGGCAGTTTGCGGGCGGAAAATGGTGTTCTCAATTATCAGCGGCCTATGGGATTTCACAATGAAAGATATCTGCGTTTAACAAGGTTTTTTCGCGCTTCCACCAGAGCAGTCGGCACATCCGGAAAGGTTTCGCCGTGGCAGAGCGGACAAACGATTCGAGCGTGACGGACCGCCCAAAGTACCGCGCAACGTGTGGGCACATTTGCACATATGGGATGTATTGGGCGGGAAGGATTGCCACCGGGGCAAAGGGGGCTGGTGGGAAGCGTTCATTCTAAACCCCACAAACGATCCAGGCAACATTCGGCAGCCGAGGCCAAATCCGAAAAAGCCGCAGAAAAACCACCTCTTTCAACCGGTTTGAGGTTTCGGCAGGTCTGCCAACGGCCTCCCGGAGACACGAGGCGCGAAGTGGCAACCGCATGATCGTCACACCTGCTACAGGCCCACGATCAGGGCAAGGCGGTAAAAGCGGTGTTCCCGGTCGCTGCGGGCCGGTTGGTACGCCGACTGACCCGCATTTTCAGCAGGACCCGGTGTGCCAAATGATTCGAAAGGAATGTTCTTCACATGCCGTTGTAAGCGAACAATGCGCGCAAGGCGACTTTCAATTATTTTTCCATCATGAGTACTCCAGTTCACCCGATACGGAAAACAACGCTTTACGCGCGGGTTGCCCCATTGGCTATCAAAAGGTCGCTCGCGAACGGTCAATAGTTTAAGGAGACGGAAACGATGAAATGGAATATCATTCTCGGGTCGATCGTTCTGACGCTCGGCCTCTGCACCCAGAGCTTCGGCTTTGGTCACCGTCACAACTGCGGTTGTGATGCGGCGTGTGGCTGCGAACCGACTTGCGGTGTTGCTGACCAGTGTGGTTGCGAACCGGCATGCGGTTGTGAAGCAACTTGTGGTTGCGAATCGAAGTGCTGCCCCAAAATGAAATATTACAAGAAGGTCTGCCACTCGCACGTCAAGCGATGCCGGACTGGTTGTGGTTGCTGCAAGCAAAAGATGTGCGTCACGCATGTGAAGTATCGTCGAGTGCTTTGCCCCTGCAAACACTGCCCGGATGACTTGATTTGTGCTGCTTGCAAGCCCTGCGGTTACACCACCTGCACCCCGATCAATTGCGGATGCGGATGTGATGCCAGCTGTGGCTGTGAGGCTGCCTGCGGATGCGAGCCGAGCTGCGGTGCCGCCACGGCCACCGACAGTGCCATCGCACCTCCGATGCCGCAAGCGGATAGCTCGGCCTTCTACAATCGTTAATCGCGACGATTGAAAGCTACAATGAGCGACACGGCTCGTCCGGCTCCATGCCGGGCGGGCCGTTATTTTTTTGGGAAAAAGGGCAACTCCCGGCCTGTCCCCCGCGGCTACTAAATTAGATCAGCCGACCCCGACCCACCTAAAATATCCCGATAGCTTAATGCGACAGCTCGTTGGGGGTGGTAGGCGACGGGCACCCGAGCTGATACGGTCGGTCGCTATGTGGAGGCTTGCGGGCCTACAGGCCGCGTGAGTCCCTTCCTACCCTTGCTACTTTCATTCGACGGCTTTTCTGATGAAGAAGTTGCGGATGCCCTACCTGAGTAGCGCCGGTTTGCACGGCAGTCTGCCCCATGTGCCCTGTGGCAGGTGGCAGAAATGCGTCAAACCCTATTCGAAATGGAGTTTGCACGATGAAACGGAAGTACCTTCTTTTTCTCAGTTGCCTCATGACGCTGTCGGCCCACCAAGCACACGGAATCAATGACGTTCCCAATGCAAACGAGCGGCCGAAGGAGACTCGCACCCCACAGCCCCCGGGCGACCAACTCTCTCCGGCGGCTGAGGCGCAGGCAACCAAGTCGCGATTAGGCCGCGGAAAGCTGGCCCAACGCCTACAGATTTTTTCAGTTCCAGTCACCGCAGAAATCGATCCGGGTGAAGGTGAAGACAATCCGTCCAGTTTTTGGGACGGAAAACCACTGCGGCCCGTCGTTTTTGCACCCCAAATCGACGGCGGAGCAAAGGTGGGCTGGACCGATACCGAGGGGACCGTACACATTACACCCCTCGATCGCCACATGCGACGATGCGGAACAGATATGTTGCTTGAGGGAGTCGTGCTTCGCGATCTGGTGGCTCACACCGACGGGTCGGCGATCCTCACACTCCAGGAAGGTGGCATGCACCTGACGCGAATTCGCAATCAGGAAACAATTTTTCAGAAGCGATTGATCAGCAACTCCAGTCGAGACATTCACTGGGGGAGCTTAGCGTGGAACGGTCATACGTATGGGGCCTATTTCGCGCTCCATGGAGGCGGCCACGAAGGCGACGGACTCCGCTTTGTCAGTCCCGACGGAGAAATTCTTGAAGGAGGGTGGAACTGGGGAGTCAGCCACAGCATCGATATGCGGTTGGTCCCTTCGGGCGATGCGTTTTTTCCTGTCGCCCTCTCCGACGCCTATCCGGGAACCGGTATCTACTTTAATCACACGGCGAAGCGAATTTCCTATACGTGGGGTGATTTCAGTGGCGGTACGGGCGGTCGCCTCGGTGGTCTGGTTGCCGCAGGTGATCGCATGTTCCTTGCATTTGCGAGCAAAGAGGGCGGCCGTAAACATTGGAGCGTGGCGCTGGCCGATTTTGCCAAAGAGCATCCGCACACGCAGCGGGTCCACAAGTACCTGGAGGATGCCGACAGCGATCAGGTGAACGTGAAGATGGCTCGCTATGGCAAAGACCAACTGCTCGTTTCCTGGGTGGAAGCCGCACCAGGAGACCGTAAATTCTGCCTCTACAATTTCCAAGGAGAGCGGGTCGGGCCTGCCGAGGTTCTCTCGGTGACCGCCTCACCCCGCGGCGATTTTCAAACGCTCCCCGATGGTTCGGTGGCCTGGGCCGACTGTGGAGAAGCGGGAAGCCAGACGCTGAAGATCATGCGGATCACACCATCCCATCTTCAACTTGCGGCTTTTCAACAATAGCCGAAGGTGTCTAAAGCCAAAGGTATCTAAAAAATACCGGCCGACCGCTGGGCGGTCGCGCCGGTTTTCCTTTGGCATGCTGAATGCCTACCGTCTTGGTCCACCACCGCTTTGGCCTCCACCGCGAGGTCCTCCACTGCGAGATCCTCCACCCCGGTTTCCGCGAGCCGGTCCCCTCCGATTCGGGCCACCCTGCCCCTGCGGCCCAAAATTACGATTCGGACCATTCTGCCCTTGTTGTCCAAAGTTGCGATTCGGACCGCGTTGTCCCTGAGGCCCGAAGTTGCGATTCGGGCCCTGCGGACCGTTGTTGCGATCGAAGCGGTCCTCGCGGCGATCGCGGACATCCTCTTTCCTATCGCGGACATCTTCAGCTCGGTCCCGTCGGTCTTCGATCTTGTCCCACTTTCCGCCATCGTGCTGCGCATCGATGATGTCTTCACGACGATCGCGAATATCCTCCCGACGATCCCGGACGTCTTCGGCACGATCACGTCGATCCTCTTGCCGGTCCCGGTAATCCGTTTTCGCCTTTTTGCGTTCCGCCGGATCGAGTTTGCCGTCACCATCGGCATCATACTTTTTCAAAACTCTCGCTTTGTGGGCCTGCTTGCGCTCTTGAGGACTCAGCTTCCCATCTCCATCAGCATCAAACCGCTCGAGCATTTCTTTCCGCTTGCCTTGGTTGTTTCCATTCTTCGGCTTCGATTTTGGGCGGGCCTTACGCGCCGCCTCGCGCTCATCCTCGTCGAGTTTTCCATCGCCGTTGGCATCAAATTTTTTGAGAATCTTTGCCTTCCGAGCAGCCTCCCGCTCCTGGCTATCGAGTTTGCCATCCCCATTGGCGTCAAATTTCTCGAGCAACCATGCGCGTTTTGATTCTGAAGGCGATCCCTCCTCTTCTGCCCAGCTATTTTCCACTAGCCCGTAGGCCACCATACACGCCATCGCCAATGCCCACTTCATAAATCCGTCCTCCTAAAAAGTATGCCGCTCCCGCAAACCGATCCCCGAGAGCATGCCAAACGATCCACCTCACCGAGTAAAACACCGTCGGCGGCGAGTGGTTCCGCAAAAGGGCGGATAAAAAATCGCTTTTTCTTCTCGGCAGACGTTCGGCATTGGCGGAACTGCCACAGCTTAACGACCTTAGGACGTTGCTAACTGAGAGGTGCAACTAGGGCAGCGGTTCGCTTTGATGGGAATCTCACTACAACACTCCGGACATTCCTTCTGCGTCGGTGCCGCGGGCGCCGCTTCCTCTTTCCTCTTCATTGCATTCATCGCCTTGACGACCATAAAAATACAGAATGCCACGATCAAAAAATCGAGAACGTTATTGATAAACAGCCCATACTGAATCGATACGGCCTTCGCATCTCCAGTCGGCTCTTTGAGCACCCAGGCAAGGGATGAAAAGTTGACATTATCGAGCAGCAAACCGATCGGGGGCATGATCACGTCGTTCACAAGGGAGGTCACGATTTTTCCGAACGAAGCACCGATCACGATACCAACTGCCATATCGACCACATTGCCCCGCATCGCAAACTCTTTGAATTCTTTCATCATTCCCATGATGGGTTTCTCCTCTTGATTCTTGTTTAAGAAAACGTGATCCGGCAAACTGCCATTAGAATCGACTCGGCGAGTCTTTGCCATTGTTTCGTCTTTTACGCGCTGCCGATTTCATCCTGAGGGTCGAGTTCCTTTTTGAAGCCCTCGTGCGTGGCGATAAAACCCAGTCGCCGGTAGAAATTGCCCGCCCGCTCGCGGTGGCGGTCCATCGTAAGCTGCACCAGCCGGCAGTTTTTTTCCCTGGCCAGTTCCGTCGCCCGCTCTATTAGCTGCGTTCCTACACCTTGGCTTCGATAGGGAGAAGCCACGCGAACACCCTCGATCTGGGCTCGCCAACTACCGCGAAGTGTGAGCGAGGGGATGAAGGTGAGTTGGAGGACGGCAATCACCTCCCCCTCGCGGGCAGCAACGAGCAGCACATTGTCCTGCGATGCTTCTACCGCGTCCCAAGCCTGCCGGTACACAGGGGGAATCGAGTCGGTTGCGACACCCTGAGCATCTTCCAATTCTCCGGTGAACGGATCGTCCGCCAGTAACCGGACAATCTCTTTCAAATCACCCGCTTGCCCCCGACGGAACACGATTTCCCGACCAACCACCAACACACTCCCTTTTTTGCCAGCCAAGTGAAAGCCTAATCACTCTAAAGCGATCCTACTTCTCGTTCAACGGTCCGTCCCGTAGGGATGCCTCCGAGTCGCTGGCATCCAGCCATCGCCGCGGTTAGACTGTGGCAGAACGAAGTGAAAAATTACCTATCACCGCTTAAGAGGTCAGCCGATGCGCACCGTACCCTTTACCACGATATTTCTGTTGCTCGCCGCCCTCTCTCTCGAAAAATCCGTTGTCGGTGCGCCGGAAGGTAAGACAACCCCCAAGCGACCACCCAATATCGTCATTCTCTTTATGGACGACATGGGCTACGCCGACATTGGTCCCTTCGGCGCTGAAGGATACGAAACACCCCACCTCGACCAGATGGCGAAGGAAGGCCGCCGCTTTACCGATTTTTACGTGACCCAGGCGGTCTGCTCCTCTTCCCGAGCGGGCCTGCTTACCGGTTGCTACAACCAGCGGGTCGGCATCAACGGCGCGCTCGGTCCGGGCGCCGGCCACGGACTGGCCGACGAAGAAGAGACGCTCGCCGAAATCTGCAAGCAAAAGGGCTACGCCACCGCCTGTTTCGGCAAGTGGCACCTCGGTCACCGCAAACCTTTCCTGCCCCTACAGCATGGGTTCGATGAATATTTCGGGCTGCCCTACTCCAACGACATGTGGCCGCTGCACCCGGACTATGCCAAATTGCCGCCCGACGCGGTCCGCCGCAAGAGTGGCTATCCCGACCTGCCACTGATCGAGGGCAACGAAGTGATCGATCCGGAAGTGACCGGGGAAGATCAGGCCATGCTCACCACCTGGTATACCGAGCATGCGGTCGATTTTATCGAGCGGAACAAAGACCGCCCCTTCTTCCTCTACGTGCCGCAAACGATGGTGCACGTGCCACTGTTTGTCTCCGATAAATTCAAAGGAAAAAGCGAACAGGGGCTTTTTGGCGATGTCATGATGGAGATCGACTGGTCGGTGGGCCAAATCTTGGACACCATCCGCAAGTGCAAGTTGGAAAAAGAGACGCTCGTGATTTTTACCAGCGACAACGGCCCCTGGCTCAGCTACGGCAATCATGCTGGTTCGGCCAAGCCGCTTCGCGAGGGCAAAGCCACGATGTTCGACGGGGGCTGCCGCGTGCCGACCGTCATGTGGTGGCCGGGCACGATTCCCGCAGGCACCAGTTGCGATAAGCCGGCGATGACGATCGACCTGTTGCCGACAATCGCACATCTGATTGGGGCCAACCTACCGAAGCAAAAAATCGATGGACGGGATATCCGCCCGCTGCTCACAAGCAAACCGGCGGATGCATTTCCTGAGCAAACGTATGCACTTTATTTTCTCGATGAGCTTCAGGCCGTTCGCCGCGGCAAGTGGAAACTGCACTTCCCGCATCGCTACCGCACCCTGGCGGGGCGTGAGCCGGGTCGCGACGGAATGCCGGTCAAATACGAATTCGGCGACGTGGGGCTCGAACTTTTTGATTTGAGTACGGATCCCGGGGAAACAAAAAATGTGGCCGCCGAGCACCCGGAGATTGTCAAACAGTTGCAAGCAGACGGTCAACGCTTCCGCGAAGAGTTGGGTGATGCATTGACCAAAACCGAGGGCAAAGAGCTGCGGCCGGCGGGACAACTCTAAAAACCGAATTACAGGTCAAAAAGTTTCCCCACCCCCGCAGTCACGGCCATTGCAGCTCCGCCCCAGAGGGCCAGCCGCAAACAGCCGCGGCCGATCGGTGCCCCGCCGACCCACGCCGCCAGGCCACCGAGCAGTGCCAGAAAGAAGAGTGAGGTAAGTGCCACGACCAGAACCAGATGCGCGACCGGCGCCAGGGCAATGGTCGCCAAGGGCAAAACGGCTCCCAGTGCAAATGCGATGGCCGAAGTGACCGCTGCCAGCAGCGGCCGGGCGACGACGACCTCGGAAATACCCAACTCGTCGCGGGCATGCGCGCCGAGTGCATCGTGGGCGTGCAACTGGTGGGCCACTTCCTCGGCGAGTTTCTGGTCGAGACCTCTCTGCACGTAAATCGCCGTCAGTTCCGCATGCTCCTGCTGGCGGTCTACTTCCAGTTGCTTGCGTTCGATTTCCAGATCCGCAGCTTCGGTATCCGCCTGACTGCTGGCCGAAACATACTGCCCGGCAGCCAGCGACATCGCACCGGCCACCAATCCGGCGATCCCTGCGATCAGGACATCGCCCCGTTTAATGTTGGCCGCTGCCACACCGACCACCAGACTCGCAATCGAAAGAATCCCGTCATTTGCTCCCAGCACGGCTGCCCGCAACCACGTGATGCGGCCCGAGCGGTGCCCTTGCTCGAATATGTCTTTGGCCTTTTTTGACAAGCGTGCGACCTCTCTGAAGCTTGCAATTCATCGGTTGCTGTGATTCGTCGATTATAACGGGCTGCAAAAATTTATCGCGTCCCAGTTCCACCATAAAAAAGCGCATAAAAAAACCCGCATGCGGACTGGCTATGCCCGCAGCGGGTTTCTCTTTTATCAATTTGGGAGGTGCTTTGGCGATTGCTCGCCTCGGCGTTCCTTGAAAAGCCTGTGAGAACTGTCTCCACAATTTCTGGTTACACGATGTCGCCATCGCGTAGCGGAAATCCTTAGAAAGGAGGTGATCCAGCCGCAGGTTCCCCTACGGCTACCTTGTTACGACTTAGTCCCAATCGCAGAGTTCATCTTCGGCGCCTGCCTCCTTACGGTTAGCTTGGCGACTTCGGATGCCCCCCACTTTCGTGGCTTGACGGGCGGTGTGTACAAGGCTCAGGAACATATTCACCGTGGTATGCTGACCCACGATTACTAGCGATTCCGGCTTCATGCAGGCGAGTTGCAGCCTGCAATCCGAACTGGGCGGTGCTTTTTGGGATTTGCTTGCTCTCGCGAGTTCGCTTCCCTCTGTACACCGCATTGTAGGACGTGTGCAGCCCTGGTCATAAAGGCCATGAGGACCTGACGTCATCCCCACCTTCCTCCGGTTTAACACCGGCAGTCTCCCTAGAGTCCCCACCATTACGTGCTGGCAACTAGGAACAAGGGTTTCGCTCGTTAAGGGACTTAACCCGACATCTCACGACACGAGCTGACGACGGCCATGCAGCACCTGTGTACGTTTCACCCGAAGGCAGGGACTATCCCTTTCAGGCAGCCCATCCGTACATGTCAAGACCAGGATAAGGTTCTTCGCGTATCCTCGAATTAAGCCACATCCTCCACCGCTTGTGTGAGCCCCCGTCAATTCCTTTGAGTTTCAGCCTTGCGACCATACTCCCCAGGCGGAGCACTTAACACTTTCGCTTCGGTCGGAAGCCTATGGAGGAGCCTCCAACCTAGTGCTCATCGTTTACAGCTAGGACTACCGGGGTATCTAATCCCGTTCGCTACCCTAGCTTTCGTGCCTCAGCGTCAGAAAAGACCCAGTGAGCCGCTTTCGCCACAGGTGTTCCTAATGATATCAACGCATTTCACCGCTCCACCATTAGTTCCGCTCACCTCTATCTTCCTCTAGCTTGGCAGTTTTGAGCGCAGTTCCTCGGTTGAGCCGAGGGATTTCACACCCAACTTGCCAAGCCGCCTACGCACCCTTTAAGCCCAGTAATTCCGAATAACGTTTGGACGGTTCGTCTTACCGCGGCTGCTGGCACGAACTTAGCCCGTCCTTCCTCTGAAGATAGGTCAACTATGAGGGATGACCCCCATAGATTTCCTCCCAACTGACAGCGGTTTACAACCCGAAGGCCTTCATCCCGCACGCGGCGTCGCTCCGTCAGGCTTTCGCCCATTGCGGAAGATTCTCGACTGCAGCCACCCGTAGGTGTCTGGGCAGTGTCTCAGTCCCAGTGAGCCGGGCCATGCTCTCACACCCGGTACCCATTATTGCCTTGGTAGGCCGTTACCCCACCAACAAGCTAATAGGAAGCGGACCCATCCCCAGGCGGAATCTCACCATTTGATCCGGAGATATTATCCGGTATTACCTGCAGTTTCCCACAGCTATCCCGGTCCTGGGGGTAAGTAATCCACTCATTACTCTCCCTTGCGCCGCTGTCCATCTTAGAAATCGGCCGAAGCTTCAAACTAAGACTTCTCGCTCGACTTGCATGCCTAATCCACGCCGCCAACGTTCATTCTGAGCCAGGATCAAACCCTTCAATTGTTATTGCTTACCGAACTCACTTGCCCGAAGGCAAAAGTTCGGATGTCTAGCCAACTGAAAAATTTGAGTTGCACCTGTTCCATCGTTCGGGCGAACAATTTCACACGTACAACAAGTACAGTCTCATCAAACTTGACGAGGAAAACTCCCAAATTGTCAAAGATCAAAATTGTCGGCAGCTCCGCAGGTGCAAAGCACTTACGATGCGAACCGGACCAATCATTCTAAGTGGCAAAACGTCCGCGTCAACGGCCCGCCACAGGTTTTTGGCAGTTTTTAGAATTGTCGTGCCGGGCACAACGGTGACCGCCCCGGTAATACGCACAACCTCGCCCTTCGGTTCAAATCCCATCGCGTATTCGCCAGGGACTTGGCCCTGGTTTCAGGCCGAGAGGGGCTTATAATTCGCGAAAAGTGCGACGATTTTACCACTAGGCCCTCCGGAGCCCACAAGTACGATGCCCGCAAGTTACCTGCTCACCGCCTGCCGCACGCCAATCGGAAAATTTCTCGGCTCCCTTTCCACAGTCCCGGCCCCTCAACTGGCTGCCACCGCCATTGGTGCGGTTATTTCCCAAAGTGGGCTCGAGCCGCACCAAGTCGAGGAGGTGATCCTCGGCAATGTCCTACCTGCCGGACTTGGGCAGGCACCGGCCCGGCAAGCGGCCCTGGCTGCCGGCCTGCCACCCACCATTGCCGCCGCCACGGTAAACAAAGTGTGTGGCTCGGGACTCGAAGCGGTCACGCTCGCCGACCGGGCCATTCGTGCTGGCGATGCGGAGGTGGTGATCGCAGGCGGCATGGAAAATATGAGCCGCGCACCGCATCTGCTACCCGGTACGCGCGAAGGCTGGAAGCTCGGCAACCGCGAAGCGGTCGACTCGATGATCCACGACGGCCTCTGGTGCGCCTTTGAAAACCAACACATGGGCAACAGCGCCGAGTACATTGCGGAAAAACATCATGTTTCGCGCGACGATCAAGACGCGTGCGCGGCCGAGAGTCACCGCCGCGCGGCCGCCGCACAAAAGGCAGATAAATTCACCGATGAAATCGTTCCGGTCACGATCAAGAGTCGACGCGGCGAAACGGTCGTCGAGAGCGACGAGGGACCGCGGGCAGAGACCGATACTGAAACACTAGCCAAGCTCAGGCCCAGTTTCAGCGGTGAGGGCACCGTTACCGCCGGCAACGCCTCGCAACTCAGCGATGGAGCGGCCGCAGTGGTCGTGGCCAGCGAAGCGGTGGCCGCAGCGTGCGACTCGCCAATCAAGGCCCGTATTGTTGCTTCGGCCACCAGCGGAGTGGAACCGAAGGATATTTTTATCGCGCCGGTAAGTGCCGTCGAGCAGGTGCTCGCAAGAGCGAATATGAAACTTGCGGATATCGACCTGTTTGAACTCAACGAGGCCTTTGCCGCGCAGAGCGTCGCCTGCATGCGGGGGCTCGATCTCGACGATACGCGGGTCAACGTCCACGGTGGTGCGATTGCCTTGGGGCACCCGATCGGTGCGAGCGGGGCAAGGGTGCTGGTCACCCTGCTGCATGCCCTGGCTGATCGCGATCTCAAATGGGGCCTGGCGTCACTCTGTCTGGGCGGCGGCAACGCGGTGGCAATGATCGTCGAGCGAGTTTAAGGGCTCGGCTTTCCCAGCGAGGCGAGAAACGCTACTAGGTTTCGCAGTTCGCGGCGGGTGAGTTTTTCGGCCAACCCCTCTGGCATCGCCGACTGGTGGATCATCCGCAATGATTCGATCTGCTTACGGGGAACAGAGAGCGTGCGACCATCAGCTTGCAATAGCTGAATCGCATCGCCATCACTGACCTTCAGTCCGGTGACGATCTGGCCGTCATCCGTTTCAACCTCCCAGGTAGCGTATCGGGGGTCGACATCCACACTCGGTGCCAGCAACGAAGTTAGTAAATAGCGACGGGTCTTTTCGCCGCCCACACGAGAAAGTTCCGGGCCGACCGCGCCCCCCTGCCGGTCCACCTTGTGACACCGCAGGCAGGCAAGTTCGCTGCGGTAAAAGAAAAGTTCGCGGCCACGGTCCGCATCCCCACCGCGGAGCGTTTCGCGGTGCGTGCGGATCGGATCACCTTCCGGTAATTGATTGTGGAACTGGGCCACTGTTTCTTGAAGTTGGGCATGCCCCGACCGCTCAACCGCCTCAAGGACCTCAAGCTGCAACTGCTCTTGGAGCGTACCGGCCAGCAGCTTTTCAACGGACTGCTGCAAGAGTGCCTTGCGCGCGGGGCTTTCCGGGAGCTGCGCAAGCAGATCAATCGCTGCCTGACGCTCTGGAATGCTCCCCTCCTCGAGCGTTGCAGCAACCACTGCGAGTGCTGCCTCGGGGTCACGGGCTGCCAGAAGTTCGAGGGCAACGATCCGCACCGCCGGTTCCGGATCCGCAAGCCCCGCTTCAATCAGACTCTCAAGCTCATCGCTTTTAAGTCCCGCCAGAGCCTGCAAGGCCTGACCCCGCTGCATCGAATCGGCCTTTTGATCGCGGAAGGTTACTAGCAGTCCCTCGGCGGCCTCTTCGATTTCCAAATCGGCTGCCAAGTCGAGTGCGGCCGCACGCACCACCGGCGGCGCGGCGAGCAATCCCGCAATATTTTTTCGTACGGCCGTGGCAGCCACCTCTGGATCGCGCGGTCCTAGCGGCCACCAGTAACCTAAGAACGGATCGCGGTTTTCGGGGTTCGTCCAGGTAGAGAGCAACTCCAGCGCTTCGAGTCGCAGCGACTCACTCGCCGAGGGATCGGACGCAAAGCGAGCAACCGCATCGGCGTGCTGCGATGTTCCCAGCCGATAATTGGCCACCAGGGCGCGTCGTAAAATCAACTCCGAGCGCGCCGCGTTATTCACTTCCTCAGCGAGGATCGGCCACGCCTCGCGGATCGGTGTGTCGTAGATCGCGCGTGCCGCCTCAATTGGCAAGGGCTGCTCTGGATCATCCAGAAAACGGGAGACCTGCGGATACTTGAGTCGTCGAAGCGCCAGCAGCAGGGCTAAACGAACGGCAGCGGACGGATGATCGGCAAGCTCAAGGAGTGGTTCAGGGGCACCGGATCCTATCTTTGTGAGGGCCATCACCCCAGCGTGGCGAAGCACGGGATCGGAGTTGTTATTTTCTTCGAGCATGCGAATGACCGATTCAAGGGAATTGCCCGTTGCAACGTGACTGAGCGCAAGGGCCGCAAAATATCGCGCGCGAGCACTTGCGTCTGAAAGCATGTGCTCCAGGCGGACGCGGACCGGCAGCCCCAATTCGCCAGCAAGTTCGGCCGCGCGGCCGCGAATTTCCGGTTCGCGGTCGGAAAGGGCCTCAACGAGCCCACTTTGCAATGTTTTATTCTCCGGCTGCCGCCGGGCCACCTGCCCCAGTCCCCAAAGCGCGTGCAAACGCGGCAGCAATTCCGCGTCGCTTCGGAGCACACGGAGCAGTGTCTCGTCGGCTCCGCGATCGGCCAACTCAAACTGTGCTCGCTGGCGGACCCGCTGATCGGGATGGCCGAGCAGCCGGCCTAACTGATCTTCCGGGAGGTCGGAAAATCCTCCGTGTAGCAGGTCGGCCGTTTGCCGCACGAGCGGATCGTCAGCCATGGCCGGATCGAAGACGCGGTAGATCCGGCCGACTCCCGCGCCATCCCAACTCTCCACCCAGTCCGACACATAGAGCGAACCGTCGGGCCCGAAGTCGACATCGGTGGTCAGCGCACCCCAGACCGGTTTCTCTAGGTCCGAAGCGGTAAAAAAAGCGCCCTTCGGTTCCACGCGAAACGAGCGAACACCACTTCGTGCCGCTTCGCCACGAAAATCGCTGACAAAGAATTTGCCCCGGAACTGCCCGCCCATCGCAGTTCCCGGATACACGGTGAGACCGGCGGGCCCGTCGGCAATATTGGCGATGACCGGCAGTTGCGATGCCGGCGCCTTGTCGCTGTAGGTCAGCCACATCCGCTCACGCAGCCAGGGACCGGTCTTCATCTTGTACTGGTAAGGGAATCTCCAGCCCGCATCACCGCCCGGTGCAAGAAAAGTCCACCGAGAAATATCGCCATAGTCGGAATTGTTGTCGCAGGTGAAGAGGTTACCGAGGGAATCGAACGCCAGTTCTTGCGGGTTACGGAGTCCGGTGACGAATTCCTCCAAACCCGAACCGTCCGGCCAGCAGCGGAGGACGGCACCTGAATCGGTGTTTACAAGATGTTTCTCGGCGGTACGGACGTTGTAGCCGCGATCGCCGATGCTGAAATAGAGCCGACCGTCAGGCCCCATGATCAGCCCATGCATGTCGTGACCGCGAAAGGCCACGTGGACCCCATAGCCGGTATGCAGACTTTCCCGCTCATCTGATTTGCCATCGCCATCTGTGTCACGCAATTTCCAAAGATCCGGAATGCACGTGTAGTAGACTTCGTCACCGATTGCCAGCACTCCCGCTCCGGCTCCTTGCACGAGCCCGTTGAATCCCTCGGCAAAGATGAAAGATTCGTCCATTTTCAAGTCGTCATCCGTGTCGATGAGCAGCCGAACCCGATCGTCGTACTTGGTAAACTCCTCGAGCGATTTACCGAGATGTTTTTTGTAGAATGCTTCCCGATCTGCCACGGTGCGGGCCGCCAGGTCATCATCGATCCAATATTCAAAGCGGCGATTATCAAGCACACCCCGCGTCAGTCGATCCGACTCACAGACGTAAATTTTCCCCTGCGGGTCGATCCAGAAGCAAATCGGATGTCGCAGCATCGGTTCGGCGGCGACCAACTGGGCCTTGAGTCCATCGGCTAATTGCAACCGCTGCAGGCTTTGCCCTGCGGTGGGAATCGACTCCTCGGCAAAAATTGTCGGGCAGCTACAGATGAGAACCGCAAACACAAGTGATAGTTTTTTTTGCATGGATCAGCGGAGTGTGTTGCAGCACGGTAAAGGCATTCAATCGAAGGAATTAACTATTTCGCATCCGAGGGCATTATATCCACTGAATCCCGCCGCCCACCGACACGGTTTTCCCACCAAACGAAGTCCAAGACGACGCCTGATTTTCCCGCAAAGGATGATTCTTCGATCAGCGATTACCTGTAAACCGACCTGATTGCCGCCTGACGAATCGATCGACGCAAAGCGGGCAATTCAGTTCTCGAGAAACTCGACGGCTCCGGTCTCCATGTTGTAGACCCCTCCCACAATCTTGAGTTCTCCTTGCTTCTCCAAGTCGACGAGGACGGGGCTTTGACTGCGGATATTGGCAATGGCATCGCGGACATTTTGCGCCGTCACTTTTCGGACAAACTGTTCGTCCGAACTAGTACCCTCTCCTACCTTTTTCGCCACCTGCTTCACCGAGGAACGGATATTTTTGAGCATCGCCGTGAGGTTACCGAGCTTGACGTTATCGATGGCCCCTTTGACCGCACCACAATCGTCGTGTCCCATCACCAGGATCAATTTCGCACCGGCCACCTTGCACGCGAATTCCATCCCACCCAGAACATCGACATTCACAAAGTTGCCCGCGTTACGGGTCACGAAAATATCACCGATTCCTCGATCGAAAACATCTTCGACCGGAACCCGCGAGTCGACGCATGAAAGAATGATCGCTTTGGGGAATTGTCCGAGCGCCGCTTTGCGGACCTGTGCCGAATGATCCCGAAGAGTGAGGGTGCCCTCCATGAAGCGCCGGTTACCGGCCTGTAGCATTTCCAGCACCTGATCGGGAGTCAGCGCCTGCTGTTCTGCTTGCGTAAGTACCCTTTCTCTCAGTGGCCTGAGTTTAGAAACATCGGTTGGCTCAGCGGCGATCGCCGATGCTGCAGAGGACAATGTGCCAAAAAGAAACAGGAGAGTTGGTAACTTGGCGATTCGCATGAGGCACTCCAGCATGAGGGTTCACTGCGTCAAGAAAAAGAAAAAGACCGAGCGATCCAGACGCCCACAACACGGCAGTTCATCCGTTGGCTCGGCGACCGACATTCTGAGTCAGCCGCCGCGTTCAGGCAACCCACATCGCACTTAACGACTCAGTCGGCGGAAAACGAGGAGCACAATCACGGTGGTCACTGCGGCCGCACCCCACGTGTAGTACCACTCAAAGCTGAACTTTTGCGAAGTGATACTGATGATCCCGAAGAGGATCAGCAGCGTGACGAAAATTTGCCAAAACCGGCTGTCACCCTTTTTCTCTTCCATCGCACTAAGTTCCTATGTGATCTCCGATTCTCGGACGCGAGCCGAACGCTTCCTTTCGGCTAACTGTCTTCCTGCTCAGCCTGCCCATGATTCTGTGCTGTTTGAGACTGAAAAGCCACTTTATCGCCTGTGGCTACCACAATCAGCAGCACCGCATTCACGACGGCGACGACGATTCCCGTCACGCCTATCCCCATCCCCATACCCCACACCGGCATAGCGATCATCGATACCACACCTTGCAAGATTGCAAAGACAATACTGACAACGCATGCGAGCGAGAAAAGTGGAATTGCACTCGGTTTGGTCATGAGCAGCCAAATCGAGGTGAATAGATAACACGCCGCAATCGCCATGGAAATCAGACTCGCCAAAAATGCAATCGGCCCATACCAGACGGGAATATTATAGAGTGCCACTATCTTATCACCGCGTTCCTCAGCCTGCTTCATCTGCTCATCGGCCTGCTTCTCAGCTTGCTTCTGTTCTGCATCAGCCTGCTTGGAAAAAGCCTCCATCTCCTTTTCATTGTCTTCGGCAAATTTTTGCTGTGCGGCGGGAATCTTAAAATCGGGTGATTGCTTTACCTGATCGTCGTCAAATTTTTTGTCTTCTTTCTCTTCCTCGGCTTCCTCTTTCGCCTCCTCGGCTTCCTCTTTCTTTTGCTCTGCCGCGGCCTGCCGCTGAGCATCGCGCTGCATTTGCATTCCCTGCTGTTGGATTGAAATCATTTGCGGCACTCTCAATCCGAAACCGCTATTGAACAGCGCGTAAATAGCCATCACAATTCCGATGATGCCGACGACGGTGGCCCAAGTAGGTCGCTGCATTTCTGTCTCCCCTTTTACTCTGCGAACAGAAGATCAAATCATAACAGAAGCCGATCGGTTCACAATCGGCATCGATGACCGTATCACGTCCACATCTGCCGATCGAGCATCCGGTAGCCGACCGCTTCGCTTAGATGATCCGCGTTCATCGATTCAGAGTCGTCGAGATCCGCAATCGTGCGCGCGACGCGAAGAATTTTATCGTGAGCACGGGCCGAAAGACCCACCGCGTCCATGGCCGTCTTGAGCAACTGTGCTCCGGCAGCATCGAGTTTGCAAAACGTGCGAATCTGCCGGTGCGTCATCTGGCCGTTACGACGCGTGCGGCTGCTGATGAATCGCTGATGCTGCAGTGCGCGGGCGGCAACGACCGCCTCACGCATCTGCGCGCTGCCGGCCCCCGAGCGGCAACCGGTCAGATCGCGGAATGAAACGGCCGGCACTTCGAGATGCAGATCGATTCGGTCGAGAAGCGGGCCGCTGATTTTCCCCATGTAACGCTCGATCTGTGGCGGCGTGCAGTGGCAGTCGCGTCGCGGGTCGGTCCGGTAACCGCAGGGACACGGATTGAGCGCGGCGACGAGCATGAAATCGGCCGGATAGGTCGAGGTCGCCAGCGCACGGCTGATCGTCACGGTGCCATCTTCGAGCGGTTGGCGGAGAACTTCCAGCGTGCGCCGATTGAATTCCGGCAACTCATCGAGAAACAAGACGCCGTGATGCGCAAGGCTAATCTCTCCGGGCGCCGGTGGCGAGCCACCCCCGGCGAGGCCCGCGTGACTGATCGTATGGTGCGGTTCGCGAAAGGGCCGCACCGTGAGCAGCGGCTGAGCCGGATCGATTTTTCCCAGGGTGCTGTAGATGCTCGTCGTTTCAATCGACTCGCTCGCCGAGAGCAGTGGCAGGATCGAAGGGATCCGTTTGGCGATCATGGTCTTTCCCGATCCGGGAGGACCGACCATCAGCAGGTTGTGGCCGCCGGCCGCCGCGATCACCGCCGTTCGCTTGGCGGTTTCTTGGCCGCGGACGTCGGCAAAATCGATCTCGTAGTGATCTCGCTTTTTACGCCAGGAATCAGCATCGTGCAGATAAGGATCGATCGAGTCGCCCGCTGCAAAAAACTGTGCCGCATCAGAAAGCGACGCCACGGGCAGAATGGCCACGTCCTCTACCACGGCCGCCTCAGCAGCGTTTGCAGCCGGAACGATCAGCCCCTCGAGCCGTTCGTCTTTTGCCGTTGCAATCGCCATTGAAAGGGCGCCCTTGATCGGACGAGTCGTGCCGTCGAGGGCCAACTCTCCGACTACCGCATAGCGGTCGAGTTTGCTGGACTCGAGTTGACCGGCCGCGGCGAGCATGCCGAGGGCGATCGGCAGATCGAACGACGCCGCTTGCTTTGGCAGATCAGCCGGGGCGAGATTGATCACGACTCTTTCACGGGGAACTGCAAAGCCAGAATTGGCCATCGCCCGGGCCACCCGGTGGGTGCTCTCGCGCACGGCCGCTTCCGGAAGGCCCACCAGCACCGTCTTGGGGAGCGCTTTGGGCGAAACATCGACCTCCGCTTCCACGCCAAGCGCATCGAGTCCTAAGAGAGAATAGGTCTGTAATTTCGCCAACATGCGACTGCCTCCCCGGCCTTGTGGGCCAAAAACGACTAGTGAACATTTGTTCACATTATGCCAGTTCTCCTCGGAATTGCAAACGGTTTGCGGCGGGGCCACCGTTTCGCGAGTGATTGGGCGTTATGGGGACCACCAATAACTGCCGATAAAACATGAAGTAAAACAACCCTTTCGTCAGGAGATGCGCCATGGGCCTCTTTGGTGGCAAAAAGCGTTTGGTCGACTGGGCCAGTTGCGCCGGGTGAGCGGGGAAACTTCCGCAGGAAGTCACCGCACAGGTTGTGCAGCAATTACCCACGTTCGAACATCCCGATCTGTTGATCGGCTGTGACGGCTCAAGCGATGCCGGTGCGTTCCGCCTGCGCGATGATTTGGTGATCCTTCAGTCGCTCGACTTTTTCCCCCCCCTCGTCGACGACCCCTATCTGTTCGGGCAAATTGCAGCGGCCAACAGCTTGAGCGACATCTACGCGATGGGGGGTCAGCCGCGAACGGCACTGAACATCGTGGGCTTCCCCGACGACAAGCTCGATCTGAAAATTCTCCATGAAATTCTTCGCGGGGGAGCCGAACGGGTCGAAAAAGCCGGTGCAGTGATCATGGGTGGCCACTCGGTCCGCGACGCAGAGATCAAATACGGACTGAGTGTGACCGGCACGGCAGACCAAAACACCATGCTTACCAATCGCGGTGCGCACGCGGGCGACCGATTGGTTCTCTCCAAGGCCCTGGGGACCGGTTTCATCACCACAGCATTCAAGAAAGATGGTTGCCCGAAAGACGTACTTGATGCCGCCACGGCAGGCATGGCAATGCTCAATGAGGGGGCAAGCCTAGCAGCACAAGCGGGTGGCGCAAATGCCGCGACCGACATCACTGGCTTTGGTCTGGCAGGGCATGCGGTCGAAATGGCCTCTGCGAGCGGGGTGAGCCTAGTGATTGATGTAGATCAGCTACCCATTCTGCCGGGGGCGGCTCAGCTGGCCAGCTCCGGTTACTTCACGCGGGCAAGCAAAACAAATCGCAGTAGCGTGGAGACCGTTTCTCAAATCGAAGCGGGTGCCGATCCGATCCAACTCGAAATGCTGTTCGATCCACAGACTTCGGGCGGATTGCTGCTGAGTGTGCCTGCAGATCGTGCGGATGCGGTCGTCACAGCGTGCCGGGCAAAGGGGGCGGTGGCAGCCGCAATCATCGGCGAGGTCCGCAAGCGCGAAGGGGACACTCTGCTGATCCTCCGGCCCTAAACGGGGGCACCTTCACGCTTCGTGGTCTAGCGGATCTTGGTCTACCGGAGGGCTTTTTTCTGGCCTCTCACAAAAAATGCCTGTTTTTGCCCGTTTTAGCGCAGTAGCAGTGGACAGAGGGCAAAAAAACTCTTTTTGTGTCCGCTCTTAAGTCGAAGAGGCGATACCTCTTACGGCAGGGTGGTTCCGAAGGAGAAGAGCGGATGCCGGTCACTTTTGACTGTGGGCAGTGCGGGAAGCACTACGAGGTCGGTGAAACGCTTGCCGGGCGAAGAGCCAAATGCAGTCGTTGCCAGACCGTTTTCCGCATTCCGGAACCTGCCGCTGCACTGGCAGGAAGTACCGATGACGAGTACCGCCTCGCCGCTCTCTTCGAAGAAGAATTCGGGCCGCTGCCGGATTCTGACCGCACCGACACCAAACCGTGTCCCTCTTGCGCAGCGGCCCTGCTGCCTCAAACCGTACTCTGTGTCGAATGCGGCTACCACCTGGAAAAAGGGACAAACCTAGCAATCGATAATCCGGTCTCCGAGGCGACCCGGCGTCCTGAGCCGATGGCGAAAAAACTCTCGGCAAAGAAATCTCGCAAACATTCATTTTCGATCGCGACGTACGTTCGAGGAACCCTGCTGAGTCTTCTCTTCGCGATTGTCGGGGGCGCCCTCTGGGCGGCCGCTTCCCTGGCGACCGATTATGCCCTGGGATTCCTCGCGTGGGCTGTGGGTGGGCTTGCCGGACTCGGTATGGCAATCGCGCATCAAGACAACGACGGCACGATCGCCGGTCTCACCTCCGCCTTGATGGCACTGGTGGGATGCGTCTTCAGCAAAGTTCTGTACTTTGCAGTTTTTTTTAGTATGGCAATGGAAATGACTGAAATCGATTTCCAGGAACATGTGGCGTCGGTTGTGGCAGAAGATCGGATGCGGTCCGCCGGTCAGGATCCTGAGGAGGCAAGCGAGGCCTATCACGATCAGGAGTTTGAGGCGGCACTGCAGGAAGTGGGATCCTGGGATTCCGAAAAAATTCAGCAGCGGATCAAATTACACGAAGAGGCGAATCGCATCGACTTGATGAATCGATTGCTGGCGCAGCGTCGTTCTCCGCAAGACAACGTCTCAGATCTGGCCACGTACTCGGCAATCGCAAATCGCGTGACACTGCTCAGCGATGCGGAGGTGGTGGCCGAGTTGGCCCGAACACCTGCCATCGCGACTGCATCGACTGCCGAAACGGAAGTTGTCGATCGCGGCGAACGGTCCACCGACTCGAAGGCCGCGACCGGCACCGGTTTATTCTTCATCGCCCTTCTGGCATTCGGTATCTTCGGCGGAGTCTTCCTCGTGTTGGGCATGGTCTCCGCCTATCGCCTGGGATCGGGCAATCTGGCCGCCTGACATCAGTTGGAGATGCGTTTCCCCCGAGATGCTATTTCTGCCGGCGTTGCAAAATTTTGCAAATAGTCGATCATAGGGCCGTCCCGTAAGCCGGACAGCGATTGCTGAAGTTTGTCCCTGGAGTCTCCGATGCCGTCGGTCGATGAAATCAATTCGCATCTGCACACGCAAATTCCCATGACCCGGCATATGGGAATCCTCGTGACGCGATTCAGCATGACCGATGTTGAAACGACCGCGCCCCTCAAGGCGAATATCAATCACCAGCAATCGGCATTCGGCGGCAGTATTGCCGCGCTAGGAATCGTTACCGGCTTTGTGGCCATCTGGGGCAACCTTAAAGCCCGCGAGATCAATGCAGAACTCGTGATACAGCATAGTGAAACCGATTTCAGCAAACCGGCCCTCAGCGACATGGAGGCCCGCTCGCGCACGCTCTCCGATCTGCAAATCGAGGAATTCACGAAGACTCTGACACAAAACGGCAGGGCCCGCATCCTGGTCACGAGCGATATTTTCTCCGAAGGCAAACTCATCGCCAGCAATACGGGGACGTTTGTGGCAATCACTGAAGCTTGATTCAATCGTCCGGGAGGACCGATTTGCTCCGCAACAGATGATGGTAGTGCTGCGCGAAGCGATGGGATTCGTCGCGCACGTACTGCAAAAGGCGAAGCGCGTAACTCTGTCTTGTGAGTCTGATCGGTTCGGCGACATCCGGCAAATAGATTTCTTCCTCTCGCTTTGCCAGCCCCAAGACCGTAGGCGGCTCAATTTGCAGGGAGGAAAAAGCATCGAGGACCGCGTTGAGTTGACCTCGGCCCCCATCAATCAGAAGCAAATCGGGAAAAAGTTGCCCCTCTGCCTCAAGGCGGTGAAACCGCCGGCTCACCACTTCGCGCAGTGAGCGGTAATCATCCACCCCGTCGACCCCGCGGATTTTGTAGCGCCGATATCCCGGCTTAAAGGGAAGCCCATCGATAAACTGCACCACGCTGGCCACCGTATCGGTCCCGGCCAGATGCGCAACATCAACCCCCTCGATCGATCGCGGCAATTTGGTGAGCCCCAATACCTGCTTGAGACCTGCGAGCCCTTTCTTCGGGTCGATATGAAAAACTTCGACCTGGGCGTGGGTTTCCAACTCTCCCCGCTGATCCAACGTTTGCACCAACTGGATTTCATCGCGCAAACGGGCGGCGCGCTCAAACTCTTGCTTTGCCGAAGCATCCTGCATCTCCGCTTGCATTTGCGCGAGCAACTTTTTTTTCTTGCCCTCCATGAACATCTTCAGCCGACGGATATCTTCCCGATACTCCTCGGTGCTGATCCGCAAATTACAGGGTGCGGTACACTGATCGATCGAGGCGAGCAGACAGGGCCGATACCATTGCCATTTTTCATCTGATTCATCGATATCGAGTTCGCACGTACGGAACTTGAAGATCCGCTGCAACACCTGCAAAGCACCACGCAGCGTCGCGGCGCTCGTAAAGGGACCATATAATTTGACCCCACTCCTCTCGGGCGTTCGCGTCACTTCGACGCGGGGAAAATCTTCGCGCGTCGTTATCTGCAGATAGGGAAAGCTCTTCCCATCCTTGAGTTCTCGATTGTGACGCGGTTGGATATCTTTGATCAACCGCGATTCCATCAACAAGGCATCGACCTCACTCTCCGCCTCGACGTAATCGACATCGGCAATCTCACCAACCCAACTCGCGGTGCGGGGCTCCTCCCGCGCGGCTTTGAGAAAATAGCTACCCGCCCTGGCCCGCAGATTGTTGGCCTTACCGACATAGATCACAATGCCCGAAGCATCCTTCATCAGATAGACGCCCGGCGATTGAGGAAAGGTGCGAGCTTGCGCAGCCGCTTGCTCAAATGCGGAGGGCCCTTCTCGGTCCGATTGAGAATTCGCTGTACCCATCAGTACTCGGCCCGCCAACTGACCCAACAACCAATCCCTAGAACCACAAGCAAAAAGATTCCGCTGCTGATCACCGGCGACCAGACGGATCGCGATTTTATTTTACCTTTTCGATCCAAAAAATATTGGACCGTTTCATCTAATTCGAGTGGTTTCGGCAACACCGTATAAAGTGGCAGAATGCCGAACGTATAAACCGACTGCCAAAAAGCTTCGGCCTGTGGCACTTCGCCCTCTCCTTCCGGCGATATCATCCGAGGATCTTCCAATACATCAGCCAACGGTAGCAGTCGCTCCATCGTCTGCTTGGAACTGGCAACGAGAATGCAACTTCCCCAAAACAATATGGTCACGAAGATCGACAACACGGTACGCCGAGACAAAAGGCCGATGAGTGCCGCAACGGAAAAGAGGATCATGAAGTAGAACAAAAAAACAGGGATCGCGATCAAGATACGCCCCTCCCAGAGACCCCAGCGAAGTCCTACGACCAAAAAAAGGCCCGTGATGAGATAACAAATATTCATTAGGACAAACGCACACCCCCCGATGAACTTTGCGAGAAAAAGAGCCGGTCGATTCAGCGGCTTGCTCAACAGGAGGTCCACCGACCCGCTTCGATAGGTTTCCGGAATCACGCCGGCTGAAACGATGATCGCAAGCAAAATACCGAAAAATCCCACGATAAAATCGATCACATGGTCCATAAACCAGGCGAGTGCCAATACCCGCAACTCGGTAGCAGACTCGGCCGGCAGTTGAATCGTCGGCCCGAAGTCGCTTCCCGCATAGCGCAACTGAAGTCCATCGATGGCATAGCCTGATTCCGCATCGCCCGAAACGATATCCAGCCCCATCGGCGCAAGCGCTGCCAAAAAGAGGGTTATCATGATCAGCGCGATCCAGAGAATCCTGGAGTTGGCCGCCGCCTGGAATGAGTCGCCGATAAGTGCGAGGTATGGCTTCATGCAGAATCCTTGCCCTCGTCATCAGGTGCGACGAGTTTCAAGAACGCACCCTCGAGCGAGAAAAGCTGTTTCAGACTGAGGATACTGATGCCACCAGCACGTAATCCATCGATACATTGATCGACTGCAGACTGATCGGCAAGATTCAACCGAACGCGGTACCGCTGCTCGTCCAACCTCTGCCAATCAACCTCTCCGTAAAGATCGAGTGCCGCCTGCGCCTCGGTCTCGGCACCGCGGAGTTCCAATTCGATGCGCAAGGCATCCTTTTGCTGAAGACCCGCGATCGCACCGCAATACTTCAGACTTCCCTGGTCGAGAATCGCCACCTGATCGGAAATCTGCTCCACCTCTTGAAGGAGATGGCTATTTAAAAAAATAGTTTTCCCTTCCCTTTTGGCTTCGCAAATCAAATCACGCACCATTTTTCGGCCCGCCGGATCGAGTCCATCGGTGGGCTCATCCAGAATAAGTAGATCGGGTTGATGCAGCAGCGCGCCGGCCAACCCGAGTCGCTGACGCATTCCCTTGGAAAACTGTTTCACGGGCACGCGGGCCGCCGTGGCCAGACCGACCGCATCGAGAAGTGCCTCGCGGCGCGGGCGACTCTCTGCGGGTGCGATCCCGTGCAGCCTTCCCCAGAACACGAGTGCCGAGGAGGCCGTGTGATGGGTTGCCGTAAAAAGATTTTCGGGAAGATAACCAATGCGACGCCGACTGCGCACCGACCCTGCCGGTTGACCTGCGATCTGCGCCGTACCGTGAGAGGGACGAAGCAGTCCCAGCAATATTTTTACGAGCGTCGTCTTACCGGCACCATTCGGCCCGAGCAAAGAAACGATCTGCCCCTTCGCCACCGAAAGGGAAACGTCCTGCAGGGCCAACTTCCTTCGCAACCCGAACGACGAGGAGTAGGTCTTACTGAGTCGGGTTACTTCAATCGCCAGGGTTGAACCCATCGAAAGGTATCCGTCTGAAATTCACAAACTCACTTGATGTGAGTTTTTTCATCTTCAATTAAACTCAAGCAACGATCCGATCAGAGTTTGAATCCTTCTCTTCTTCTGTGGGCACATCGTCTTTTGTTGTCTCGCCGAGCATTTTTTTCTTCCTTCGGCGAATAAAGTAAAAGCCGATGGCGATCCCCACCAGCAGGAGAACCACAACGGTGATCCCGCCCTGTCCCTCCTTGATGCTTTTAACCACCTCGTTGCCGTAACGGTGCCCTAGCCAAAAGGCGATGCTCACCACCGTCGTGGCGCAAAAGACGTTGATTAGCAGAAACCGAGGCCAGGACATCCGCACGACCCCGGCTGCCAAGTAGAGCGGGACCCGCACCCCTACCATAAAACGCGCAACAAAAAAGACCTTGAAACCGTGCTTTTTTATCACCTCTTCCATCTTGGCTTCCCGCTCCTCATGCATCAATCGTGCAAACCACGGGTAGCGAAGAAAGAAACCGTGTCCCAAATAACGGCCAATGCTATAGACCACAATATCTCCAGCGATGGCGCCGCCGAGGCAGGCGAGATAGGCGTATTGCCACTTGAAGCTGTCGCTATCATGACTCAGCACACCTGCGGCAACCACCACCACCTCCTCGGGAATCGGAAGCCCGAGTCCCGAGAGAATAAGAACGAGTACAATCCCCAAATACTTTAGGTTCAGGAAGTCTTCGAGCATGGGGCTTGCAATATCGTTGAGAAACCGGCCCAGTCGCACTCGCGACCTGCATGATGCCGGCAAAGACAGACCAACCCCGATTTTACACTGAGAATAGTTTGGAGCAAACGCCGTTCCTGCACGAAAAGCGGCGGGCAATCGCGTCCATCTCAGCCATCCACGCGACGAATCGGAATCTTTTGCTCGGTGACGAGTCGCCACTCATCGGGCGCAAGTCCACTCGTCTTGATTTTAAGATTCCCCGTGCCGCGTCCCGGCACAATCAGAATGGCTGCAATCTCCGGGTGTGCCCTGCAGAACTCGACCGCCTTTTCAGAACCGAGCACATAAAGGGCTGTCGAGAGTGCGTCTGCCCAGGCGGCATCAGGGTGCATAACGGTCGCTGAAAGAATGTCCCCCTCTGCTGGAAATCCACTCCGCGGATCGAGAATGTGGCCATAACGGCGTCCCCGATATTGGAATGATTGCGCCTGCGAACCAGAAGTCGAAAGGGCCCGATCCCGAAGCACGATTTCCGCAAGTCGCTCACTCGGTCGCAGTGGATCGACGAGACCCACCCGCCACGGTTCCTCTCCACTACCTGAGGCTCGGCAGCCACTAGCCAGAACGCTACTCCGCCCTCCATGAAACAAAAAGTTATCTACCCCTTGCAACTTCAAATGGCGGCTTGCCGCCTCAAGTGCAAACCCCTTCCCGATCCCACCAAAATTCAGCGACACCCCAGGACGGAGAAAGCGGACTTGTTGTTTTTTGTGGTCCAAACGAAGCAGTTCGCTCCCCACGTTCGTGAGTGCATTAGCAACCGCTTCTTTCGGCGGAACCGAACCGGAGCGTCGCGCGCGGGACCACAGATCGGCAAGCGGTCCCGCCGTTACATCAAAAGCCCCATCGGTAGCTTCAAAAATCGCCAGACAAAGTTCGAGAAGTTCGGCAAGCGAATCGCTCAACGTGACCGCCTCGGCAGCGGCCCGATCGTTCATGGTCGAGACTTCGCTATCGGCACGATACACCGTGAGCAGCGCCTCGAGTTCGTCGATTTCGTCGAGGGCACCGATCGCCATTTCGCTGTCGTCGGCGTACTGCCCGGCGTTTAAAAAAATCTGAAACTGGCAGGCCATGGCCCGCCGACCGATACGAATGAGATACGCTTCCGCCTGAGGATCCGCAACCCAATCGGCGAGCGATTCGGTGGTGATCGTGTCGCCCGTCGGGCTCTGAGAAGGAGCGTCTCCTTTTAGAAATTTTCTGCGGGAGGGATTTTTCGGACGGGCCATCGAGTGACTCACACGGGCAGACGGTTTTTTTGTGCGTGCGCGTAGCGCACCATCTATTATACGCTAGATCGGGTTCTTTGAGTCAGACACAGGAGAGGAAGTTGACCAGGTACTGCCAAGCGTCCTTTCCCACAACTTTTCTCAGATCGGATCGCAGGAGTGTTTCGAGTCGGCCGAAAACACTAAAATAACATCGTGGGCACGGATTCTCTCCTCGACCTCCCTTTTCCCGATGCCAGAACAACAACGCGTTTCGCTCGACTGTGCGATTGTCGGAGGAGGTATCTCGGGCCTCACGGCGGCCCATTCGCTCCACACGCGGGCCCCCGAAATGAAGATCGGAATCTTCGAACGAAAAAATCGATTCGGTGGAATTCTGCACACGCGAAATGAAAATGGATTTTTGTTTGAAACGAGTGCCGATAGCTTTATCACTGATCCTCCGGCGGCCCTCGAACTCTGTGAGCAATTGGGGCTTGCCGACCAGCTACTCTCTACACGAGCAAGTCGACGAGGCGCGCAGGTACTTTTCGAAGGCCGCTTGCTCCCCGTTCCTGCCGGATTTCAAATCATGGGGCCTCGACGGCTTTGGCCCCTGATCACGTCTCCGCTCTTGAGTTGGAAGGGGAAACTTCGCGCCTGCTGCGAACCCTGGGTTCCTCGGAGAAAGGATCGGGGCGATGAGTCGCTTGCCGCTTTTGCCAAGCGGCGATTGGGAAAAGAAGTGTTCGAGCGGTTGGTCGCGCCGCTGGTGGGGGGGATTTATACTGCCAATCCCGACCAGTTGAGTATGGATGCAGCGCTTCCACGATTTGTTGCCATGGAACGAAACTTCGGCAGCCTCTATCGCGGCATGCGGGCACGCGCAAGAAAGGACCGTTCAGAGACCGACGAATCGGCAGCACGCTATAGTCTGTTTGCCGCTCCGCGGGGCGGAATCGAGCAGTTGCTCCGCACCCTTCGGGAGCGGTTACCAAAAGACTCGTTACACACCGGCACGACCGTCACCGAACTTGCCCAGGCGCAGGAGAACGCGTGGGAGTTTGGCACCGACAACGCGCATCGATTCACGGCGCGTCATCTGATTTTAGCTACGCCCGCCTTCGCTGCAGCCGATCTGCTCGAATCGTACGATCCGGAACTGGCAGGGGAACTTCGTAAAATCCCCTACGCAGGATGCGCGGTGGCCTGCCTCGGCTATGCAAAAGACCAGTTTGCACAACTTCCATGCAGCTTCGGGATGGTCATTCCTCCGAATGAGAATCGTCAGATTCTCGCAGCAAGTTTTTCGAGCAACAAATTTGCGGGGCGATGCCCGGACGATCATCTTTTGATCCGCGTCTTTTTAGGGGGTGCCGGGCGGGAGGCAATACTTGAAAAAAGCGACGAGGAAATCGTGGCGACTGCCCACAATGAATTGGCCGAACTACTTACGATCCGGGGAATGCCCACCTGTCACCACCTGAGCCGCTGGGAACGGTCGATGCCACAATACCACGTGGGCCACGCGCAACTGGTCGCGGGTATCGAAAACCGGGTCACGCGAACCGGGAACCTCACGCTCATCGGTAACGCCTACCACGGTGTCGGTATTCCGCAGTGCATCGACGGGGCAGTCCGCACGGCGGAGGCGATTTGCAAAAAAGAGACCGCTTAGCGGAGCGGATCGACATCCTTGCGCTGCATCGAAGCCGAACGCTGATTTTCGCGATGGATTGCCTCGTACACCTCTCGACGATGCACGGGAATTTCACTCGGCGCTTCGATGCCCAGGCGGACGCGATCTCCCCGCACATCCACAATCGTGACGACCACATCATCACCGATCATAATGCTCTCATCACGTTGTCTCGATAACACCAGCATGCGTTTTATCCTCGTTGTATCTCTCAGGCCGTACGCTGCAGCGACGCGGAAAACGCGTCCAAGCGGTAGTTCACTTCGGCGTCTGCATGATTGAATACCTGGCGACCAATACGCCGTTCGCAGTTAATTACAAGCGGTGCCAACAAATTCAGCACAAAGCCACCGTGCGACTGGCCGAGCGTCACGAGGACCTGTACCAAATCATTTTCTCTCCTGCCGAGCGGCGTCCAATCGCTCTCTTCCACCTGCAGCGTAAAATCGGAAATGAACGTCCGCGGATCCACCAGAGGCAAAGCGATCTCGGCCTGTTGCGTCGACTGCAACCAGATGAAGCGGTCGCCAGGTTGCTCGGAGAGCAAAACCCAACTACGGCAATCCTCCAAACCGATCAGACCGGATGGAAAACAAATCGTTTCGTTCATGGAAATCGTCAAAGCACCAAACCGCGATGTGCTGATATCCATCGTCCCCGCCCTCATCTTGGATTGCTAGCGATTCTGCCATAGCAACGCTATCTCACCTCCTTCATCGGCGAGATAACCACCGCGAAACAGAAAAAAGAGGGGTGGCGTTGCCGCTTACGGGACAGAGATTACTCTGCGAGTTTAGGCAGCTTTTGAGGGCAGATGATCCGAATAATCGGAACCGCTCTGGGCGGCGGACCATCGCCGAACGGCCATGCAGACGAGATGCCCGCCGAACGCACAGGAAAGCTTCAATGCGCTTTCGGCGCGATGCCTACGACCGACGAGCGGCACGCAATCGATGTCGCAATCCGGATCTGGGTTATAAAGATTGAGGGTCGGCGGGGCAAACCCATCGCGGAGCGAAAGGACCGTGAGTGCAAGTTCTACGCTCCCAGCCGCGTTGACCAAGTGCCCGATGCTCGACTTATTTGCCCCGACCAAAATATCACTTGCTGCCGTTCCGAGTGCTGCGCGAATCCCTCGCGCTTCAACCAAATCATTTTGACGGGTACCGGTTCCGTGTGCGTTGATATAGCCGATCTCGTCGGTTGCCATGTCGGCCCGCCGCAGCGTTTCGGTAATCAGATATCGTAGTGGATCACTGGTTTGCGCCATGCTCGTGACGTGATGCGCCTCACCAAGCATCGTGCCAGCCGCCAATTCCGCGTAAATATTGGCTCCGCGGGCCAACGCATGGCCCAGCCTTTCGAGTACGAACATGGCGGAACCTTCCCCCATCACAAAGCCCGTGCGATCGCGATCAAACGGGCGGCAGGCCTGTGAAGGATCGTTGTGTTCCGCCAACACCCTCAATTGACGAAAACCTGCAGCAAACAAAGGGTTGATCGCCTCTGCGCTGCCCGCCAGCGCCAAATCGCACTGACCATCGCGAATGCGACGAACGGCTGAGAGAATGTCGATCAGGCCACTGGCACATGCCGTCGAATTACAACTCCGCGGACCACGAAGCCCGTGATCGAGCGCCACCTCTGAACAAGCGGTATTCGGCATCCATTGGTGCCATGCCGGGACTTCTTCTTCGGGTTTGGTACCGTGACCGATGATTTCTGCAATGCCTGCTGTGTCTCCCATGTGGCCACTGATGGCGCATGCGAAACGATCTCGATCGACAATCGACCAGTCCAATGCAGCATCCTCGATCGCGGCCCGCGCCGCTTGTCGCGAGAGTGCGATCACCTTCAACTGACCGGCAACCGGAACATCGAAATCGACCGGTGCCCCGATCACCAAATCGTCGGGAAGGCCCGCCAAGCCGGTGACCGACCGCACTCCACTCTTCCCGCGGCGGACCGCCTGCCACGTCGACTCGGCCGTAGAACCGACCGACGTGAGCATACCGATCCCGGTGATCACCACCGGTTCACCGAGCAGTTGTGGTCTTCCGTACGTCATTCAAAGGGCGCCATCGAGTGGATCGCGGATTTTGAGGGGCCGGACGATAGCGAATAGCACAGAGGCTGTCACCAGGAATCTGCCATTTTTCAGCCCACCAGCACAGCTTTCAGCAGGCACTACCTTAAAATCCTATTTTTGTGGGTTTTATACCCACATTTATATTTTTTAGAATTTTTTCGTGGGTTTTCTGCCCATACTACTTGTAAACGGCAATTTTTGTGGCATAACGGGACAGAGTTGAGAATTGAATGGTATGGCAGAAGCAAACGATCTGATTCTCGGGGAGTTTCCCCGACAACTGGACGAACGCTATCGAGTTTCCATCCCGCAGGAGTGGGTGCAGCCTCTGACAGAGGAAAATGGAGTTTGCACGCTGGCAAAGGAGCGACCTGGATGTCTGAGCCTTTGGAACACCCGACGTTCACAGGACGAACTAGACGCCGGTATGGCGCTGGTGCAGGGGAAGATCCGCGCCGGCAAACTCGAAGGACGCACCGACGAGTTGCAACTGCTTGGGCGTTTACTCTCAACCCGGCAGCGGACCGTCAAGATTGCGGGGCGGGGCAGATTGCTCGTGCCCGAAGGATTTCGAGATTTTCTAGGAGTCGAACAGGGGGGCGAGGTGCTCATCGTGGGTGCGGCCGTTTGCGTCGAGATTTGGCGACCCGAAGCATGGGTTGCCTATCTGGAAAAACGCATTCCGCGATTTCGACGCCTGTTCGACAGCCTGACCGGATAAATCGCTTGGCCCACCGTATCAACCCAACCGAGATACCGAAGAACAAAACGTAACGAAACAAAAGAACGACCATGCCCGGTCGTGAGTGAAGGCATCTGAATCACAATGCCTGTGTCGCCCGAATAGGAATGTAAGTCACCTAAGACCGGGATTGTTGGCACGGATGCCAGCGGACTCAAAGACGGCCGGGCATGGCGTTTTTTTACTCTTCGTCGCCAGCTTCCGTGGCGGGTTCGTCAGCTTCCGTGGCGGGCATATTTTGAACGTGCACATACGCCATTCGCAGTTCGTGCAACAGGTTCTCCATCATCGACGCTTCTTGCGGGTTGCAGTTACCCGCCGTTTTCTGCTGCAACACCTCGATCAAATCGATTGCGTGCTTTGCCTGGGGAAGGTTCTTATCGGCTTTGCCAGTCATCGGATTGGGCAGCGATCCGAGATTGAGCATCGCCTGAGTCGCCAACATGCTGATGATGGTTGTAAAATCAGCCGGTGGCAACGGGATGGCCCCGGGCTCAGCGACGGCTTCAGGGGCAGACTCCTGGGCAACGGCATCCTGGGCAACGGCATCTGTGCCCTGCCCCTCTTTCACTTCACTCCGGTCAGCCTCTGCCGCGACCTTCTCGGCCTCGACCTGCGTCTTCCAATCTTCATCAATGATAATTTTTTTCTCTTTGCCCGCGTCATTCATGCCATGGGTACCTTATCTCGGATCAATGCTTACAAAAATGAAACAACAAGCTGCCCGCGTCCCTCGCAACGTCGCGGGTCAGGAACTCGATTCCCATGGCTCGCGATCGGATCGCGACGCCTCGTGCGATCGGCTGGAACGTGCGGCATGATGCTCAACAGCCGCTCCGACAAATCCGGAAAAGAGCGGTTGGGCAGCGGTTGGCTTCGATTTGAATTCCGGATGAAATTGCGCTGCAACAAACCACCGATGGCCCGTGAGCTCGATGATTTCCACCAGTTTCCCATCGGGGCTGGTCCCCGAGAACTGCATATTGTGCGCTGCAAACTGCTGCCGATAGACGTTGTTGAATTCATAGCGGTGACGATGGCGTTCGCTAATCGATGTCGCTCCATAACATTCGGCCGCAATGCTCCCCGGCTCTAGCTCTGCCGGCTGCGCACCGAGTCGCATGGTTCCCCCCTTGTCGGTAATCGTCTTTTGATCGTCGAGCAGACAGATGACCGGATGCGGACTCTCTTTGTCAAACTCGCTCGAATGGGCGCCTTCGAGCGATACCACATTCCGGGCAAATTCGATCACGGCACACTGCATACCCAGACATATTCCGAGGAAAGGGATATTGCGCTCACGGGCAAAGCGAATCGCCTCCACCTTGCCCTCGATTCCTCGTTCGCCGAAACCGCCCGGCACCAGAATACCGTCGTATGTCGATAGTAACCGCTCGGGCCCTTCTGCTTCGATCTGCTCGCTCTGGATCGGCTGGATTCGAACTTGCGAGCAGTGAGCAATCCCAGCATGGTCGATCGCCTCGTAAATTGATTTGTACGCGTCGCGGTGGGCTGCATACTTACCCACTACTGCAATACTGATTTCGCTTTGCGGGTTACGCAATCGCTGCATCAAGTCCTGCCAATCATCCAGGACCAGCGTCTCGGCCGGGAGTTGCAAGCGGCGAACAATCAACTCGTCCAACTCATTATCGACCAGACTGAAAGGGACCTCATAAATCGAAAAATCTTTGTCTTTCTCTTCGATCACTGCACGAATCGGAACATTACAAAAGAGTGCAATTTTTTCCCGATCGGAACGCGAGAGAGACCGTTCAGTGCGACAGACCAGTACATCGGGCTGGATACCGATTTCGCGGAGTTGGCCGACCGAATGCTGGGTCGGTTTGGTTTTCAATTCGCCCGCCGCCTTCAGATAGGGCACGAGCGTCAGATGGATGTAGAGACAATTCTCTTTGCCAATGTCGAGCGAAAACTGCCGGATTGCCTCAAGGAAGGGTTGGCTCTCGATATCGCCGACCGTGCCTCCGATCTCGGTGATCACCACATCGGTATCTTCGTCCGCAAGCTTTGATATACAACTCTTGATTTCGTTCGTGATGTGTGGAATGACTTGGACCGTCTTTCCTAAAAATTCTCCTCGCCGTTCCTTATTGATCACCGATTGGTAGATTTGCCCCGTGGTATAGTTTGAATCGCGGGTCAGCTTGCCCTCGGTAAAGCGTTCGTAGTGCCCCAGATCGAGATCGGTCTCGCTCCCATCGTCGAGCACGTAAACTTCACCGTGTTGATAGGGACTCATCGTCCCGGGATCCACGTTGATGTAGGGATCCAACTTCTGCATCCGCACCGTGAGGCCACGGTGCTCCAGGAGCATTCCGATCGACGCACTCGTCAGGCCCTTACCGAGCGAACTGACCACACCGCCGGTGACAAAAATGTGCTTCGACATCGTTTTTTTTATGGTCCCGTGAACTCACCAATTCCTTCTTAGCCTAACAGTGACCCGAACAACCTACCAGACGGGTGGGATACGCCGCTACAAATTAAGCCCGAAGAGTCGCCGCGCGTTATCGCTCGTTATCCGGCAGAAATCCTCGAATTCGACCCCGCGTTCCTCAGCCAAACACTGTGCCGTATGAATGAGGTATGCCGGTTCGTTGCGCTTCCCGCGCAGCGGATGGGGTGCGAGATAGGGGCTGTCGGTTTCGATCAGTATCCTCTCATCCGGGATACTCTGGGCAACGGTTCGTAGGTCGGCCGATTTTTTGAACGTCACCATCCCGGCAAAACTGACGTGGAGGCCGAGTTCCAGACACTCGGAAGCCGTTTCTTGACTGCCGGCAAACGAGTGCATGACCCCCCGCAAAGGACCTCGCTGCCGCGCCTCGCGGAGCATGTTGAGCACATCCTCCTCGCTCTCGCGTGTGTGTACAACGAAGGGCAAATCGCGCTCGGCCGCGAGTCGCAAATGGCGATCAAAATAATCCTGCTGCAACGGAAACGGAGTAAAATCCCAGTGACGATCGAGCCCCGTTTCACCGATCGCGACCACCTCTCGATTCTCCGCAAGCGCCACGATGCGATCCCAATCCCCTTCGGCCGCTTCACTACAATAATTTGGCTGAATGCCAACCGCCGCACTGATGCGCACCGAGCCCTCCGCAAGTTTTAGGCACCTCTGCGATGACTGGGCACCGATGCCAATCGCAATCACGTGAGAGATCCCCGCCTCATCCGCACGGCGGATCATCGCTTCTCGATCTTCTGCAAATTCGTCTTGATCGAGATGAGCGTGGGTATCGATCAAACTCATCGTTGCATCGAGTTCCACATTTTGAGGAAGAGGTTACGCTTCCACAAAGACCTTGGGCAACAATTCCTCGAGCGATTGAAGATAACCTTTTGCCGCCCCGAGCGATTCTTTGGCAAGCACAAAGGCTGGCGGATCGTCCTCGAGTTGTGTCGCAATCTGACCGATCGAAACGACCGCCTGCTGCTGCACTTCAATCAACCGCTGTAACAAAAAGTCGAGTGCCAGAAAATGGAGATCGAGATAGTCCATCTCGTACTCTCCGGTATCGATCGAGCATCCGCGGCGGGAGAGTTCCGCTGCGATCCGCTCACTCATCTCCTTCTGTCCCGCCACAATATCGAGCAACACTTCAGTCGCATTCTGATCTCCCCGATGCGTCCAGGGATCCGCCTCAGTCAGAAACATGGGCAGGGACCGATAATGATGGATGAGGAGTTGTCCCAACAGGGCGTTCGTTCTTGCTTCCGTCATTTGGAATGTCTCCTCAGAAGCCCACCACGGTCTTGCAAGCTGCTTCCGCCCACCGATAAAGACCGTTCCATTGTACGATCAGCAAGATCACCGGTGCGGTCAACACGAGAACATAAAGCCCCGGAATCGAAGCGAGACGCAAACGTAGCGGTGGTCGCGTTTCCGGTTCGGGGTCGAAGGTCATCACGCGGACAACCTTCAAATAATAAAACAGGCTAATCGCAGTATTGATGCCGCCCACAAACAGGAGCCAGTACATCCCCGCATCCACCAGACCGGCAAAAATGACCAGTTTGCCCATGAAGCCGGCAAGTGGCGGGAGCCCTACAAGGCTAAAGAGAATCGCAGAAAAGCAGACCACCCATCCGGGACTGCTGCGAACCATCCCAGCATAATCCGCGATTTCCTCGCTGCCGATCGCATTGCGAATGAACGCAATAATTGCAAAGGCACCCATGTTCATAAACACGTAAATCAAAACGTAAAGCAGCAGCGCGGCAAACGCCTCGGACGCACCAACCGGGTTGGCGGTCATCATGGCGACTCCGGCGGCAACGGGCATCATCATGTATCCCGCATGGGCAATCGTTGAGTAGGCCAGCAGCCGCTTGATATTGGTCTGCCCATAGGCGGCTAAATTCCCGAACGTACAGGTGATCGCTGCCAATACACCAATCACCCACGCCAAGAAGGTCCTCATCCCGGCGACCCGATCTGCCTGCCGGTCGCTCTCTTTGACCTCAAGGGTGTGCACAACCGGAATCGTGGAAGCGTTCGATGCCGCATCGCTGGCTGTCGCCACCATCGCTGGTTTCATTTCAAATCGCTTCGGCTCCGCTGCGGGTGGCGACGTAAATCCGATCACCAGACGCACTAGCAGTGCCAAGGCGGCCGCTTTGGAGGCAACGGAGAGAAATCCGGCAACCTCGGCGCTCGCCCCTTCAAACGCGTCGGGACACCAGAAGTGGAAAGGTACCGCCGAAAGCTTGAACGCGAGCCCCACCATCATCATCAAACCGGCAAGCACAAGCACCAGTTGATAATCGGTACCGATGCCCTCCGACAGTCGCCAGGCGATGGTCGGCAGATGCGCCGAGCCGGTAATGCCGGCAATTAAACTCGTGCCGTAGAGCATCACCCCGGCTGCACCCGCACCATAAACCGCATATTTCATCGACGCTTCGCTACTTTTGCGATTGGTTTTGAGAATCCCGACCAGTGTGTAGGAGGGCACGCTCGCCATCTCGACCGCGAGGAAAACGATCAACAGATGATTGGCTTCGGCCATCAAACACATTCCCAGCGCCGCCCCAAGCACGAGCGTGCAAAAATCGGGACCATTTTCCTGATCTGAAAGGCCCGAGATTCTTGCAAGCACGATAAAAAGGAGAGTCGTAAAAAGCAGGACTGCGCGGAAATAGATAGTGAAGGCATCGTGTACCAACATCCCCGTAAAGATCTCCTCACGCGCGGTGGAGACCTCCCCGGAAAGATGCACCCAGGGTGCCGCCAAAAAGAAGGCGAGCCCTGCGCCCGCAGTAGCCAAGAGCCAAGGGGGAAGTATTTTTCGCGTTATTGCAAAGAGCCGCGTGAGAAGCATGAGCAGAATCGTCGCGCAGAGAATCAATTCAGGAAGGAACTTCCTCAACGAGTTCTCGGTATCACCGATCACGGATTGGACGAGCTGTTCGTAATTCACTAGTTTTTAAATCCCTCGATTGATCACCCTCTTGTCGCCCGATGCGAAGGCTATCCTTTTCCAGCCTGCGTCACTGCGGCGCGTCGACTCTCCGGCTCAGGCAACGCGTCGTGCGACGCACGATTCCATCCCAGACGGACCTGTGCCGGAGCAGGCTGCTGCCGCTCACCCTTCGATTTACTTTCCACGTCGCGCCGCAACACACGATCCCGATCCGCATTTTCTCTCTGCACGTCATCGTCCTCCGCCAGCGCTGCCGGAGCCTGCCGCTGCTGCCACTCCACGAGCGCATCGACCGTGTGATCCACTGAAGGCGACATGTAATTGAAGAGCGACTGGGGATAAACACCCAAGACGATCGCAAAAATACAAAGGGGGATGGCAATCGACCACTCTCGCGGCGTAATCGGCGTGAGTGCCTCAGGATGCGGTCCCTTGTACTCCGGTCCGAGATAAACCCGCTGGAGTGCCCAAAGGATATAGGCGGCCGTGAGAATCACAACAAAGGCCGAGATGATTGCCAACACCATACTGAAATTCCAAGCACTGAGTACCACCAGCACTTCACCGATAAATCCGCATAAGCCGGGCAGCCCCAGGCCGGCGAAGAAAATCAAAATGGCAATGCCGCTGTAGACCGGCATTTTCGCAAAAAGACCGCCGAACTTATCGAGTTCGCGGTGGTGTACCCGGTCGTAGATCACACCGACCAGAAAGAACATCCCGGCCGAACTGATGCCGTGAGCAATCATCTGGAACATCGCACCGTTCATTCCCATCTTCCAGTAATCGGCATTGAACGATGGCGCGACGGCACTCCACACACCAAGGCCCAAGACGACGTAGCCCATGTGGCTCACCGAACTGTAAGCGACCATCCGTTTGAAATCTTTTTGCGCCAAGGCGGCGAATGCCCCATAAACCATGCTCACGACACCGATGAAGCAAACGACCCAGGCTAAATCGTAGGCGGCCTCGGGGCAGATCGGATAGCAAATACGAATAATGCCGTACCCACCCATTTTCAGCAGCACACCGGCCAGAATCATCGAGATGGGCGTGGGCGCTTCGACGTGGGCGTCGGGCAACCAAGTATGAACCGGAACACTCGGCACCTTGATCACAAAACCGATGAAGAGCAGCACAAACGCCCACCACTGGATCGACTTACCACCCTCGGTAAATACGCTATTGCTGAACTGATCGGTCGTCTGCCCCAACTGCTGAAGCGCCAAAATATTGAATGTGTGCCGGGGAACATCGGCCGCCGCACCGTCGGCGGGGTTCGCACTTCGCCAGGCTGCAACGCTTTGCTGATCGGGAACCACATGGGCTGCCACCAATTGCTCATCGCTGAGTTGGCGAAGATCGCTATTGAAGTAAAGCATCAGAATGGCAATCAGCATTAGCACGCTGCCGAGTAATGTATAGAGGAAGAATTTGATCGCCGCATACTCGCGTCTTGGTCCTCCCCAGACACCGATCAAAAAATACATTGGCAACAGCATCACTTCCCAGAAGACGTAAAACAGGAAGAAGTCGAGCGCTAAAAAGACACCCAGCATCCCGGTCTCCAACAACAGGAACAACACGCAGTACGCCTTCACGTGCTTCGTGATCGGCCAACTCGCCCCCATGGCAAGCATGCCGATAAAGGCGGTGAGTACGAGCAGAGGAAAACTGATCCCATCCATCCCCATGAAGTATTCGATGTTGAACGAGGGGATCCAACTGACTTGGAACACCGCCTGCATCTCAGCCACTGCATCGGCATCAAGCGAAAAGTGTGCCGCCCCGGTGATCCCCGGCAGCGCCATGATCACGGTTGCCACAAAGACAATCACAGTCACGAACAGACTGACGCGTTTGATTAACTCGTGGTTGTCGCGGGGAAGCAACAACAGCACGAGGGTTGCGGCGGCTGGCAAAAAGACGAGCGCGGTCAAAGGCCAGAGAGTTGGATTGTCCATGAAAATCTCGTTGATCAAATAATCGAGGTCAAAAGGAAATTAGTTCGTGAGCCCGAATGTGGCGAGCAAGTACATCGCCATGGTTCCCACCACGATAAAAACAACATATTGTCGTAGCCGTCCGGTCTGCGGCTTACGGAGCCAAATCCCCAAAGCATAAGTTCGCTGCGCCACCCAGTTGATCAGCCCATCGACAAACAAGCGATCGATCCAGCGATCGAACCCTGCAGTAAAGGAACGCATCCAGATTGCCAGGTGGTCGATGAGCCAATCGATTGCCCCGCGGTCGCATTGCGCGATGCAGCGACCACAAAACAGCGTCGGCCGGATAAAGATCGCATCATACAGTTCATCGAACCACCACTTGTTCCGCAAAAAGCGGTAGATCGGCGCAAACATGCTGCGAACCTCCTCCGGGTCGAGTATCCTCCACCAGTAGAGGCAGCAGGCAAGCAGCAGGCCAAACATGGCCGTACCGAAGGCAATCATTCCCGCGGCCAAGTGAATCTCTTCATCGTGCGATCCATGCTCGGCGGGCATCATCACCCCAGCGAGTTGACCCGAAAAATCGATGCCGGTGCCATCCGGACGCGCCTGCTCGAGCAGTTGCACCATCGGACTGGCCGTGGGGTCGGTAAAGTTTTCGATATCGGCCGGGGTCGCGACAAAAATCGCAAAAAAGGCCAGGACCACCAGCGGCATCCACATGACGCGCGGCGATTCGTGTGCGTGATCGTACCGACTCGGGTCCCGCGGCTGGCCAATGAAGGTCATAAACCAGAGCCGGAACATGTAAAAAGCAGTAATCGCAGCACCCGCGGCAGCCACATAAAACATCACATCCCACGCCGCATTGTTTTTACCGAAGTGCAAGGCTTGGGCCAGAATCGCATCCTTCGAATAGTAACCACTGAGCCCGACAAGCGTCGGAACCCCCGCCCCGATAATCGCCAGGCAGCCCACCAGCATCGTATAGGCTGTGATCGGCATTTTTCGGCGCAAGCCACCCATCTGAGTCATTTCGTTCGTGTGCACCGCATGAATCACCGACCCGGAACACATAAAGAGCAAACTCTTGAAGAACGCATGCGTGATCAGGTGGAGCATTCCCGCCACCCAGCCGCCGACTCCGAGAGCAAACATCATGTAACCGAGTTGCGACAAGGTGGAATAAGCCAAAACGCGCTTGATGTCGGTGGCGGTAATTGCAATCGTGGCCGCCATGAAGAGCGTAATGCAGCCGATGATCGCAATCGTGAGCAGCACCTCCGGCGTGAACATCGGATAGAACCGCCCGACTAAAAATACGCCTGCCGCGACCATGGTCGCCGAGTGCACCAGAGCCGAAACGGGCGTGGGTCCCTCCATCGCGTCCGGAAGCCACACATGCAACGGAAATTGCGCACTTTTGCCGACGCAACCGCAGAAAATGCCCAGGCCCGCGACGATCAAAAGTACGTGCCCGGTGTGTTCCGGATCTTCTGCCCCCATCTGCCGCGCACTCTCCACCATCGCTTCGGGAGTTTTTAGCGCGTAGTGATCGGTTTCGGCCCGCGCCTGGGCAAACATTCCCGGCTTGACGATATCCCCGGCATCATTTTTTTCGCCACCGAACGAAAATGTCCCCAAACTCCCCCAGAGGGCCATCAGGCCGATGATCATCCCGAAATCGCCCACGCGATTGACGATGAATGCCTTATTGGCTGCAGTCGAGGCACTTTTTCGCTCAATGTAAAAACCGATCAGGAAGTAAGAACAGATGCCGACCAGTTCCCAGAAGACGAAAGTCATCGCGATGTTACCCGCAACCACAATCCCCAGCATGCTGAAACAGAACAGCGAGAGATATTGAAAGAAACGGTGGTAACGACCGGGTCGCTTTAGATGCTCGCCATTGGAAAGCGTCACTTCGTGGTCCGTCACGTCGTGCAACTCATCGTGCATGTACCCCATCGCATAGAAGTGGATGCAACTGGCAATCAACGTCACCATCGTGAACATCAAGACAGTGAGCGCATCGATGTAGTAGCCGATCGTAATTTTCAGGCGATCGAAATCGACGAGCGTGTACCAGTCACCAAAATAGGCGGCCTTCGGACCCACGCGTCCATGGCCATGATCGCCGCCGTGTGCATCGCCGTGATCGGCTGCCACCAAATGCACGGCTGCGGCCGAAGGGTCGATCGCGACCTGGGAATCCGGCGATAGTGTCTGATCGGCCGCATGCGTATCGGCGGAATCCGCGTGATGTGCCCCTGAAATTCCATGTGTACCGACCCAGAGAATCAGGGCCGTAAGCGAAAGGGCGAAGCCGGACACGATGGCGCCGGTCGCGACAAAGGCAGCCCCGCGTCCCGCGGTCCCCAATCGCGGACCGAAGAAGAGAATCACGCAGAAGGATGCCAGCGGCAAGAGCCAGGCAAGCAACAACAGGTTGGAAAGAATCGATTCCACGCGTTTAGCCCTTCAACTCATCTGCCCGATCAACATCCACAGTCGAGTGGTTGTTGTAAAAGTTAAGTACGATCGCCAGGGCAACCGCCGCCTCCGCCGCCGCCAACACGATGACAAACAGCGAAATAATTTGACCGTCCAGCCCGAGCTGATACGCCGGATTACGCTCGAGAAAATTGCTGCCAAAGGCGACAAAATTGAGATTCGCCCCGTTGAGCACCAGTTCGATTCCCATCAGCACCCCGAGTGCGTTCCGCTTCGTCGCCATGCAGACCGCACCAGCCACGAACATCACCGCACCCACAATGAGATAATGCGTTAAACCGACCGGTTGTGTGAGTAAATCAAACATACTTGTACTTTTCCAACGTCAACTTCCTGCGCTGTTCTGCGACTCTTGCCGGACCACCACCTTCCGTTTGGCACGCGCCAGGTAGGCAGCGCCGACCAGCACCACCAGGAGATGGATCGAGATAATCTCAAACGGCAACAGATAGCCCGAGACATCGTCACCCGGAACACCCAACAAGCCTAAACCGATCCGCGTTGCCGTCGGCACGCTGACCGGCTCGCTTGAAGCCACCGCCTCACGCTGCGTCAATCCCTCGATATCGCCAGCATCTTGGGGCGGAAGTCCTATCTGAAAAGCAACGGGCACGAGTATCACCAACAAAATACCGCCCACCAACGCCGCCACAATCCAATCGCCTCCGGCAGTGCGGAGCGAAATAAATGGATTTTGAGCTGTCAGCATCACACCGAAAACGAGCAGCACCAAGGTACCGCCGACATACAACACCAGTTGCATTGTGCCGACAAAGTCGGCCCCGGCCAAAAAATGCAAGCCCGAGGTCGCTGCCAAAGCCAGGATCAAATAAAAGGCCATCCGAACCACATTGGCGGAGAAGACGACCGCCAACGAAAAGAGGCAGGCCAGAATACCGAAAAATAAGAAGAGGACCGTATGTCCGTTGATCTCACCCATCCGCCTGCCCCCGTTCCCGGTCCGCATGCTCCGACTCAAAGCCGACCGAATTAGCTGCGGGTACTGCGTCGCCCGCTTCAAAGGGCCGCTCGCGTAAGCTGCCCGGGAGCCGGCGCAAGCCTTGCTCGTGATGCGGCAGCACGTCGCCACCGCTTGGCAGGCCCATCAACTGCCAGCTGATGACCCCTACAAACATGACCGCCGCGATCGGCGTGCAATATTTCCAACAGGTTGTGATGACCTGATCGATCCGTAAACGGGGCAGCGTCCAGCGGATCCACATCATCACGGTGACCCCAAGTACCGCCTTGAGTATGAAGGTCATCAAACCGAGTACGTTTGCCAGAACGAAGGCAACGCCGCTGAGCTGACTCGCATGCTCACCAAAAATCCACGCAGCGACGGGAACCGGCCCGTTCCAGCCTCCCAAAAAAAGCACCGATCCAAGCGCAGAGACCAGAAACATCGAGCCGTACTCCGCCATAAAGAAGAAACTCCAGCGAAGCCCCGAATATTCTGTGTGAAAACCTGCAACCAATTCACTTTCCGCTTCTGCCAGATCGAAGGGCGCACGGTTCACGCTCGCAAGCGCGCACGTATAGTAGACGAAGAATGTGATGAATGTGAACGGGTCGTGAAACAAATACCAATTGGTAAACCAACCCGATTGAAGATTACCAATTTTTGTCAAATCCATCGTTCCGGCAATCATTACCGGAATCACGATGCAAAGCCCCAAGGGCACCTCATAACTGATCACCTGTGCCGCTTCGCGCATCGCGCCGAACAGCGACCACTTCGAGGCCGATGCATAGCCGGCGAGTATCACACCAAAGACCTCGAGGCCCAAAACGGCGACGACAAAAAAGACCGCCACATTGATATCGAGCCCCACCCAACCGGTGGCAAATGGTAAAGCAATAAAGGAACCGTAGGAGGCGCAAAAGGCAACGTAGGGGGCAATCCGGAAGAGCATCGCGTCGGCACCCTCCGGTCGCAAGTCTTCCTTGGAGAGCAACTTGATTCCGTCGGCGATGGTCTGCAGCCAACCGAACTTGCCTCCGACCCGCGTCGGACCGAGTCGGTCCTGAATCCGTCCCGCGACCTTGCGTTCCATCCAAATAAACAGGACGGAACCGCCTGCGATGACCAGGAGAACCAACGAGGCCGCCAACATCGCCATCAACATGTAAACCAAAGGCGGATACCACCCCCAGTGACTGATCAAGTACTGCGACACGGCAACCTCAACCCTGTGCGACAGGGCGATCCTTTTATCTAAATTCCAACACCCTCAGACAGCCGCTCGGCCCATCCATTACCGAGCCACCTCGTCCCCGATCCCACAGGCTACGAAGGGGCTGTTGTGCAGGGCCTCAAGATCGTGAAATATGGCACAAGCCACCGGAAACTGAAAGCCCCCAAGCGGTGCAAAGCGGCGTGACAAGCAGCACTTACAGCGGTCGCGGGCGATGGATTGCCACAGGCTACCGGTCGATCTCGCCCATCACGATATCGAGCGATCCGATGATGGCCGGAATGTCCGCAATCAGCGTATTGCGGCAGAGTTCGGAGGTGACCGAGAGATTGCAAAAACAACTGCTGCGTGCTCGCGCGCGATAGGGTATCGCGGAACCGTCGCTTACAACGTAGAAACCCATTTGACCCCGGGGAGCCTCTGTCTCGAGGTACGCCTCCCCCTTGGGCAACTTTTCATTGAGTTTGACCGGTTCGCCATAAGAATCGGTGGCGGAACTGTAACGGTCGATCGCCTGACGCACGAGATCGATTGCCTGGCGGACCTCCAGCATCCTCACATAGAAGCGGTGCCAACAATCGCCAAGAACCGCCTCAGGCGGAACACCGGGATAAACATGATCGTTGGGATAGTGCCCATCCTTCTCGACAATCACCTCGAAGGCATAGCCGTCATACATATTCGTATACCACTCTTCCCCGTCGCGTCGCAGATCAAGGTCTACGCCGCTACCCCGCAACACAGGACCGCTGCATCCGTAGTTGGTTGCCATCTCTGCCGACATCACTCCGATACCCGCACAGCGTTTGATGAAAATCGAGTTGGTTGTGAGCAGCGCGTGATACTCGTCGATCACCGGAAGAAACTGGTCGAGAAACGCTTCGCATTTTTGCAGCCAACCGGGCGGCAAATCTGCCGTAGCGCCGCCGACGGTCAGGTAACTGTAGGTGAGCCTCGCTCCGCAGGCCTCTTCGAAAAGGTCGAGGATTTTTTCCCGCTCGCGAAACGCGTACAAAAAGGGACTGAAACTCCCCAGATCCAAACCGTAGGCCCCCATCCCGACGAGATGACTGGCGATCCGTTGCATCTCCGCAATGATCACGCGTAGGTGCCGGGCCTTTTCAGGCACGTGGAGATTCATCAATTTTTCGACGCAGAGCGACCAACCGAGATTCATGCTCATCCCGGCGAGGTAGTCCATCCGGTCGGTGTACGGAATCCATTGTCGCGGCGTCAGGTTTTCGCCGATTTTTTCGGCACAGCGATGCAGGTAGCCGAGATGGGGCGTCACTTCCGATACGACTTCGCCATCGGTGCGCAAAACGAGACGCAGCACGCCGTGCGTACTCGGATGCTGCGGTCCCATGTTGACGAGCATCTCATCGGTTCGCACGTCAAACTCAACGACCTTATTTTCGGCAGATCTTTCTTTCGTAGTCGACATGAAATATAAACCCGCTCCTAACTATCGGCAGCGAATCCCGTGATATTCCAAAGGCATTTCGTAATCTTTTCGTAGCGGATGTCCCTGCCAGTCTTCGGGACAAAGGATTCGCCGAAGGTCCGGGTGGCCTCGAAAATGAACCCCGGACAAATCGTAGACTTCGCGTTCGTGCCAATCGGCCGTTCGCCAGATATCGGCCACCGACGGCACCTCGGGAAGCACGCCCTCCTGATCGTCTTTCCACCGTGGCAGGATCACCTTGAGAACCAAGCTTGTCTTATGGGACACGCTCCAGAGGTGATATACGACTTCAGTGCGGGGCGACCCATCGAGTTTTGCCGCCTTCTTAGGATCCGGTTCGAAGTAATCGACACCTGAGATGCAGGAAAGATAATCAAATTTGAGGTCCGGTTGATCCCGCAGATAGCGGCAGACATCGGGCAGCCCGTCGGCCGAAATCTCGATCCAGGGATCGATGCTTTCGAGTTGCACCGCCCCGATCGAATCGCCGAATGCCTCCTGGAGACGAGAGACTAAATCTTGTTGTCCCATCCGCCGGTTTCCCTATGTGTTCCCTGTGTCACTGCTTGCTTAAGACTCTGCACCCTGCTCAAGTCCGCACTCGTTCACGGCCCTCAGCCCCTCGGTTCGCCCCGGGGACCGGTTACTGCCCTGACCCAATCAAACGCTCCTGTTTTCCATTCATAGGCAAAGCCTACGAAGAGGACCACAAAAAAGAAGATGGTTGCCAAATAGACGTAGAGGGTGAATTGATCAATTGCTTCACGCAACTGGGCGGCTTCACTTTGCAAAGCTTCTCCGCTCGGGGGGTTCTCGCTCATTCCCAATTCGCGAAAGAGCCCCGTTGCCGCGACGGAAAGGCTCCCGCTCTGGCCTGCAGCCGACGGCGTGGCAGAATCCTCTGCCGCCTCAGCGGCGACAAGCGGTAATCGCGCATCGGAAAGTTGCGTCTGCTTACCAAACACAGTCGCTGCCGGGAAGAGAAAAGCCACCTCGGCATCAAACACGATAAACACCAAAGCGACGACATAAAAGCGAAGATCGAACTGAACAAAACTCGAACCGATTGCTGGCTCACCACACTCGTAGATTTCTTTCTTTTCAGCATGAGGATCATCCGGTCGGACGAACCGTCCCAGAAGCAAATGCACAAAAAGAAATGCCGCTCCCACTGCAAGGAACAAAACGAGATACGCGGCGATTGCGGTAGGAGAAGCCATGAAAGAACAAATCGAGCGGGTTGCGTGAGCCCATCATTGTAGGTGGTCGCTGCACGGAAACAAGATACCCGATGCCGATCGGAGACACTTCAAACGGGGAGGCAGAGGCTATCGACTCGACTCGGAGTCATCGCATGAGCTGCCCTCGATCGACTCTCCGGCACGAGACTCCACCACCAGCGGCTGCCTGTCCTGAAACCCTTCGTCCAACTCATGCCAATGGAGAACCTCCGGCTCGTCTAACTTCCAACAAAGAAAGACGATTCGATCATCCATCTCCGAGGGAAATTCGACCAAACCCTCGATCCCGCCCTTGGACTCCACGCCCAAATCGCGCAATTCCTGAACGTATTCTCCGATCCGCCGCGTATCGCGTTCAAGTTCCTCCTCGATCTGCACCAATTCCTGCCGGTAAAGGTCGTCGCTACCCTCATCGCGCCCCGCAAGCAACACCGATAGCCGCTCCTTGCGTTCGACCACTTCCTGCGAGAGTGCGGAGAGATCGCGACAGATCGCACCAACAAGCGGCAACGAGGCATTTGCCTCTTCGACGGTGAATGTCCGTTTAAATTCAGGTCGGGGATTGCTCATTTGTTCTGCCATCGTCTCTCAGCAATATTATTTGCCGAATTCACTTCGCCGCACGGCGAACCTACTGATTCGGACCTCCGTGGACCGGTTCGACAATCACTTTCGAATCGGCCACTGCCGTGGGATTCAAACTCGATCGACCCCAGGCGATATCGACCGGCAACCGCGAAAAGTCAACAATGCATCCATCCCGACTGTAGCAACTCAAATCGTGAGTCGCTCCCATGAAGATGCAGTCGACCGGACACGGTTCCACACAAAGGGCACAAAACATGCACTTCGAGTAATCGATTGCAAACCCGGTTACTTTGAAACCCTTAGCACCCTCCACTCGCTCTTTTCCAATATAGATGCAATCCACCGGACATGCCTTGGCACACTGGTCGCAGGCAATGCAGGTGGTCAGATCGTACCGATGGAATCCCCGGTAGCGATCGGCCACCGGCACCGGTAGTTCGGGATACTCGAAGTGTTGGGTAAATGCTTTTCTTTCGGGATCGTAGGTACGGAACCAGCATCTCAGGGTGACGTACAGACCGTGCGCCACGGTGAAGACTGCCGTAAATACGTCGCGAAACCAATTTTTCATTACGATACTCTAAAAGAAAGTCGCCCGCCGGAAACGGGACACAAAAGCACACGAAGAACAAAAATTATAAGATTTAAGACTCCGGCCGCAAGCATCACAAAATCGGCCATCACACATTTGGCGTCTCGGTCCGCATCCGGTTCGGCGACCACCGTTCCAAATGCGTCTGGATGGGGCCGGGCCTCCGCGGATCATTGTCGCTCGCTCCAGCAAGTCAGCAGACCGCACCATGGTCGACATCGGGTGAGCTGCGTCGGTGTCCCGGGCCGCATCGCCACAGCCCCCAATCCGGCCAACAGAAGGGCACGACGCATTAGAAATCAAACCGCAGAGGGCTCTTATGGGGGGGGAGACTGTGCTAAACTCTGACAAATCAATAAGTTGCATCTACCCAAACCCCGCGGTTTGCTCAGACGCTAGGAAAAACAGCACCTAAATGAACCATCTTTTCCCACTTACCGGAATGGATTATCTCCTTTTTTCACCAAAATATGGGTCAAAAAGGGCTGTTCGCTTGACTCACGCTTAGGACGGCGTAGAGTGAAATGAACGATCTGTCGGCTTTGATGGGTTTCCCTTCCCTCCCGACAGGTCCTCCAGTGTGGCAGCGTCTGGTCAGAGGGCTTAGGACCCGTTTGCATTAATGGCCGTTGATGCGAAAGTGGCTCAGGAGTTAACCGAAGGAATCGGCATGTTAGTGTTATCGCGAAAGAAAAACGAAAGCATCGTTATCAATGATGATATCACGATCGTCGTGGTAGAAATTCGTGGCGATAAGGTCCGCCTAGGGGTTGAAGCCCCGAAGGAGGTCCCCGTACACCGACGCGAGGTCTATGACGCGATTCAGCACGGCGCTGCTGTCGAGACCCCCGCCAAGGCACCGGAAGAACCCGATACCGCGGGGCCTGCCTAACATCGGGTTTTCTCGTGGGGTGTTGCTAGCTGCTGGGGCCCCCCTCTTCAACGACTGCGTTCCAGATCGCACCATGATCGCATCGTCAGGCTCTTGACGGTGGCAACCGCATTTCTTTAATGTTGCAGACGTTCGGGCAGCGTTGTCGCGTTGCCTGCATCGGCCCCATCGTCTAGCGGTCTAGGACTCCGGCCTTTCACGCCGGCAACACGGGTTCGAGTCCCGTTGGGGTCACTTTCGTATCGTTCGATACGTATTTCGATAACGGAGAAACTTATCGGCCCACGCAGTGCCGCCGGATTTTCTCCGCTTGTGGGCTGGCGGCCCACTGGGCGGACTTGCATCCTCAACTCGGTCCCGCCGCAAATCCACGGTTCAGGTGCTCGCCAACGATCATGCAGACTCGCAGACTCGGAAAAACCGAACTCGACTTCACGACCATCGGCCTGGGGACCTGGGCGATCGGGGGTGGCGACTGGAAATTCGGTTGGGGACCTCAGGATCCAGGCGCGGCGATCGACGGACTGCTGGCCGGATTGGAGTTGGGAATCAATTGGATTGATACGGCACCTGTTTACGGCGACGGTGCCTCGGAGAGACTGGTCGGACAGGCACTTCAGCAGGCCTCACGCGATGATGTGTTGGTCGCGACCAAATGCTCGAGAAAGGTGCTGCCCGACGGGAGTGTCACCGGAATCCTCGATGCGGCGAGCGTCAAGGCCGAATGTGAGCAAAGCCTCAAACGTCTCGGCGTGGAAGTCATCGATCTTTATCAGATGCACTGGCCCGAGCCTGATCCTCAAATTGAAGAGGGTTGGGAAGCGATGATCGAGTTGAAGCGAGCCGGCAAAGTACGGGCCATCGGCGTTTCAAATTTTGATGTCGCGCAAATGGAACGTCTCGAGATGATGCATCCGGTGGCATCCCTTCAGCCGCCCTATAACATGTTTCAGCGAGAGGCGGAAACTGCGCTGTTCCCCCACTGCGCCGCACATCAGATAGGCATCGTCTGCTACAGTCCGCTCGCCAAAGGACTGTTGACCGGCGCGATGACCCAAGCCCGGGCAGCGGCTCTCGATCCGAGCGATCATCGCAGCCGCGATCCGCGGTTTGCGTCACCCCAACTCGAGTCAAATCTACAAATGGTCGACCGATTACAATCGCTTGCCGAAAGCCATTCACGGTCGGTGGGCGAACTTGCCATCGCCTGGACGTTAAGGCGACCGGAAGTTACCTCGGCAATCGTGGGCGTGCGTCATCGGGCGCAAATCGAAGGCACCTATGCTGCGGCCGACTGGCAACTGACGGCCGAGGATATTGCGCAGATTGAACAGATCCTCTCGGCTGAGTAAGGCATGCATTCTCCGTCGAACCGGACTCGGGCCGCGTAACACCCGCGTAACACCAAGGCCCATATTTTGCCCCGCCACTCACGGCCCCACCGCTACCCCTTCTGCCGGGATCACGGTAGACTGAGCGGAGTCGTCGCATGACGCCACGAAAACAGACCAAAAACCGCTTGTCGGCATCCAAATCTCAATCTTCAGGAGACGGTCCTTTGAAAACATCTTTCTTCCAGACTTTGATTGTCCTGCTCATCGGTTGCTGGCTTGTGCCGTCTGATCAACTTTACGGGGAAACCACAAAAAAGAATGAGAGAACGACTGTGAAACAACAAGATTGGGGTACCGCTGACGGCAAAGAGGTTTTTCTTTACACGCTCGAGAGTAAAAGCGGCATCGTCTGCAAACTCACGAACTGGGGTGCCACGATTACCGAACTGCACGTACCGGACCGCGACGGCAAGGTGGACGACATTGTGCTGGGCTACGAATCGCTCGCCCGTTGGCTCGACAGCGATGGGAAGGGGAGCCCGAATCCGGCCTACATGGGCTGCACCGTCGGAAGGGTCTGCAACCGAATCGATAAAGGCCAATTTGAATTGGACGGAAAAAAACACCAACTCGCCACGAACAACGATCCCAATCACCTCCACGGAGGGAACGTCGGTTGGGACAAGCAAGTCTGGAACAGCGAACCGGTCGAGAACGCTGACGGTGCCGGAGTGAAGTTCATGCTCACCAGTCCCGATGGCGATGAAAACTATCCCGGCGAGGTCAAGGCATCGGTCACCTACTTTCTCACCAACGACGGTGACTTGACGGCCGAGTTTTCTGCCAAGAGCGATCAGAACACCCCGGTCAACATGACCAATCACAGCTACTTCAACCTCAAGGGACAGGGCGAGGGCACGATTCTCGACCACCAACTCAAACTCGAGTCAGACCGCCAAACGACCTTTGATGAAACCGGGATCCCAACCGGAAAAATCGATAGCGTGAAAAACACGCCGCTCGACTTCACCACACCGCGGGCTATCGGGGAGCGGATTGCCGTACTTACGGGCGATCCGGGCGGTTACGATCACAATTTCGTGCTGCGGGACGAAAAAGTGAGCGAGCCTCAATTGGCCGCCACGCTTTACGATCCGGAAACGGGTCGGGAATTGAAAATTTATACCACCGAAGTCGGCATCCAATTCTACTCGGGCAATTACCTCGACGGGGGCCTGACGGGGAAAGACGGCAAGGTCTACCACAAGCACTACGGCTTGTGCCTCGAACCGCAATTCCACCCCGACTCGATCAACCAGTCGCATTTTCCCGACTCGGTTCTCAGTCCGGGAGAGACCTACACCCACAAGTGCATCTACAAGTTTGATGCACGCTAGTCGAATGTGGACTGCATTAACGTGCGGATCGTTGCGATGATTCCGTCGCGTGGCTAGTCGTAGGTGATCAGGCTGATCGTATCGTGCGGCGCGATGCGATTACGTCCACCCAGCGCCGAGAGTTCGATCACGAAGGCGCATCCTACAATTTTTGCCCCGGCCCGCTCGATCAAGTGACAACACGCCTCGATCGTTCCGCCGGTCGCCAATAAATCGTCGACCAGCAACACCCGCTGCCCCACCTCGACCCCGTCGATGTGGATCTCGAGCGTATCGGTACCGTACTCCAGTTGGTAGCGGAACGCATGCGTATCGAAGGGCAGCTTACCGGGCTTGCGAACCGGTACGAAACCGGCACCGATCTGGATTGCCAAGGGGGCCGCAAAAATAAAACCCCGCGCTTCGGCCGCAGCCACCACATCGATATCGAGATCGCGCACGCGTTCGGCCAGTTGCTCGACGGTCGCCCGCAACGCCTCGGGAGAAGCGAGGAGCGGCGTGATGTCGCGGAACAGGATCCCCGGCTTGGGGAAGTCGGGAATCGAGCGGATGTAATCTGCGATGGGAAAAGGCTCGGCCATGAGGCCAAGTATAAATCCCACACACGAAAGGTACAGACCCTCGAAAATCGGCTAATGCGGTCCCTGCAGGTTCGCATGCAACCGGCCGAGAGCCTCGGTCTCGATCTGGCGGACCCGCTCGCGGGTAAGGCTCAAGGCTTCGCCGATTTCTTTCAGTGTGTGCGGTTCCCGATTATCGAGCCCGAACCGCATTCGCAACACGGTCGCCTCACGGGGATCCATTTCGTTGAGCAGTTGAAGGGCATGCTCGAGGATATCGGTCTCGAGCATGACATCTTCCGGATTTCTCAGTCGCTCGTCCTCAACCATCTCGCCGAGAGACCAGCCCGCTTCAGGTTGATCGGATTGCGGAGTCGAGTGATAGATACGAATGGCTTTCCTCACGATCGGCAGCTTCTTTTTCGGCAGGCCAAGAAGTCGAGCAACCTCTTCGTGGGTTGGGGCTCTGCGGAGTTCTTCGGTAAGCCTGACCGAGGCCCGTCTCCACTTCGAGAGCAACTCGACCATGTATGCGGGAATGCGGATCGTTTTGGCCGAGTTGATCAGCGCTCGCTTGATCGATTGTTTAATCCAATAACTGGCGTAGGTGGAAAATCGGGTGCCCATCGTGGGGTCGAAACCCTCGACGGCCCGCAACAATCCCAAATTGCCTTCCTCGATCAGATCGGGAAGCGGCAGTCCCTTCCCGGTGTAGCCTCGGGCAATGTTGACCACCAGTCGCAAGTTGGCGCGGACCATATGATCCCGCGCCCGCACATCGCCGCGACCGATCGCTAGAGCCAATGTCTTTTCTTCTTCTGCAGAGAGCAGGTCGGTCTGATTGATTTCTCGAAGATAGGTTTCCAAAGGAGCTTGGGGGGGTGAATCCGCAGAGGAGAGCCTGGGGCTCTTGGTTTTGAGTGTTGGCATTTTTTACTGCTCGGGTTGGCTTTACTTCCTGGATAGAACACAGTATCGACGGTGAGATCAACGATTCTGTAATCCAGCGGAAATAAGAGGGAGCAGAGCAGTTGTAATTCCCCTGCTGTTTGTAGGGGAAAGGAGGGCCATCCGCCGCACGGGCGGTATGCCTCTCGCTGATGCAGACCGAACCGACCGTTTCGCGCACGATCCGCAAATGGGCGGTCCGCGCATCGGTGAGGGATAAAACGATTGCAGCGATTCTACGGATTACTCGTCGCTCTCTGCATCCGAAGCTTCGCTCGCCGTTTGGATAAGCGGTCCCGCAGAATCACCGACGCCCCCTTTCAGTGACTCGGTCGACTTGGATGGCGCGGAGGCTGCTTCCTCAACGACCGCCTGGTGCTGTGCCTGCAATTCTTCGATGTCTCCAGACCGACGAGAAAGTCCGATTTTTCGCTCCTCGACATCGACCCGCAACACCCGCACCTCGATTTCTTCGCCTTCCTTCACCACCGTCTCCGGATTTTCCACCTTTTCATCTGAAAGTTCGGAGATATGCAGCAGACCTTCCAGGCCATTTTCCAGTCCGACAAAGACACCAAAATTGGTCAGTTTTGTCACGGTTCCCGTCACCGTCTGACCCGGTTGATACTTCTGGGGAATATCGGTTTCCCAGGGATCTTCGCTGAGTTGCTTAATGCCCAAGGCGATCCGACGACGCTGCTGATCGACCGACAGCACTTTGCACTCGATCTCCTGCCCTTTCTCCAGAACCTCGCTCGGATGACTCACCTTCCGGGTCCACGACATATCACTCACGTGCAAAAGGCCATCGATCCCTTCCTCAATCTCAATAAATGCCCCGTAGTTGGTGAGATTGCGCACTCGACCTTTGATCATGCTGTCGGGAGGATAGTTGTCGGCCACCTTGTCCCAAGGATTCGCCTGCGTCTGTTTCATTCCGAGTGAAATCTCTTGTTTCTCCTCGTTGATCCCCAGCACGACCACGTTGATCGCCTCGCCTATGGACACCAACTCGTTCGGATGATTGATCCGCCGCGTCCAGGACATCTCGCTGATATGCACGAGCCCCTCAATCCCGTCTTCAAGTTTCACAAACGCACCGTAACTCATCACGTTGACGACGGTACCCTCGACCACGCCATCGACCGGATACTTCTTCGCCACACTCTCCCAGGGACTCGAAGTTTTTTGCTTGAGACCGAGGGCAATTTTTTCTTTTTCGTAATCGATGTTCAAAATTTGAACTTCGATTTCCTGATCGATCGACGTCATCTCCGAGGGATGCCCGATCCGACCCCAACTCATGTCGGTGATATGCAGCAGACCGTCGAGACCTCCGAGATCCACAAATGCGCCGAAGTCGGCAATATTTTTGACAACTCCCTTACGCAACTGACCCACTTCTAGATCCTGCAAGAGTTTCGATTTCTTTTCCTGGCGTTCATCTTCGATGAGCGATCGACGGGAGACAACAATATTGCGACGGGCATCGTCGATCTTGAGCACCTTGCACTCGATCGACTTACCGATGTATTCACCAATGTCCGCCGGGCGGCGAATATCGACCTGACTCGCCGGGAGAAATACATTCACCCCGATATCGACAAGCAAACCGCCCTTAATCTTCCGGGTGACCATGCCGTTAACGACATCCCCTTCGTTGACGGTGGACATCACTTTTTCCCATTCGCGAATCCGTTTCGCTTTGCGCTTGCTCAGTTGGAGCATGCCCTGGAAACCTTCGTTGAGTCCCGATGAGCCCTCGACATCCTCGATCAGGACATCGACCTCTTCACCGACCACCGGTTGCTCATCGTCCTCTTCCCATTCATTCAGGGGAATGATGCCCTCGCTCTTATAGCCGACATCAACCAAAACGAACTCGGAATCGACCCGCAGGATTTTTCCCGAAACAATCTGATTGACATCCAGCTCATCACCTGGCGCAAAGATTTCCTCTGCACTCTGATCGCCCATGGCGTTTTTGAGTTCTGTTTCCCAATCTTCAATACCTGCGTCGATTCCTCGGATAAGATTTCGGTTGACCATGATTTTCGCTAAGGGGGTTGGTTCGCTGCTTTAAGAAGATGAGCTTCGCGGAAAGAAATGCGCTCGGCAGCAAAAGGAAAGATTCGCATCGCCCGGCCGACCACCGTGGCGGGCCTTGGAACAGACGATCGACATAAGTTGCTGATTCTAGAGCAAAGTCAGCGTGGAGAAAACCCGCAACACGCTTCTCGCGAGACAAAAACAGGCCCGATTGACGGCAAGGAACCACCCCTTTACCGCCCAGTTCTTAACAATGTGCCTCCGCGGCTGCCACACATGTTTCGACGCGTGCACGCACTTCGGCAATCAACGCCGTGTCGTCGAGCGTAGCGATTTCCTCCGGTCCAAGCGAAGGGCCCACCTCAATTTGAATCGTTTCAGCGCAAGGAAAAGAACGGGTTCGGGGCCAGGCTCGGTAGGCACCGGCGATGCCCACCGGCAACAATTGAACCCCACCGCGACGCGCCAGCGCACAAAAACCGGGTTTAAATACGCCCACCTTTCCATCCCGCGTGCGAGAACCTTCAGGAAATACGAGAACCATCTGGCCGTACTTGAGTCGACGAAGAGTCTCTTTCATCCCCGACAGCCCAACTCCATCGCGATCAATCGGGATCGCACCCAGCGTGTAAATCAACCAACCGAGCGGTGGAAATTTAAACAAGGTCTCTCGCGCCATGTAATTGAGTGGTCGGCGAAAAAACATGCCAATCATGGGTGGATCAAGATGACTCTGATGATTGGCGACCACCACCACCGGTCCCTCGACCGGTTCACGGAGAATGCCACGCAAGCGAATTCGGAAAAAAAGGACGCCACCCAACAGTAACAGTGCCTGCATCAGCCGGTAAAACAGGTGGCTCCATAGCGGTCGCTGCATATCCCGCTCCATTTCTCGAATCAGTCGCTCAAATAAAAATTTAAATTCGTTTATTTCTTATGAACCAATGCCTCTAAGGAGGCGATCACGTCGTCAATCATCATCCCATCCGTTACCACCTCGATCGCGTCGGCCGCTTTTTGTAGCGGTCCCACAGTTCGACTTCGGTCCCGCTCATCGCGGAGATCTTGTGCCGCGCGAATCTTATCGATCGAAACGGTTTCGCCCTCGCTCTCCCGCTCGGCCTGCCTTCGTCGCGCGCGCTCGCCGGCCGATGCGGTGAGAAAAATTTTGCATTCCGCATCCGGAAATACGACTGTCCCCTGATCGCGTCCTTCGGTCACCACATTGCGTCCGACCGCCCATTCCCGCTGTCGCAATACAAGCAGTTCGCGGACCGCCGGATCGTCGGCCATGTAGTGGATACTCGCGGTCACTTCTGCAGTGCGAATCGGTTCCGAGACATCTTCACCGTTAACACTCACCACTGCGCCTTTCAGTTCGATGGATGTCCCACGGACAAGTGCTAAGCGTGCAGCGGCATCTTCCATCACTATTTTCGCCTGCAGCGCCGCATAGGTCACCGCGCGATACATCGCCCCGGTATCGAGAAAGACGTAGCCGAGCTGCGAGGCGAGTCTGCGGGCAACAGTCGATTTACCGGCACCGGCAGGGCCGTCAATCGTCACGATCATTCGACAAACTCCAGTTCCAGAAGACACAATTCTCCGGGGGCCATCTCTAGTGCGACCCGATCCGGTTCGGTGGTAAGGGCCGCAATCTCGGCGTGCGTAAAGTCGAGTTTACGTGCCGTCCGAAGCGAGCGGAAGCAGCGCACGGTCGCCCGACTGCGTCGGCCGCCGGTCTCAAGTAACCTGAGCCGCAAGCGCTGCTGGGGCGGTTCGCCAACGAACTGAGCATCGGTCACCTTGACCTTCGGGTCGCTCAGATGCAGTACCCAGGCCGACGGTGGATCGATCGGCGGGCGAGAGAGCGGCTGTGTGGCCGGTTCGACGAATCGACTCCAGGCCGACTCGGCAGGCGAGGGCAAATCGACCCCCACGCTCCAAGAAAAGTCGCGGGCCGTCTCTCCAGGAGGGATCAAAAGCATATCCAAGTGTCCGGTCTCGACCAGCGCGTGATAGGGAATGCCGCCGGGCAGTACGCTGACCGTGCTGCCGGCCGCTTCAAGATCCAGAAAATGAGGGCCCTCGATCCGTGTGCGGAACGTCCGCTGCCGGACCGCACCGACCCCACGGTAAACCGCATCGCCCGGCCACGCAAAGCGGATGCCATAATACGATTGCCACGGATTGCCCTGCGGTTCGCGTTGGGGTTGCAACTGCAGTTGAAAGTCAACAAGCGGTGCGCCGCGGGCGATCGACACGGTTTGTTCGAAGCGGCACAGGAGAGAATCATCCTCGTCGAGCAAGCGGCCTGAAATCGTTTGCATTGCTCGGAAGGGCCCATCGCTGGATTGCTTGATCGCGTCGGCAACCATCGAACTATACTGCGGCAGCGACCGGTTGGCGGGCGACGGTGAGCGGAGCGCCACCCGCTGCGAGAGCAGGTTCCCGCGCGTGCCGACCGCGTGCAGCGACTTGAGCCCCCCGCTGAGCGGATCGAAGCGCAGTTCGCAAAATTCGTTACGCAGCAAGTGCTCTTCAACCATGGGTTTTCCACCCGGTGGCTGCCACGCCTCTCCGTCGCCGGTCATCCAGTGGTAACCGAGTGCCGGAACGGTAACCACGACCTGTCTGCTGCCGTCGAGTTCTGCCGCAGCCTGAACCCCGCCGGTCAGCACGGGCATCCGCTCGAAGGCGACATCGACCACCAGCGTTTGCTCGTTTGTCGAGGGATTTAATAGCAACAGGCCGTCAACTGCGTCGCCGTCGGCCTCTGGCAAATGGCGGGCGACCCACTCGGTCGGCGACATCTCATCCGGCCGGTCACGATGACCGCAGAGCGCCGCCGCCAGCAGCGAGAGGCCAGCCTCCCGACGGTACTCCGCCGCGCGGGCCGTGCGGGCAACCATCGGTGAAACGGACGCCTCTCCCGCCGCCGCTGCCTGGCGGAGGTAAGGCGTGCGGTAATCGTCGGCGTCGAACCGCGTGGGACCGGTCATCAACTCCGCCTCTCGCAGACACACATCGAGCGACACAAATTTTCCGAGGACCGAGGCAAAGCCGGTAATCCGCCGCAGTCGCTGATACCAGCGACTCGCATAACCCGGATAGTGCGCAAGGCCGATGGCCGCCACGTGGTCGTGATCCATTGCCTCACCCAATTCGCGAGGCAACCGCAACACACTCTCCGGCTCGGCTACACTCAGTGGCATGCGAGCCAGGGCCGTGATGCTCGATCCGTCGACCCCCTGCCACGCAATGGCGCCGTGGTAACTTTCAGGACACCGCGTGCCATCGAGCGATTGATGCAGCGCACCGATGTAGCCAAGTTTATGAAGGACTTGGGGCAGTTGCGGGTGCAAACCGAATTTCCGCCGCCCGTAAATCGCAGGCCGCTTGCCGAGCACGTCCTCATAGAGGGCAAGGCCAACCTTAAATTCGTCAACGAGCTGTTCGGTCGAAAAAAGACCGAGCGGGGCCTGCTCGTCGCACTCCCCGCCAATCAGACACAAGCGTTCCGCCTCGATCGCCCCTTGCATGGTGGCCACCAAGGCGGGGTCCTCCTCGGTGATCCGCCGCAGTTGGTCGGCCGTGATCATCAAATTGATCGGCGCGCCATGCGCCAACTCCCGGGCAATATCTTTTGCCCGGGTGGTGGGTGCCACGAGGGTTAAGTCAAAGAGGAATGTATCGACCGGATAGAAGTGATCTTTCGCTTCGGCCAGCGCATCGTAGCAGCGGCCGAGCATCTCGCGGACCTCGGCCGTATTCCCTCCCACCGCCGCATCGGCTGCGGCAAGCAGAAGTTTGGAAAAGCGATCGCCATCGAGCAGGCTACTGTATCGCATCCGCACGGTAAGTACTTCGGTGAGCAGATGGCAGAGGCCCAAAGCCAAAAAGTCCTCTACAATCTCCGGCGGTACTTCCGCCGCGTTGGTTTCGATCTTTTCCAGAGCACTGGCAATCAACGCCCTCTCATCGCCCACCTCGCCACAATCGATGACTGTCGCCCCGGCACTCTGCAACTCGTCGACAAAGTAGCCTGGCATATCATCGCGGCACACTTGCGGCAGCATCACCAGGCTGCTCTCCCAACTGACCTCCTCACCCAACTCGCTGCGTCTCCAACTCGGCACGGTGCGAGCAGCGGCGATCAGCGCCGGGTGCCAAAGTGCGGTGTAGCCGGCGAGAATCTCATCTGCTCGCTCTCCCTCCAAATGAAAGGGAAAGTCATCCAGGCTGTGGCAGGGCAGCAGGGTAATGAGTTGTTGGTAGGCCATCGCGTTGCTTCGACTGTTGCTTCGACTGTTGCCTCGACAGGGGGGCAGAGGCAGGCCTCCATCCTAATCCATACCCCCACTTGGCAACATCCGCGGCCTGCACGAGGCGAGATGCGTTACGCAGCGCGGGGAAGGCCGCGGTCCCGGCGCGGTGTGCTGCGGCTCTTTTCAAAGAGCCTGCCGATCGGGCCGATCAGCACGGCCGGCAGGATGATCAAATCACCGACCAGTGCGGTACCGAGCATCGCGCCCATCAACCAGCCGAAGCGGGCGATTGGTGCAAAGGGACTGAACGTGAAAACAAGCAGACCCAACCCGCAGATGAGCGAGGTCTGGATCATCGCCGCACCGCAGCGGTGATAGGCCGAAAGGATCGCCTCGCGTCGACTTTGCCCTCCGCGGATGCCGCGGCCGAAGGCGGCGATAAAGTGCAGTGTGTCATCGACCGCAATGCCGAGCGCGGCGGTGGCAGTGAGCATTGAGCCCACTTCGATCTCAAATCCGGCCCAGCCCATCATGCCGAAGACGACCAGCGCCGGAAAGACGTTGGGGATCATCGAAACCAAACCCGCGCGCACGCTCCGCAGCACGAGCGTCATGATCAGGGCAATAATGCCGAAAGCGACCAGGAAACTATGGATCAGGTCATCCATTAATTGGTGCTGCGCTTTGTGGACCAGCGGCACGCCACCGCAGTACATGGCCGAGACAGCAGGGATCTTTTTTTGATAGTGCGTAAGAATCGGATCGATGCGGTTTTGCAGTTCCCCAAGCAACACCCCGTAGTCGTGGTTCTCGGTGGCCCGCACTCGAGCACTGACCCGCCAAAGTTGCTCATCACCATCCTCTTTCACATATCCGGTATCGATAAAGGGCTGAAGATTGCCGCTCAATTTTTTCTCAAACACGGCCCGCCGCGTCGCCTGCCGCCAACCGGCGCCCGACCGGGTCGGCAGGGGCGGGGCAAAGGTGGCGGCTGAGACTGTGGCGTCGATACCTTCGACCCGCTGCACTCCGAGCCGCACCGTTTCGATCAGTTGAAATCGCTCAAGCAGCGACAGGGCTGCATCGCGCGGAAGCCGGACCACGACTTCGATTGGCACGAGCGGGCCGACGTTGCCTTCCAACCAGTCGTAGTCGCTCAATATTTTGGCCTCACCCCGAAACAGGTTGTGCAGCCGCGCGGTCGCATGCAGCCGCGTAACCCCAATGCCGGCAGCCACCACACCCGCTACCGCCAATACGACGATCACCGCATGTGAGCGGCCAACGACCCCGAGCAAACGTTCCCAGAAGCGGTCCAGAATTTTTGTTTGCCGATGCGCCCGTAGCCGCTCGGCCCACTTGCGCTGCGGAAATTCGGAAAGCAGCGCCGGAAGCAGCAGGATCATGATCCCGGTACCGGCCAGCACGGCAGCCGCCGCATAGCCCCCGAACTTGCGAATCGGCACGATCAGACTCACCACCAGCGAGAGCAAACCGACGGATGTCGTCGCTGCCGAGAGCCAGCAAGGACCCCAGGCTTCGCGGATCGCTTGCACCGACGCGCCCTCTAAACCGCCGTGACGGATCGCATCGCGATAGTAGTTGGCAATGTGGACCCCTGCTGAAATGCACAGCACATAGACCAGCGATGGCAGCATCAGCATCACGCTGTCCATTTGCGAACCGGTATAGATCACCAACGCCAAAGCAAACTGCTGACACAGTTGTGCGGTGCCGAAGACCATGATGCCGATCAAAAAGCTGCGAAGACCGAAGGCCATAAGCGAAAAGCAGACGATGGTCGAAACGCCCGTGAGCAGATCAAAGTGTTCGGCGCTGGCCGCATCAATGGCCACACTTTCCATCGTTGGGCCGGCGATGTGCAGTTTCTCGCGATCGATCCGTCCTTCACGCTCAGCCGTGGCAAACACCTGCTCGACTGCCGCGTGGCGCTCGGCGGCGCCCCGATCGTTGATAATGGCGATCAGACAGGTCGTTTTGCCGTCCGGGCCGATCAGCCAGCCCTTCAAACGGCGAAGTACGGTCTTTTCTTTGAGCTTCAGCGGTTCGCTTCGTAGGCCGGAGAGCACCTCCGGGCCGCTTAAGACTTGATCGAAGTAAGTGGGGCCCGTTTGTGGCTCGCGGAGCGAACCGGCCACGCGGGCAACGCGCGGATCGCTGAGCGTGCAGCCCTCCCAACTGACCATCAGCAACTCGTCACTGCCGAATTTTTCGGCAAACCATTTAAGCTGCTTGGTTTCTTCAAAACCCTCGGGCAGCCAGTCGGCCACCTTGTTGGAGTTGCTCTCCATGGCCGCTTTGGCCCCAAGCACAATGATCGGGCCGAGAAAGAGAAACGTCAGGAAGATGCCGAAGCGATACTTCGAATAGAGCGCATCCATGCTGATTGTGTCTCCTCGATTGCCAACGGTGGCAATCACTCTCTGCGGAGCATTGAAAATATGACTCTCGTTTAACGGAAGTAGTAATTCAAGTTCGCCAGCAGCGCCCAGCTAAACGTGCGGTCGGTGTTCCAGGAAAAGTTATTGGGGCCGCTAATCGCGCCGGTCCGCAGTGGCAGTGCCCCGCCGATACCGAACTGCCACGCATCATTGAACGTGCCGTTTAGTCCCCCAGTGATATTTAAGTAATCAGTGTGACCGAATAACTGTCCTGTTTCATATGTGCCTCCTGTACCACGCTGCTCGCCAATGGTGGGTGTCGTGGTGTAGTGCAACTCGAGTACCGGAGCTAGGCTTGTAAGCCCGCCCTGCCCCTCACGCTGCACGATCCACCTTCCCACGGCGAAGTCGGCATAGAGATAAGTGGGCTGCCGAAAGGGAAAATTCTGCCCCGCTTGATTAAAAAAATTGTTTTGCGATCCACTATTAAGTCGGTAGGAAAGAAACCCGCTGGCAAACCAGTTGGTCCCAGGTGTCCACTGCCCTCCGATCCAGGGCGTGAAAAACCATGCATCCATCTCAAAACTATCAATGGGGATTACGGTGTTCGTTAGGAGAAAATCAGGGCCGGTCGGCGCTTCAACGCGAACACCGGCGGAGTAGGCCTTGTCGGCATCCTCCCAAACGAGCGCCTTGAGGCCGAAGGCCAAATCACCGAATTGCCCGGCAAGCGGCGTGGGATTATCAATTTTTGCAATCGTATCAATATTAGGATCGGTCGAGTAATAGACCGGCACGATCAGATCGAGCGAGAGGTTCTCGTCAAGAAATGTTTTTTCACCCCAGAAACGATATTCCTGAAGGTTGCGTGAGCGAGTTGGTGACTGCGCAATACCGTCTTGCCCCACCTGCACCGTCTGCAGCGAATCGAAGTGAAATCCAAGCCGATCGCGGGGAATCACGCTATTATTTTCACAGATTTTTGTCGTGTGCTGCTGAAGGTTGTAAACGATCGAATTGATAGAATTTAATTGCTCTAGATTCGGCTGCAACAGGCCGCCGTCGCCGAGCATGTTGGGTACGGCATACGCGTCTTCCCACGTTTGTGCGCTCGCGCTTTGCACACCGCTGACCACGAAGAGTCCGAGAAATAGAAGCAACTTTTTCATGATGTATCCCCGCACAGCAGTAAGGTTGTTCGATGGTGATTTTTTTGTGTTTCACGGAAGTAGTAGTTCAAATGCGCCAGACCTAACTAGCTGACACCGCCCAGCTGAATACGTTGTCTGCGCTGTACCCAAAGTACCAAGGTAAGAACCTTGGTACTTCAAATAGGTCACATAGCTCTCGAACCAAACGCGTTATTACGCGTTATTTGCGCAACGACTCAGATAACCCATCGACGAGGCACTACCGGCACGACCAAGTATTTGCGGACATCAAATACAAGCGGGAAAATAGAAGTATCCGGAATAACCCGTAGAGTTTGACAATGGCGCGAATCGGCTTAGATTCAGCGGGCAATTTAGCGATAGATTTCGCGATACCAGGCGACGAATTCGGCCACACCCTCTGCAAGCGGATACTTGGGCTCGTAGCCGAGCAGCCGCTGGGCCTTGCTCAGGTCGGCATGGGTCACCGGCATTTCACCGGCCACCGCGTCGAGATATTCAATGTTAGCCTTCACGCCGAGGGCATCCTCGAGAATCTCAATCAACCGACGGATTTCGACCGGATGATTGTGACCCAGATTAATACACTGCCCGACCGCCTCAGGGCAGGTGCGGGTGGCGAGCACGCCATCGCAGAAGTCGGTGATGAACGTAAAATCGCGGCGGATCGAACCATCGCCGAAGAGCGGCAGCGGTTTGCCGTCCAAAATGGCCTTCGTAAAAATAGTCATGGCCAGATCGGGCCGCAAACGCGGACCATAAATACTGAACGGCCGCAGGCAAACGACGGGTACTTCGTGCAGGGCGTGATAGGTCAGGCCCATCAACTCCGCCGCCCGCTTGCTCGCCCCGTAGGGAGAGAGCGGCACACCGATCGAGGCATCTTCCTTAAAAGGTGCTTCCGCGCCGTCGCCATACACGGTGCTGCTACTGGCCATCACAAACCGCTCGACCGGTTTGTTGCGGGCCGCCTCCAGCAGACACAGCGTGCCTTCGATGTTGGCCTGCTGATAGAGGTGGGGCCGATCGATGCTCGGCCGCACGCCCGCATAGGCACCGAAATGAAAGACTTCCTCTACATGGCAATCGGCAAATAAGCGATGCATCGCCTCCTGATTGCAAAAGGTCTCCTCGACCATGGTGACCTGCGGATTGTTTTCAAACGCGGTCACGTTTTTGCGCTTGATCGCCGGATCGTAGTAGTCGTTGTAGTTGTCGAGACAAACGATTTTGTCATCCGATTCCGCTAAGAATCGCTCTACAAGATGACTCCCGATAAAGCCCGCTCCGCCGGTAATCAGAATAGACATGGAAGTACGGGCCTCTGAATTGAAAAAACAGGAGACTCAACTTCTACAATAACCGGCCCCATTCAACAAGTCGAACAGGGCCAAAGACGTCCGAGGCTCAAGCGGATGAGTACCCAGCCGGCCTTCACCGCTTCACCGAGATTCAATTTCGAGCCACCCCGATCGCGATCGACAAAGCGAGAGGGGATTTCTGCCAGGTGCGCGCCCCGCCGCTGCAGACGGAAAAGAATTTCCTCTTCAAAGGCGTAACCGCGGGCATAGAAATTTTCATGAAGAACGGGTCCGAGAGTTGCCATGCGATAACAGCGAAAACCGGTACTGCAATCGCGAACGCGTAGCCCCAGAAACCAACGGGCAAACCAGTTGACCAGCCGGCTCATCACGATTCGCCTAAGGGGCCAACCCTCGATGCTGCCACCGGCAATGTACCGTGAGGCGATCGTGACATCGGCGACTTGATCCACGCCGTGTTGATCTCCCCCCTGCTCATCCATCGGGGCCACGAGTTTCTGCAATTCCTCAGGTGAATGTGAAAAATCGGCATCCATCGTTACCACGATCCGGTACTCGTTCTCATTTGCATAACGCAAACCGGCGAGTAGCGCCGAACCGATTCCTTTTTTACCTGAGCGCGAAAGCAGATGTATCGGCAGACTCTTTTGCGCCGCACACCAGTCGCCAGTACCATCAGGTGACGCATCGTCCACGATGAGAATCTCGCAGTCCGGCAGCGCCGCCAATATTTCTTGGCTCAGCTCAGGTAAGTTAGATCGCTCGTTGTACGTAGGAATCACAACAAGCAAACCTTGGTCAGTGGAAGTCATTTGCGCGTGCCACGAGCTACTCAAAACAAACCAGAAACTAATTGGCCTGCGAACGTTGTTTCATTTTACGATAGCGATAGTTGAGCAGCAAAATGAGTGCGGTGACAATCGCAACGCCGCCGATTGTAAGCATTGGATTGTCGCGCCCAATATATTTATCGATGAGCACCGAGCCGTAAACCATGATGCCGCAACCCAAAATGCTTCCGAGGCAAATTGCCAGGAACGTACTAAGCCGCGACATGCCGAGCAGCCGGCCGAAGATCGCGGCCCCCACCGCACCGGTCGCCGCAAGAGGGAACATTACATACAGCGTGATTCCTATAAACGTTGCTCGGCGAATCCAGGGATGCCCAGCGAGTAACTGCTGGCTATCGCGGGCCACCACCAAAAGCCGCGAGCCGAGATACGGGATACGGAAAAGAAAACCGGCATGAAAGACCAACAGCATGCCGGTCATGATGTCCATGTAAACGACGAGTGTAAATAACTCGAAGGGGTCCAAACTCAACTGCTCACTGCCAAGAATGACAAATTTACCGAGAAAGAAAAAAGCCAAGGCTGCCGCAATCAGCAAGTTCTGCAGTTGTAAAATGCCACCCAAAACAACTACAACCAGGCAAATGACGAGGGTACTTAAAGGCGGAAGCAGGAAAGTGATCCGCCACCAGATGGGATAGTCTCTACGAAATGCCTCATAGAAATCTTTTTCGTCCGCCTCAATCTGAGTCGAAGCGGAAGCGTCGCTCATCGTATCGTGAGAGTGATCTGTCATTGTCTTGAGAGGCCAGATCGATCGGGCCCATTCATGCTGTCGATCTAATCGAGCCTTGGCGTTATAATTGGCCCCTTTCCTCGCAGGCCGGTGGCTACAACATAAGAGCCGGTGGCTACAACATAAGAGGACACTTGCGAATGTCAATTGATCTTGCCGTTGTACCAGTCGCAGGCCGGGGCACGCGATTGTTGCCGCTGACCAAAAGCCAACCGAAAGAAATGCTTGCCGTAGGCCGCTCGCCGGTGGTCCAGTATGTGGCCGAGGAGTTGCATCGCTGTGATATTCATCGGCTGATCTTTGTGACCGGTCCCGGAAAAGCGGCCATCGAAAATCATTTCGATACCGACAACGAACTGATCCAGCACCTGCGCGAAACGGGGAAAGAGGAAATCTTGCAGGATCTCTCCTTCGAGCGGGAAGATTTGGAATTTTTCTATACGCGGCAGCGTCAGCAACTTGGCCTTGGACACGCGGTATTATGTGCCAAACCGTTGGTTGGTGATCAAAATTTCGTCGTCGCCCTCGGAGACTCAATCCTGGGCGTGAGTGCCCAGTCGCAAGTCGTGCGGACGATGGCCGAGCAGTTTGAGCAGCAGGGTGTCGAGGCGGTGATCGCCTTTGAGCAGGTGCCCGCCGAAGATGTGGTGCACTACGGTATTGCCGAACCGAAGGGCACTGTTGATGCCATCTTTGAACTGGCTGACCTTGTGGAAAAACCGTCGGTGGCCGAGGCACCGAGCCAACTGGCAGTGGCGGCTCGCTATGTTTTCAGTAGCAAAATTTTTGATTGCCTCGAGCGCACGCAACCGGGCAAGAACAATGAAATCCAACTGACCGATGCAATCCGGATGTTGATTCAAGATGGGGGACGAGTGCTCGGCGTACGCTTGCCGGAGACCGAGCGGCGTTACGACATCGGTTCCTACGAGCGCTACTTCGAAGCCTTTGCCGAGTTTGCCCTGGCCGATCCCGATTACGGCCCCGCCTTTCGGGCTGCGATTGAAAAATTGCTTTAACGCCACTTTTTGCGCAGTCGAGGATACACACTCGATGGAACTGATCAGAAAAAAAGCATTTGCCCGTGCCGGACTGATCGGCAACCCGTCCGATGGCTACCACGGCAAGACGATCTCGATCGGACTCGGTAATCTTTGGGCCCAGGTCTCGCTGTACGAATGGGAGCAGATCGAGATTGTCTGGAGCCAGGAGGATCGCAGTCGCTTCGATTCGATCGAGCAACTCGCAGACGATGTGGTGCTGCATGGCTATTATGGCGGCGTGCGGCTGGTGAAGGCAACGATCAAACTTTTTGTCGATTACTGCCGCCGCGAAAATGTCGCGTTGCACGACCGTAACTTTTCAGTGAGGTACGAGAGCAATATCCCGCGGCAGGTCGGGCTCGCCGGCTCGAGTGCGATTATCATCGCCACGCTTCGCTGCCTGATGGAGTTTTACGACATCGAGATTCCGCTCGACGTGCAGCCGTCGCTGGCGCTGGCGGTGGAGCGAGAGGAGTTGGGCATCGGCGCCGGTTTACAGGACCGGGTCTCGCAGGTGTACCAGGGTGCGGTCTTCATGGATTTCGGTGAGGCGACGATGCGCGAGAAGCAGGGGTTTGCCTGCGGACAATACGAACCGCTCGATGTGGCCCAGTTGCCGCCCTTGTATGTCGCCTACAGCACCAACGAAAGCGAACCGACCGAGGTGGTCCACAACGATCTGCGGGCCCGTTACGAGCAGGGCAATCCGGATGTGATCGCCGCGATGGAGCGGTTTGCACAGATCACTGTCGCGGCCAAGGCCGCACTCGCCGAGGACGATGTGGTAGGTTTCGGACAACTGGTGGACGAGAACTTTGATCTTCGCCACAGCATCTGCAACGTGGCCTCGGGACAGGAGCGGATGGTTCGCGTGGCCCGCGAGGCGGGCGCGACGGCCAAATTCGCCGGCTCCGGTGGGGCGATTATCGGTACGCTTCCCGATGAGGGCACGTTTGACCGCTTAGTCGAAAAACTCGGGCCCCTCGATTGCCGGGTGATCCGCCCCGAATTTGTGCCCTCGCTCGCCCAGTGAGCCGTCGTGGTGTGCCCCACCGTTTGACCCACCGGTACCGTGCGGCGAGACTATGGGCATGGAAATGCACTCTGGCAAACATGGAAACGCCCAGCGGCTCACCCGCCGGCGACTATTTGAAGCAACGGCCGGTGCCGGACTCGCCCTACCGCTGACCGGTATTGCGAGTCGTGCCCGAGCGGCTGTGCCCAAAAATCGCAGCGACCGAGTGGCCCGGGAAAACGCGCAGCCGGGCACACGCGATTGGATGCTCGCCTGCACACTGGTCGACGACGACAACCGTCGTCGCAGCTCACGGATCGAAGGCTATGCATCCGCGCCGAGCGTGCGGCCGGGCGAGACGCTCGAGCTCAAAGTCAGCACCCGGCCCGCATCTCCTTTCACCATCGACATCTATCGCACCGGCTACTACCAGGGCACCGGTGGCCGGCACATGATGCGACTCGGCCGCTTTGAGGGTCAGCCGCAAGCAGAACCCCCGGTGGGCGAGGACCGCTTGCGGGAATGCACGTGGGAAACCTCAGCGGAGCTTGCCATCCCCGACGATTGGCTCAGCGGTGTCTATCTAGCCAAACTCACCGCCGAGAAAGATGGCGCGCAAAGCTACATCATCTTCATCGTCCGTGATGATCGGGAGTGCGATTTTCTCTTTCAGGTCAGCGATGCGAGTTGGCTCGCCTACAATCTCTGGCCGGGTGGCTTTTCGCTCTACAACGATGGAGAAAATCCCCGGGCCTACTGCGGCCCCGGCGTTTCAGTCAGTTGGGACCGGCCGTATGCGTGGAATTGGCACGGCCACAAGGCACCGCTCACCCTCGGTAGTGGCGAATATTTTCTCTGGGAGTATCCGCTCGCCTACTGGATGGAAAAGGAGGGCTACGACGTCTCCTACATCAGCACGCTCGACACGCACACCGATCGGCTCGGCTTGCGCCGCTCCAAAAGCTTTCTCTCGGTCGGTCACGACGAGTACTGGTCGCTGGCCATGTTCGACAACGTGAGGCAGGCGGTCGATGCGGGAATGAATGCCGCCTTTTTCAGTGGCGATACCTGCTGGTGCGTGATCCCCTTTCTTCCCAATGCGGCGGGCGAAAAATATCGCACGATCACGCGGCAGGGCCTGTTCGGTCCGCTCGACGATGAAGCAGAAACTCCCGAAGCGCTGGCCGAGTGCCTGGCCCGCTATCCGGGCACCCAAAAGTTGCCGACACTCGCGCCCTCCGAGGGCCTTTTGATCGGAGCCCGCAACGTCTATCCCTACATGGGCATCGCCGATTGGATTTGCCGCGACGATTCGCACTGGTTGTACGAAGGCACCGGCATGCAGAATGGCGATTCGATTTCGGGACTGATCGGCTGGGAATGGAACAGCGGTCCGGCAGAAATTCCCGGCCTGAGCGTGGTGGCCAGCGGCGAGGTAAGCGATGGCTACGGGGGCGACGGACATTATCATGCCACGATCTATCCGGGCAAAAAAGACAACTGGGTTTTCAATGCCTCGACCTGGTGGTGGTGGGACGGGCTGGCCACACCGCCCGGTTGCGTACGGGTGACCGACCGGCTCAAAGGACCGGACGAGCGGGTGCAGCGGATGACCCGCAATGTCTTTGCGCGATTTCTTGCGTAACCGCCTGATCTGGTTTGACGCGGCACGAAGCAGACGGGACAATCGCGACAACTTGCGTCACACTCCTGGCAGAAACGTTGCATGTTGTCTCTGTTGTCGAAAGAACGGATCGTTGCCCCGGCTGGCTATAACCGCTGGAAAGTTCCCCCCGCTTCGATTGCAATCCACCTCTGCATCGGCTCGGTCTACGCCTGGAGTATTTTTAATCCGGCACTCGTCAAAGTCCGGGGGGTGGTCACCAGTGCGGCCGATGACTGGACCCTCTCCGAGGTCGTCGGGATCTTCACCGTCGCCATCGCCACTTTGGGGCTGGCCGCAGCGGTCGCCGGCAAGTGGCTCGAGCGGGTCGGGCCGCGGATGGTCGGCGTAGTGGCCGCCCTCTGCTGGGGCGGCGGCTTTTTGATCGGGGGAATCGGCATCGAACTGCATCAGCTCGCGCTGCTCTATCTGGGCTACGGCGTGCTGGGCGGCATCGGGCTGGGACTCGGCTATGTTTCGCCGGTCAGCACGCTCATCCGCTGGTTTCCCGATCGGCGGGGAATGGCGGCCGGTCTGGCGATCATGGGCTTTGGCGGTGGCGCCCTGATCGCCACGCCGATGAACGAGGCGTTGATCCACCACTTTTACGAGCCTCCCGCCTACCTGGGCACCGTCGAGCAGGTGACCCCTCGCACGGTCGACGGCAAACGGATGGCCGACGTCGACGGGAGCGAGCGGGAGGTGGTCGTCGTCGGCCCGAGCGAAATCAAAAACATGATCCGTCCCGGCGAGGCGGGCGTGTACGTGGTGGGTACCGGCCGCACCGGCATTGCCCAAACCTTTTTTGTGCTCTCCGGTCTCTACGCGGCGGTAATGCTCGTCGCCGCCTTCGCCTATCGAATCCCGCCGGCCGACTGGCAACCTGCAAGCTACGATACGGCAGCGGCCGAAAAGAAAAAACGCAAACTCGTCAGCAGCCATGACGTCAGCATTGAACAGGCCGTCCGCACGCCGCAGTTTTATCTCGTCTGGATCGTCCTCTGCCTGAACGTCACCGCAGGAATCGGCGTGCTGGGTGTGGCCAAAACGATGATGAGCGAAATTTTCGGCTCGGCGCTTCCATCAATCGTAACGAGCGGTTTCGCCGCTACGTTTGTGCTGATGATTAGTGTCTTTAACATGCTGGGGCGATTTTTTTGGGCCAGTGCCTCCGATTATCTGGGCCGCAAAACGACCTACACCCTTTTTTTTATTCTTGGCATCGCCCTCTATCTGCTGATCCCCGTCACGGCGGTCGGCGTTGCCAATCAGCCTGCCCTGTTCTGGCTGGTCCTCTTCTATGCGATCGTGATGCTGATCTTCACGCTCTACGGAGGCGGCTTTGCCACGATCCCGGCCTATCTGGCCGATCTGTTCGGCACCCGGTTTGTCGGTGGCATCCACGGTCGGTTGCTCACCGCCTGGAGCGTCGCCGGAGTGCTGGGGCCGTGGTGCATCACCTGGTTTCGCGCCCGCTCGATCCGCACGGCCATCCATGAATTGATTCCTTCGATCGATCCGGCCGAGTTTCAAAATGTATTCGGCGAACCGGTCGAAAAGTTGGAAGCGTTAGTGCAGAGCAAGACGGTCACGCTCGCCAAACTGATGGAGATTGCCCCGGCCGGCACGATCGATCCGACGAGTACCGTCTATAATTCGACGATGCTGGTGATGGCCGGCCTGTTAACCGTTGCTCTGGTGGCCAATCTTCTGGTCCGTCCGGTCGACCGGGCACACTACTTTGCCGAAGACTGAGTTTGGGCCGATTGGTTTTCCGCAGACTGTGCAAGCGACCGCCAGATTTCGGTGATGCCTCCTTTGATGATCTGCTCGGCCACCGGTTGCGGGGGCGTCCGATACTGGCTGTTCAAACCACTGCGGCGCGGCGAGGCTTCGTAGCCGCCGAGCAGACCCATGCGATACGCCCGGGCCGTGGCTACATAGGCATGTACCCCGCCGGTGTAGCCGAAGACAAACGTATCGCGGTAGGGCGATTCCCCATCAGCCCACAGTTGATAATCGCAAAAGCTCTCGTGCGGGAGCGAAAGGATACAGAGCGTGTTGCCCAAGGCAAACCCTCGGATCGGATAGGGCATCGTTCGCGGTTTGTTTTCTTTCGCAAGTTGTAATAGCTCTACGAGTCGCTGATCGTCGGGGTCTGCGGCCAACAATCGCTTGCACTCGGCAACCGGTGGCGGCTTCTGCAGCGGCAGTTGCACCGTGAGCGATGCGTCGCGGATTGGAGCGGGAGGCACATCCTCAAGCGAAACGCGGGTCACCGCTTGGGCGAGCACCAACCCGGTGCGACTGCACGCCTCGAGTCCTCCTTTGAGCGGAAAGGCATTGATGTTTCCGCCGCAACCTTGCGCAAAGAGGAGCAAGCCACTCTCGGCGTCACCGCCACCGAGCATCCGCCGCAGGTGCGCCACCGCATAGCCCGGATAGTCGGCGCTGATGAGTGTACTGGCCGAGTGGATCACGACCGGATGCGCCGCGTAGGAAAACAGGATGGCAATCCGCGTTCCGTCTTTGCGGTAGACCCCAAGCACGTCAACCCAGGGGACCACCGAGCCGTGCGGGTTGGGGGCCATCGTAATGCCATCGCCGCGCGGCATACGGCGATTAAAGCCGATCTGCACCGCCTCGCGACCGGCACGCAGCCGGGCCGGCTCGAGACGACTCACACAGTCGACGGTAGCGGCAACCACTTTGCCGAACACCTCGCGGCCATAGGATGCTTCCGTATCGTCCTCCGGTAGAGACGCACCGGGACCGCTGTGGGTATGCGAACAGTTGAACATCACCCGCCCGGCCGGGATTCCCGTTTTTTTCTCGATCGCCGCGCCGACTGCCTCGGCATAGGGGATGCCGACACCGACTAGATCGCTCGTCACGATCACCACCGACTGGTGTCCGTCACTGAGCACGAGAATCCGGGCAAACAGTTCGTCGGCCACCCCGGTACTCGCGCTGCCCGGTCCCACAAGCGGGATACCGATCTGTGGGGTGATATTCACTTCAGCGGCCGCTGCCCAAAAGGTTGCCACCGACGGCTCATCGGCCCGCATGGGATAAACCAGAACGGTAGCAAAGAGTGCGAGGGCATATTGGCAGCTTATTAAAATTCGCCACATGGAAACCACCTTATGCCGTTTGTTTCGCTTCGCAACTTGCTGCTAGGCGGTCATCGCGATCGATCACCACCAGGGCTAAGAGCGTGCCGGTGAAATACATGAAATGAAACGCGGCATCTTCATATTTATGTGAAAGGCGCGCCCCGAAGCCAAGGGCCACAAACATCAAGAGCGACCCGGCGAGTACCAGTTTCAAAAGGGGAGCCCGCTCGCGGAACCACTCGCCGAGAAAAAGGCTCACCACCGCACCGAGGCCGAGCAACGATTCGCCGAGGGCCAACAAGAGAAACAGGGGTGTCTGGGGCAGTCCGCCGAGCGGAGTCTCGGCAAACTGTTGAACAAACCAATCGGGCGCGCTGCCCATCATCCACTTATTCCACCCGGCCAAAACAAAGGTGATTGCAAAGAGCAGGGTAATCGCCAGACGCATCAGGGTGCGGGCCGCTCGGCAGGTCGTCATGGGAATCTCCTTCGTTTTGTAACACGATCGATATTCGTTTCCCGATCTGTGTAACGGATGACCTGAAACTGCACAACCAGCGGTTGCCAGTCACTACCAAAAAGGGGGAGACCGAAAAAATGTCGCTTGCGGCAAATCCATCGCAACTAACTCTACTGCGAGGGGTTATTTACTATGGGCAGCGAGACTAAGGGGTCGCGGGGCAAGCTCATGTCAAACCGATACAAACTCTTTTTGTTTCTCGCACTGTTGGCAGACACAGTCGCCGCGACCGAGGTCGAGAAAATTCGATTTCCGACCGGCGACGACCGACTGCCCGCCTTCCGGGCGATACCCGAGGGGGATGGTCCCTTCCCGGTTGTCCTCTTTTTGCACGGGGGACGCGGCGGCAAAGTGGGGGGTGATCCCCGAGCATCGCTCGCCGCGCTGGCACGCAGCGGTTACGTCGCCCTGGCCCCGATGCGACTCGGGGGCACCACCCTCAAAACCGAAATCGACCAAACGCGATGTGCGCTCGCGTATCTAAAAAATCTGCCGCGAGTCGATCCGCAGCGGATGGCGGTGATCGGTTTTTCGCGAGGGGGCCTGCTTGCGCTGATCGCTGCAGTCGAGCACACCGATCTGCGGGCGGCGATCCTGATGGCCCCTGCCCCCGGTCGCGGAGCACTCGATCGGGCGCTCGGTCGCGCGTCGCCACCGATGCCGCCGGTCCTAATCTTGGTCGCCGAGAATGACACCCGACAGGCCGACCACGTGGCACTTGCTCGGCAGGCAATGCAGAAACTGCGCGGCAAGGGTGTCGAGGCGGAATGGATTCTCTATCCCCCGTTCGGTCCACCGGCGGCAGACGGCCATCAGCTTTTCTTTCGGGTGCGGGACGACTACTGGAATGATGTGCGCACTTTTCTGACGCGACATCTGCAAACCGATTAGTGGGGTATCGACGCGCAGGGCCGCGTGACGTACAACGGCACTCCCACTAAAGATAGAACACCACCCACAACACAACCTGATCAGGAGAAGCAGCGATGCCCCGTTTGCACGTCGTCGACCCGAGTGAAGCCACCGGAGAAGTAAAGGAAATATTTGGCGCCTTCGAGCAGAAGCTCGGTAAGGTGATCAACATCTTTAAGGGCATGGGCAATAGTGCTGCGGCGTTGAAGGCCTACACGGGTCTTTCCGGCGCACTAGCCGCCGGCGAACTAGCGGCAGAGGATCGAGAGGCCATCTATCTTTCCCTGAGTGAAAAGAATGATTGCGGATACTGTGTTGCGGCGCATACGATGCTCGCGCAAAAGGCAGGACTCTCGGCCGATGAAGTGATCGAGTTTCGCCGTGGCGGTTCGAGCAATGCCCAGCGAGACGCACTGATCAAATTCGTCTTTCGCGTCGTCGAGACCAACGGATTTGTCGACGATGCTGACGTCGAAGCGGTCCGCAGTGCCGGTTACAGCGACGCGCAAATCGCCGAGTCGGTGGCAATGATCGCATTGGTCAGCTACACCAACCTGTTCAACCACGTGTTCGGTTCGGAACTCGATTTTCCGGCAGCACCCGAGTTGACTTGAGTTGCAAAAAACTGCGGGACGAATTATTGGCGTCTTAGTGGGAGTGCATCGCGGATCGTTTCGGTCACCCGCTCGCCCAGGGCCCGCGAACCTTCGGGCGTGAAGTGAACGTTCACCGGTCGCTGTAGCGCATCGAGCTTCGGCGCTGCGAAGCGGTTCAGATCGTTGACGGTGATCTTGTGTTCGGCCATGATTTGGCGGGCGATCTGGTTGTAGCGATCGACGTCTGCCCGCTCGCGGTGCGGCCGGACCTTGCCTGCCGGAACCGGGGTGGTGGTCGCAAATATGGGCGTTGCGCCACTGGCACGGATCGCATCGACAATGCGGCGGAGTTGCCGCGCATAGGTTGCCGGGTCTGCCTGCGACGGGTCGGACGGATCATCCGACGCCTGACCATCCGGTTTGACCCGTTTCAGATCGTGCAGCCCGAAGTTGAAGTGAACGACGTCAAAGTTACCCCCTTCAAGGGCAAGCCACTTTTCAATTTGCGCCGCGCCTTTGGTGGTTCCCTCGCAGTTCTCCTCGGGGCGGATCACGACCGCCTCGCCATCGAGGCCCGCGACTACCGCCCGGTGGTAGCCCATCGAGATCGAATCGCCGAGCAGCAGCACCCGCGGCGTTGTAGGTGCGGTCGGTGCGTCTGCGGCCCAACGAATGCCCTCAAAGACATGCTGCCGACCGAAGTCGGTATCGAGCGACCGCACATCGTGGCCCAGTTCGGTATAGAAAAATCGGCCGCCGTGCTTTTCGGTGGTCCAGGCGATCGGGTGGTCTTTGCCCATCGGCTTACCGCCCAACTTCTGAAAAAACTCGCGGACCGGTTCATAGGTCGTCTCATCAACCCGCAACAGCACCTTCACGCCCGGCAGCCCGGTCACGCTGCGGGTGTGGTTTGACCAGTCGGCGCTGTACCAGAACTCGGGCCCATGACCTTTGACTGACGGGTGCTCTTTGGCGGCCGGATCGACGATGACCTTTGCTTTTTGAAACGTCGAGTCGCTGTCGAAATCGCAGCCCCCGAGATCCAAAAGCCAAGGCCACTTTTGCTGACGCACCAGCGCCGCGTGCAGACCCACAATCCCATGGCCCTTTGCAAACCACTCTTCGACCGCCTTGCGCGATTCCTCCGGGAGTACGTCGGAAAGGCCATTCGCATTGTTGAGCAGCAGCACATCGTAGCGATCGAGGACCTCGGGTTTTAAATCGCGGTGATGTTCCGTCACATCCATCACCATCCCCTGCTTAGTGCCCTCGAGGACCAACCAGCGATTGAGCGCAGGGATTTCCGGATGGCGATAATCCCCCGTATCGGAGTAGACCAGAACGCGAAGTGGCTTGCCTGCCGCTTCGGGTGCATCAGATTCCTCGTGCCCACGGGCTCCACCCGTCGGGCAGAGCAAACTCGCAAGAAGGCAAGCTACGAGAAAACGGCATCGCATTTTTGAGGACATGAAGACTCCTACCGGTCGACCGTGGAATCGGAAAGCGAGAAAAGGGGATTGTAGCAGAATGCCGCAACGCACCCTATCAGGCGGCACGCTCTCTATTAGCGACCGTAGAGGCTTCGAAGCGATCGGCCAAATTCTGATAGAACGCAACCTCATCTCGCAGTTGCCTCTCTACGAGTCTTTGCATCCAACCGGGGCAGACGCTCCGCCACTGGTCGACCGCCCCGCTACCGAGATGCTTTCCGTGCAGCAGGGTGGCGGTATCAAAATCCTTGAAACTTCCGTAGGCGGCGGCGGCCGATTTGTTTTTTTCGAACGATGTTGCCTCCCGGACCCGATCGCGCATCTCCCGCGAGATCGGAATCTGCAAGAAGGGCTCCAGAGAATCGAAGAGATAGTCGTAATCGTCCTTAAATCGCTCGTAACGGAGGAAGCACATCTCCATGTCCGAATCGAGATATTTTTGCATCCGGCCATATCCTTTGCGCACATAGCGGATGCCGCGCTTTATCGTCACGTGAAGAAGAGGATTCCACCAACGGTGCATCGCCCGCTCAAGATCGCCGTCGCCATCAAGATCCTGGCTGATGCGACAAAAAGAACAAAACACATCGCACGGGTGACGATAGGTGATCACGACCTTCGCTTCCGTCTGCAGACACTCGTGTGTCTTTTGCACATTTGTTCCCAGGTGTTGCAGCACGTGATAGAGCATTGTCGAGCCACTGCGACCGGGGCTGTACTGCAGCACATCGATCGCGCGATCGGATTCGGTCGGGACCTGTGGTGTCATCTGCTCACCTGCCAAAGCGTGCGGTGGGAAATCAAAGGGATCGTCTTGCGGCGGCAGTGTAGCAGGCAGTGGAAAACGCCGCGAGAGAAAGTTTTTCGTTACTCAAACCGCCGATCGCTCCGGGAAAATCGAGCGTGCCACCAGTGCATGCGACGCATAAAGTGCCCGGCAAAGCGACTCAGCCCCCCGGCTATCGGACCGGGCGGCGACGAGATGCAGCGGCAACCAACAGCCCCCATACGGCCAGCAGCAGGGTCGACGGTTCCGGCACCGAGGGCCCGGGATCGGGTGGACCAGGAAAGGTGTCCATTGCGAAAACCGGCAGATGGACTTCGCCCATTTGACGGAAACTTTTCACAAAGACGCTTCCTTCCACCACCCCCTCCACGCGGAGGAAGGAATGGGGCGCCAAAAGCGAACCGTTGAAACCTCGCGAGTGTGTGTTGAGGTAGGTTGCCTCATAAAAATTCCAGAGGACACGCGAGCGGCCCGTCTCGGTGGTAAATTCTCCCACCATGTTGCCATGATTCCAGTGAATGCTGGTACCACCCACGTTAATCACCACAAAGTCTGCACTTCCCATGGTCAGGCTCATCTGCTGAACCTTATCATTATCGAAAAGGTTGCTCCCATTGCCGATGTTGAAAAATGCCACGCCTTCCGAGTTGGGTGTGGCGGAGAAATTGACCGCGGCCGGTTGACTGCCCGGTAGCGATACGGAGTCGCCACCGAAAGAGTAAAGATAGCTGCTCAAATTCGTCATTTCACTCGACGCAGCCGCCACCTCAGCTGCCACGGTCGCGTCACCATCGACCCAGGTCGAGCCGTTATTCGCGTTGATGCCTCCGGCCACGCTCCCGCCGATCCTGGCATGCCCTGCGTTGAGATTGATCGTCGGATTGATATCGCCACCCACCAGCAGCGTGTCGACTCCACTGTAAGCGCCCGCATCGAGATGGATTCCGTAATTGGAACTCGAGTTATTAATGCCATTGATGTCGCCGCCCACCAGCACCCGGCCCTCCACTTCGCTGCTACTACGCAGGTTGCCGGTAACCACGAGACTATAATCGTTCAGAATCGTTGCCTCAGCTGAACTGCCGCAAAGCAGCAGCACCGCGAGGGCGAAAGGGGCAGAGAGCACATCTGCCCGAAGCACCAACCACATCGACCGCATGAGCTATCCCCTGGAAACGATAAACGAACTGGCCACTCGCCAAACTAATCAATCCGCTTCATGCGTCAACAAGTTATAAAAATTTTTTCAAAAATGAATCGCCAACCCCACCAGAAGAATGGGTATCCTACGCGTGAACTCCCCATCGCAAGACCTTGGGTCCACGCAATAAGACTCCATGTCGAATTTCGGTCTCGGTGAAAAGTGATCACTCCATTTTGAAATCACCGATGGACCTAGCGACACGAGAACGAGAAAGGCACCGCTGTGACGCAAGAGATGCAAGAAGCGCCTGAACCTCAACTGGCCGACAGAGAATTCATCGGCGCATCGATGGTGATCGGCGCGGTGATCACCCTCGCGATTGTGTCGATTTGGGGCGGACCATTACTCGCCCTTGCGCCGCACCCCGTCTTGGCCGATCTGCCGTGGCTCATCATCTGGCTTACTGCAACCTTTGCGGCCCGCATCGCCATCCGGCGATCGGTCACACTCCGGCAGATTGTTCATTCCTGTAGTGAGAAAACCTATGGTCGGGTTCTCTCCGATCGGGCGGCAGACCGTGTTGAACGGTTGCTGCGCATTCTGCTGCGGGCCGCCATTCTGATCGTTTGCGTGGCGATCACTCTCGGGGTGGTGGTTGTGGCTTTTTGCGATTAAGCCGATCGACCACTTCGCATTCCCGACAACATCAGACCCAACACCGCCAGCAGCAGGGTCGCCGGTTCAGGCACCGCCGGGTTGCCATTCACCCGCAACGCGTACATCTCATCGTCCGGCCGGAGGTTCCAGGCATTGCCGTTGCTCTGCCCGGCCGTCAGCCCGAACGCACCTTGGTTATTGAAAAGCCAGGACCCATCGAAGCCGCCCTGAGCATCGGCGATGACCCAGTAATCGGTGTTGGCCGCCAGTAATACTGATCCCGCATCCTGCACCGTAATCGCCTGATCGCCCGGCGTGGTGATCGAGTAGGGCATCGTGAGCAGCACGGCACCCGGGGCGCCCGAATTATCATCGGCCACCACTACGTTGACGCTCGAGGGAGCAAACGGGGAAGCGGGCGTGTCGCGCACGCCGAGACCCAGCACAACATCGGTCAGGTAGTGGGCCGTGGGCCCCACACTGAAAGAAGCCGCCTGATTGATATCGCCAAAGGAGATATTGTCGGGCCCCGTGAGGATTCTACCACCGGCTGAGAATGTATCGCCGGGGCCCAAGTTGTTGTAAACGACATCGGCAGAGGCTGAGGAGGTGGCAAAAGCCACCAGAAGAAACACTACCGCTGAGCGCATGAGCCGGCCTCGCAAAAGGACTGTGCAATCTCCTTAGTCTAATGGAATTACTTGATGTTTCAAGCAATTTTTCACATCGGTTTTTCCTCAAAACGTTCGCGACACCTCGCGCCGTTGCTGGTTTCTTTTTAACGAGCAGTGCTGATAGCGGATCGAGAGTCGAACCGAATGCGAGCACAAGACGATGGAAAATTCCGATGCGAGCAGGGGAAGCTGGAGAACGTGTTGCCCACCGATGAAGATCTTACCGTCGCGCTGGGCGCTGGGACTGGAGAGTGCCATCGGGCCTCCCTTCTTCTCGCAAGAGACTTCTCGCAAGAGACGATCTTTCCCACCTCGTTCAATCCGCACGAGGCAAGCCGGTACTATGCATCACTGGAACGGGGCACGCTCCTCATGATCTTGCTCGAAGCGGTGCGCGCTCCCCAGTAGCCGCCGCCATCGATTACACCGGCAATAATTTGCAGTCGGTCATCACCTTCATGAGCCAGGCGTGAATACGCTCATCGTGCATTTCCGGCTGATTTTCCTCATCGAGGCCCAAGCCAAGAAAATGGCTCTCATCAAACATTGCTTCCGATTCATCGAATTCATAGCCTTCGGAAGGCCAGACCCCGACGAGTTCTGGACCACCCAACTCTTTCACGACATTCCACAATTGGCCCATCGCGTCGAGAAAATTATAGGGGTACCCAACGGCATCACCCATCGCAAAGAAACCTACTTTCTTTCCGGAAAGATCGAGCCCCTCCATATTGGGGATGAATGAATCCCAGTCATCTTGCATCTCACCAATATTCCAAGTCGAGACGCCCAAAAGCAAAATATCGTAGGGCTGGAGGTCTTCCGGACTCGACTTGGCAACGTCGGCGACATGACTCACAAAATCGCCGAGTTCCTCTTTGATTTTTTCTGCCGCCATTTCGGTGTTTCCGGTACTTGATCCGTAAAAAATTGCAATGGAAGGATTCATAGTTTTGGTGTTCTCCTCGTGTATGGTGGGGACCAGTAGCGTGGAATTTTAAGAGGCGAATGAACCAGGGAACGCGCGTGGCAGAGGAGGGCGATGCGGTTCGCTCGAACATATGGCGGGACTTCGCCGACATCTGTTGAATCCCGCATGGAGAAACGTGAAAAACGCGGCGAACGACTGCTATTGAGACTAATTCTCAATTGGCTGCCGCTATAATAACGCAGCTTTAAACGAAATAAAACCCGGTTGGCGGAAAATTTTGCCGAAAAACGGTTTCGTCTCCGAAGGCGCACTCAGTTCCTCACTCGCCACCGCTCTCATCTCGAAACTCGCAACAAATGCTCCGTAAAAAGGGCTTCGAGCAGGCCGGTGCGTAGACCAAGTGTCCTCGCCGAAGTGGTCACGCTATGGATGATCGACAGCTCGGTCTTATCCGAATCGCAATTTTGTTCCTGACGGAGATCAACCGTGATGTCGCAGCATATCGGCGTTCCAAACAGTCAAGTTGGCAGATTAGCCGCTTGATGATTGCATGAATCGAGGAGTCGACCCGAGGAAGGTGCTCTGCAGCTGCGAAGACGGATTCTTTCGTGCCGCCGTCCCATTTGCCCAGAAAAAGCCGGGCCATCCGACTGCCAGTGTTTCCGATCGCTACGAGGATACAAAAACCAAAGGGCCGTTTTTAACTCTGGAGGGCCGGTAGAATCTATGTCACAGCGAGCAAACTATTGCATTTACCACTGATCGGAGTACAAGGGAAATGAAAACGGAATGGATTCTAAACTACTGAGTCGGTCACAAAAAATGCCCGGCAGGGCGCACCTGCCGGGCACGTAAAGTGTAGGCCGGGAGGGACTCGAACCCCCGACCCAGCGATTATGAGTCGCTTGCTCTAACCGACTGAGCTACCGGCCCCACGTGGCGGAATCGCCACCGCAAGTATACCTGCGATATCACCTTTGGGGCAGCACACTTATCGGCCACGTGACGCGCCACATTTTCGAAAGTCAGATCAACTCCAAAACGCCGCTTCCGTCTCGAGAAAGTCGGCCGTACACCGACTCAGGGCCCGATAAAACTGCGTTTGGGCCTGCTGCTCGGCCCGGGCCAAAAGCGGTGCAGGCCAGCGCAAGTGGGCCGCAAAAAACTCGCGACCCAATCCATCGTAGGCGGCGTAGCTCTCATCCTCAGAGTGTACGGTCGCCATCCCCGCGACAATCTCCCCCATCATCGCCAACTGGCGGCCCAGGTGATCGGCCTCGATCTCTCGCTGCAGCAGGGGACGCTCCAAAAGTTCGCCGTATCGCCGCATCGAAGCGGCCGCGCGACCGGCAAGTTGCCCCTCTTCCCAAACCGACTGATAGGGTGGCACATGATCGCGGGGACCGACAAACAACTGACAATAATCTGCGGCCAGGCTGCTGGCGTAGATTGCCTCGCCGGGTGCGAAAAATTGATGTTCGGCAAACGTTGCCCCGCAATTTCCCGATTGCAATTCGACAAGCAACGCACCGCTCACTTCACTGCACCACAAGGTGGCCAACAGTCGATACATACCGACTGTCGCAGTCCGCTGGTCATCGGTCGATTCGAGGTCGAGTTGCATACTTTTATATTTCCATTCAACCGATGCGAGCAATCGATACGACCGTGTCATGGTATGCCTGCTGACCGGTCACCGGATCCGGCGAAATGGGCATTAAGCGGTTTTGATTCCAACCCCGACCGGTGTTCCGCTGCCAGGTGAGCGGATTCTCTCCGGTCGTATCCTCCCACCACATGTTGCGTTCCCAGTCAGCATCCCGATACGCCTGAGGATCCGAGCCAGCCAAAATATCAGCCGGACTCGGCCGCTTCTCGGCTCGTGCCACATTGGTGTACTGAGTGTGTCCGCACGAATTACTCATGGCGATCGCGCGTGGATGAATCCCCTCCATGATCACGATCGGTACCCGCATGCGCGACACCTCGCGTCGGCCCTCCGGCGATACGGGGCCGCGATGGGCGAGATGCGGCGATTGCTCGGCGAGGTACTCGGATTGATAGGAAGTGATTTCAATCCAGTCGCCATTCTGCAGTCCAAGTCGCTTGGCAGTTTGCGGATTGAGCCAGGCGGGATTCGAATGCACGATCTCAGCAAGCCACTTGAGGTTCATCGTGCGACCGTGATTGTGTACGTTCCACTTGAAACTGGTCATAATCAACTCGTCTTCTGCCAGATCTTGATGCTCGTCGAGTTGGAACCAGATCGGCATCGGATCGATTTTCACATCGTGACCGGCATGCACGGCGGGACGGTTTTTGGTTTTTTTGCTACCGGCACGGGCGATCTCGCTCGTGCAATCTTCGTTGTTGCCGATCCGCTCGACGAACAGGCTGCGGATTTCCAATTTCCGGCTCGGAGTGGCAAAGCCGCGTTTCGGCCCGCTCGGGGTCATGATCCCGATGCCGCGACCGCTGCGGGAAATGATCTGAGTCTGGGGATCCACCCGGGCATCGACCATCTCTGCCGGCTCAACCGCGATGTTGTACGGTTCATAAAACGGTGAACGGTTTGTATCCTCCCAGACCCCCTCCTCGAGCAAGCGGTCCAGACCCGACTTGCCGGTTTGTGGATTGACCGGAACGTTTTGGGCCCATTCCCGCAAATAATCTTCGGTCGATCCATATGCGTACCACTGCTCCATGCCGCCGCCAATCTTGTGCGCCAACTCGGGAAAGAAGTCACGGATGTCGCGGGCTTCGCCCAACGGCTCGACCATCGGGGTTCGCAGCCCGACGTAAGGCCGCAGATTGTAGGAACCGCGGGCATCGAGGTCCCACCGCTCGAGGTACGTGGTCCAGGGCAGCACAATATCGGCAAAGTGTGCCGTCTCGTTGTAAAAACAGTTGATGCACACGTGCAGGCCGATCTTCTCTTCGTCGGTCAGCACATCGCGGGTCAGACTTTCCTCGGGCCAGGTGAGTGGCGAATCGAGATTGTAGGTCATGTAGACCTGCAACTTGGCCCGATCCTGCAAAAGGTACAGATAGATAATCTCACCGACCCGCATCCGCCGCCAGACATTGGCCAGGGGATATTCGGGGGGATCCTCCAGCACGCTCCAGGTCTTCGCACTCGGAGGCATCGGGGGCGTTTTCATGTTCGGGTCCACGCCACCCCAGGGAGACCAACACCAGCCACCCTTTTTGCCCACGCTACCGACGATCGCGTTAAGCAGTTGAATCGCACGGTCGTTGTAAAACCCGTTTAAGTGCGCAGAACTCCCTCGATTACACATGGTGGTGCAGGCCGGAGCGGCCCGGGCAAACTCGAGGGCGATCCGGCGGATATCCCCCGCCGGCACGCCGCTGACTTTTTCCGCCCACTCGGGCGTGTACACCTGGAGGTGCGCTTTTAATTCGTCGGCTGAGACGGTCGTCCACTGATCGATAAAATCGCGGTCTTCGAGCCCGGCGGCAAAAATGGCCTGCCCCATGGCCAGGGCAATGGCTCCATCGGTCCCGGGAAAAGGCGCAAACCACTCGTCGCTGCTGCCAGCCGTATTGGAAAGTCGCACATCGAAGGTGACCAACTTGGCACCATTATTAAAGCGTCCGTTCTGAATCCGGGTGGCAAAGGACACGTGCCCTTGGTGGGCTTCAAACGCATTGGAGCCGAAGTTGAGAATGTATCTGGAATGTTCGACATCGTTCAGGTCCCAGTCACTCTCCCAGAGCATGGTTAAATTTGCAGCCCGGCGATTGCCCGAACAAAGCGAGCGGTGACTCAACTGCGTGCTGGTTCCAAACGCATCCAAAAATCGCTTGATCGCATCCTTGCTCCGTTGCCGACCCTGGTGAAATGCAAACTCCTCCGGGTGCCCGCTCTGGCGGACTTTTTTCAGGCTCTCCGCGATTTCATCGAGGGCTTCTTCCCAACTGATTCGCTTCCACTTTCCTTCACCCCGCTTACCGACGCGACGCAGGGGATAGAGTAACCGTTCGGGATGATATTGGTGATTGAGTCCCGCGTGCCCGCGAGCGCAAAGGTGCCCCCGGCTGTTCGGATCGTTCGGGTTTCCTTCGATCTTGAGCAACCGATCCTCTTTGACATAGCCGACGATTCCGCAAACCGTACTGCAGAGTTGGCACATGCCGGGCACTTTTTCCGCGCCCTCGTACTTGCTGCGATCGGGCCAGTTTCGCTTGGCCAGCGGTCCGGGCAACTGGCAGACTCCCGGCATCGGCGCGCTCCCTTCCGCATAGGGATCCGCTTTGAGCTTTTTCCACTTCTCAAGATCAATGCCCTGCGGCAACGGCTCACCGTCCGCCGCCTCGGCCGCGCGGTCCCATCCGACCGCGGCAAGCGCGGCCGATCCGGCCAAGCCCAACTTGAGAAAGCGTCGCCGCGATGGGGTTTGCTTCCGCATCAGGTCGACTCCTCTGACGTCTCACTCGCATTCTCATCGTCCTTCGACGCCGTCCAGTTGAAGATGTCGTATGCCGCAGTACCGTACGACTCACCCTCGCGCGGCACCCGCTCTTCAATTTCGACCACACCATCGCCTGCAAACCAGGTCCGGGGCACCGTACCCTTTTCCTCGCGCAACTGTTGCAGTTTCTCGCCCGACGCTTCCGCATCGGCCATCGCTTTGCTGATCTTCGACTCCGGATCATTCAGATCGCCGAAGTAGAGCGCTTCAGAGGGACAGGTCGGCACGCAGGCGGGCTCCATGCCCTGCTCGGTACGGTGATAACAGTTGTGGCACTTGACCGCCTGCTTGGCGACCGGGTCGAGATAAATCGCACCATAGGGGCAGACCTCGACGCAAGTGCCGTGCCCACAGCATGTATTGTAATCGACCGCCACCGTTCCACCCGCTTCTTTATGAAGTGCGCCGCAAGGACACGCTTTGATACAGGGCGCGTCTTCACAGTGCTGACAGGCCATCGGCAAAAAAAGACGGGCGACCTGGGGATACTCCCCCACATCCTTATAAATCGTTTGCCGTATGTAGTTGCCAAGCGGTACATCGTTCTCTGCCTTACAGCTCACTTCGCAGGCGTGGCAGCCGAAACAGCGGCGGGAATCGACAAACCAACCGAGTCGCTGGCCATCGTCGGGGGGCGTGATTCGCTCGCGCCAAAATTCTTCGGGCTGGAACTTGTCGGCTGGTGCGAACCCTTGGGTCGCAGCCGCCGCTCGATCGGCCGCAACCACCGAAAGTGGCAGAATGGTCAGTTCGGTTGCCGAGCGTTTGAGAAAGCTGCGACGATCGGTTGGTTTTTCAGACACGGTGCGGGGCTCTGGGAGTTGCAATCAGAGGGCACGGGATTTTATCTTCAAAAACATGGCAATCTTTCGGGCCGCGACCAACCTTTCAGATCATAACCCAAGCGTGAAATAAGGACATTCCCTCCCTTTTAGGGCCTTTGGCTGAAGTGCCGACTATCGCACGGTTTCGTGCCGACTAAGATGGGGGATGCCATGGCCGATACGGACAAAAAAACAAAGCAAAAAAACACAACGATTGATTGACCCGACGCATGCTGCAGATCAACACCGATTTACAACCTGCCGACCTTCACGAGAACCTCGTGCCACTCTGGGAGTTGTCGGCGAAAAAAATCCGTGCGATGCACGAAGATCCACAGCTTCAATCGGCAACTCCCGTGTTCACTGTCGGTGGACGCTACCAGCCGCAGGGCTGGACCGAATGGACGCAAGGCTTTCAGTTTGGCTGTCAGATTCTACAGTTCGATGCGACCGGCGACGAAACATTTCTCGAGATGGGTCGCTGCAACACGCTCGAGCGAATGGCGCCTCACCTGACCCACTTTGGTGTGCATGACCACGGTTTTAATAACGTGAGCACCTACGGCAATCTCCGTCGGCTCATGCTCGAAGGCCGCATGGCCGCCGACGAACGAGAACTTCAGCTTTATGAACTTGCCCTCAAAGTCTCCGGGGCCGTGCAGGCCGTGCGGTGGAGTGAGACGAGCGACGGCGATGGCTATATCTATTCGTTCAACGGACCGCACTCCCTCTTTTGCGATACGATCCGCTCGCTCCGCTCCCTGGCCCTCGCGCACCGACTCGGACAGCGACTGCTCGATGAAAACGACGAGTCGGTCTCACTGCTCGATCGGCTACTGGAACACGCCCGTTCGACCGCACGCTACAATGTTTACTATGGAGAGGACCGCGACCACTATGATGTGGCGGGACGGGTGGCGCACGAAGCGGTGTTCAACGTGAACGACGGAAATTTCCGCTGCCCGAGTACGCAGCAGGGTTACTCGCCCTTCACGACCTGGACCCGTGGCCTGGCGTGGATTCTTACCGGGTATGCCGAAGAGCTTGAATTTCTCGTCACTTGCAGCGATGCGGAACTTGTCGAAGCGGGGGGCCGCAGTGAGAACGAGCAGATCATGCAGCGGGCCGCCGTTGCGGCTGCCGAGTTTTATATCGACAACACGCCGACCGATGGCATCCCCTACTGGGACACCGGTGCACCGGGGCTTGCTCAGCTTGGCGACTATCTCGACCGCCCGGCCGAGGTAGACAACCCACACGAACCGGTTGACAGTTCGGCGGCAGCGATTGCGGCGCAAGGCTTTTTGCGGCTTGGCCACTACCTGAAAGAGAAGAAACCGGAGCGCGCTGCCCGCTACTCGGCCGCCGGTCTCACGATCCTTCACCGCCTGCTCGAGCCACCCTACCTGAGTTCGGACGAGAACCATCAGGGGCTCCTGCTGCATGCCCTCTACCACCGGCCGCGCGGCTGGGACCATACCGCCGAGGGCAAAGCCGTGCCGCAGGGCGAATCGTGTCTCTGGGGCGATTACCACTTGATGGAGGCGGCGGTGCTTGCCGACCGACTCGCCAGTGGCGCAACCTATCCGACCTTCTTCAGTGCCTGAAGCTCAAAAGGGCCAACTTGCCCCGAGCGCTTTTTTCTGCAGCGCGGTGAGCCGCTTAATGCCGATTTTGGCGGACCGCAGCAAATCGCTGAGTTCCTTTTCGCTGAAGGTCGCCTCCTCCCCGGTCCCCTGCACCTCGATAAAGCGGCCGCCACCGGTCATCACCACATTCATATCGACCGCAGCAGCAAAATCTTCATGATAATCGAGATCGAGAACCACGCGGCGATCGACCACACCCACGCTCACCGCCGCCACGCTGTCGGTCAGCGGGAGAGGACCCCGCTTGCCACACACGCTACGCAGCGCATCGACCAACGCAACGAAAGCGCCCGTGATACTGGCCGTTCGCGTTCCCCCGTCCGCCTCAATCACATCGCAGTCGAGCGTGATCATCCGCTCGCCGAGCGCCTCGAGATCGACGACCGCCCGTAGACTGCGCCCGATCAATCGCTGAATTTCGGTCGTGCGGCCGTCGACTTTGCCTCCACGGTCGCGCCGCTTGCGCGGGCTCGTGCTTCCGGGCAACATGTTGTATTCGGCCGTGACCCAGCCCTTCCCCTTGCCCGCCATCCAGGGCGGAACATCCTCCTCGACGCTTGCCGTGCAGAGGACACGGGTCCCGCCAGCCGCGATCAGCACACTGCCGGGAGTGATCCGCGTGTATTTGCGCTTGATTGTGATTTTACGCAGATCATCCTTTTTTCGTCCGTCGTGCCGCATCGCAAGTCGCTCCCGAAGTTGTTTCTTCTCAAATAATTTTTGTCTCTTTGATTCAGGACTGCTTCCCTAGCAGCCAGGCGAGTAAACCTTTTTGTACGTGCATCCGGTTGGCTGCCTGCTCGAGTACCACGCTCTGGGGTCCATCGAGGACATCGGCCGTGACCTCCATGCCCCGGTGGGCTGGCATGCAGTGCATGAAGATCGCCCGCTCGGGGGCCATACTCATGAGTTTTCTGTCGACCTGATAGGCGGCAAAAGACTCGGCCCGCGACTGCTTCTCCGCTTCCTGACCCATACTCGCCCAGACGTCGGTATAAACGACGTCCGCACCCTCCACTGCCTCACGCGGATCTTCGATCTGTTCGATCTCCGCGCCCGGCACCGCTCTGCGAACCTCGTCGAGGTAGGAACCGTCGAGTTGGTATCCCGGTGGGGAGGCGGCCACAAACGAATACCCCATCTTCGCGCAGCCGATTGCCAGCGACCGCGCCACGTTGTTGCCGTCGCCGACCCAGGCGAGCCGCAACGTTTTCAGCCCCCCCAACTGCTCGCGGATCGTGTAGAGATCGGCCAACGCCTGGCAGGGGTGGGCCTGCTCGGAAAGTCCGTTGATCACACTGCAGGCGCAGTTCGAGGCAAAATCCACCAGACTCTGATGCTCCCGTGTCCGCGAGACAATCACATCGACAAACTGGCCGAGCACGCGGCCACAATCCTCCACGCTCTCGCGACTTCCGAAGCCTACATCCTCACCGAGAAAAAGACTTCCCCCACCCAATTGCAGGATTGCCGCTTCAAAACTGACGCGAGTCCGTAGCGATGGCCGCTCAAAAAGCATCGCCAAAACGCGTCCTGGGAGGATCGGCTCACGGAGGCCCGCGGCGAACTTTTCCTTCAGGTCGTGAGTGATCGTGAAGATCGCCTCGAGTTCCATCGGCTGCAAATCAAAAAGTGTGAGGAGATGTCGCATGAGTGTCGCTTGGGGAAGGAAGGTTCACATTAAGAGAGGTCTTTCAGAATTCGCTCGAGGATATGGCAGCCCTCTTCCGCCTCGTCGTCGCTGAGGGTCATGGCGGGGAGCAGACGGATCACCCGCTCCTGCGTGCAGTTGACCAGCAGTCCCTCCTCAAGGCATCGCTGCACGACGGCACTGCCATCTGCATCTACCTCCAGCCCGATCATCAATCCAAGAATGCGGACCTCGCGGATCAGCGAACAGGAATCGCGGAGCGCTTCGAAGCGACCGCGGAAATAATCGGACAGCGCCTGGGCCCGCTCGAGCAGCCCCTCCGCTTCGATCATTTCGATGGTGGCAATTCCTGCAGCTGCGGCTATCGGATTGCCGCCGAAGGTCGCCGCATGCATGCCGGGACGTAGGCTCGGAGCGATCTCGGGGGTCGTGAGCAAGGCACCGCCGGCGATCCCGCCACAGAGTGATTTGGCGAGGGTCATCACATCGGGCAGGACGCCAAAATGCTGATAGGCGAACCACTCTCCGGTTCGCCCACATCCGGTCTGCACCTCATCAAAAATCAGGAGTAATTCGTGTTCGTCGCAGGTAGCGCGGAGTCCCTCCAGAAAACCGGAGGGCGGCAGTTGTACGCCCCCTTCTCCCTGTACCGGTTCGACAAGAATCGCACAGGTTTGTTCGTCCACCAGTTTGTGAACCGCCTCAAGGTCACCGAACGGTGCGTAGCGGAAACCGGCCATCAAGGGACCGATCCCTTCGTGGTATTTCACCTGAGCGGTGGCCGCCGTGGCGGCAAGTGTGCGACCGTGAAACCCGCCGGTGAATGTAATAATTTTGAAGCGGTCTTTGGGCGAATGCAATCTTGCAAGTTTGATCGCCGCCTCGTTCGCCTCGGCACCCGAATTGCAGAAGAAGGCCTGTCCGCCGAACGAACGGTTCGAAAGCAACTCGGCCCACCGGCCCTGCAACTCCGTGTACCAGGTGTTGGGAACATGGATCAGTTGTCCGACCTGCGCCTGCACCGCTTCGACCACCGGAGGAGGGCAATGCCCCAGAAGGTTGCAACCCCAGCCGGGGAAAAGATCGAGATAGCGGCGGCCATTGCGATCCCAGACACGGGATCCCTCGCCACGGACCAACTCCACCGGAAAGCGGCCGTAATTGGGGACGACATATCGCGAGAACTGTTCGCGGACGTCCTCAGCGATGGATGGCTCTGTACTCATGCCGAGTCTCTCAAAATCTGGGTACCCACACCTTGATTAGTATATACCTCCAGCAGGAGCGAATGTCGCAAGCGGCCATCGATGATATGTGCCTTCGCCACCCCGGCGCGCAACGTTTCCAAGCACGCTTGTACCTTGGGGATCATCCCTTCATCAATAATGCCACTGGCAATCAGCGCATCCGCCTCCTCGGGCGAAAGCGTGCTGATCAACGAGGTGGGGTCCGCTTTATCGCGACAAACGCCGCTCACGTCACTGAGGAGAACCAACTTTTCGGCCCCCAGAGATTCGGCCACGGCGCGAGCGGCCGTGTCGGCGTTCACGTTGTATTTTTGGGTTTCATCCTCGACATCCAGGCACATCGAGGGGATCACCGGGACGGTCCCGGCATAACAGAAGTTTTCGATCACGCTCCGCTCGACCCGCGTCACCTCGGCCACAAAACCCAAATCGACCGGTTGCCCCGTACGATCCTCAAGGCGAAGAGGTCGACCGAAGAGTACGTTGCTGGACTGGAAATTCAAAGGCATCGAGCGACCGCCCAATTCTTCGATTTTATTGGCGATTTTTTCGTTGACCTCCTCCGCCAGAACCCGCTCGACGAGCGCCAAAGCGGCAGCATCGGTGACGCGGCGTCCCTCCACGAACTGCGGGGAAAGCCCCTCCGCCTCCATGGCACGACTTATCGCAGCCCCCCCTCCGTGCACGATCACCGGTCGCATCCCCACCGTCTCCATGAAGACCACGTCGAGGAGTAAATGCGCCAGAGCCGTTTCATCTTCCATCACACTGCCACCGAGTTTGATGACGGTGACCTTGTCGCGCAGCGCGCGAATCCAGCCCAAGGCTTCAATCAATACATCGGCCTTTTCGATTGCCTGCTGCATGAACGCCCTCGCCTCGGTAGAAGCGACCTCGTGCCCCTTAAACAAAGAAACCCCAGTTCCACGGGAGGAACTCGGGTGCCCTTTGAGCCTAACAGATGGGTCTGCGCCGGAAAAGCGGGAGCCCGTTTTTGCGAATCTGTCGGCGACGAGTCTAGTCGTCCCTGCAGCGATCAGTCATAGTACGGTTCCCGTTACCTTTCGGTGCAACAACATAGTGAAAAACAGCTTGAAAGAGGCGTAAAAATGAAACAGCGGACGGCGATTGTGATGGCCGCGGGCAAGGGAACCCGGATGCAGTCCGATTTGCCCAAAGTACTCGTCCCCGTCTGCGGGCGACCGATGATTGAGTATGTTCTCGACGCGCTCCGTGAAGCGGGGGTAACAAAGCAGATCGTCGTGGTCGGTCACCGCGCGGAGTTGGTACGCGAGCAGTTGGCGCCGCGTGAAGATGTGGTATTCGCTGAGCAGACCGAGCAATTAGGAACCGGGCATGCTGTGATGATGTGCCGCGAGGCGCTGGCCGGAACGGAGGGTCCAGTCTTGATCGTCGCCGGCGATTCACCGCTCATGCAAGCCGATTCGATCACCGCCCTCTTCGCCGAATTTGATTCTCGTGAGCCGGCATGTATCCTGGGAACCGGGTACCGGGACGACCCCACGGGCTTTGGTCGAGTCGTGCGTGATGCCGAGGGCCGCTTTGTCGGCGTTGTCGAACAGAAGGATGCAACCGAGGAGCAACAGCAGATCAAGGAAGTGAATCTGAGTTGCTACGTATTTAATTGCGGGGACTTGCTCGCTTCGCTCGATGCAATCGACAATACCAATGCCCAGGGAGAGTATTACATCACCGATTGTCCCGGCTTACTGTTGGCGGAGAAAAAAGAAGTGATCGCACTCGATGCACTCAAACCGTGTGAGTCTTTGAGCATCAACACGATGGAGGACCTCGAAGTCGTCGCAGAGGAGATGAATCGCCTCGGGGCATAAACGTCATGAAGGACATCAAAATATTCAGCGGCCGCGCGAATCCAGAACTCGCCAGTCGCATCTGCCAATACCTGGGACTCCCCATGGGGAAAATTGCCCTCGGCGATTTCCCGGATGGTGAAATCTCATGCAAAATTGAGGAAGACATCCGCGGCCGCGATGTCTTTCTCATTCAACCCACCGGCCCACCGGTCAACAACAACCTGATGGAGTTGTTGATCATGATCGAGAGTTGCAAGCGAGCCAGTGCCGAGCGTGTGACGGCCGTGATGCCCTACTATGGCTACGCGAGGCAAGATCGCAAGGATGAAGGGCGGGTGCCGATCACCGCCAAACTCGTTGCCAACTTGATCACACGGGCGGGTGCCGACCGGGTGCTGACCATGGACTTGCACGCCGCGCAAATTCAAGGCTTTTTTGACGTTCCGGTCGATCACCTCTACGCGGCCCCCGTTTTGAACGAACACTTTCTCGCCCACGAACTCACCGGCGATAAAATCGTGATTGTGAGCCCGGATGAGGGAAGCATTAAGCGCGCCTTGGGGCACGTGAAGCGACTCGGCGGACGTTTGGCCATCGTCGACAAGCGGCGCAGTAGTGCCGAAAAAACAAAGCAGGAAAATATTATCGGCGGACCGGTGGAGGGAAAAACCGTATTGATGTTCGATGACATCATCAGCACCGCCGGTTCGATCTGCGGGGCAGCCGAAATTCTCCAGCGGAACGGGGCAGCCGAAATCCACGTGGCGGCAACCCATGGGGTCCTCTGTGGCCCGGCGGCAGAACGACTCAAAGACGCCCCTATCACCAGCGTGGTGCTCACCGACACGATCCCGCTGGCCGAGGAGCAATTGCTGCCGAAGATCACGATTTTGAGCGTTTCGACGCTGCTGGGCGAGGGAATCAAGCGAATCCACCGCAACGAGTCGGTCAGCCGCCTCTTCGACTGAAACAGGGGCAGGAGTCGGTGAATCGGACGGGAAATGCCCTCCGACCCCCACGCACTGACCCCGGAACGCGGGTCGCAGCCAATGGGCCGGGCGGAGTTGTTCTCGGCCTTGAAATTGTCTCCCTTTATGCGAGAATTGCCGAATTACATTCAGCGGCGTTTATTTTTACAAGCAGGTGGCAACAGGCAGTTCGATGGCAGATACACTTGAGGTCAAAAAACGAGAAACGCGAGGCAAACGAAATGCCCGTCGCGATCGCGCAGCGGGCACCACGCCAGCTGTCCTTTACGGACACGGGGCCGAGAATGTGAGCCTCTCGGTTGATAGCGCCGCCTTGGCAGCTTCGGTCCAGCACGGGAGCCCTCTGGTCGAACTGGCGGGAGACCTTAAAGAGAGTGCGCTGATTCGCGACATTCAATGGGATCCGATGGGCAACCAGATCCTACACATTGATTTCACTCGAGTAAAAGCAGATGAGCGAATTCAAGTCGCCGTCGGCTTTGAATTACGAGGAATCGCGCCCGGTACCAAAGAGGGTGGCGTTATCAATCAGGTGATCCACGATATTTTAGTGGAGTGCCCGGCTGTCTCCATTCCTGAAAAAATTGAAGTGAATATCAATCATCTCGGAATCGGTGAATCGATTGTAGCTGAGCAAATCGAACTGCCCGACCAGATCGCATTACTCTGCACGCCCGATACGGTTGTGGTGCAGTGCAACGAACCGGCGCCGGAAGTCGACGAGGAAGAGATGGCAGCCGATACGAGCGTGGAGCCGGAAGTGATCGGTCGCAAGCCTACAGAGGAAGAAGGGGGAGCCGAGGAGTCCTAGAGATCACTCCCGTCCATGAGATGATTCGATGAAACTCGTGGTAGGTCTGGGAAATCCCGGTCGCAAATACTCGGAAACAAGACACAACGTCGGCTGGATGGTACTGGCCGAATTGAAACGAAACTACGGTAGCGGACAACCCAAGGAGAAATTTCACGGCGAGGTAGTCGAAGCGGAGATCGCGGGAGAGCAAGTTTTGCTTTTGGCGCCCCACACGTTTATGAACGAAAGTGGGCGAAGCGTTTTGGCGGCACGAGACTTCTACAAGTTGGCCGACAATGCGTTACTTGTCGTTTGCGACGACTTCAATTTGCCTTTGAGCACGTTACGGGTGCGACCCGGGGGGGGGTCGGGTGGCCAGAAAGGGCTGGCCGATATTGTGCACCGGTTGGGAAGCGATCGGGTTCCCCGGTTACGACTCGGTATCGGGCCTGTTCCAGAAAACTGGGACCCCGCAGGATTTGTGTTGGGCAAATTTGACCGCCAAGAAAAGAAAGAAATCAGTACTGTGGTAGCGGAGGCCTGCCAGGCAGTTGCCCTCTGGGTTACCGAAGGTGTCGATAAAGCAATGAACCGATTCAATGGTGACGTCGCCTGAAAAAGAAAAGTTATTAACCAGACCATCAACACAAAAAAAGAGTTCATCACAAAAAACGAGGATCACTGTTTTGACAGAATACATTTACGAAGGTTTGTTCATCCTGAATTCCAACCGCTATGCACGGGACCCCGAATCTGTGGCAGGAAACCTCCAGGCACTCATCGAGAAGCAGGAGGGAACCATTGTGGTCAGTCGCCTGTGGGAGGAGCGACGTTTGGCGTACCCGATCAACGGGCAGCGTAAGGGGACCTATTGGCTGATGTATTTCAAGATGGATGGAGAACGAATCGCTGCCTTGAATCAACAAGCCAATCGGGAAGATGATTTACTGAGGCACTTGATCATCCGGATCGACCCCCGGATCGCGGATGCCTTGATAAGCCATGCCCAACAGTCGGTCGCTCAATCCCCCGCCCCTGCGAAAAAGGCAGAAGGTGCGGTCGCGAGTCCGGCGGCGGAAGATGTCTCCGTAGCGGCAGTCGAGGCCGAATAAAGGGAAAAAAGACCCGGGTCTTGCCCTGAGGGTCGCCAGAGGATACCATAGGTGTACATTTGTTCATACTCTCGTCGCTGAAGGAGTCACGCCATGGCTAGTTACAATCGTGTTGTTTTAGTTGGAAACCTGACACGAGATCCCGAACTGCGCTATATCTCCAGCGGAACGGCGGTCACTGAAATTGGTCTGGCAGTGAATGATCGTCGCAAGAATCAGTCGGGAGAGTGGGTCGACGAAACCCAGTTTATCGATATCACGCTCTGGGCTCGCACGGCCGAAGTTGCCAGTCAGTACCTGAGTAAAGGGTCGTCCGTCTTGATCGAGGGGCGATTGAAACTCGATCGCTGGGAGAAGGACGGACAGAAGCATTCCAAGTTGCGTGTCGTCGGCGAAAAAATGCAAATGCTCGGCGGACGTAGCGGAGGAGGTTCCCAGGCAGCGCAACCGGCCACCGCGGCATCAACGGCCCCTGCGGGTGGCGCGCCGCCCGAGAACGAACCGGGATTTGAACCAGAACCACCGGCAGACGACATTCCTTTTTAAGGCAGGGGCTTTAAGGCAAGGGTCCTTTCAATCATTCACGGCAATCCATATCTTGAAATAAATCAATCACCACGAGCATCACAGGGTGTCTCATGACGCGAGTCCGACAAAAAAAACGCAAACAAAAAATTGACATGGCCCGTGCACAACGGTTGCCACATGGTCCTCGCGGAGGCATCGAACTGTTGCTGATCCAATCGATCGATGGGCTCGGCCAGCAGGGCGATGTGGTCGAGGTCAAACCGGGCTTTGCAAAAAATTACCTGCTCCCACAAGGTCTGGCCACGCTGGCGACGGACCACCACAAGCGGATGGTAGAAAAACATCGAGCCCGATTGCAATCGATTGAAGAACAGCGGCTAGATGGCCTGCGTACGCTTGCCGGAACGCTGGCTGAGCAAAGCCTGACGATCGAAGCAAACGCAAACGACGAGGGACATCTCTACGGCAGCGTGGGCGCTGCGGAGATTGTCTCGGCCCTCAAGAAAATCGAGTTTTCGATCACCGAAGACCAAGTGCGTCTGGAGGGGCCGCTCAAGGAACTTGGCCTCTATACGGTAAAAATCCATCTCGGCCGTGAGATCGAAAGTGGCCTGAAGGTCTGGATTGTGCCGACCGTCGATGAGGATACTCCGGCCGAAAGTGCCTCCTAGGGCGAGAAAACCTGTGGCGCCTTAAGCAATTGCGGGCCTCGCCCCCGGGCGAAAAGTGGGTTACAACAGTTACAACAAAAGTGTGTTAGGGCGTGGTGGAATCGCCGACGGGTGGAATGCTCGGCGACAGATCGAACGGGTAGCCCGGAGGGTGTGGGTGGATGTCAACGATCGAAGGATCGAAGAAAAAAACGGGGGCTCAGTTTGGGGTGAACCAACCCCACCTCTTTGATCGACAACCGCCGGCAAGCATCGAAGCTGAGCGGAACACCCTCGGCAGCATCCTTGTGCTGCCCGAAGCGTGCGATGAGATCTCTCTGATTCTTCATCCTGATGACTTCTACGATGGAGCCCTGCGAACGCTTTACGCTCATATCAAAGAGATGTACGAGAATGGCGAACGCATCGATATGACGCTGCTTGTCGATCGACTCAAAAAGGCAGGTGATTACGAGAATATCGGCGGGGCGGGCTTTTTAGCAGAAATCACACAGGCGGTGCCGACGGCAGCGAATGCGGCTTACTACGCGAGAATCGTACGGGATAAGGCGGTGCTGCGGGGGCTGATCCATACGGGAACCGAAATCGTTCGCGATGCCTACGAGGAGGCTGAGCCGAGCCGTGAAATGCTCAATCACGCGGAAGAAAAAATCTTCCGTATTCGCGACCAACGCTCCCCGGCAAATGAGGTGGCTGAAATCCACGATGTCCTGATGGAGGCATTCGAACAGATCGATGCCCGCGCCAAAGGAGGGGCCTCCGGATTACCGACCGGGTTTACTGATTTGGATAAACTCACCGGGGGGCTCCACCCGAAGGAACTGGTGATCATTGCCGCACGTCCGAGTATGGGCAAGACCGCCTTGGCGGCAAACATTGCCGAGTACACGGCGGTGGAGGAGAGCCAGCCGACTTTGTTCGTGAGTCTCGAGATGTCGCGATTGGAGCTGGTGCAGCGGATGATGTGTTCGCGCGGCGAAATTGCTGGAGACACATTTCGCAGTGGATTCCTCTCGGGCGAGGACCATAAAAAGCTGATCGATGTCTCCGCGACCCTGGGAAAGAGCCCCCTCTTTATCGACGACAGTCCGTCGCGGACGGTGACAGAAATCGGGGCAACGGCCCGTCGACTGAAGCGTCGTCACGGAAATCTGGGTCTGATTGTCGTCGACTATCTGCAGTTGATCCAACCGGACACCATGTCGGACCCACGACAAGAGCAAGTTGCCAAAATGGCCCGAAGATTGAAGGTCCTTTCCCGCGAATTGGATGTGCCAATCATCTGCCTGGCACAATTGAACCGTCAGGCCGAAATGACAAAAGACAATCGGCCTAAACTGAGCCATCTGCGAGAATCGGGGGCGATCGAGCAGGATGCCGATGTGGTCTTGATGGTCCACCGCGAGGAATATTACCTAACGGCACAAGAGCGGGAACAAATGCGAGACGGCAGCCATCCTCGCAATTGCCTGGGTGAGGCCGATATTATTATTTCGAAGCAACGAAACGGTCCCACCGGTGAAGTCAAGTTGCACTGGTTCCAGCAATATACGCGTTTCAAAAATGCGGAGCGGCACGAGTACAGCGAATTCGAATCGTATAACTCGGAATCGGAATTCTGAACCGGTTCTTTCTCTACGTGACTCGCTGACGATCAACTGCCTTTCTGAACGCTGGCATTCACGCGCCAGCATTACCTTCGCTGACGCACCTGCATGCGGCGTGCAATTTGAACCGGAAAATGGTGCATCTCCACCGATAAGAGGGGTTCGGAGAATTCGACTTGTTGCTTTTCTGCGGTTCCTGTATTTCTACGCACCCTTGATGCGGTGGACCTATCCATACCGACAGCGGATAGCGGGTCTCTGTCGGGCCACTCGTATCACTCCTTTGCATTCGCAGTAGGAAAATTTATATGTTGCGAGGTTTCGTCGATCGTAAGCTCTTGGCTTGCGCTTGGGCCATCGGGTGCTTAGCACTCCCTGCGGCTACCGCTGCGCAAGATGACGAAAACGAAACGGTAGCGATCACCGAACTTGCTCTCGATAACCCGATTACCCGCTCGCCTCAAGAAGGCGAGACGACAATCGCAGATATCCAAATCAAGGGAAATCGCTCGGTAAGCAAAAAGAAAATTCAAGAACAAATCGATTCCCGCCCCGGAGATCCTCTCGATACCATCAAGCTTCAGCGCGATGTTCGTAATCTCATAAAACTGAAGGGACTCTTCGACGTCAAAGTAAAAACACGACCCTCCGCTGAATCGAATTCCGTGGTTGTCATCTTTGAAGTATTTGAATTCCCCAAACTCGACTACATCTACTTTATTGGTAACGACAAAATTTCGGATCGCACCCTTACGAAAAAGACCGAAATGAAAGTCGGCGATCCGTTGAACATCATGGCCGTAGAGGACGCGCGTCAGAAAGTGCTCGCCTTCTATAACGAAAAAGGCTTCAACAAAGCGCAGATTCAAATCAAAGAAGGCACCAGTCGCTCGGATCGAGGTGCTATTTTTATCGTCGATGAGGGTCCGCAGCAACGGATCTGGACCGTTAAGTTTGTAGGCAACTCGATCGTTTCGGGAGCGCGATTGAAAACGCAAATCGAATCGAAACCGAGCATCATCAAATATGCGACGCCGATCGCCGGCGGCTATGTCGACCGTCGCAAGATTGACGAAGATGTCAATCGACTGACTTCCTATTACCGGAGCCTCGGTTACATGGTCGCGCGGGTCGGTCGTTCCCTCGAATTCACGGAAGATGACCGGTGGTTGAATTTGACTTTCGTTATCGATGAAGGCCCGCGATTTAAAATTCGCGATATCAACTTCTCGGGGAATGCAATATTCGGCAGCGAGCAACTCAAACCAATCCTCAATTTGAAGCCCGGGCAGTATTTCGATCTTTCGGCAATGCAAACGGATGTAGCGGCACTTACCGATGCTTACGGTGCCCTGGGCTTTATCCTGGCAGACATCAAGCCATCACCGCGCACCTTGGAAAAAACACCGGAGATCGATCTGGTTTATGACATCAATGAAGGTAACCGCTACAGTGTTGGCCGGATTAACGTGAAAATTGCCGGCGATAATCCCCACACTCAAAAGTTTGTGGCCCTCAACCGAATCGACTTGCGACCCGGCGATATCGTCGATATTCGAAAAATTCGGGATAGCGAGCGACGCTTGACTGCGAGTGGGCTGTTTTTGAATGACGCGCAAAGAGGCGTGAAACCCAAAATCCTCTTCAGTTCAACTAACGATCCGAAGTCGATCGCCGACCGAGAACGGAAACCGAAGTTCCGCGGGCAAAGTCCTCATCGCCCCCTTCCCGAACAACCGAAGGGAGTCGAGCGATGAAGAAGCAAAATTTGAGATATTTAATTGCGATCGTTGCTCTGCTTGCGACCACGGGATGCTGCCGTTTGACAAGTCGCCGCCTCGCTGAGCCCATTCCGGTGCTCCACGACGAAACGGAATCTGCCGACCACCCGGTCGATGCCGCACGGCCGGTGGTGCGGGGCCAACAGCCGTCTTACGGTGGGTACCGCATATCCGACCTCCCGCAGGGAGTTGCTCGAGCGAGCGATAACTCACCCGCGACGACACCTGCCCCCACGGCGCCGTTGCGCCCGCCAACGAACTACCGCAGACCAGCATCCACACCCCCGGCGAGCAATCCGTCAGCGTCACCCCCCGCCGCACCGTGGTATCGCACCAATCCGCGGTACGGTGAGCCCTCGAGAACCACACAGGTGACACCGCAGAGCGTTGCGGCCGCCCCATCCTCGGCTCCCACCGGCCAGGTCCCCGTGTATCGCACGGCGGCAGGACCGGCATCCGGTGCCGCTACGGTTCCACAGGCGAGCAAGACACCGGTGAATCCCTATCCGGCAGGGGCAGGATTGGAACAGCCAGCGAACGCTTCGGGAGCCACCGCGGGAGTCCCTCCCGTGAAACTCGCCCAATACACCGGGGCAAAGAACTCCACGCCATTCCTGCCGCAAACGCCTCTCGTAGAAACTCCATATCCTACCCCGATCGATCTGGATGTGATGCTCGAAGAGGCGCAAACCGGACGCATCATGTTTGGCGTCGGCGTGAACTCCGACTCGGGACTGCTCGGCAATATTGTGATCGATGAACAAAACTTCGACCTTTTCCGCTGGCCCACCAAACTGGACGACTGGCGCAATGGAACCGCATTTCGCGGTGCGGGACAGCAATTCCGCCTTGAAGCTCTGCCCGGTACCGAACTGCAACGCTATTCGATGAGCTTTGCGGAACCGTATTTATTCAATAGTTCAGTGAGTTTCGGTTTGAGTGCCTTCTACTACGAACGACAATACCTGAACTGGGATGAGCGTCGTTGGGGTGCACGTACAAGTCTCGGTTACATTTTCCCCGAACAGCCAGACCTCTCGACCACATTTTCGACGAGATACGAAGAGATTAATATCCTCGATCCCACGGTTCCCACACCACAGGTCTTGCAGGAGGTGGTAGGCGAGAATCAGTTGATCGCGTTTCGCTGGGACGTGATGCACGATACGCGGGATAACGCCTTCCTACCCTCCGAGGGACACCTGATTGAACTGGCGTTCGATCAGGCGATTGGTACCTGGCAGTACCCCACCTTTGTACTCGACGGTCGCCAATACTTTGTCATGCGACAGCGACCGGATGGATCGGGTCGGCACACGCTCGGTCTGGCCGGCACATTCGGGGTGACCGGAAGCGATACGCCAATCTACGACAACTTCTATGCTGGTGGTTTTGCCACGATTCGCGGTTTCTTCTTCCGTGGTGCATCTCCCAAAGTCGGTGATGTGATTGTCGGTGGGCATCTCCAGGCGCTCACCAGCGTCGAGTACCTGTTTCCTTTGACGGCGAGCGATAATGTCTTCGGTGCCTTTTTCGTCGATGCCGGAACGGTCGAGCGGAATATTTCGATCGACTGGTCCAATGTGCGTATCTCGCCGGGTTTCGAGTTGCGGCTGAATGTTCCGGCGCTTGGACCGGTACCCCTGGCGCTCGGATTTGCCGTGCCGGTGCAGCGTGCCCCGACCGACCGCATCCGAAACTTCCACTTCTTTGTCGGCGTCAGTCGCTAAGGAGTCGGGGGCGACTCATCGCGAAGCGGAGGCATGGGCCAGTGCGGAATCCAGCCGAGCGGAAGCGTAACCCCCGAAATCCATCGCGCTTCGCCGGATGCTAAAAAAGCGACCGCAGCAGCGACATCCTCGGGAAACCCGATACCCAACGGGTGACACCGCTGAATGGCATCCCAGTCTTCTGCCGTCACGTTTTCCACATAGGGAGCGACCATCGGCGTGCGAACCAAAGCCGGAGCCACACCCACAACGCGCACTTTGCGATCGGCATACTCTGCCGCGAGCGACTGGGTCAGGCTATTAACGGCTGCCTTGCTCGCCCCGTACGCAGCGAGCCCCACGGTCCCCGAAAAGCCGGTGGCGGAAGAAATGTTGACGATCACTCCCTTGCGACATTGCAGATGCGGCAAGAGGGCCTGACTCATCCGCAGCACCCCCACAAAATTCACCTCGACGATTTCGCGCCAGCGGACTTCATCCATCGAATGAAATGGGCTCGACCAATCGACGCCCGCATTGTTGATGAGAACATCGATTGCGATCTGTTTTTGATCCATCGCATCAACGGTCCGGTTGGCCGCCTGAGGATCTGCCACATCGCAAACCAAATACTCCGCAGGGCAACCCATCGCCTCTAAGCGATCAAGAAGTTCCAATGGTTTTTCGAGGGCCAGTAGCAAGAGCGAGGCACCTTCTTCCGCAAGTCGCAGGGCGATCGCCCCACCGATGCCGTGCAAACTGGGGCCGGTAATCGCGACCGTTTTCCCTTCAAACCGCTTCTCGCGGTTCATGGTCTCTGGCTGAGCCCGTGTCGCCATTTTCGATCAATCCGAATGACTGTTAAAAAAAGATTTCCCGCTATTCTCAGAGACTTGCGGTCCTCTGTCAACGCAAGAGGAAACTAACGAGTTGACTGCAGAATAACTTTCTCGAACTGCCTCAATCACAAACGCCAATCACAACCTTGCCAAAGTGCCGCTGACTTTTCAAATAATCGTAAGCGGCGTGTGCCTCGGTAAACGAAAAGACACGATCCACCAGAGGTATCAGGCCGGTTGCCTCGACCGCCCGGGCAAATTTTCCGAGTTCGGCAACCGACTCCATATAGATGCCGCGAAGAGTGACTTGCCGCATGATCAGAGAGAATACATTGAGCTGACTCTCCAATCCATCGAGTACGCCAATCACACCCACCCGAGCACCATAGTTGCAAGCATCTACCGATTGGCTCAAGGAGCGCCCTCCAGCCAACTCAACAACGACATCGACTCCCTTGCCTTCTGTCAGTTCGCGCACTTTTTCCGGCCAGTCGGCGTTGCGATAATCGAGCGTTTGTGCAACGCCAAAATCCTCTTTCAAACGCTTTGCCTTAGCGCTGTCGGAGGTGGTCTGGATCACGCGAACGCCCAACATGCGGGCAATCTGTGCCGCGAATATCGCCACCCCTCCCGTGCCCTGGACCAGCGCCCACTCGCCCGGTTGTGCGACTCCGTGCGTCACCACCGCAGCCCATGCCGTCAACCCGGCGACCACCAGCGTGGCGGCCTCGGGATGCGACAAGTGACTCGGCGCGATGATTAAGCCATGCGCCGGATAGATCACTTCCTCGGCCAGGACACCGTCTATTCCTTGGCCCCCCACAAACGAACGCGACCATTCTCTTCGCAGCGTGCCGTCCGTCCACGCGGGCACCGGAGCGTTGATGACGTGATCGCCGACGGCGAGATGACGGACGTCGTCGCCCGTTTCGACCACAACTCCAGACATGTCTGAAGCCGTGACGATGGGCGGATTCTGCATGCCACCATACTGTCCCTCTGCCACAAGGAGATCTCGGTAATTCAATGCAACGGCGTGGACCGCAACTCGCACCTCCTGCGGACCGAGGCGGGAAGCGGCAGACCGCTCCTCGCTTCTCAGCCGATCAATACCCTGCCCATCGCTTGTATAGCACCTGACGGTGCGGTCTCGATTCATTTTCAATCCTCGGCTGCAAATTGCGAAAAAGGTGGTCGAGCAGGTGACGAAGCAAGAATTGCTTGCACTCCTCTGAAAGCATTTAATTGTATCGCTCCTTTCACGTGACAGTGAGTCAGTTCGGCAAAAAAGGGCCAAAAGAATGCCACCTTGACCCAAGCGCGCGTGTTGCCGTACTCTCCCGCCTCGCTCTGCTCTCCCAACCGCCCACGCCCTAGCGGGAACACCGTATCGGGGACCGAGTACAACAATTCTCTCTCCATCTCGGACGGATGATATTGCATTTAAAAATTTTCTTCTGGTTCGTCATCGCGACTGCACTTCACGTTCCGCTCGTGACGGCAGATCGGGTGAACTCTTCCGCCGGCAAGGTGATCCTCTTAACGAACCGACAAATACTCCGCGGAGAAGTTGCAATTTACGGCGACGATTACTTGATCACGCAACCGACCAGTGAGGTACGGATTGCTCGAGACCGCGTCGAACACATTTGCCCCTCGCTGCAAGAAGCTTACCGTTATCTCAAGCATCAAACGCGGTTCGGTTCTGCAGGGGACCACCTGCGTTTGGCACAATGGTGTCTCGACGAAGGATTGGCCACCGAGGCGCAAGAACAGCTTGAGGAGGGAATCATAAAAAAACCGAACCATCGGCGTATCGACCTTATTCGCCGGCAGCTCGAGGCAATCCCCACTGAAGGCGAGGCGCTCTCCGCTGTCAGTGACGCGGAGCAGCCAAATGGGGCTCGAGCCGTTTTTGCGCCGACCGATGCCGACGCACTGGAAACACTCTCTCGGTCGATGCCAAACCGGACGATCGAGTCATTCACCCGCACCATTCAACCGCTACTGCTCAATGGTTGTGGAACTCGCGGTTGCCACGGAGGGGACATTAATCAATTTAAGCTGCACCGCTCGACGCGCGGACACCAACTACCGCGCCGGCTGACGCTGCGTAACATGCAGGCAGTGTTGATGTGGGTCGACAAAAAAAATGTAAACGAAAGCCCCCTGCTTCATTTTGCCAGCACCCCCCACTCCTCCACACAAACACACGGGGCAAGTCAGCCGCTGAGTCCCGATTCACTACAGACGCGGCAATTGCTGCACTGGTTAGATCGCTTTGCGGACCTAACGCGCGGCGCTGCGGTAGCGCAACATATCTCCGCCAATCCCCCGCCCACAGACGTGGTCGCGGGACCAACAGGCCCCCGGGACAACCGCTTTCTCTACAGTCCGCAAAGCAAGCCACCTGCTGAAATCGGGGCGAGCAACTCGAGCCGATCAATCGCGAATACACCACGACAGCCTCGCGATCCGTTCGACGCAGATATCTTTAACCGTCGCCATCATCCGCAGGGCTCCCCTGCAAAAAATTAGTGCCCCCTGCACCACGTTGTGACCCGGCAGTGGTCCCTGATGGGATGTCTCCGTACAATAAATCAGGGCCTTATCTCCCCCCGAGGACAGCCCGCCGATGGACTCGGTTATCGCCACATTTTGGTGCCAATAGACCCCAGATACGAGATATGTCATCATGTCGGACCTGATGCAACGGGTCGGGCCTCCTGCAGCGGCGGGAACCATCCGGTTTGCCCGAGCAGCACAAATCTACGGTCTTCTACAAACCAACGAATGAACACCCAGCGAGTTCGATGAAAAGACACATCTATTTTATTCTAGCCCTCTCTTGGTTGATGTCCGGTTGCAGCAGCGAACAGGTGGAGTCTCCGACGACGAATTCAACGGCGAGTCCGGAGAACCCCCAAGACAACGCCCCGAAGAAGACGGAAGATGAATTCAGCGTCGACCCGGAACCGATCTTTGCGCTGAGCCAAGTGGGAAACATCAACAACACGCCCGAATTCATTCGCGCACAAAAGGTCGAGCAGCGGTTCGAAAATGGAAATCCACAGCGCGAATTGACCATCCACTTTTATCGGAACGGACCCAACCGATTTCACGGGCCCTACAAGGAGTGGTATCCGACTGGCGGCGTCTGGAAAGAGGGCGCCTACGAAGAGAATAATCGCGTGGACGAATGGAAGTGGTACGCCGAAAATGGCACGCTCGTTAAGCAGGCCAACTATAACAAAGCGGGAAACCCTAACGGGACCTGGGTCTATTACAACGATGATGGCATCAGACGAAGGATCGAAAACTTCAACGATGGAAAACGTGATGGGCAAACCGAGTACTACAGTGAAGACGGCAGTCAACTGCTGGAGAAATTTTCGTTCAAAAACGATCAACTCGACGGTGTCGTCATCCGCTGGTTTCCCCTTCAGAAAGATCAAGAGGAACCTCAAAAACGGAATGAATCTATCTACGTCGCCGGCAAAAGAAATGGTGTGGCGACCGAATGGTACGAGGACGGTCAAATGCGGAGTGAGGTTGAATTTAAAGATGGAGACCGTCACGGATATACCCGTCGCTGGGACGCTGACGGCAACTTAGAACTCGAACTTCTTTTCGAGGAGGGTGAGCCTGTGGACCCGAGTGCGACGCCAAGTGGCGACGATGTCGAGGCACCCGCTTCTAGCGAGGCGGAAACTGGCGATCAAAAAGGGACGACACCTCCGCAAACCTCAAACGAGGCCGAATAATCCATCGTGGCAATTCCGATTTCTCTCGAAGTCGCCCCACAGCAATTGAGATAGTCCATGGAAAACCCTTCCCCCCAGCGACCGGATGCCCCTCCGCCGAAGTCCGCACCGTCTGCAACGACGATTATTTTCATTTGCGTCTTGGCGCTCGCTGCGGTTGCGATCTTTACGATGCAGGGTTCGCAGCCTGAAGAAATCCCCTACAACGAATTCTGGAAAGAACTTCAGGCGGGCAATATTGCCGAAGTCGAAATCGACAACCAGCGTGTCATCGGCAAATTCAAGAAAACGGGCGATTCGAAGAAAGCAAAGTCTTTTGCGACAGTTCTCACGCCCTTCGGAGGCACTGAACTTGATAAAGAATTGCGGAAGCAAGGGGTCGTCATTCGTTCAATCCCTCCGCAGGACAGCACGTTTTTAGTGATGTTCGTGTACCTCTTCGTGACCGTGCTTCTATTTGTCGTGATCTGGGTCATGTTCCGCAGAGCCCGGGACCAATTCATGGGCGGCGGCGGCCTTCTCTCCGGTTTCACCAAGAGCAATGCGCAGAAATACGACGGCGATAAGCAGGCAATCACATTCAAAGACGTGGCGGGACTCGAGGGTGTCAAACTGGATCTGCAAGAAGTCATCGAATTTTTAGAAGATCCCAAAAAGTTCCAACGACTCGGCGGCCGCGTGCCAAAGGGGGTGCTGCTCAACGGCCCTCCGGGAACCGGCAAAACACTTCTGGCGAGAGCGGTAGCAGGAGAGGCGGGCGTTCCCTTCTTCTCCATCAACGGTTCGGAGTTCATCCAGATGTTTGTGGGCGTCGGAGCCAGTCGAGTCCGAGATCTGTTTAAGACGGCGAAGGACGCATCCCCCGCCATTCTATTCATCGATGAAATTGATGCGGTCGGCCGGCATCGAGGGACAGGATTAGGTGGCGGGCACGATGAGCGGGAACAAACGCTCAATCAAATCCTCAGTGAGATGGATGGATTTGAACCCAACGAGTCGGTGATTGTGATGGCCGCGACCAATCGACCCGATGTGCTCGACCCGGCACTGCTGCGTCCGGGCCGTTTCGACCGGCACGTCACGGTGGATCGCCCCACCCAGAAGGGCCGCGTTGAAATTTTTGGCGTACACGTACGCGATGTGCCCCTGGCGGACAACGTCGACCTGGAAAAGTTGGCTGCCGGTTCAATCGGGCTCACGGGTGCTGATATTCGAAACCTTGTCAACGAGGCGGCGCTCTGGGCAACGCGACACGACAAGCAAAGGGTCGAAATGGCGGACTTTGAATATGCCCGCGACAAAATTTTAATGGGGGCCAAGAGAGAAGAGGTCCTCTCGGAAAAAGAAAAAGAGATGACTGCCTATCACGAGGCAGGACACGCACTTTTGGCATGGCTGCTTCCCGGGTGCGACCGCCTCCACAAAGTAACCATCATTCCGCGAGGAAGGGCACTGGGCGTGACTCAGCTACTTCCGGAGGAGGACAAACTCAACATTTCTGAGGACGACCTCCTTTCGCGTTTGGTATTTATTCTCGGAGGTCGTGCAGCGGAGAAAATGATCTACGACCAATATAGCGCGGGCGCCGAAAATGATCTTTCTCAGGCGACTAGCTTGGCACGTAAGATGGTCGCTCATTGGGGCATGAGCGAACGGTTGGGACCGGTGGCGTATCATCTGGGTGAGGAACATCCTTTTCTGGGCAAGGAAATTCACGAACAGCGACAATTCAGCGAACATACGGCTCAGTTGATCGACGAGGAGGTCGCCACGCTGCTGCATCGCTCAGCCGACACGGCCAAAGAAATGCTCGAAAAGAACCGCGACAAATTAGTCGCTCTCGCCGAGGCTCTCGTGGAGCGCGAAATCCTGGATGATGCGGAAATTGCCGAATTAATCGGCCCCGCCGCCGTCGATCAAGGGTCGGACCACGCAGCGACTGAAATCCCTTCGCCCTCCGAAACGTCTTCCTAATTCCCAAACGTTGAGAAAGAATCGCAGATGCTAGGACACTATGTTTTTTTTCAGCTCGAAGACTCTTCTCAAGACGCGGTCGAAAAGTTGGTTCAATCGGCTGAAACGTTGCTTTCCCCCAGTGATGGAATCGTATTTTTTGCTTGCGGGGAACGCACCGCCGATTTGACGCGGGCAGTGAACGACACTCAATTTGAGGTCGGTCTGCAAATCGTCTTCCGCGATCGTGCGGCGCACGACCGCTATCAGGAAGCGCCGGAACACTTAGAATTTATCGAGAAAAACAAAACCAATTGGGCTCAAATCCGCGTTTTTGACATCGATCTTCCGAGTCATCACGCTCCCTCGTCAACCGCGTAAGCGCATCGCAACCGCATCTGGAGGGGATTGGTCCACTTGTCGAAAATTCTAAACCATTGTTTCCGCACGGTTGGCAAATCTCGATTGGTTCTCGTTGGCGGGCCGGTTTTTCTCCTGGCAATCGAAGTCATTATTTTGACGCCGTTGGTTGAGTTCGCGTCCGGATGGATGGCGTATCTCGCAAACCCGAAACTCTGCAGTGCACTGTTTCTTGGCATGGCTCTGTTTATCTTGCTGAGTATTTCAGACCTGGAGGTGTCCTCGCGGGTACGAAACCCAAAGTATGCGATACTGTGGCTCCTCGTGAACCTCGGGTGCTTCTATTACCTGATTCAACTATCCCTCAAACTGGTCGCGGCCGATCGTAAAGAAGGCATTGCCTGGTTTGAGGCGGCCGGTTGGCTCATAGTCGTTTCGTTCACCGGTATCTCGGCAATCCTTACATTTTTACCTTTCTCGTCAATCATCGCATGGATGCAACACTCGTGGCATAAGGCGATCGGCGTGATCATCCTGGCCATCAATTTTGTTCTGCTCGTGCCCGACATCCAAAAGATCTGGAATGTGGCGCACCCTTCTACAATCGCGATGGCGGCAGAGGTACTCGAATCGTGCGGGCGAAAACCCGAAACCGGTCTGGCGCGAATGCACAACCCGCGCCTGGGCATCCAAGGCGAAGGAACACGACTGATCGTGACTCGCTATTGTGCTGAGATGGAGTCGCTCGCGACCTTTCTTTTGATCGCCCTGGTACTATGCATCGCTTATCTACCGAGAATACGCTGGCTACCCTGGCTGACAATCGTCTCCGTGGGTCTCGGCTCAATCTATTTTTTCAATGCGCTCCGCATTGCCGCACTGGTTGAAATCGCTGGCACCTGGGGAAATCCGCAACTGGCCGTGAACTTGGCGCACTCGCGGTTGTCGGGGATTTTTTTTCTGGGATTCTCCATCACCCTCTTGATCGTCACCAGAGGCTGGTGGTGCCCTCCACCGAAGAGCGAGGAGACTCGGTGAGGCGTTGCCTGCGCGTCGGAACGTGCCGCCTGCGATTCGCTTGCGGTCCTGCTATTCTGCTTTCTCTCCCGACTGAGACTTCATGTCGGCAGCGATTTTGGCTTTCAGTTGCTCTGCATCCCGCCGAAAAACAAAGAGTCCCTCTGTGGCGAGCGCCGTTTCAAGAAGAGGTAGCACCTTATCCCCGCGCACCTCGTCAGCCAGAACATAGGCAAAAATATAATTGATATTGGGGTCACTGGTCGTATGCTGTGCTGCCTGAAGGGTCGCGAGCGCTTTCTCATTATTGCCGGCACGCTTATGCGCATAACATGAGGCAACAAGTGCCTCCAAATCGGCCCTGGAGTCTGCCGAGGTGATCGCGTCTTGGATTCCCTCTTTTGTGCCCTCTGCCGCGAGTGCGTAGAGCAGATGCTGGTCGGCAATTTTTTGGATGGCCGCGGGTGCGGTGGAGTCCTTATCGACCAGTTTCTTAAAGTGCGTTATCGCTTTGTCGAAATTGTGATTGTAATGAGACATTTGACCAGCCAGCAGATTTGCTTGCGGATTATCTTCGGCTAAGCGGAGCGCCTGGGCAATGCTTTTTTTTGCTTCCGCGAATTGTCTCATATCCCAATGAAATTTCGCCAGCATCAGTTGGGTATCGAGATCTTCCGATTGCTGATTCGACGCTCGCTCAAGCCATTGGCGACCCGCTTCCATATTGCCCGCTTCCATCCAGAATTGCGCCATCAGAATCGATGGCGACAAGATCTTTGGATCGATTTTCTTTGCGCTTCGCAGTTCCCCGATCGCTTCGCGGCCTCGATTGTTCCGAAACAACGATCGCGCGTAACGCACGCGGGCGCTGCTATTCTGTGGATCGAGGTTTACCCATTCCCTGAGGTAAGGATTGGCGGTCTGCCAGTCGTCGAATCGCTCGGCCAATGTTGCGAGTCCCGCGTAAAGTCGCAGTTGCAATCTTTTCAAACGCATCGAATCCCCATCGTAGGACTCGAGCAGGGTACGACCTTTTTCAAAATTAAGCGACGAATCGGTGTTGCGATTCTGGTCTAAAGCCAGATTGCCCAATAGGAGAAATGTTTCAGGATCGTCGGGATATTTTCTCGCGGCCGTATCGAGGGCATTGACCGCTCGGTCCATCCGGCTTTGCTTGAGATAGAGCATTGCCATAATGATTTCGGAGGGCGGCAACTCCGGATACTTGTTCGCGGCGGCCTCAAATTTCTCCATGGCATCGGCGCGGTCGTTCTTCCTGAACGCGAGGACCCCCTCCTGGACCTCCGAGTATTTCTTCGACCAACCGTCGGTATCAACCGCCATGGTCGCCCGCTCAGCATCCTGACCGCGAGCATCAAATGGCTCGACCAGACCGAGGCTGCAAATCGTGAAGCCCACCAGGAACGATTGCAAAATAATCCGTGATTTCGATTGCATCTTCCAACTCCGCATATTGCCCTCCCCACGCGTTCTTGCGAGTCTGCACTTATAATATCGGCATTCCGGTGGTGCAGTGTCAACTCATTTCTCGACAGGAAAAATAGCACTTTGCAACCGGCAATCTGCTTACCGACAAAGGGGAATTGCCGAAGCAGCCCTTGAGACAATGCTTCGTTTTCTCTGCTAGAATACGCGGGTAAAGATTAGCGACTCTCCCGGATCGACCGCACGGGCATCGCGCAGAATGGGAATTTGTGTGTGGACAGTCAATTCATTTTTGTCACTTGCCAAATAGGCAGTGAGCAAATCATCAAAAAAAATCTGGTGGAAAAAGGTTTGCGGTTTGCCTTTTCTCGCCCCGGTTTCCTCACCTTTAAAACACCGCATTCCCAACCTCTGCTCGATTCTCTGGAACTCAACGACCCCTTCGTCCGCAGTGCCGGGCGATGCCTGGGCAAAGTTCAAGGCGAGTCAGACGAACAACGGGCTCTCGCCCTCTGGAATCAAGTTGCGGATATCCCCTTTGATCGACTCCATGTATGGCCGCGCGACCGATTCGCGGCTGGCCAACACCATTTCAATCCGGGTCTCAATGACGGTTCTCGGGCCGCTGAAGCATCGCTGCGACAAACCGCACCGGCAACCAGAAGCAATCTGTTTGAGAATCGCTGCGACAAAAATCTTGCGCGGCGCAACGAGCGTGTGCTTGACTGCATTGTGGTCGAAGCCGATGAATGGTGGATCGGGGCCCACTTCGTCGATCGCTGGGTCCAACGGTGGCCCGGAGGATTCTGGCAACCGGCGGGTGAGGTTGAAATGGTCTCCAGAGCCTATCTCAAAATGTCCGAAGCGCTCGCGTGGCTCGCCTGGCCGATCAAAGCGGGCCAGCGCTGCGTCGAACTCGGTTGCGCCCCGGGTGGTGCCAGCCAGGCGCTGCTGGCCTCTGGAATGCGCGTAGCGGGAATTGACCCTGCCCAGGTCGATCCCCGAATTGAGACTCATCCTGAATTTCAGCATATCCGCAAGCGTAGTGGCGATGTGCGAGTGCGCGACTTCCAGGAATTTCAGTGGCTCACTGCGGACATGAATCTCGCTCCGGAGAAGATGCTCGACGAGGTCGAGCGGATCGTTGCCCATCAAGCGAACCGCATCTGGGGGGTGATCCTTACGGCCAAACTTCAAGACTGGAACCTGGCCGACCGGATTCCCAATTATCTCGAGCGGATCGGATCGTGGGGATACCCTCGCCTGCGGGCCAGGCAGTTGAGCCACAATCGGCAGGAAGTCTGTCTCGCAGGACTACGCCCCCAGCGAAAAAACCGGCGACTGGCAATACGTCGCTCTCGCTAGTGTCGCGCGACAGACACATGCTGTAGATGCTTTCAGACCAATGATTTTGCCCGCACTGCTGTCACGAAAAATGGCCTGAATACGAACAACAGGCGGCAAAAAGAGCAGAAACCTTCCGCAATGTTGAATTCCCGTTGACTTCGGATAAACCGATTGCTATTTACCCGCATTCTGCGGAAACCTTCCGTTTCGATTTGTCTTCTTTTTGCGGGAAGAGAGGCAACGGGTGTTGGCGTTCAATCGAATTCTCTACGGTGCGATTCTCATCATCGCGGCGATTTACAGCGCCTCGACGAGTTGGGCACAAATCGGAGCACCGAGAGTTCAATTCCCCTC
>CACOUL010000007.1 GCA_902630355.1 Planctomycetaceae bacterium
ATCGAAGGATCCGATGGTGGTGTGCAGAATGTACTGCTCTCCAATCATGGCGAAATCAATATCGGGATGGCCGACGGACTTCGGTATGTGCTTCGTTTCGGTAACGTGGCGGGTCGTTCCAAAGAAGGTTCCTCTCCGGAGGATCGGGGCCCACAAGAGAATCCGGGTGCCGCGAATGCGGAGGCGGAGGAGCCCGCGGAGGCAGGTCGCGCGCTGCGAAATTTGATGGTGGTCACGCGTTTCGACCCGAAACTGCTGGAGAGCCCCGAGTATGCAGAAGTGCCGCCCGAACAACCGCCCACAGCGACAGAGAACACGGTAATAGAAAACACAGCAGAAGAAGAAGAGGCATCATCTGAGGGCGAAGAGGCCGAAGCAGTGGACTCCCCACCGAAGACCGATCCCAACGAGTGGCGGCTCAAGCGCGAAACCATTTTGGCTGAAAACGCGCGCAAGCAGCAAGCGTATGAGGAAAAAATAGCTGCGGGGAAAGAGCGGTCCGCAAAATTGAACCGTCGATTTGCGGATTGGTATTACGTAATTTCTGATGCGACGTATCAGAAAATTCATCTGACGGCACAGGAACTCATTGAGAAGAAGCCGCCGGCTGCGGATGCCACAATTGATGGTGCGGCGTTTCCCGCAGGTGGAGCCAATCCGCTCGATCAACTCCGTAATCTGGTTCCACCTCAGAGTGCTCCGGAAAATTGAGTCCCGACCCGTGCGCTGCATCGTAAGCCCTCAGGCGACGACGCGACCGAGTTGCAGCAGAAGTGTGAGTTGGTAGATGCCGGTATCGTGACCGTCACTGAATCGAATATTGTAGGCGTAATTGCCGACCGGGTTCATTTGCTCGATTCGCAAGGGCGAGATTTCTTCCGCTGAGAGGATGGGAAGCAGCGAAGTCGATTCCGGTTTTTGCCTGCGCTCGAGACATGACGCGCAGGGGCAGCTTTCGCGCAGTTCGTCAAATCCGTATTGGCGAATGGAACCATCGCTCCACTCGATTTCCAACTTCTGCTCTTCGGTCACCGATAGTTTTGTCGGTTGCAGGTCCATTAAATTGCTTTCTTGCGAAGATCGACGAATCGCTTCGCTTTCCCTTCAAAGCGAGGCAGTGATTTTTCCGGGACTGCGGTGACATCGATGCGGAGTCCGAACCGCACTTGCAGCGATTCTCGAACATTTTCGGCGCATGCGGCAGTCGTCTCGACCTCGATAGAGAGATTGTCCATCGCACCCTCTCGTTTTGCAGTGAGGCGAAATTCGGGAATGTCGAATTGGCGAACGATTTGTTCAACGGCACTGGGGAGTATGTTCACGCCACGAATAATCACCATCTCATCGGTCCGCCCCAGGATACCATCGACCAAAGAGACGAAGCGGGTGGCATCTTCGGGCAATGGATTCCGGTGGCGAACCAAGTCGCCCGTGCGGTATCTCAAAAGAGGGTGTCCGGCGCGACCGAGGGCCGTGATCACCAGTTCGCTCAACTCACCTTCGGCAACAGGTCGATCCGACTGGGGATCGATAAATTCGGCGATGAACTCCCCTTCGTTGATGTAAAGACCCGGTTCGTCCAGTTTTCCGAAACCCCACGCACCGATCTCGGTTGCACCTGCATGATCGAGCACCTGCGCGCCCCAGATCGATTCAATGCGCTCCCGCACCGAAGCGATGGATCCGCCCGGTTCGCCCGCCACAATTATTTTTTTGATCGGCCCGCCACGAAGATCAATCTGTTCCTCTGCGGCAACTTCCGCGAGCCTGAGCGCATAGCTGGGTGTGCACAAAAGGCACGTCGCCCCCGCTGCCTCGATCCTTTGCAGACGGGCGAGGGAGGAAAGTCCTCCACCCGGAAGCACGAGGGAGCCCCGGTCTGCGAGGGCGTCGAACGCTGACCAAAATCCAATAAACGGGCCAAAGGAGAAAGCGAGGAAGCATCGATCGGTGGCCGTGATTTCAGCCGCGTCGAGTACATAGTGCCAACAATCGATCCACCACTGCCAGTCCTCCGGAGTGTCGAGGAGGATGAGCGGGTGCTCACCGTGCGTTCCCGATGTTTGATGGAATCGCGTGTATCGTTCGACCGGAAAAGTGCGATGTGCAGCCCAGCCGTCCTTCGTCGTGCCCGCCAGTTCAGCCTTCGTCGTGAAAGGCAACTCCGCCAGTTGGTCGATCTGCGTCGGAGGAGAGTGGAGACCCGGTAAACGTTCTTTATAAAACGGATTTTGTGGAAGCGCCTCCCGAAATAATACCTCGAGCCGCGTCAGTTGATATGCCTCGAGGGACGACCGATCGAGAGAGCGTATTGTTTGGCGATCGGCAGCGGATTTCATAGCGGCCATCCTAACGACTCATGGCCGTCGGGTGAATTGCCTGCCGAGGAGAATCTCACATCACTGACCGACCGAGCGATCGATTCTTCGGGAAACGGTCGGTGTTTGCTTCTCGTTGAGAAACGCGAACAGACTGGCAATTTCTTCCAGAGAAAGTTCGTTAAGCAGACCGGCCGGCATCGTCGACTTTTTATTGGGGACGATCTCATCGATGTCCGCCGCGGCAACCGTGATTCGATTGCCTTCGGGGTCGAGAATCAACACGCTGCCATCGTTGTTTTCTTTTACGACACCGTTGAGTGTTTTTCCGCCTGCGGTGGCGACCGTTTTGGTCGCATATTGGTCGGAAATAAAGTGTGAAGGATACACGATCGATTGCAGTAATTCCTTCTTTCGGAATCGTTTTCCAACGCTTGTCAAATCGGGCCCCACTCCTCCTCCAATTTCCCCGAAGCGATGGCATTTGATGCAATCCGCTTTCGCATACACGATGCGACCGCTCTCGGGACTCGCGACCAGCGCATCGTCGCTTTCGAGGTATTGCTCCAGTTCGTCGAAGGTGTAGCGATCGAGTTCCGAATCCTGAGGAAGTACCGGGTCAGGTAAGTCGGGGTATTCGGCACGGAACCAATCCTGCCAGGCGGTGAGTTTCTGGACATTTTGTTCCTCCGCTTCGCCCGGATTCTCTCCTGACCACTTCTGGAGAAGGGCCAGGGCGAGTTTACGACCCATGTCCTGATTCTGTCGGAGTCCAAGGAGAATGACCTGTCGCAGCGCCTGGGGATCTTCGCAGGTTTCCGTTGCGCGATTGAGTTTCGCCATGACCGCCACGGCGTAACCATCATCGAGGAGCGGTAGCGAATCGATAAGCAGGGGCCAGTTTGCACCACTGGCTTGCTGTGCGAGGGCTACTGCTAAGATGTCGCGCCGCTCAGGCTCGTTGTCGAAGAGTTCCCGCAAATACACCATTTCTTTGTCGCGACCACTGCGTGCGAGTACCGCGGCGATTCCAATGCGCAGTCTCGAAACCGCCTCACTCTCCTTGTCGACCAATGCTTGATCCAGTCGCATGAGTTTAGCGAGCAGGTCGTCGCTGGGATGTTTTGGCAGGTAGGCGATGGCACCCAATGCAGCGCCCGGCCATTCGGCACCGCGATCGAGGACCAATTGCTGCTGTTTGGCGTCCATGCGGGCCACCAGTCGTCGCGCGGCTTCATCGAGGTATCGTGTATGCGATTCGCTGGTCGATTCTTCCTGTACCGTTGCAATCTTCTGGAGGATTTCAAATTGTTCTGCCGGAGTCCAGCTTTTTGTCAAAAACGGAGCGTGTGTGAGAAGGTGTGTCCGCTCTTCCAGGGGGAGATCGCTTTTGAGGTATTCGAGGTACCGCGTCGCGACAAGAGGCGATTCGAGGTAGGCGAGTAATCGCACAAGTTCGCGATTGATGACCGTGTTGCCGGAGGGAAATTCACTTGCAATTTGTCTGGAAAGCTCCGGAATATCAGTAGCTTCGATATTGCCCCGCATCAGTGCCAGTTGCACGACCCGAAGCAAGTCGACGAATTCCCGATCGGCCACAAAGGAATCGAGCCAACCTTCTACCGCCTCTAACACGTCGAGACAGACCTCTTTCTCGGGTGCCGTCCCCAGGATGGCTGCACTACCGATCAGGAAGACTCGCTGCTGCTCGCTTTCGATGATTTGGTCCTTCCAGGATTCGAGCGGCACGTTCTGGAGTGCCTTAGCGGCCGACCAGTTGAGATGGCGATCGCCATGTCCGAGTAGATCGACCAGCTTTTCCACCGGTACATTTTCCGAGTTGAGACGCGCGAGAGATTCGCAAGCGACTCGTTTGACGACCACGTTGGGGTCATCAAGTAATTCCCCGAGTCGTGCGGCACTTTGTGGGTTGGATTGGAGTCCGAGAAAGTATGCGACCTTGGTTCTGATGCGTCGATTGCGGTCTCTCGATAATTGCACGAGCAATTCAGTCGTGGGCTGCGGTCCGTACAGTTGGAGTAAATCGACCGCTCGCTCGCGGTAAAGTTCATTGGCGGTCGGGTCGAGCAAAATTTCCAAAAGGTCCTGCTCCCATCCTTCGCCTAACTCTTCTTTGACCAGCGCAATCTGCTGCCGCGCCCAGGCCGTTTGGAGTTGTGGTTGCCGCAACGCCACTTCAATACCGGTTCCGAGATCGCGAACTTGTGGAGGGACTCGACCGGTCCAACCGACTCGATAGACACCACCCTCGGTACCTCGTCCACCGGTGCAGAAGTAAAGCATGCCATCGGGACCGATTTCCATATCGGTCACATTCAGCGGATTTCCCTCCAGGAAAACGCGCACCTCTCCAGTGTAGGATGCACCTTGCCGCTTCAAGCGAACGTCCAGAATCCGTCCCTGAGCCCAATCACCCACAAATAGTGCGCCGTGGTATCGTGCCGGGAACATGAAGTGGTTGTAGACGGTCATGCCGGTCGGTGAGCCATTTCCAGTTTCCGCAAAGGCGGGCAAACTATCGATGAAATAGGTGGGCCATTTTGCCCATCCACTTCGCCATCCGAACTCGGCACCGGGGATCAGATGGTTTCCACGCGTCGGACGATACCAGGTACTTCCCTGGTCCCATTCCATGTCGGCGTCCCAGGTGAACAAATCGCCTTCGGCATTGAATGCCATGTCGTAGGGATTACGGAGTCCGCCGGCAAAGCGTTCAATGCGATTTCCTGTAGGGTCGATTCGCAGCACGACACCGCCCGGTGCCTTGCCCGAATTCGCATGTCCCCGCGGGTCTTCGTATCTTGGGGTTACCAGATCGCCCTCATAAAAATGTCGGTAGGGGCTCTCGGCTGAGAAGTCTGTGTCGAGTTGCGTGAGGTTGCCGAGAAGCAGGTAGATCATGCCGTCCGGTCCGAGTTGGATCGCGTGGGGGCCGTGTTCTTGCATGGTGCCGGGGAAAGCGACCACCAGATCGATGTGGTCGATCACTCCATTGCGATCATCGTCCGAGAGACGATACAAACCACTGCCTCGCGGACCGTTACCTGTCACCAGGACTTGACCGTTCATCGCCAAAATACCTTGGCAACTCTCGACCTGATCGCAATAGGTCGTGACTGTTTCTGTGATCCCATCGCGGTCCATGTCGCGAATAAGTAGCAGCGGACCCCCTTCCCGTGAGGCGATGATATTGCCGAATTCATCGAATGCCATGGCGATGAGAGAGCCTGTTTCTTCCGGTGCTGCAATCCATTCGACCCGAAATTCATTGCTGACCCGAAAACGATTGGGGTTTCGATTCTTTTCACCCGTGCGGGTGTTTGCTTGGCCACCGCCGCGCGGTCTATCGTCGCGTGCCGCCAGCGGCACTTTCCAGATTCGTCCCTCGTCAGCCGCCGCTAAAACCTTTGCGGGTTGCCAATTGCTATCCAGGAATTCCGACTGTTGCCAGTTGTCGAGCGTTTGCAATTTTGTCTTCCACGTTTCATTCGTAACCATGTGGAACATCGCATCGCGTTGTCCTTGAAGTGAGATAGTTGCGAGCATTCCGGCAGGACCAGCGCGATTTTTCATCGCCTCGACCGCAATCACGTTGCGGCCGGGTCGTAAGTAGGGCGTCAAGGAATGTCGGTTCAAGGCCTCCGGGCCACTTCCTGCCGCCACCTTCACTCCATTGGCGAAAAGCGTGTACTGACTGTCGCACGCGATGTCGATCCAGCCGGAATTTTTTTCCGGTACGACAAACGTTTTGCGGAAATAACAGATGCCCGCAGGCGATTTTCCGTCGGGACGTTCCGCAGACCAAATCCAGTTTGCGACCGGTTGATCATTGGTCTGTGCGCATGCGTTCATAGGCGAGTTGAATGCAAAACACAAACTTGCGATACCGACTGTCAGGAAACGGCTAAGCTGTGTACGGACACTGGTCGCAGAGTCCATTCTGTATCTCCCTTTCCGCGTGAAAAAGATGGTGCGGGATTCCATTCCCGGCTTCCTTATGCGGCGTACGATCGCCTACGTGGCGGGGAGCTTACAAATAGGACTCGGTCGGGACAACACAAGTTTTTGTCTTACGACTGCACTGCTGTCACACGGCGAGTCGGTCTCAAGTCACCAACGTTGCACGGGACAAGCCGCTGATCCTTGCTTGTCGCTCGGTGGGGCATGGGGTACCATCTTTGCTTGCAAAGCAGACAGTCCCTCAGTGTAGATCGTGTGAGAGGAGTGAAAAGATGCAGTTTTTCAGAGTCGTACCGCTTGGTGTTCTCGTCGGCATGATCCTCGGTTGCGGCACTTCCTCAGACGGAATCTCTTCGCTTAAAGAGGGAAAGCCCCTCGCCAACGCCTCGGGCAGCGATCCACTCGACGAGGACAAACCGTTCGTACTTGGTGATCTGGTGCCACCCTTCGACCCACCCTCTCTGGAGCAACTCGAGGAGCAGGTGGCCGCCGGCGGTGGCTGGGTTGATCGGCCGGTCCTCGACAGTCTCAAACTGCTTCGGGAGCGGCAAGCCCAAGAACCGCTGCTGGCTTCCGTGAAAGAGGCGCTCGCCTTGCGCAACGACTCGGAAGAAGACAACGCAAAGATTCTCAGTGCGTTGGGGCGGTTACCGAAGGATGATGGGGATGTGAACTACGCAGCGCAGATTACGCGGGCGACACCCCAAGCGCTCAACAAGCAAAACCCGCTTTTGGCGAGCAGTACTACCGAGTTTGAGGTTTCGAGTCTCACGGGCTTCGGGCTTTTTGGATTCGATTGGAACTTTACGCCCTATGCGTCCTCCGATGCGGTGACATCGTGGCGGACGAGTAAAGATGGATTGTACGATAAAGTGATTATGCGGGACGATTTGCTTTGGAGTGACGGGACGCCGATCACGGCGCACGATATTGAGTTCAGCTTTAAAGTAATTATGTCGGAGATGGTGCCGGTGCCGGCGCAGCGTACGGGCACCGATGCGATCAAATGCGTTAAGGCATACGACAACCGGACGCTTGTTTTTTTTCATAATGAAGCGCTGGAGACCAACGTCTGGAATGTCAACTTTTCGATCATCCCCAAACACGTCTATGAAAATTCGATTGCCGAGGATCCGACGCTCTCCGATAGTGATTATCACGTACAACTCGAGGAGAGCCCGGTGACCGGCGGCAGTTATGAGGTCGTCAAGCGCAATCAGGTGGAGATTTTGCTGAAACGACGCGAATCGGCCTACATGTTTGATGGTAAACAGGTGCGCGACAAACCTTTTTTTGAAACGGTGCGGCTCAAGATCATGCGAGAATCGAGTTCCCGTTTGTTGGGGCTGATGGCCGGGGATATCGATGAGATGATGCTCACCCCGCAGCAGTGGGACGCGCAAACCAACAGCGAAGATTTCTACAAGCGTTGTACTAAGGTACGAGGTTTGGTCTGGACAACATTCTCTTTTCAGTGGAATGCGAATACGCCTTTCTTCGCCGATCCGAAGGTACGGCAAGCGATGACGTTGGCTTTCGATCACGAAGAAATGCTGCGCGTCCATCGCAAAGGGCTTGATCAACCCTGTACCGGGACGTATCACCCGAGCTCGCGCTGGTACCCGGGCAGTGGAAATGCCGTAGGCCTGAGAATTGAACCGGTAAAGCAAAACCTGGAGAAGGCGAAGCAGCTTCTCGACGAGGCGGGTTGGGTCGATACCGACGGGGACGGCTATCGGGACAAGGAGATCAACGGTCGGCGGCGAAAATTTCAATTTACAATCGTTATGACAAATCTTCCTGAGCGAATCGCTCTCTGCGAACTGCTTGCGGAAAATTTAGATCTCGTGGGAGTGGAATGCAACGTAAAGCCATTAGAATCGGCAACGTTGCAAGACAAAACACAAAAAAAACAATTCGATGCGGCTTTCGGAGGATGGGGTACGGGTGCCGATCCGGATACGTCGGAAAATATTTGGGGAAGTGGTCAGGCCCGCAATTTCGTGAATTACAAAAACCCGTTGGTCGATGAACTGTTTGAGGAAGGCCGCAAGCTGCCAGAGGCTCGTAAGCTGTGGAAGGATTTGGGTGTTTGGAAGGATCCAGAACTTCGCGCCTACCTTGAGATCGACCCGCAAATCGCCGAGGCCAAGCCCACGCGCGAAGACTGCTACGCTGCAATCCATGCCGTTCTCTGGCGAGATCAGCCCTATACCTGGCTCTTTTGTCGCAGTGCGTTTGAAGGTTTGAGTAAACGCTTGCGGGGCTACAATTTCAGTCCCCGAGGCATCATGGGCTATGGGCCCGGTTTCGGCAGTATTTGGGTTCCTCAGACGGACTGAGCTTCAAATCATTCGGAGTCTGCGAGGACGCGAGGCATCGGCGTTGACTCGTTTTCAATGGCCGACTATCAATTCTGGATGGTCAATTATCTCATTCGTCGGCTTCTCTTCGGGCTGGCCACGCTTCTGGTGGTCACATGCGCGGTTTATGCGCTTATTCGGCACATGCCGGGGACTCCGCTCACGCTCGATTTGGCTCAGCAGAGCCTCGACCAGCAAATGAGCCCCTCCGAATTGCGAAGACTCGAGCGACAGTATCACCTCGATCGACCGTGGTACGTTGGTTACGGACTCTGGCTTGGAAATTTAGGAAAGGGTGAACTGGGGCGCTCCATCAAAGAAAAGAAGCCGGTCGGTCGGGTGATCGGTGAGCGAATCCCCCGAACGCTTCTGCTCTCGGGCACTTCTTTGGTTCTCGCCTATGTACTCTCCCTCCCTTTAGGACTCTATAGCACCGCGCGCAGCGGCAAGCTCGATGAACGCATAGTCAGCACGTTTCTTTACATGCTCTACGCAGTCCCCACATTCGTTGCCGGCTTGTTGCTGCTCGTTTTTTTCTACAAGGATCTTGCCGGAACGCCCTTTCAGTTAGAACCCGGTATGTACAGCCGGAACTACGATGAATTAAGTCCCCTCGGGCAGGTATTCGACATTGCCAAACACATGATTTTACCGGTGATTTGTTTCACTTATGGATCGCTCGCCTACTACAGTCGCTTTATCAAATCCAATATGGAGGAAGTGGTTCGGCAGGACTATATCCGTACTGCGAAGGCGAAGGGAGTTGGTCCGGTTCGCATCCTGTTGCACCACGCCTTTCGAAATACGCTGATTCCTTATGTGACGATGATCGGCTTGACGCTTCCGGCACTCATCGGTGGATCGGTCGTGCTGGAATATATTTTCAATTGGCCCGGTATGGGTACGTTGTACCTGCAGGCTCTCTCTCAGCGCGACTATCCGGTGATCATGGGACTCACTTTGATTTTCTCGGCACTCACCCTACTCGGGCAGTTGTTGGCCGATATTCTCTACGCCGTAGTTGATCCCAGAATTTCGTATCAGTGATGATTGTGGAACGTGAAGTGATGGCAAATGAAACTGCGATTAACGCGCCCCGTGCGATCGGTTTTTGGTCGGAAGCCTGGAGCCGCTTCCGCCGACAGCGTTTGGCGATGACGGCGCTGATCTTCGTTCTGTTTCTGGCGCTCATTGCAATCTTTTCGCCCGCAATCGTGGGAACCAAGCCGCTCATCTGTCGCTACAAGGATCACCTCTATTTCCCGGCAATGGGCTATTTCTATGAAGCGTGGGAAAATCCGATCTTCAAGGCCGATGGAATCAAAAACAGTTATCCCAATATGAAGAAAAACGATCCCGAGAGTTGGGCCGTGTGGCCACTTTTGTATCAGGATCCGCTGCGGCGCGTGAAGGATGGAGAATGGGCGGGGGTATCAGGCAATGTCCGCAACAAAAGCCCTAATCGACTTAATCTATTTGGGACAAACGCTTGGGGACAAGACGTTTTTGCCAAGATGGTTCATGGTACCCGCATTGCGCTGCTGATCGGGTTTGTTTCCACCGGCATCGCTGCGGTTATCGGTATTGTGGTGGGTGCTGCGGCAGGTTTCTTCGGCGGTTGGATCGATTGGCTGCTTTCGCGAGCGATTGAAATCATGATGTGTATTCCCGTACTGATTGTCATGCTTGCGTTAATTTCAATTATCGAAGAACCAACGATTTGGCATCTCATGGTAGTCATTGGCGTCTTTGGCTGGACCGGCATTGCGCGGCTTACCCGAGCCGAATTTCTCAAGCTTAAGCAGTTGGAGTATGTAACCGCGGCCAAAGCATTGGGGTTCCGTTGGCCTCGTCTGATTTTTCGCCACATTTTACCCAACGCACTAGCACCTATAATCGTTCCCATCACCTTTGGAATTGCTGCTGCCATTCTTATTGAATCGACGCTCGGGTTTTTGGGAATTGGTAACCCGGATAAGACCAGTTGGGGACGGCTACTAAGCGAGGGGAAAGAGAATTTGCAGATGTGGTGGTTGATCGTTTTTCCGGGTGCGGCAATTTTTTTGACCGTGCTGGCTTACAACCTGATCGGTGAAGGTATTCAACAGTCGACAGACCCCACGTTAAAGGCTTCGAAACACTGAGTTGCCGCATAGAAAGAGCAAAAGATAAAGAAGCCCGATAGCGAGTCGGGATGCCACCCATGGAAAATCTTCTCGAAATCTCCGATCTACGGACTTATTTTCATACCGAGGAAGGTGTCGTCAAAGCGGTCGATGACGTCACGCTCTCACTTCGAAAAGGGCAGACGCTCGGCATCGTCGGTGAGTCAGGTTCGGGAAAGTCGGTGACTTCTCTTTCGGTGATGGGTTTACTCGGAGGGAGTGCCCGCATCGAAAGCGGTCGGATTGCCTTTTTGGGCCGCGATCTGGTGGGGCTCGGCGAGGCGGAAATGCGTCGAGTTCGCGGCAGCGAAATCAGTATGATTTTTCAGGAGCCGATGACTTCGCTGAATCCCGTATTCACCGTGGGCGATCAAGTGATCGAAGCGATTCGTCTCCATCAAGATCTATCGACAAGCGAAGCAAAAGACCGCACCGTGGAACTTTTTCGCGAGGTCGGCATTCCGGACCCAGAGCATCGGATCGACTATTATCCTCACCAGATGTCCGGTGGTCAGCGACAGCGGGTCATGATTGCCATGGCGCTCTCGTGCAACCCGCAATTGTTGATCGCCGATGAACCGACAACCGCACTCGATGTAACGATTCAGCGTCAGATACTCGACATCCTCCGCGATCTTCGAGATCAACGCGGCATGGCCGTGGTATTTATCACTCACGATTTGGGTGTGATTGCAGAAATTGCGGACCACGTGGCGGTGATGTTGAGGGGCAAGGTGGTAGAGTACGGCGATGTGCTGCAAATATTTTCTGCGCCGAAGCATTCCTATACCAAAGGTTTGCTTGCCTGCCGTCCTCGACTCGATTCGGATTACCGGCGATTGCCGACAGTCAGCGACTTTATGGAGATCCGTCTTGAAGAAGGACAGCAAGTCGTTGAAGAGAAGCAACTGACGAAAGAAAAAGAATCGCAGTTGCGCACGGCTGGTCGCGGTCGTCTGCTTCACCCCGGGATCGACACATCGAATCTTTCTGGAGATGCCCGCGTGGGCGACCGCCTCGCCGATGCCACGCATGTTAGCGAGGGCACCGCCCCCTTGCTCGATGTGCGGGATCTCAAAGTGCATTTCCCTGTGCGGAAGGGCCTTTTCAAGCGCGTGGTTGGCCAGGTCCGCGCGGTCGATGGGGTTAGTTTTCAAATTTACCGGGGGCAGACCTTGGGGTTGGTGGGAGAGTCGGGTTGTGGAAAAACAACGACCGGCCGAGCACTGCTTCGGTTGATCGAGCCGACTTCGGGCGGCGTGTTTTATGATGGAGTCGATCTATTGGCCATGCAACCGGCTGCACTCCGTCGCTTGCGACGCAAAATGCAGATCATCTTTCAGGACCCCTACGGTTCGTTGAATCCTCGCATGACGGTAGAGTCGGCCCTGATTGAGCCGATGGCATTGCACGGGATTGGTCAATCTCGGAGTGATCGAATCGACCGCGCTGTGGCACTTCTGGATGAGGTGGATATGGATCCGATGCATCTGCGACGTTACCCCCATGAATTTTCTGGTGGGCAGAGACAGCGTATTTGTATTGCCCGTGCGTTGACGGTAGAGCCTGAGTTTATTGTCTGTGATGAGTCGGTCTCGGCGCTCGATGTCTCAGTTCAAGCGCAGGTGTTGAATTTATTGAGTGATCTTCAGGAAAGAAGGCAACTCACCTACATTTTTGTGAGCCACGACCTCTCCGTCGTCAAATTCATGGCCGATATGATGGCGGTGATGCACGAAGGGCGTTTTGTGGAGTTCGGAGTTTCGGAGGAAATTTATGCGAATCCTCAAAAGGATTACACCCGGAAATTGATCAATGCCACCCCCGATGACCGGGTGGAAGAGATTCGGCGCCGGGTCGAGGCGAGGTCGGCATCCGCTCGGAGAGACTCAACCGGATGACCCCACGGGCATGAATTCGTGAAGGCTTGCCTCGATGAGACCCTCGCATTGCGAAAGGTTTGATAGCAGGCGGACCGCACATAGCGGGTCCGCGAGGCCCCAGGAATCGAGATCGCCCGCACTGTAGCTTTGGAGCACCGATGCCCCAATGTGAAAGTTCAGCCTTCCGGAAAATGCTCGAAGAGGCAAAAAGTCGCAAATGGCCTTCCTCGCGGATTTGATTGTGAGGGCCGCGGCGGTCTGTTGATGCAGTTCGCCTTGCGATCGTAGGTCTTCTGCAAAATCCAGGCAACGCTTGGAGTTGGGTGCAAAGTGACTGACTGGGCCCGATTGCTCGATATGTGCCAGAAGCAAATCGGTCCATCGCATTGTGCATTCCGCGAGAGATGAAAGTTGCTGCTGTGTTTCGCTATCAACGAGTTCGGTGTCGAGTTGACTGAGAGCCGTCTGTCGCAGTGTACTGTGGAGGTCGACAATGTGCTCGGCGACACATTGGGGTGGAATCTCGTCCTGCGGGTGAGGCTGATTACTGCACGATAAAATCGCAGCCCAGATGCGGGTCAGCGGTTCGCTTGCAATCATCTCTGCGATGAGTGAAGCGACTTGGGATTGGCATGTTTTCGGTACATCAGGCGAGGGCTGTTGACTGTTATCCGATACGTTCTGATCCCCGTGGGGCAAATAAAACTGCCACCGGTCCAAGCGATCTCGAGAGGATGACCAGTAGAGTGCGAGGTGTGCCTCGAGATCATCTTTCGATTTGGCTGAAAGATCGGGAGGCTGGATCGCCAGCAGGCAGGAGATCTGGAGCAGATCCCTCGCGTGCATCTTGCCGTGCATTGAACTTTTGAAAAAATCGTGCATGGAGCCAGAGAGAACGCAAATCGTTTGCCAAATCCAGCAAAGGGTTGTGGAAAGTCAGAAAACAGGAGGAAAACGGTGTTTCCCCCTGTCTGGGGACGACGGGTCTCGTCGATAACTCGTGTTTTGCAAACATCCGATGTTGTCTCTGGGCAACATCGCCTGAATCCTAGCCGCACCCGCTTGTTTCGCTTTCGCAACAAGACGGCGCCACCAGACGCTGTCGCTGCCAATCGATGCGGTTTGTACTGGGAGCGATGTCGCGACTCGAGTCCGACTGCGTCTCCCCGGAGGCCGGCTGGTTAAATGTTTGACTGAGCGTAAGCAGTGCTCTTCGCAGTCGGCTTTTTACGGTCCCTTGGGGAATATTAAGCTTTTCGGCCACCTCGCGAATTTTGAGTCCTTGATAATATACGAGATCGAGCGGTTGGCGGAGACTTGCCGGGAGGTCGTCTACCGATTGGCGGACCGACTGTTCGATTTCCCTTTGTTCGAGTTGCTGCTCTGGGGGTGCAGTTGCACTCTCGATTCTGTGAACCAAGGCGGTGGGGGCGTTTGTTTCAGTGGCGTATTGCTGATCGAGGCTTTGCAATTGATGCCGTTTGTTTTTTCGCTGAAGATCAATCGCCTGGTGCGTCGCAATCGCATAGAGCCAGGGCTTGAATCGTCGTCCTGGTAAAAACTGGTCTTGCTTCAGGTGTAGTTTCAACAAGGTTGCCTGGAGTGCGTCTTCCGCCCACTGTGCATTACTGAGCATACGGCACAGGTGGCGAAAAAGCTCGGATTCATAGCGACGTATCAGTTGGTTGAACAGTTGTCGATCTTGACTTTTACGATAGCGACTCCAGAGAGCTTCGTCGCTTTGCCGATCTTGAGAGAAGTTTCCAGCGGTTGGAGACAGAAAGTCCGTTTTTTTCGTGCAATGGACCATCGTGGCCTGCTTTCTGATTGCAACTGATTTCGTAGCGCATCGAGCGGATTTCCGGACGAGGTACAAGCGACGCACTATTCGTCTGGTTTCCGTTTGATGAAATGGCGAAACGCAGTTTTGTTTTGGATACCCGGTTGGAAGAGTTTCCGGCCGAGATCCAAAGGGTGGTGAAAAGAATCTTGAGAAGAGAAAAGTCGAGAAAAGAAAAGCCTGGTAAAGAAAAGGAATGTCGTCGGGGAGCGTTTTTCCCCGTCACGATCTCCTTGTAGGGCAAGTTGTGTGCCATACTGCTCACACTACTCTTGCAGTCACCCCCCCGCGGTTGCCATAAATAACGTCATAGATTGGTCTTGTTACACATGAAGATCGCTTTTTTTGAGTTTGCCCGGCGGGGAATCGAGGAAGAATTTTTGAAAATATGGCCAAGCACGTTTGCAACTTTTTCTGCTCCATTTTCTGGGTCAACGCGTGCTAGCACCTTGGGTGGAGAGGGAGCATGAGTGTGGAGCGTGTTCTTGAACCTGAGGTCATGGATTCGGTGGCGGAGGCGGCAGCCTACGACGCGATGGATCATGGTGCGGTCAACGCGCAGTTCGTAGGCGATTTTTTGGCTGCTTGTCCTCTGCCGAGCGGAGCGATACTCGATGTGGGCACAGGAACAGCTAGAATTCCCATTTTGCTATGCCAAAAAATTCCCGACGCGCGTGTCGTCGCGATTGATCTTTCCGAGCAGATGCTTTCCCTGGCCGAAAAAAATGTCGCCGCGGCCGGATTGTCTTCTCGGATTCAAAGCGAAAAGTCAGATGCTAAGCAACTTCCGGTTCCAGATGATGCGTTCGAGGTGGTCATTTCAAACAGCATCGCCCATCATATTCCTCGGCCGCAGCAGGTGATGGCTGAGGCGGTGCGGGTGACTCGGAGCGGGGGACATCTCTTTTGGCGCGATTTGGTGCGACCCGGTAGCCATCGGCAAATTGACGATTTAGTCGAGCGTTATGCCGGCAACGAAGACGCGAGTCAGAAAAAGCTCTTTGCGGACTCTCTGCGAGCAGCACTCACGTTAGAGGAAGTTGGTGATATAGTGAGAGATCTCGGCTTTGATCGATCGAGTGTGCGTTTGACGAGCGATCGACATTGGACGTGGTCAGCAGTCAAACATGAAGACATCTAATAGTACGGTTTAAAATCAAACGGATGTGAGGGAGACAACAGTTGACAGAAAGTCACGACGATCATTTGGAACAGGACGAGGTGTCTCAAGCGGGTGAGTCGGGATTTTCTCCGTCAGCGGAGATGACTCCGGGTCAGTTGGCCGAAGCGAAGGAACTCGGGCGACGTGAACTGAGAGTGTCGCTGCTCGGGCGAGGTGTCGATCTGGTCTATTTCGTCATTGCAGCCGTTTGGATCGCAGCCTCGAACTCTCCATTTGCTGAGTGGCTAACGCAAATATCGACTTCCCAAACCATTCAGTTGGTTCTGCTCGCCCTTATGCTACTGGTCGGTGACTTTCTCGTCTCTCTGCCACTTTCGTTTTATGGGGGGCATCTTTTGCAGCACCAATATCAACTCTCCGCCCAATCGTTCGGCCAGTGGCTTTGGAGGAAGATAAAGGGGCTCGTACTTGAATTGTGCTTCGGTTTGGTTTTGGTGCTCGCCCTTTACTGGACCATTTGGACTGCGCACGGTTGGTGGTGGTTGGTTGCGGCCGCCGGATTTTTTCTGCTGAGTATTGTTCTCGGTCAACTTGCGCCCGTGCTCATTTTGCCGATTTTTTATAAGGTCGAGCGAATGGATGGAACGGATCCCCAAGGCAAAGAATTGAGCCAGAGGTTCTCTGAATTGACCAGTGGCACCGGCCTCTCCGTCGAGGGGATTTTTAAAATGCAATTGAGCGCGGAAACATCGAAGGCTAATGCGATGCTTACCGGGTTGGGAAGGACGCGGCGCGTGATTTTGGGAGATACGTTGCTGGGCCAATTCTCCCTCGATGAAATCAGTGTTATTTTTGCGCATGAGGTAGGGCATCACGTTCATCGTCATATCCGGAAAATGATTCTTTTCGGAGGCGTTTATTCGCTCCTCGCTTTTTTTCTTTGCGATGCCGTACTCCGCGCGTGGCTTCCGGGTGAAAGTGTCAATTATGCGGAGCTTCCCGTGTGCTTGCTTCCGCTGCTGTTGCTCACGATTCACCTGTTTTCGACACTACTGGAACCCCTGCAAAATGGGCTGAGCCGCCATTTCGAGAGGCAAGCAGATCGATTTGCGCTCGAAAGTACCAACGACCGAGAGGCGTACCTCTCAGCGTTTTCAAAGTTGGCCGTGCAAAATAAAGATGACCCCGATCCCCACCGACTGGAGGTCGTCCTTTTTCACAGTCATCCACCCATTGCCGAGCGGTTGGCGATGGCCCGCAGTTGATACGCCTGACACGCCGTGGTCGAAAAATTTGCGCTGGCCAAGAGGGCCCCGCGCCCCTGACGCACCGGAAAAATTGCAGCTAAGATGGGGGCTTAGAAGCAATTTTTGATGTAGGTTGGCAAATATGACCCACGAAATTTATACCAATCCGCTCGTGTCCCGTTATGCTTCTCCGGAGATGAAGTCTCTCTGGAGCGATGATCGGAAATTTCAACTCTGGCGGCAACTCTGGATTGCCTTGGCTGAAACTCAGGCGGAACTCGGGCTTGATGTGACCGATCAGCAGATTGCAGAACTTCGCGCCAATGTGGATCAAATAGACTACCAGGCAATTGCCGCGTATGAGCGCGAGTTACGGCACGATGTGATGGCGCATGTGCATGGTTTTGCTGACCTGTGTCCCGCCGCTCGACCTATCATTCACTTAGGTGCTACGAGTTGTTATGTCACGGATAATGCCGACTTATTGTTAATGCGCGAGGGTTTGCTGTTGGTGCGCGACCGCTTGGTGGCGGTGATCGATGCGCTGGGAACATTTGCCCATCAGTACCGTGATCTGGCATGCTTGGGTTTTACTCATATGCAGCCCGCGCAACCTACAACGGTGGGTAAGCGTGCCTGTTTATGGGCCTACGATCTGGTGCTTGATTTGGAAGAACTGGAAAACCGTTTGCAAAAACTTCGCTTTCGCAGTACGAAGGGAACGACGGGGACCCAAGCAAGTTTCTTGGCATTATTTGATGGCGACCACCAGCAAGTCGAGCGTTTGGAGTCGCGAGTTGCCGAGAAAATGGGATTCGATGCGACCTATGCCGTAACGGGGCAAACCTACCCTCGAAAAGTCGACTCGCAAATAGTGGATATGCTCGGCGGTATCGCTTCGAGTGCGCACAAGGCGGCCACCGATTTACGGTTGCTACAGCACCGTAAGGAAATCGAAGAGCCATTTGGCGCATCCCAGGTGGGCTCATCGGCGATGGCCTACAAACGTAACCCGATGCGGAGTGAACGAATATGCAGCTTGGCACGATTCGTGATGGCATTGCAATCGACCGGAGCACAGACGCACTCGACTCAGTGGATGGAGCGCACCCTTGACGATAGTGCCGTGCGGAGGCTTGTGCTTCCGCAATCTTTCTTAGCAATTGACGCTCTGTTGAAACTTTATCAGAACGTGGCAGAGGGATTGGTTGTCTATCCCCAAGTCATTGGTAAAAGGTTGGCTGAAGAGTTGCCCTTTATGGCCACTGAGGAGATACTCATGGCCGCCGTTCGGGCTGGCGGGGATCGTCAGGCACTGCACGAAAAAATACGCGTTCACAGTCAGGCAGCGGGGCGCGTTGTAAAAGAGCAGGGGGGCGAGAACGATCTGCTGCAACGGCTTGCCGATGATGAGTCTTTTCAGCAGGTCGATTTCGAGTCGCTACTGTCGGTTTCGAAATTTGTCGGGCGTGCCCCGCAGCAGGTCGATACTTTTCTTGAGACGGTCATCGAGCCCATTCGCGCAAGATTTGCAGAACGCCCGAAAGTTCTTGCCGAAGTCGAAGTATGAAGAACGAGAATAAGTGAGGAAAATGATGCGCGTATTGCTTGCCGACAAGCTGGCCTCCGCGTGTATCGAGGCTCTCGAAGAGATGGGGCACGAAGTCCTCACCCAACCAGACCTCACTGCCGATCAGATTCCGGATGCGCTCGATGGCGTTGAAGTCCTCGTTGTGCGTTCAACGCGGGTTTCGGCACAGGCTTTGGAGCGAGGTCGCGATCTTAGCCTCGTCATTCGTGCGGGGGCAGGCGTCAATACGATCGATCTACCCACAGCGAGCAAGCGTGGAATCTACGTTGCCAATTGCCCGGGCAAAAATACGGCGGCCGTCGCTGAATTGGCCATTGGCCTCATCGTGGCTGCCGATCGTCAGATTGTCGATGCAACAACCGCTCTGCGGAATGGGGCCTGGGAGAAAAAGCGGTTCGGAGCGGCCAGAGGGCTCTGTGGGAGAACGCTCGGGGTTCTAGGTTTTGGGTCAATCGGTCGAGCGGTAGCAGAACGGGCTAGCGGGCTTGGTATGCGGGTCATTGCCTGGTCTCGCAGTTTGACGGCCGAGAATGCACCAGCAGGGATTGAAATAGTTGATTCTCCCATCGCGCTTGCCAAAGCATCTGATGCAGTCACGCTCCATTTGGCCTTTGCGGAGGGCACCAAGCATATCGTGAATCGCGAGTTTCTTGCAGCCATGCGACCAGGCACAATACTGGTGAACACAGCGCGCGGAGAATTGGTCGACCCCAGTGCGCTCTGCGATGCGATCGAAGAAAAAAAGTTACGCGTGGGGCTCGATGTCTTCGAGGACGAGCCGGTAGGCGGGAAAGCCGAATTCCCCGCAACTGATTTAGCGGCGGTCACTACGGCGACACCCCACATTGGCGCTTCCACGAACGAGGCATCCGAAGCGATCGCGGCCGAGGTGGTTCGGATTATATCGGTCTTTCAGCAGACCGGACGTCCTCCGGTTGCTGTCAACCTCTGCGAGCGGGGAGAGGCAAAGTGCAACCTCGTAGTTCGACATTTGAACCGCGTAGGGGTATTGGCGGGATTACTCGATGGTCTCCGCCGAGAGGATATCAATGTTGAGGAGATGGACAACGTGATTTTTGCGGGCGGAGAGGCTGCCTGCTGTACTTTGCTGCTCTCAAAATCTCCCTCACCTCAATTTGTCGACGCGCTCGGCCAGGATGCGTCTATCCTGTATTCGGCGATCCGCGAGTTGTAGGTTGGCCCTCGCTTTTTTCGCTAAACCATTTCGAGACGACGCGCGGGCCGGTTTTTTGCCTTCATGCAATCCTTGCAGACACCCGTGATGATGAGCCGATGGCCCGTTACGCGAAAATTTCGATTTTTCGCAACCGCATCGCGGATGGCGGTAACTTCATCGCTATGGAATTCGATGAGTTGATTGCAACTTTCGCAGTGTAGATGGTCGTGCTGCGGATAACCGTAATCGTGTTCGTAAACGGAACGATTATTGAGGCTCATTTTCCGAAGCAAACCCGCATCGACAAGTTCACCCAACGTACGATAGACCGTGGGGCGACTGACTTTGGGAACGCCCTTTTTGGCGCTTCCCAGTTCAGTGAGAAGATTTTCAGCATCAAAGTGTTCGTGATGGCTGAACACCTGTTCCAGAATGGCACGCCGCTGCTGCGTGATTCGTTTGCCCCGACTTCTCAGGAACTCTTCGAATCGGGCCATTGGAGTCATGGCCACTTTTACGCCGTTGAGGGAGAAAGCATCTTCCATGCTCTCATTGTAGGTTCGATCGGTAGCTCAGAGCAAGCACGGGCGCCGAGTATAATCGGCCGACTTCAACCGATTTCATCGAGCAGACGCGAAACCGCAACGTCTAATCGTTCCTCGGTTTCGTAGACGCCGTTTGCAATTTCGGCACGGATTTGATCGACACGATCTTGACGGATGTCTGGAATATCGGCGACCCGCGAAAGCATGTCAGCCTCTTGCGAAATAGAGATCTCATCCGCACCTGCCGCGGGACTTGAGGCGACGGCACCCGTTTGCTTCGCATCACTTGCTGCATCGGTCGATTGCACGGACTGAGCACCGTCAACGGATGTTGTAGTCTGTAAATGGGCGGGGCCATGGATCTGCATCGTATTCATCTCCATTAAGAATTTCGCCTGCGGGAAAACGAGGCTATTGTCATTCTACCTTCAATTTTGCGTACTTATCGCTCGGATTAAAAAAAGGTAAGAAATTCTGATTCGGCTAAAATGGTTCTTCAGGGACTCTGAAGGGCTTTCGGCGGTGTAGTTCAATTCAAGTTGGTCGATTCGGTAATCTGTCGGACCTGTGCCAGTTCGGTTGAGTGATGCGATCTGCGGGTTGGCCGATCAACGTGGATACCTCGCGTGATCGTATGGCGTACCGAATAGTTTCGATCCAGATTTTGTCATTTCAGTTGCCTGACCCGCAGAGATGGTGCCTCGGGCACAACCTGCTGTGAGCGGCGACGGATTATAGGAACTGGGGGGGGTAGAGGCAACACCGTCTCCGTTCGCAGGCAGAGCAATTGGGCAGTGGAATCAGCCGGCGTTAAACTGCGTTGCTAGCATGCTGTCGAGACATTGTGGGGCGACCGGCAGGCGTGCATGGGACACGAGCGGACCTGCAACAAAGTGTCTCCCGTCGAGACGGCGCTGGCAATGTATTTGCCCGAATCTCATTTGTCGGAATCGACGTTCAGAACGTCTGTCTAACGTTTGAAATCACCGTGAAATGGGACATTTTTACCAATGATTGAACCCTTTGGCCGGGGGCTGCGTAGAATAGCAATGAATGGGTGTGGAGGTCATCTTGAGCAGTAGGATGGGGAACGATGAGTAGGCGAAACGGCACCATCAAGCGTCAGATCGCAACGGATCACGAACTTCAGCGACTCAGAGGTCTCGCGGGGTTTGCCGAACTCGAGCGTCGGCTCGACGCTGATTTGCAGCGGTTGACCCGTCGCTATGAGGCGTGGCACCTGCCTCATCAGAGTGGCGATCGATCACATTTTTGCTGTGAGCAAAGGGCGTCTTAAGACGAGTTGGATCGGACTGGCTTTAAGATGCCTGACTGAACTCAGGTCGCCTCCGTACCAATTGTCCTTGAAGTCGCTGCACGATAGAACTGTGCATCTGGCTCACTCGACTCTCTGAGAGATCGAGCGTGGCACCAATCTCTTTCATCGTCAACTCTTCGTAATAGTAGAGAATGATGATGAGGCGCTCGTTGCGATTCAGCCCTTTGGTCACCAATCGCATGAGGTCCGTTTTTTGAATTCTTCGGGTCGGATCTTCTCCCTTTTTATCTTCCAGGATGTCGATCTCCCGAACATCTTTATAACTGTCCGTCTCGTACCACTTCTTGTTGAGGCTCACTAAATTGACTGTGTTTGCTTCCGACATCATTTTTTCGAGTTCACGCACGCTGATCTGCATGTGCTCGGATAATTCAACTTCCGTCGGTGGACGCCCCAGACGAGCCTCGCACGTTCTGATTGCCTCTCCCAGTTTGCTCGCCTTAGATCGCACCAGTCGCGGTACCCAGTCCATTGTCCGTAACTCATCGAGCATCGCGCCGCGGATTCGTGGTACGCAGTAGGTTTCAAACTTTACGCCACGGGACAGATCGAAAGCCTCAATGGCGTCCATCAGGCCAAAAACGCCTGCGGAAATCAGATCGTCTAATTCAACGCCTTCCGGTAGGCGTGCCCAAATTCTTTCGCCGTTGTATTTAACGAGAGGAAGATAGCGTTCAACCAAGCGATTCCGAAGTTCCCTATTGGTCTGGTCCTGTTTGAAAACCTTCCAGACTTCGAGGATCTCGTCCTCACCAGCTTTTGTTGAACTTGCCATACGATCCTCCCTGACCGGCGTTAGATTCTGCTTATTCCCTGCAGCTTAACGGCACACGGCGTGCCCGACTCTTATCAGTCCATCGGCGGTAATCGACCCGGAGTTTAGACGGATCCCACCCAATTTTTCGATTTTTGCCGAATGGGTTTCTATCGCTGCCAATTATTCGTTCGCAACCACTTTCATGGCGGGCGGGAGTCTACAGAATCGACTCTCACACGAACAGTTCAAAATGGCCGCTGTAAGCAGAAAATTCTGCCCACTCATGTTTCGCGAGCATGCAGTGCATTCAGTCGCTTGGCTGTGTGCCTTCTCCGGCAGGCGGGATCCTCTTCGAATGCCGAGCTTTTACTGCTTCAACTTGTTGAGAATATGGGCTCCTCAACCATTCCACTAGTCTGAATTGTTGTCCCTTGTACGATCTCGTCAAATCCAAGAACGATAATTCCAGGTCTGCACTGTGTGATGTGTCGAACGGCGGGACGAATATCGCTCGGTACGAGTAACGTAAGAGTATCGCGGGACGAATTTTCCATGAGCATGACTAACTGCTCATCGATCTCATCGATGAATGAAGCATGTAAATTCAGAGAAAATCCTTGCGGCGTATACTGCAACGCTTCGCGAATCGTTTCCGTGAGGCTGCCGCCGAATTGTACGACCTGCAGCTCCCCATTCGCATTTTTGTGTCGATCGGTAATGGTCCTTGCCATCCGCCGACGCACAAACTCTACTCGCCGCACCGCATTTTCTTCAATGTCGACTACATCGCCTAATGACTCGAGAATCAAAGTGAGTTGGCGGATGGGGAGGCGTTCGCGGAGGAGTAGTTGAAGCGTTTGCTGAATCTCCGCTAAAGAAACTTTATGGGAGACAATTTCCTGAATTACGACAGGATGGGTTTGCTTTACTTGATCGAGCAGAAATTGTGTCGCGTCGCGATTCAGCATTTCTGCAGCGTGCCTTTCTATCGTTTCAAATAGCACGGATGCCAGGGCAGCACTCGACTTGGTTGTTCCAGAGGCCACAATCATTTCTGAAACCTTGATGCGGAATTCCCTCGCATCCAATTCGACATTGTCGCGCACGCGGACGGTGGGAAGGACCATTCCGATCTGGGTCGCAACTTTATTTCGAATGTGTTGGATGTGGTCGAACAAATCACCCCCCCGAGAGCGATCTGCAAGTCCGAGTAATCCCACACCAATTTCGATGACGAGTGGATCGACAAGGAGTAAGTCTTCAATTTGAGGCTTCTGGTCGTTGGCAGAGGATGCAGCTGAGCTGGCAGCTTTCTTGCGTGATGAGGTCAGTGTGAGCGAAAGACCTAGACAGCCGGCTGCCGCCAGAATCAAGGGGATTTTGGGAAGTTCTGTAAGGAGTAAAAGTGTCAGAAAAAGCGATGCGAGGGCGAGGGCACGCGGCCGGGAGAAAAGTTGACCCAGTAGTTCTGTCGACAGGTTGGCATTCGCGCTGCTACGCGTTACCAGGAGACCCGCTGCCAACGCGATAAGTAGTGCGGGGAGTTGACTGACCAAACCATCGCCAATCGTCAGTCGCGTAAATAAATCCCCCGCCTCAGTCGGTGACATTCCCAGCTGAAAAATCCCGATGACGAGGCCACCCACAATATTGACGGTCGTGATGAGAAGTCCTGCTACAGCATCGCCGCGAACGAATTTGCTGGCACCATCCATCGCGCCGAGAAAATCTGCCTGTTGGTGCAGTTCGTCGCGGAGCGTACGTGCCGTATTCTGACCGATATTGCCAGCCTTCAAGTCGGCATCGATTGATTGTTGCCGACCGGGCATGCCATCGAGCGCAAAGCGGGCAGCCACTTCGGAAATACGCGTCGATCCTTTTGTGATCACGACAAACTGAATGAGGACAATGATCGCAAAGATGATGATCCCTACTACCAAATTACCACTGGCGACAAAGTCGCCAAACGCCTGGATGACACCACCGGCGGCTCGCTCTCCCTGAAAATCAGCCTGGGTCAGTATTAATCGCGTTGTTGCAATATTCAGGACAAGTCTTCCAAGCGTCGCCGCAAGAAGAAGTGAAGGAAAGATGTTGAATTCCAGGGGTCTACGAATGTGGATTGTCGTGAGAAGTACAATCACCGAAAAAGTGATACTCCCTACGAGTAAGACATCAATCACTGCCGCAGGGAGTGGCACCAAGATCACGATCAGGCAACTGATCAAACCAATGGGGAGTACAAGTTCGCCAGCGCGACGCAGGGGCGAGGCCAATCCGGGTGTTGGTGATGGAGTTGCCATAGATAGAAGGGGGGATCGCCCCAGACATCCGGATTCCGAGGAGGGGAGTAGACGGCTTGGCAAGGCGGCGGGAAAGTACCTAGTTGCCGGGTGGGGGTCCAGTCCATTCCGGAAAATCGCAGCTAGCATCAGGGTAGGACGCGATCGGTTCTCCTCGGAGATTGCCCACTCGCCGTTCTCCGCCGGGCAGGTGTCGTCGGTGACCAGAGTCGTAAAGTGATGATAATACGGCTCGTAACCGTTATAACGCCAAAGGTTACCTCTAGATTTATCTCATTCTGCTTGCCTCGATTTCCCCCTTTTGAGTTGAATGAGGTAGGATAGAGAAGCAACAGCTAGCATTTTCTTCCTGTCGATCTGGTTGGGGCATTTGTAATGCCGGTTGGCTCGATGGTCGTATGATCGGTCAACCCACACACATATCCGAGGAGAGGTTCTCATGGCGTCCGCGAAATCAGATTCGACCGCGATGATCATCACCCTGATTCTTTTTGTCGTCCTGTCAATCGTTCTAGGGGTAACGACCTTTATTTTTCATAAGGCCGAGGAGGATGCAATCGTCGCCCGGGATCGAGCTGAGGAAGAGCGGATGGAAGCAGAAGAAAAAACGATTGAAGCTCAGGAAAAAGTAGACGAGCTGAAAGGATTGGTGGGCGCGAAGCCGGACCCGGCAGAACCCTCCGTGGAAATGATTATGGAGGAGTTCAAGCGGCATCAGCAGGTTTATGGAGAAACCTACGAAAGAAACAAGCTCAGTGGTGTGGCGGCCAAGCCCACCGAAGAAGATATCGATTCCTCGACCTATCCCTTGATGCTGCAGTATTTGATTGATGCAAACGAAGAATTGTACGGATCAATCACCCAGAAGGACGAACAGTTTGTCGAAGTTGAAAAAAGCCATGCCGCAGAGAAAGAAAAACTGATCGCCGCAAATGAAGAAATCCAACGCCAGCTCAACGGTATGTCGGACAAAATGCAGGAAATCCAATCTAAATTTGCTGAGGACCGTAGGAAATTTGAAGCCGATTACAACAAGGCCACGGACGACTTGCGAAAAGCACAGGATAAAATTGCCGAGATTCAGGACTCATCCAGGCGAAAAATCAATACAGTCACAGAGAAAATGAACGAGCAGGACAAGAAATTAAAGACGACAACCACAGCTCTGAGTGATTCTCGGAAAGTTGATTTAGAGGCACCCGATGGAGAAGTGATCTGGGTAAATCAAGTGGACGGTACGGTGTACGTCGATTTGGGGCGGTATGACGGATTGCGAAGGCAAACGACATTCAGTGTATACCCGCGTGACGTATCCAATGCACTGAATGCTGAGCCGAAAGGAACAATTGAGATTGTCAAGGTTAATGACCATATGTCGGTGGCAAAAATCACAAGTGATTCGCTCTCGAATGAACATCTCCTAAACCCGATTCTCAAGGGCGACAAAGTGATTTCGACCGTCTTTCATCGAGGGCAGCCCGAACACTTTGCAATTGTGGGAAAGATCGACATCGATGGCGATAATCGAAGCGATCTTCCGCTCCTGTTGCAATTGATCGAGCGCAATGGGGGCATCGTGGATGCGTTTGTCAATGAGGCAGGGAAGGTCGGTGGCGATGGCAAAATTTCACCGCGCACCAAGTTTTTGGTGATGGGTGAAAAACCGACCGACAAGACGGAAGAATCTCTTCTGAATGCTTACAATAAGTTTGTTAAGATTGCGATGGAGAATGGGGTACGCATCATGCCTCTGAAAGATTTGCTCGACCATATGGGGTATGAGGGGCAGGGCCGCTCAGTGGGCTTGGGGCGTTCTGCGAATCCCGATGATTTTAAAGATCAGCGATTCCGACGAAGACCGGCAGGTTGAGCCGACTGGTTATTCTTTCAGTGGCCAAAAGTCGTTCGCTCGCTTGCGCCTTATGCGGCACGTGAAGATGCCGGTTGACGCGATTGCATCCCGCCTGCGAAAATCATAGGGTTAGCGTTTCGGTCCCTTTGATTCCTTCCGCGGCGCACCCAATAGTGGTTTTCTCAACTCAATCGGTGGTACGATGACGGTTCTTCCTCTTGATGCAGAAGCGGTACTCACGCGTGAACAATTGAAGGTGCGCGCGAAACTCATTGAAATCGCGGCCATTTTTGATCGCATCGATCGTGCCGAAGGCAGCGTGGATGATGATGTAAGGATGACGGAGATTCGCGAATCGATCGCGATTCTCTCAGAACAGAGCCATAGGGGGGCACGGGCCGAGCGGATTCAGATGATTTATTCCCGAGAGTTTGATCCGAATTGGCAGCAGAATTTAGAATTAACCAAGGATTAATTTGGCGGTCGGCAGCGAGTACGCATTAAGTGTCGACAAAGGATCCTCCCAGGAATGCATCATGTATTACTTTGATCCCCATATCCACATGGTTTCGCGGACCACCGATGATTATGAGACCTTGGCCAAGATGGGCTGCATCGGCGTGAGTGAGCCTGCATTCTGGGCTGGATATGACCGAGGTAGCGTAGACGGATTTCGAGATTATTTTCACCAATTGACCGATTTTGAACCAAAGCGAGCCAGTTGGTACGGAATTGCTCATTACACTTGGCTCTGTATTAATGCAAAGGAAGCAGAGAACGTTCAACTTTCCCGAGAAGTAATTGCAATGATTCCGGAGTTTCTGGACTGCCCTGGTGTTTTGGGGATTGGCGAAATCGGACTGAATAAGAATACAAAAAATGAGGCTACCGTTTTCCTCGAGCATCTCGATCTGGCCGCGCGGACAGGGGAGCAAATCTTAATCCACACGCCACACCTCGAGGATAAATATCAAGGGACACGAATGATTCTCGACATGCTTTGCGACGACTCACGTCTGGATCGCCAGCGCGTATGTGTAGACCATGTTGAAGAACATACAGCCAAGGCCGTGCTGGACGAGGGCTTCTGGGCCGGGATGACCCTCTACCCGGTTAGCAAATGTACGCCCGAGAGAGCTGTCGATATCGTAGAAAAATTTGGCCCAGAGCGGCTCTTGGTGAACTCGGCCGGAGACTGGGGCCCTTCCAAGCCTACCGCAGTGCCCGATTTTATCCTCGAAATGCGATTGAGAGGGCATCCCGAAAGTCTGATCCGACGGGTGGTATATGACAACCCAATCAAATTTTTCAGTCAGAGTCGCAACTTTCATTTCGATCCGCCTCAAATCGATGAGCCGAGGGCAGACGAACCGATCGGGGTGTGACTCTCAACCTCGCCCGATGCGACGAATCGTGTTGGGCATCAGAATTGGTCGAGAACCAATCGACACACTTCGCGATCTTGGAGCAGCCCCTCTTCAAAACCGCTTTGCGTCAAGAGTCCCGCTTGTGAAGAGGCGAACAGGCCTTGCTGATTGTTGTGTTGGACGGGGGCACCATGCGATCCCGACACCAACGTTGCATCCAGCGGTATGCTTTTCGTTTGATGGTCGAAAAATAGCTCGACAGGATCGTATCCCGGTTTTCGGTGAATATCGACAGAGCGTGCAAAGGCTGGCGCTTGCTCATCTTCGTTCCAGTAGTAGTAGGCTTGCCAACTATTGACTGCGGAGATCAAAATAATTTCGCCGCTTCGCAAGTGATCTATTCCATATTTTTTCTTCTCGTCTCCGACGAGTACCTCATCAATTCCCGGTTGGTCTCGAAAGAGCCGAGCGATTTCCTCCGCTTCGTGTTGAGAGTTTTGTTGTAAATAGATGTGGGAAAACTGGTGATCGACCAACGCCCAGGCGCGACTTTTACGGAAATCGATCCACTCACCGTCCTCTTGATAAACGTTCAAGAAACCCGCATCGCGAAGGACGCGGTTCGGATAGGAGACATGATTAACCGGAACGATGGCATACTCGCTTGCAACTAACCAGAGTACGTCCTTGTTCGTGATGTGATCCACGCCCTGGAAAAATTGATCGAGAAGTGCATCGAGTTCCCTCAGAGCGGTTTTTGCTTCTTCGCTATCCGGGCCTGAGCGTTGTGCAGCGTAATCAAGATGAGGCAGGTAGATATAGAAAAAGTCTGGCCTGAAACGCTCGGTTGCCGTGAGTGCCGATTCGATAATCCAGCGACTTGAAGCGATATTTGCCTGCGGCCCCCAAAAATTGTGGAGTGGGAAGTGACCGTGTTTTTCGAGTAGCTCACCGTAAAGCGATTTCGGTTTGGTGTAGCACCAAAGTGATTCGGTTCCATCGGGATTGTGGACGGGTGCGGGCATGCAAACCGTTTCGGCTCCACACCCTTTACTCAGCATGGGGAACCATACCGCACTCTTCTTGCCACGGTTTGCAAGCAAGTCCCATATTTGTGGCTGCTGAACTTTTTCGTTCCATGCAGTCCACATTTCGACTTCAAAAGTATCGCGCCAAAAAAAACCATTGGCGGTAATCCCATGTTTTTGTGGAAGTGAGCCGCAAAGCATGTTTGCTTGCACGGGCCACGTGACGCAGGGAAAACTCGGTGTCAAGCGAGCGGACTCCCCTGTGGATACCAGAGCCTGCAAATTCTCCATGTCACTGAGATCGTCGGGTCGAAGCCCTGGTATCGAAAGTAAGAAGACTGATTGATTCATGTAGAATAGATAAATCTTCCTAAAAAGATGGTGGGAATGAGTAGGGCTAACAACAATAGGGCTTTTTCATTTCCTTGAGTGGCAAAAATAATTGCGGCATCCAGGACAATCAGTGTGAGCAAGCAGAATTTTACGGCGACTTGTACATTCAGCGGATTTGGTTCCAAGATTGCCCTGCCGCACCGCCAGGCGATTTGCAGCGTTACCACGGACCAGAAGGCAAGCCAAAGTCCGGTGTTTCCCGCGACTCCCGGTGAGAGGAACTGTGGGAAGGAAACCAAACAGGCAATGCCGATTCCCATAATGATCATACCAGCGGAAAGTGCGGCCCTGCTACTCGTGTGGGCCTCGCTTCGGGCAAACAAGGTGAGCCCGACAATATAGATGCCGATACCGCCAACAATTAGATAGTGACTGGTTGTAAGGGACATCAATGTCCCGTCGATCACGCTCATTCCCATCATCACGTTGATCGCTCGGCACGAACCCATGCCGATGGGACCGAGCCAATTTTTTTTGAGCATTCCATCGTAGGCGATCACCGCTGCGGCAAGCAGAATTGCAAAGAACGCGGGACCAAACAGTCCCGTGATGAAACTAAGCGTAGCCGCGAAGACAATGCCTAAAATGATGAGTTGCGTTCCCAGCCAAAGTGCGGCTGACTCGGGCACGCGACGTGAGGGGATAGGCCGTGCAGGCCGCTCTTGCAAATCCTTATTGCGATCGAAATAGTCGTTGAGGACCATCCCCGCTAAATAAAAGGAACTTGAAGCGAGAATGAGCAGGATGACGATTCCCAATTGCGAATCGCCTGTACTTTCCTGCGCGGCGGCCTGCGCAAACCAATAGCCCATTATCACGTCGGCGATTGCCGTAAATACGTTCGGCAATCGCAAAAGTTCTAGGTAGGCGCGAAGTTTAGAGTCGGGCCGAGCCATGGTTACTCACTGCACGGGAATCTCAAGCTGTTGCATCAAATTGTGAAGGAAGTTGTAGGCTTCCCGAGCGGCTTCGTCGGGCTGATCAATATAGGGATAAAGTTCGACCGTGATCCAGCCATCGTAGGAAGTATTCGCAATCTCCCGAAGCGTCGCTGCAAAATCAATGGCACCATGTCCGGGAATCAGATGCGCGTGCTTGCGCGTTGAGGCAATATCCTCGAAGTGATAATGCCTCGTATGGGACTGCATTTTTTTAACCCAATCTTGAGGGTCTTCCCCAACGCAGTAAGCATGCCCGATATCGAAATTCAGTCCTACTCTTCCCGAGTCTATTCGATCTACAAAATCCAAGTATTGATCAAACTTTTCGATCATCAACTCAGGCTCCGGTTCGATCAATAAATCAACTTCTAGGTCCTCAGCCAATTCGACACACGGCATCAACTCCTCGTAAAAGAGTTGTGACCCTGTTTGCCAAGACTGCTCTGCCGTTAACAGGCCGCCCGGCTCGGTGGTAATCGACGGCGCGTCGAGATCGGCTGCTAGTTGCAAGGCCCGTTTCGTATGTTCACGCCGAATGGCCCGATAGTGCGGGTCCGGGTCCGTCCATCCTGGATGCCAATAAGGTTGTCGCGGGTCAGCGACAGCGTTCATCATAAATGCGTTGACATTGGAAATTGTAAGTTGGTGCTCCTCCAGCGCATCACGGATCAATTGTTTACTTCGCTCAAGTAAGCCAGCAGGCCACGCGTGCGGTACATCGGCTAAAATCTCAATTCCGGGATAACCACACGCGGCGATTTGCGCAATGGTCTGCTCAATCGAGAAGTGCATGTAGGCGTTGCTACTGAAGGCAAGTTTCATCGAACGCTCGTTCCGTTGTTGAAGGAGGCTCTATGGTGCCCAAATCGTACACATGCTGCAATCCCACCCACCCTAACTACCGGTGCTGCGGTAGCTCCGAAGCGCCCGATAGAAAAACATTCGAGAGACGGAAAAACTCACTACGGTTCCGAAAACTGCATAGAGTGCAAGTGACAGATTGTTGGGATCGAGAGGCTTTGCCAAGAGGCGAGCAGGGACATTCACTGCGAGTAACACGGGAATGCAATATGAAAAAAATGATTTAAGCGATTGACCGATCCATCGACGCGCATCACCCGAAGGCCCACCGTAAATTTCCATGGGATAGCGAGAGAAGTTTGTAATGTAAAACCAGAAATTGTAGAGCGATTGATTTCGGCCCAGCCAGACGCTCGTGGCTGACAGGGCAATCATCAGGCTGTAGAGGATTGTGATTCCACAAACGATGTAGAACGGGTAGAGGATCATTTGAATCGGATAGATCCTAAAACCTGCTTGTTCGGAGTATAACTTCCCCAGAGAAAAAACAAGGAGCAATAAGGCAAATCCGGTATTGCCGAGTCCCGACCAATTAACCTTTTGCAACGAAATGAGGAATTGTGTATCGATCGGCTTCAAGAGCGCAAAGTCGAGGTTTCCGGTCCGAATCATTTCGCTGAACTCCTGCGCGTTCGGCATGAAAAAAGTTTGCACCAAACTATTCACGATCGCAACGGTGGCAAAAAAAACAAAAAATTGATATTGCGTCCATCCGGTCGCCACGCCGATGACGTTCGTGTAAGAAAAAATGAGAAGATAAAATCCGAGGTTCATGAACATCCACGAGAGCGAGGAAATCGTCTCAATGATGAAATTGGACCGGAAGGTCATGTCGCGAACGAGACTATTGCGGGCAAAGGTCAGGAATACGCGCCCATAGTCTGGTCTGGGATGTATTTGTTCCCGCGTGGTATCCGTTTGTACTTCGTTCATGCGAATAAAATCCCGCTACCCGCCAAATCCACTATATCGCCGTACCCCGCGACGGAAAGCAACGCGACAAATCACGATGAAGAAGAGGATCCATGCGGCCTCGATCCAAAGCGCGGAGATCAGCTGATCTCCCTCAATTTTTCCCAACCAGACGGCCGCGGGAAAATAGGCTAGATACTGAAGAGGCATCGCTTCAAACACATAGTTCCAGGGGTAGGGAAGGACATCGAGCGGAAACATATGCCCGGAGAAAAAAAAGTTAAAAAGCATGTAGACAAACAGCAACGAACTGACTTCAAGAAACCAAAAACCGATTAATCCTATGGCAGCCTCCAGGAAAAATCCGAGGAGAAAAGACATGAATAAAGAGGCAGAAAAAGCGATGATGGTTTCCATCGGGGGTGCGGATGGAAAAAAACTGCGGCACAGGAAAAAGACCAAAGCGAAGGGGCCGATCGCGACACCGTAGTAGACCAACTTGTGGGCCACTCGGTTCAACAGCAGAAAACCAATCATGTCGATCGGCTGAATCAAGTATTTTTTTACCGAGCCATCGCGGATTTCACCGGCAATCCCCGAAGCCAATCCGGGCATGCTGGAGAAAGCGCGGGCAACCATAGTGAGTAAATAGTAGGCAATAATATTATCGTAAGTGTACCCGGCTATTTTTCCGGCGACGTTTTGGAAAATGGATCCCCAAAGAAAAATTTGAGTGACAATCGGCAAAAAACGCATCAAGGTACCGAGCGCAAAATCGCCGCGGTAGACAAGTCGCTCTTCAATACAAATCCGTAGTATGGTTCCCCATGTTGCAATTTTTCCTTGCAGCGTGGCTAGCAACGCACGATCGTCTTTCCAGGTGATTTGCGACACGTGAGTAAATATTCCGTCTTTTCTTGAAACGCGGCTGTGAATCGCTTGGCAAAGAACCCGATTTAGGAATCCGAAGTGGAACTGGTCTCTAACTCGTGAGGGTGGCCTTGGCGCGCAATAGAAAACATTTCAGCGATGACCTGTTCAAGAGGAAGGTCTTCCACGCTGACGTCTTCAATCGGATGTCTTTGCAGAATGGCACCGAGGCTACTGGTAACATTTTGTTTTTCGACGCGCAATTTGATGCGTGGCGGTTGCTCCTCGATGATTTCACCATATTTTTCGAGGTCGTGGGGTAGATTGTGATCGGCAAATTGGAGGGTAATCACCTTATGCCCGCTGAAGCGATCGACAATTCCTGCAAGCGACCCATCGTGGATAATCACTCCCTGAGCGACGATAACAACGCGATTGCATAGTGCCACCACATCTTTCATATAGTGACTCGTGAGCAGGATCGATATTTTTTTTAACTGCTGGTAATAACGCAAAAAGTTTTGGATGTTGTGTTGAGCGACAACATCGAGCCCGATCGTCGGCTCATCGAGAAAAAGAACTTCGGGAGAGTGAAGTAGGGCCGCGATCAATTCCATTTTCATCCGCTCACCGAGGGAGAGTTCGCGCACGGGTTGCCCGAGTAGTTGTCGTACTTCAAGAAGATCCACCAATTCATCCCGGCGAGTGGCGAAGTCGTGTGGATCGATGCGATAGATTTGCTGGTGAAGGCGAAACGACTCTTGAGCAGGCAGGTCCCACCAGAGTTGGTTTTTCTGCCCCATCACCAGCGCAAAGCGTCTGCGATAGGCGTTTTCCCTGCGCCAGGGAATGTGCCCCAGAACGCGTGCTGTACCGGAGGTTGGGGAAATAACCCCGGAGAGTAACTTGAGAGTGGTTGTTTTCCCTGCGCCATTCGGTCCAAGGAAAGCGACAAATTCCCCTTGATCAACCGATAGATCAATTCCGCGAACCGCTTCCACCGTGCGATACTCGCGCCGAAAGAGCCCTTTGATCGAGGCTTTCAAGCCTTCTCGCTTGCGATAAATCCGATAGGTCTTACGGAGTCCTTCAATGCAAATGGTTTCCATGGCGCGATTATAAGAGTTAAGAGAGCGAGAGCCTAGTAACGAAGATTGCATTTCGGATCGCTCGATACGACGCACAGGTCCATTCGGGACGCTGGGTCCACGTTATCGTGAGGCGATGCTTCGCGTTGTCGAATTTTTCGGATTTCTCTATAATGTGCCCCATTTCAGCAAGGGAGGAGATCCCACGAGTAATCTTCGCATAGGTATCGGACACGACACGCATCGATTGGGCCCGGGCCAGGTGCTGCGACTCGGAGGCGTTGATGTACCGCATGACCGTTCACTCATCGGCCACAGCGACGCGGATGTGTTGCTGCACGCTCTGATCGACGCCATCCTCGGGGCTGTTGCGTTAGGGGATATCGGTCAGATTTTCCCCAACACGGACGAAAAGAACGCGGATCGTGATTCTGTTGAAATGCTTCAGAAAGTGATGTCGCAAATCGACGAGTTGGGGTATCGGATCGTGAATATCGATTGCATAGTATTTGCGGAGCGACCGCAGCTTGCGCCACACACGTTGGAGATTCGTAATCGCCTCTGCGGAATTCTTTCAGTAGCCGTCGAGGCGGTGAGCCTGAAGGCAAAAACCGGAGAAAGTGTGGGGCCGATCGGCAATGAGCAGGCAATATCGGCGCAAGCCGTGGCATTGTTGGAGAAAGTATCGTGACGACCATCGAGACGAATCGAGGTGAGGAACCGGGCGTGCAGGATGCGAAGGCGGAAATTCGCATCTACAACACGCTTTCGCGGAGTAAGGAGTTACTTCAGCCGGTGGTGGCTGGATCTGTCGGAATTTACTTGTGCGGACCTACCGTTTACGACAAAGCACACATTGGCCATATGGTGGGCCCGGTGATTTTCGATACGATCAAGCGGTATCTCAGCTACAGCGGCTACGCTGTGAAGTGGATCGTCAATATCACCGACGTGGACGATAAATTAATCCACAAGGCGAACGAGCGTTCGATATCGATGGCGGAGGTCGCGGAAGAAAATATTGCCGATTATCTCGGCAACCTCCGTGGCATGGGTGTCGATCAGATCGACCATATGCCTCGTGCCACCGAAAGTATGTCGGAGATTATCGAGATGACGGCTTCTCTCATTGACCAAGGATTCGCCTATGAGGCCGAGGGAGATGTCTTTTTCGACGTGGGCCGCGACAGGGAATACGGCAAGCTTACCAATCGAAGTATTGACGATGTTCAGGGGGAAGGAGGGCAGGCGGCAGCAAAGAAAAAGTCGGCGGCCGATTTCGCTTTGTGGAAGTCAGCCAAACCTGGAGAGCCTTCCTGGGAAAGTCCTTGGGGGCAAGGGCGCCCGGGGTGGCACATTGAATGTTCCGCGATGAGTCGCGGCTTATTGGGCGAAACATTCGATATCCATGGAGGCGGACTGGATCTCGTGTTTCCCCATCATGAAAACGAGATCGCGCAAAGTGAATGCTGCCACGGAAAGCCGATGGCACGAATTTGGATGCATAATGGTTTGCTGCGTGCCGCTTCGCAAGCGGGGAAAATTGGTGGAAAAGGTGAGCGTGAAGCGTCCGCGGGCGGAGAGAAAATGAGTCGTTCCAAGGGCGCCGGAGGTCTTGCCGATCTGATCGCAGGTCAGGGAGGTGAGCGTATTCGGTTTTTCCTCCTGCGTACCCACTACCGAAGTACAGTGCTCTTCAGTCCGGAAGCAATCCAGGAGGCGGCTACGGGGTTGGAGACTTTTTATCGCTTCTTCCGCAGGTACGAGCGAATTACGGGCTCCTCCTTCTACGCCATTCGTTCCGCCGATACGCGAGTTGCCGGTGAAAAAGATCAGGACTGGCAGGCCGTGGTAGAACTTCGCCAGCGATTTCTTGATTCGATGGATGACGATTTCAACACCGGCAGCGCGATTGGCGACCTTTTTGAATTGGTGCGGGTTCTCAATAAGTTCATCGAAGAGCAGAAACTCGAAGATGCGGAGATGCGATCTGCTGAGGCAGTTGAAGATTTAAATTACGGTGCCTCGGTCTTGCATGAATTGAGTCGAACCTTAGGGCTTTTTCTTCAGCCTCCGAAAGGCATCGACGACGAGGAAAGCGAATCTGTTTTGAGGAGTGTCGTTCAGTTCGCTATTCGTTTACGTGCGGAGGCGAGGGAGAGCAAAAAATTCGACATGGCCGATAAAATTCGCGACGCGTTGGCCGATTCGAAGATTGTGCTTGAAGATCGTGTTGATAGTACAGACTGGACTTTAGAGGGAGACCCTCAAGAAACGCTCGCCGGATTGCTCAAGCTGTTGATTGAACTGAGAGATATGGCTCGCAGCGAGAAGGATTTTTCCGTCGCTGACAATATTCGCGATTCCTTAGCAGCTGCCAAAATAATTTTGGAGGATGGTGCCGACGGAACGATTTGGTCGATTGCCGGGGATTAGGTTTCCTGATTATCGCGAGAAAGTTTTGAAAGCACGCATGGAAGGTTGCCCGTTGAGAATCCTTGGTATCGACCCCGGTCTGAATGTTACCGGTTACAGTGTTCTCGAGGTGACCGATGGTAGTTTGCAGGTCTGTGAAGCTGGGATCGTAAAAAGCCGAGCGCGGGGAAATCTGGCCGACCGCGTCCATTCAATCCACGAAGGCATCGCCAGTGTGATCGATTCATTTGCTCCTGCTGCAGTAGCACTGGAAGAATTGTTCAGTCACTACAAGCGTCCGAGAACGTCGATTTTGATGGGGCACGCGCGGGGGGTTATCTGTTTGGCGGCCGCCCAGGCCGGTCTCGAGGTGCATAGTTACAGTGCAACACAAGTCAAACGTATTCTCACGGGCAATGGCCGCGCTCCAAAGAATCAGATGCAGTTGGCCATTATGCGGGAACTCAATCTCGAGGCGGTCCCAGAGCCGGCGGACGTCGCCGACGCCCTTGCCATTGCTCTTTGCCATCACTATCTCGCCAAAAGAAATTTGCCGATCTGAGGTTATACCGTGATCACAAAAATTAAAGGACAGCTTTTAAGCGTAGGCGAAGACAGCTTGACTCTTGATGTCGGCGCCTACGAATATCAAATAGCAATTCCGGAATTTGCTCGGCGTCAGCTGCAGTCTAAATTAGATGCTGAGATTAGTTTGCATACAGTGCATTATTTAGAAGGAAATCCGATGCAGGGTAAACTGACGCCCCGGTTGATCGGTTTTCTTAACGAGGCGGAAAGGGAATTTTTCGACCTCTTTTGTTCTGTCGACGGGGTCGGTGTAAAGAAGGCGTTGCGAGCGATGGTGCGACCGGTCCGCGAGGTTGCCACCGCGATAGAAGAGCAGGACGTCAAGAGTCTCTCCGGACTTCCGGGAATCGGACCGGCAACGGCTGAACGGATCGTAGCCAAACTCCGACGGAAAGTGCCAAAATTTGCACTCCTTGCGGCACTTGATGACTCGCGGACCGCTGCGATCGAACCGGACGTGATGAGTGAGGGCTTTTCCGTGCTGCTGAGCCTAGGGCACTCCGAGAAGGAGGCCCGCCGTCTGGTAGATGCCGCGCTTGAGAAAAAGCAGAACTTCAAAGATGTGCAGAGTCTTCTGCAGGCCGTGTATGAGCAGGGTCGGGGAAGCGATTCCGCCACTCCGTGAGATCTCCGTGAGATACAGGTTCACCATGCAGGTGAATTAGGCCCAATTCCTGAAAATTCTCTCCCATAGTTGCCGGGAAGCGGCCTGGTGCATACAATTGTTTTAAACGCGCGTTTAATCTGCGGTAAAGGGCTCTTATGACCGACGATACGACACAGGAACGCATCCTTCAAGCGGCCGGAGAGCAGTTTGCGTCGCAGGGTTATGACCACGCCACCATCCGAGGAATTTGCCAGCAAGCCGGTGTCAATCTCGCGGCGGTTAACTATTACTTTGGCGACAAAGAGCGTCTCTACATCGAAGCGGTCAAGCATGCACGACGCTTGAGGGAAAAGCAGGCGCCCCTCCCAGCGTGGACCGAGAGCACTCCTCCTCACGAGAAGTTGGGCCAGTTTGTTTCGACCCTTTTGCAGCGGATGCTTTGCGAACCGGGGGATCCTTGGCAAACGCGGTTAATCATGCGTGAGATCATGGAACCGACCAAGGCGTGCGAAGAGATGGTTCAAGAAGCGTTCCAGCCCTTTTTTCAAATTCTCAATGATATTTTGCGTGAGATGATGCCCTCGGACACTGCAACACATGTCATTCATCAATGGGCACTGAGTGTCATCGGCCAATGTTTTTACTATCGAGCCAATGCCAAAATTTTAACCATGCTGATCGAGGAGGAGGAGCTGCGCTCGGAATTCACCATTGATCAGTTATCTGTTCACATTACAAATGTCATCCTGCGAGGACTTGGCTACTGTCCGCCACTTTCGAGTGAGAGTGCCGTGGCAGCGATGAGGAGGGGGCGATGAGTTTACTGTTCAAGTATGCGACCTCAGTCGGATTGCTTGCCGTAGGTGCTGTCAGTTTTCTTTTGCTCAGTCAATGGAAGGATTCGCCGGAGAAGGTGCCTCGTGACCCGCAGGCACCCGCAGTAACGACCACTCCGGTTCACGAGCGCTCAGAAGGTTTCTATCTCGAAGCGGATGGGGAGGTCTTCCCGTATCGGGAAGTCACCATCTCATCAGAGGTGGCCGGGACGGTAAAGGTGAAGACGCCACAATGTTTTGCAGGGCAGTACGTAAAACAAGGTACCGTTCTTCTGCAAATAGAAACCGACGATTATGACTTGGAGGTTCGCAGGCTCGACGAATTGGCAAAGCAGGCCACGATTAACGTCGAGGAACTTGATCTGGAGCGGAAGAACACCCTGAAGCTCATCGAACTTGCTGACGAGGACTTGCAATTGCAGCGCAAGGAATTGGAGCGTATCACGGCGCTCAATCGTCGCAATGTTGCCACTGAGTCGGATCTGGACACCGCGCGACGTAATGAGTTGGCTTCGCGAAATAATATGCAGACGCTTCAAAATCAGAAGTCGCTCCTCACGAAACGGCGAGTTCGGGCCATCAGTGAGCAGAAGCAAATCAATGCAGAGTTGCGAAAGGCAAAACTCGATCAAGTGCGAACGGAAATACGAGCCCCCATCGATGGCGTCGTGACCGAAGACCTTGTGGAAGCGGGTGCATTTGTGGAGCGTGGCGCGGCAGTCGCCCGGATCGAAGATACCTCAAGAGTCGAAGTACATTTCAATCTACAGTACAACCAATTGCAGTGGTTATGGCAGTATACCGATTCAGAAGACTCAAAAGATGCGAAGATTCCGGGAAGCAATTACGATCTGCCGAACCTCCCCATCGATGTAACGCTCGCCTTGGAAGACGGGGTCTATCGGTGGCAGGGCTTTTTGGCGAGGTACGATGGGGCAGGGGTCAATGCGGCCACGCGGACCGTTCCCTGTGTGGCCATTGTCAAAGACCGAAGCCCCATGTCGATCGGAAAAAATCGCCTCGGAGACGTTGCAGCGCCGCCGGCCTTGCTTCGCGGTATGTTTGTCACGTTGCGGATAAAGATCGATCCCAAGCGTCCACTGCTCGCCGTACCTGCCAGTGCGATTCGTCCAGGTGACCGCGTGTGGTTGCTCCAGGATGGCAGGCTGAATACCGAAGAGGTTGATGTGGTGATGATCGTGGATCAGCAAGCGTTGATTCTTGCCGATCAGGCGGCGATTCGTGAGGGCGACCAAGTGATCACTTCGCCACTGCCGCTTCCGGTCATCGGAATGCCGCTGAGAAAGGTGGAAAAAACGGCAACACCTTCACCGCAGTCATCCCTGTCGCGAGGATCGTGAAAATGCAGAATGCGATTCGGTGGGCGATCAAGAATACGCCCGCCATGAACATGCTGATGGTGGCGATTTTGGCGGTGGGAACTTTCAGTCTCGTCAAAATGCGACGAGAGGTCTTTCCTCAATTCGACCTGGAAGTGGTCCTCGTAAGCGTCACCTACCCGGGAGCGAGCCCCGAGGAAATTGAAAAAGGTATTTGCCAGAAGATCGAAGAAGCTGTCCGCGCGGTGGACGGCGTAAAAAAAATGACGTCTGTGGCCAAGGAGGGTTCCGGGAATGTCATTTTGGAACTTCGTAGCGACGTGGAGGACGTACAGAAAATCGTCAACGAAGTTCGCTCCGAGGTTGATCGAATACCGAGCTTCCCGGATCTCGCCGAAGACACCGAGGTGCAACAAATCACGATGCGGTGGCCGGCCATCAAACTCGGAGTCTTGGCGCCCGAGGGGCAAGATCCGGTCGATGACCTGCAATTGCGTGCGATGACCGAAAAGGTTCGGCATGATTTGTTGCGATTTGCGGAAGTCTCAAAAGTGAAATTGCAAGGAGCTCGCGATTATCAGATCGATATCGAGATGGATGAGGCGACCTTGCGAAAATATGGCCTGACGCTTCAGCGGTTGGCTGAAATCGTCCGGAGGGAAAATCTGGAGCTTCCCGGCGGGACGATGCGGGGAGAGGGACAGAATGTGTTGCTGCGGGGAAAAAACAAACAACTCAGCGGTCCGGAAATTGCCAGGATCCCGATCGTGACCGATCAGGCGGGTGTGGTCCTGACCCTGGGTGATTTGGGTACGGTCAGAGATGAGTTCACCGATGCGGTTTCCGTGAGTGAGGTGAATGGGCGGTCGGCACTCGTGCTGGGGGTGGAGAGGACCAGCAATGAAGATCTTCTGGCGATGACTGAAGTGGTCCGCGACTATGCAAGAAATCGTAGCTTGCCGGGGGGCTACAGCATGGTGACTTGGCAGGACATGTCGGTGGACGTCGAAGATCGTTTGAATATGCTCATCAAAAACGGTTTGATGGGCCTGATCCTTGTCTTCTTCGTATTGGCCATTTTCCTTGAGTTGAAGTTGGCTTTCTGGGTGGCTTTGGGGATCCCTATTTCGCTGCTCGGTGCAGGAAGTTTGCTTTTATTCGGCGGGCAAACACTCAACATGTTGAGCATGTTTGCCTTTCTGATGGCATTGGGGATCGTCGTCGATGATGCGATTGTCGTGGGAGAAAATATCTATGCCCACCGCCAAATGGGCAAACGGCTGATTCTAGCCGCCATCGATGGGACCAAAGAAGTTGCCCCCTCCGTAATTGCCTCAGTCTCGACGACTATTGTTGCCTTTGGGCCGATGCTTTTTGTCTCGGGCGTTATGGGGAAATTCATTGCCGTGATGCCGATTGCCGTGATCGCCATGCTTGCCATTTCACTCTTTGAGAGTATTTTCATTCTTCCTTGCCATCTGGCACACCGAAAAAGTTTATTGTTCCAAGTTCTGTCAACAATCTTTTACGTTTTCCATTTTTTGCTCAGGCCATTCAGACGCATCAACGAAGGAACAGCAGAACTTTTAGACCGTTTTGTCAAAAACGTCTACCTGCCGGTCCTTCGTTGGAGTTTGGAATGTCGTTGGGTCGTACTTGCAGGAGCCGCATCCTTGCTGCTTGTTGCTGTGGGTTTCGTGCGGGCGGGGATCGTGCCCTTCATCATATTTCCGAAGTTGGATAGTAACGTGATCCGTGCAAAGGTGGCATTTCCGGATGGGACCCCACTCGCTGTGACTCGAGCCGCGACCGATCAGATTGAAACAGCGCTCTGGGAATTGAATGAAGAGCTCTCTCCGCCCGATAGCCCCTTGGTGCAGTTGGCGCACCGCAATATCGGAACTCAGGCAACTTCTGACAATCCCGCAAAGGCGGCAGAGACATTCGGTAGCCATGTTGGAAATATAGAGGTGCAACTCGCTGACACGACGCAGCGGACAATCAAGAGCCAGGAAATTATTGCCGACTGGCGAGAGCGAACGGGCGAGATTGCGGGTGCCGAGAGCGTGACTTTTGGGGCTCCGAACTTTGGTCCCGGTGGCAAGTCGATTGAATTCAAGTTGCTCTCGGCCGCACCCTATTTTCACGAGTTGGAAGAGGCAGTCGAACTGTGTAAAGACAAACTCCGGCGATCGTATAAAGGCGTTTACGATGTTGAGGATGACTCGCGACCTGGTAAGTGGGAGTACCAACTCCGCGTTCGCGACGATGCAAAATCAATGGGCGTGAGCACGGCCGATCTTGCGGAAACGGTCAGGGCAACCTACTACGGCGAAGAGGTGATGCGTCTGCAGAGAGGCCGACACGAAGTCAAATTAATGGTGCGTTATCCGGAAGCAGATCGAAAATCGCTGAAAGAATTCAAGCAACTGCGCGTGCGCACGGGCGATGGGCAGGAGCGTCCGCTCATGGAGTTGGCCGAAATCGACGTCAATCGAGGTTATTCCGAAATCAATCGGGTCGATCAACTGCGATCGATTACCATCAGTGCGGATGTGGAGGAAGGAGTTGGCAACGCGCGAAAGATCGTGCGGAACTTGCAAGAGGATTTTATGCCGAATTTGCTGGCCGAGTTTCCCCATGTTCAAGTGCGATGGGAGGGACAACAAGAGCAAACGAACGAGTCGATCGGGAGCTTGCTTTTCGGCACGCTGATCGCGCTGCTGGTGATGTTTTTTCTGCTAACCCTTGTCTTCCGATCTTATCTGCAACCTCTGTTGATCTTTTTGATCATTCCATTCGGCGTGATCGGAGCTATATTCGGTCATGCGTTGATGGGATTACCGATCACACTTTTCAGTTTTTTTGGTCTGGTGGCTCTTACGGGCGTGGTTGTCAACGACTCGATCGTCCTGATTGACTTCATTAACCGTCGCGTTCGAGACGGAGTGCCGATCGATGAGGCTCTCATCGATGCGGGTCGACGGCGATTCCGTCCCGTTTTGTTGACCACACTTACCACGGTGGCCGGCCTGCTTCCCATTTTGCTTGAAACATCATTCCAAGCGCAAGTTCTGATACCGATGGCCAATAGTTTGAGTTTCGGATTGCTTCTGGCAACCGGATTGATTTTGATTCTGGTGCCCTCCTCCTATCGTATCTACTATTCGTGGTTCCCCCCCTATGCCAATCCCGAGGATGACCTTTCTGTAGAATCCGTGTCAGAATCATTGGTCTCACGAGAGGAGGATTCGGCTCACAGCTCCGAGAATGTGCCGGTCCACGTTTCCTTGAAGCCGATCGAGTGACGTGCCGCCCACCGTTTTTTCAGGTTCACGGTTTTGGTCCTGTTCAGTCCTGTTCAAGGAGCGTCATTACCTCATTGGAAATATTGAAATTCGACGAAACACTTTGTACATCATCGTGGTCGTCCAATTTTTCCATTAATCGCAGCACCTTTTTTGCCGTCGTGGCGTCGAGGTCGATAGTGGTGGAGGGGATCCGGGTGAGTTGTTGCATGTCGATATCGATGCCTGCCTGCTGGAGGGCATCTGCAACGTCACCGTAGACATCGACATCACATTTGATTTCAAATTTATTCTCTGTCGTCTGTACATCGTCTGCACCGGTCTCCAGCGCGAGTTCCATGAGGGTATCTTCGTCGCTGTTTTCTTTCGAAATGAGAAAGAGCCCCTTGCGTTCAAACATCCAGGCAACGCATCCGGTGGCCCCTAATTTGCCATCCCCGAGTTCGAATATTTTGCGAATTTCCGGTGCAGTTCGGTTGCGGTTGTCGGTGAGGATATCGCAATACACAGCGACACCGCCGGCTCCGTAACCCTCGTAAACGATTTCCTCAAAGTTACCACCCTCTAATTCACCGGTGCCTTTTTTGATTGCCCGTTCAATCGTATCTTTTGGCATCCTTCCCGATTTGGCATCCGATATTGCCAGTCGCAATCGCGGATTCTGATCCGGATCACCACCACCCATTTTGGCGGCGACGATAATCGCTTTGGACAATTTTCCCCAAAGCTTGCCACGTTTGTTGTCAATCAGGGCTTTCTTGTGCTTGATGCCGGCCCAGTGTGAATGTCCTGCCATCGTTCTGAAAAGTTTGCTCTTTGGGTTTCGAAGTGTGTCCGATTTTAACGCGCGTTACGCGGGTCCGGCAACTCACGATGGTTTACCAAATCCGCCACCCCCCGGCGTTTCAATCGAGAGCGTATCGCCAGACTCGACCGAAAATTCCCCCAGCGCGGGCAGTGACTCAACCGATCCGCTCGCTCGCTTCAAGGTATTGCGGCCAAGCGCACCCGGTTTACCGCCGGACAAGCCGTATGGCGGATGAGCGGCACGGCGTTGGGAAAGAATTGACACTTCGAGATTTTTAAGAAATTCGATGCGTCGTACGGTGCCATTGCCGCCGCAATACATCCCGGATCCTCCGGAATCCTTCCGGATCGAAAATTCGTGCAAGCGGACGGGGTACCGCTTTTCGAGAACCTCCGGGTCGGTAATCCGTGTGTTGGTCATATGGGTGTGTACCGCGTCGGCCCCCGGGGCATTCGGTGTTGCCCCGCTTCCCCCAGCTATGGTTTCGTAGTATCCGAATGTTTCATCACCAAAAAGCAGATTGTTCATCGTGCCTTGACTGCCCGCCGCTGCTCCGAGTGCCCCAAGAAGGACGTCGACCACTCGTTGTGACGTCTCCACGTTTCCCCCGGCAACGGCGGCGCAATCTTTTGCTGCTTCACTCGGAGGTGGATTTAATAAACACTCGGGCAATATGATTTGTATCGGAGCGAGTACGCCTTCGTTGAGAGGAATGTCCTCGTCGAGAAGGCATCGCAAGCAATACATCACGGCTGCCGTGACGATCGCGGGGTTTGCATTGAGATTGCTCGGCAGAACCGGAGAAGTTCCAGAAAAGTCGATCTCGGCAGAATCTCCCTCGATGGTCACGCAGACGCGAATCGCCGCCTCATCGCCATCGAGGTCGAGGTAATCGGTGTATTGGTACTCGCCGTTTTCTATCGATGAGAGGACGACTCGCATTTTGTGTTCTGCGGCGGCTTGAACGTGATGCATGTAGGCTTCGACGACCGGAAACGAGTAATGCTGGATCAGTTGCTGTAACTCGATTGCGCCTTGGCGATTGGCTGCGGCCTGGGCTGCGATGTCGGCCAAATTGTCATCAACGTTACGTGACGGGGAATCGCCAGAAAGTAGCACCTCGCGAAGATGCTCCTCTTGAGATTTTCCTTGCTCAATCAGATGGAAATTGCGAATCAGGACACCTTCTTCCCCAAGGTTTCGAGAAAACGGTGGCATCGATCCGGGGCGGATTCCGCCGATTTCTGCATGATGCGCCCGACTCGCGGTGAAGAAAAGCAACTCTTCGGTTTGGGGGTCGTGAACCGGAGTGACGACCGTAACGTCCGGTAGGTGCGATCCGCCTCGATAAGGATCATTGGTCACAAAAACATCGCCGGGACGCATGCGAGTATTGTCTTCCAGAATACTTCGTACGGTTTGACTCATAGCGCCAAGATGGACCGGTATGTGTGGGGCGTTGACGACAAGGTCTCCTGCGGGAGTGAAAATCGCACAACTGAAGTCGAGTCGCTCTTTTACGTTGACGCTGATGGAAGTATTGCGAAGAGTAATGCCCATCTGTTCGGCAATCGCAGTGAAGCGATTGTTGAAGACCTCGAGCATGATCGGGTCATTTTTCGTCGAAACAACCTCTCGCGTTGAGGTGGTGGTATCGCTCAAAAGAAGTTCACCACCCGTGAGCACCTCTGCACTCCAGCCAGGATCGAGGACGGTGGTCGATGCGTATTCGACAACAACGGCCGGACCTTGGATGCGGTCACCGGCCCGCAATGCACTGCGTTTGAAGACCGGGGTATCGTGCGCGATCGCACCAAAATAAACCTCGGTGGTCAGCTGCGTTGTCGGCACATTCGCGTCGGTCGAGTGTGAAGGCAGGCTGCATTTGTCGGAGCGACCGGTTACCTCGACGCGGGCCGCCACCACCTCCAGTTCGCGATCGAGAATATAGCCGTAGCGGTCCCGGTGCGCTCGATCAAACGCCGTCTTAAATTTCCCATCGCCCGGTTCGGTGATCGTGAGGTATGCGTCCAATCCCATGTATCGCAGGTCGAGCGATCTGCGGACCTCAATTCGATCGGCCGCAATCCCCTCACTGCGCACTTGGTTGAACAGGTCATCGGTAAGACGACCGAATGTTTCATCGAGGGTGGGCGCCATTTCACTGTCGAAGGGTCGATAAATACCGGTCGCAGCATGTCGTACCACGTCTGCCTGCCCGATACCTCGCGCACTGAGAATACCTGCGTCCGGATGATTGAGGATTTTGCGGATGCCAATTTCGCGGGCTACCGCACAGGCATGCTGCGCGGCTGCACCACCGAAAGCGACGAGCAGGTACTCTCGAGGGTCGGCGCCAGCCGAAACGGAGATCGAGTGGATTGCTGCCGCCATGTTTGCAACTGCAATCTTTGAAAATCCCGAGGCCAATTCGTGGATACCATACCGCTGACCGTTGGCTCGATCAATCTCGTCGATCAATAATTCCGCTTGCGCTTCGGCAGCCTGTCGATCGATCGGAAAGGGGAAGAACTCGGGCAGAATTTTACCGAGCAGTAAGTTGACATCCGTCACGGTGAGCGGTCCACCGCGTCCATAACAGGCCGGTCCCGGATCGGCCCCCGCGCTGCTCGGGCCGACGACGAGTTTCACCCCATCAAACGAGCAAATCGATCCGCCACCGGCGGCGATGGTTTCGATCGCCATCATCGGCGTCACCATCCGGACCCCGGCTTTTTTTGTTTCGTATTCCAGTTGGAATTGTCCATCGAACCGCGAAACATCAGTGCTGGTTCCTCCCATATCGAAACCGATCGCTCGATCGTGTCCCACGGCACGCGCGGCATGCACAAATCCGACAACACCGCCCGCTGGTCCCGAGAGAATGCTGTCCTTTCCAAAGAAATGTTTGGCATTTACCAGCCCACCGGCCGAAGTAAGTATTCGCAGGTCACTTCCGGGGAGTTTGTCGCGGAGCTTACGTAGATACTCATCGAGTACGGGGTTTAAATAGGCATCGACGACCGTTGTATCTCCTCTCGCCACGAGTTTGATCAAGGGAGCGACACGACTCGAGACACTTACGTTGTGAAACCCGAGATCGCGCGCTATCTGCTCAATTTGCAATTCGTGAATTGGATGTGCAAATCCGTGCAGCAGGCAAATTGCCACCGAATCAAATCCTGAGTCGTGAAGATGCGATAATTCTTTGCGGACAAAATCGCGGTCGAGTGAAATGAGCACTTGGCCATCGGTCGTGATCCGTTCATCGATCTCCACCACGGTCTGATAAAGGGGGGGCATTTTCTTGATTGCAAGTTGAAAAAGATGGGGTCGATCTTGATATCCGATCTCCAATGCATCGCCAAAACCACGTGTGATCAAAAGTGCCGTTTTGGCTCCGCTTCGCGTAATCAATGCATTCGTGCCCCGCGTGGTACCAAGTCGTACCGAAACGGCAGGAATCGGATCGGTGAGTTGCAGTTGGAGTAAATACCGGATTGCAACGATGGGCGCCTCCTCATCTGAAAAGAGTTCGTAAGAGGCAGGTGCTGAACCATCGGGTTGCGGTGTTTCCAAAGTGAGCGTTCCGTTGGCGGTATCGAATGCGACGATGCGATTTTTGTCAATGAGATTTCCATGTCGGTCGAAAAGATGACACTGATAGCCGCACCAGAAATTGTCGGGGTCTTCAGTTCTCGCCGGGTCGACAATCTGCTGCCCGTCCGATCCGGTGCAGACGGTGCCTTTGGTCACTGCCGAACTAAGTAACTTGTGGCGCAGGGTTTTTCCATCGGCACGTTTTGCGCAGCAGTCAGTGAAGGTGCCACCAACATCAATCCAAAACTGCCAGCGGGAATCCGTTGCAGCGACAAGGTCAGTTTTCTGATTCATGCGCAGGGTTCAACAATGCCTGCCGGGGGAAGCCATTCGGCAAGTGGGCATTCATCGCAATTTGGTTTTTTCCGACAGTGGAGATGGCCAACGCGCACCAGAAGAGCGTGGTATTCATTGTAAAGATTGACATGAGGTTCGAGAGCGGCCTGAAAATGATCCTGAATCGCGTGGTAATCTGCCTCGTATTCCATCCACCCGTGTCGCTTGAGCACGCGATTCGTGTAAGTATCGACTACGAAAATAGGTTTGTTCGCAGCATAGAGCAGAATCGAGTCTGCCGTTTCGGGGCCGATGCCATTGATTGCTAAAAGATCGGTGCGTAGCGTTTCAAGGTCGGTGGCAAACATCTGCTCGAGTGAGCCATCGTGTTGGTTGAACAGGTAATCGAGTAGATTGCGCAATCGCTGAGTCTTCATGCGAAAATAACCTGCGGGTCGAATCAATTGCTCCAGTTCCGCTGGTGCTGTACGGTGCAGTGCCTGCGGGGTGAGGAGGTTGGCTTCGCGCAAATTCTCGATGGCAAGCGACACGTTGTTCCAGGCAGTATTTTGAACCAGCACGGCGCCAATCATTACCTCGAAGGGTGATTCAGCAGGCCACCAGTGCTGCGGTCCGTATGCCTGGTAGAGTCGCTGGTAAATATCGTCGAGTGTGACGGTCATTCCGATGGTTCTAGCCGCTTGGTAACGATCGAAGGGGGGGTGCGACCGTACGAGCCGCCACGGTGAGGGTGGTACTAAATAAGCCGCATTTCCGGAGTTTAACTCAAACAGCAGCCCGTTTCGAGAGACTGATGGAATGGCAGGGGAGGGGCCGATGAAAGGGAGGCGGTCCTCGTCGATGAGGGCTTCTCACGTCTTTCCTGCGGAGTGCGGACCGACTATGCTTTCTCGCATCCAGAACGAAGCGCGATCGGTGTCGGCTATGTCGACCGACTATTGGAACCAATCGCGGAGACCGCTAGCGAGTTTCTTTTTCGTTCTCCCTTTGATTGTTTTTTATGAACTCGGCAGTTGGTGGCTGGGAGAGGGTGCCGTGCGCAACGGCGCTGCGATCTGGCTGCAGCAACTCTTGACCTCCTCCGGATTGGTCGGTTGGTTTCTACTGCCGCTTCTGACTCTCGCGATTTTATTGGCGTGGCACCACGCGACCGGGCAACCGTGGAAGATTTCTACTAACGTGATTTATGCCATGGCCGCGGAATCGATGTTGCTGGCTGTCGTGTTGCTCGCCTTTGCGCACGTGCAGACGAATGTACTCTCCATTGCCGGGGTACAACTCGACTGTGAGATCGGGATCGAGCAACTTGCCAACGAAACCTTCAGTAGAATTGTTCGGTACTTCGGTGCCGGGGTCTACGAAGAGTTGCTTTTTCGTTTGATGCTGTTGCCTCTTGTGATGGCGGCCATAGGCTTGGTCATCGTGTCACAGAAAGCACGGATTATCGGAGCACTCGTGCTGACGAGCTTGCTGTTCTCCTTCGCACATTACATCGGTCCCTACGGCGACATCTTTGAGTGGGCGAGCTTTTCCTTTCGAGCGATGGCAGGGGGATTCTTCTGCCTTCTCTTTATCTTTCGGGGTTTCGGTATCGCAGCTGGTACTCACGCCGTTTACGACATGATCGTCGGGTTTCCGAGCGTTTAGTGGCCCGCGTAGAAACTTGTTTCGTGTCGGCTGCGAATGACGCGATTGAAATATCTCAAGGTTCCGATGTGAATCGCGTGCGAACGTTCGATCGCTCTTTGTCTGCCTTGCAATGAGGGTCTATAATGCGGACAGAAGATTTCTTTCGGTTTGAATTACATGCGTCTTTCAAGATAAATAAACGTGCTTTCCATTCGCCCAAAAGTTGCCGAATTGGTTTTTCAACTTTATGGAAGGCCATTGCATCCTGAACTCTTTCAGGTCTTTTGTACCCGTACGGTCGATCATGGCGAGTATGAGGCGAGGATCGACATTACAAGTGCAGGACATATTGTCGCATGGCGGCATCAGGGCATTACCCTGACGGAGGTTGCGACCGGTGCACATACACCGCTGCCACAAAAGCGACGCTTGCTTTCTTACCGCCTTCAGGGTGAACGGAATGATCAAGTGGATTGCCGTGGGGGCGTCCGCTATCTGATGGGATTTCAGTTGGAGAAAGTCCAGCCCGATATCTTCTGGAATTATCAGAACGATCTGTTTCAGGAGAACGATGAAACGGAGGGCATGATTTACCGCTTCGATTCGAGCGGCCGACTGGCGATCGGAGCGATCAGCTACATTCATATCGATGTGAGAATGCGGGTGCTGCGCGTTCAGGCATTCCACACATTTCCAGACGACTATGCCATCGTCAAGAGTCAGTCGATTTTTGAACTGCCGCAGGTGGCCGATTCGTAGCTGCCAAGGGCGCTACACCTGGGCTGCTTCGAGGATGCGTGTCGTGGATACTCCTTCGACGAGCGGAGTGGTAACCACTGTGCCACCATACGATTCGACCAAGGATCGACCCACCACTTGGTCCAGACGGTAGTCTCCCCCTTTGACGAGTACATCGGGACGGAGTCGCTCAATTAAGTGAAGCGGATTTTCTTCATCAAAAATAATGACGAGATCGACGCACTGTAGGGCAGACAAAATGGCTGCCCGATCTCGCTGATGAATGACCGGTCGCGTATTACCCTTCAACTGTCGAACGCTGCGGTCGCTGTTGAGACCAACCACAAGAAAATCGCCGAACGTCGATGCATGCTGTAAGTAGGTAATGTGGCCGACATGTAACAGATCGAAACATCCGTTAGTAAAAACGATTCGTTTGCCACTTGCGCGTTGTACACCGGCCATTTGCTCTGCCTGTGGTAAACCCACAATTTTGGATTCGGGCGGATGTTGTCGGTCACGCAGCCTGCTACGTAACTGAGCGCGGTGGATGACGGCCGCGCCGATTTGCTCGACTGCAAGGCCCGCCGCGACATTCGCCAGTTTGGCAGCAATCGGTCGAGGTTGATGAGCAGCAAGACAGAGTCCCACGGTGGCGAGTACCATGTCACCGGCCCCGGTGATGTCGTAGACCGTCCGCGGGTCGGTCGGAAATATTTCGCCCTCTCCCTCCCGCTCCACCAGTACCATGCCATCCCGGTCGAGGGTCACAAGGACAGCTTCCAAGTCGACCAATTCACAAATTTTCTTTCCGGATTGCACGGCGAGAGCCGGGTCGTCGATCGTCAAACCAGTGATCCGCTCTGCTTCTGAGCGGTTCGGTGTGATCATGGTCGCACCGCGGTAGATCTCGCAGTTTCGGTCTGCAGCCGGGTCGACGATAAGCGGCACACTTTGCTCGCTGGCAAGTTTGATGATTTGACGAAGCAATCCCTCGGCAAGCGTTCCTTTTCCATAATCCGAGACGAGGATCGCATCGCAACTGATCAGCTTCTTCCGTAGCCCGCTGATAATTTTAGAGGCATGGCTGGCCGAAATCTCTTTCCGCACTTCTCGATCGACACGTAAAATCTGATGCGGATGACGATTGGCAGCCCTTCCCATGAAGCGATCTTTGGTCGTCGTGACTCGATCCGGATCGCGGATCAATAAATCGCATTTCACGCCAATCGAATTGAGCATCTGGTGGATGCACGCTCCCGCTTCATCGTCACCTAAAACACCGGCTGCCACCACGTCGGCGCCGAGATGTAAAAGTGATTGACAGACGTTTGCCGCTCCCCCTAATTTTTTCTCCTGCTCATCTGCCTGCAGCAGGATAACGGGGGCCTCCTGGCTGATGCGTTCGGCGTTGCCCCACGTGTAGCGGTCGAGCATAAAATCACCGACCACCAGCACACGCGGTCGACCGAGTTGGTCGATTGCAGAGAGTAAGTCGAGTTGGTCCATAGCGGATACTCCCGCTGAATAAAGCGTGGGAGGCGAAAACGTGTCCGGCGTCGTGGGCACGCTGGTTATAGCGACCGTCGCCGATTGCGACCAGAGAATTTTGCGTTCGGGCGATGCTAGCGTCGAAGCGAATTGGGTCTTGAGAGTGGAAATGAGCGGAATTTTTCCAGGACTCGAGTTTACTCTGATCGAGTCTCTCGGCTCGCGGTCATATGCGCTGCTGTAAACATTGCTGTAACAGGGCCTCAAGCCTTTCGGATCCGAGAGTTATTTCCGTTTCAATGATGACCCCATAAAGCGGCAGAGTACTTTTCCAAAGAGGGCCGATTTTGACCAAATCCTTGTGGGTGCAGAGAACGGCGGCCGCTTCCATCGTTTCACAGTGTTCTTTCAGCCATCGCGCATCGTGAGCGGTATAGTGATGATGATCGGGATATTCGCGAAGCGAGAGTAAATCCCAGTTTTTTTGTGATAACATCCGGCTGAAATTTTGAGGATTTCCCAGGCCGCAAAATGCGGCTACCCGGGCATCATCGAGTACCGAGAGGGGCGTCGTATTCCCGTTATGATCCATGAGGTGCACGGGAGAATAAGCAATCTCTATCTGGCAGGCCCCCGGGGCAAGCGATTCGATCCGCTGCCAGAGCGCCTTCCGGTCTTCTGTGGCAATCGAGTCTATCCGCGTAAGCGCCACAGCGTCCGCTCTATGAAGGTTGGTGAGTGGCTCGCGGAGCGTACCGCGCGGAAATAACTTTTCGAATCCAAACGGTTCGGTCGCGTCGATGAGGACGAGATCAAAATTTCTTCCGAGTCGACGATGTTGGAATCCATCGTCCAGAACGATCGCCTCAGCTCGATGTTCCGCGATGGCAGTTTGTGCGGCTTTGAGGCGATCCGGGTTTTGTATGTGGGGTACGCCGGGAAGCTTTTCAGCTAATTCGAGTGCTTCATCGTTTTGCTTTCCCGAATCGCCTTTGTAGCCGCGCGATACGATGGCCGCTTTGATTCCACGCGCGCTCAACCACTGGACAAGCCATGCCACTGTCGGCGTTTTGCCGGTTCCTCCAAGGGTGACGTTACCGATGCTGATTACAGGCACATCCACGTGATGAATCGCCCGCCATCCCCGGTCGAAGAGCCGATTGCGAAGGAAGACAATTCCCCGATAGGGGAAAGAGAGTAAATTGAGAAAAGCCCGTGCGATGCAGGCTCGCAGGTCGCGTCGCCGACCGCTTACGATTGCTCGAAATGTTGAGGGATTGAGCAATACGGTCACCTGCCTCATGCGGCCCGATGCAAGATTGGCTGGAGAGTACGATCTCCCATGCTCTGACTCAAAATATTTCTAACGCGATGACTTCGCTATCGCAATTTGTCGCATATCGCTTCCGCCATTTCTTGAGTACCCACCGCCGTGGGGTCGTTGCGATCCGGCTTCAGGTCGTACGTTACCTGTTTCCCTTCGGCGATCACGGCAGCCACGGCCGCTTCAAGCCTTTCAGCCGCGTCACGTTCTCCCAGATGTTGGAGCATGAGCATGCCAGAAAGAATGAGTGCCGTGGGGTTCACCTTGTTTTGCCCTTTGTATTTCGGGGCACTTCCGTGAGTTGCTTCAAAAACGGCACCCTCGGGGCCAATATTTGCACCCGGCGCTACGCCAAGTCCTCCGACCAATCCCGCGCCGAGATCGCTCACGATATCACCGTAGAGGTTGGGCAAAACCAGCACATCGTACAACTCCGGCTTTTGGGCCAGTTGCATGCACATATTGTCTACGATTCGCTCTTCGAATTCGATATCGGGATAGTCTTCTGCCACGCGTTGGGCCGTTGCCAGAAAGAGTCCATCACTGTATTTCATGATGTTTGCCTTGTGCACGGCAGTGACCTTTTTACGTCCATTGTCTCTGGCATAGTCGAGGGCACAGCGGACGATCCGTTCGGTACCCGAAACGCTCATCGGTTTGATCGAGACACCCGTTTCAGCCCCAGCGGTTTTAATCTTTCGATCCGAAGGGAGCTGATTGATGAATTCGATTAACTCGGTCGTCTCCGGTTTTCCTGCTTCGAATTCCACCCCCGCATAGAGGTCTTCCGTATTCTCTCGGACGATCACCAGATCGACCGGTAGCGATGAAAAATAACTGCGGACACCCTTGTATTGCTTGCAGGGCCGGATGCACGCAAAGAGGCCAAGTTCCTGTCTTAAGTAGACGTTGATGCTGCGGAAGCCGGTGCCTACGGGAGTCGTGATGGGAGCCTTGAGGGCACACCGCGTGCGGCGGACACTCTCGAGGGTACTCTCGGGGATGGGGGTCCCCGCCGTTTCCATGATATCGACTCCGGCCTCCTGGACGTCCCATGTGATGTCCACTCCCGTTGCATCGACACATTTGCGAGCCGCCTCGGCAAGTTCGGGGCCGGTTCCGTCACCGCGGATTAACGTAATTTCGTGCGGCATAATTTATTTTTCCATGTAAAAAAGTGTTGACCGCTTTTTTCACTTCGCAACGTCCGAGGATGCAAAGGAAACCGCCAGCGAGGTCCGAGAGTATCAGACCGATGCACGATCGTCAACGCGGGCAGCATGAGTGGTTCGTGTGCCAAGAAGAGCCCAGGTGCCGGATGGCGCGGTGCGCGTTATAACGGGTTGCAGACGGTGCCAAAAATAGAAACGGAATCAGCGAGACAAGCTGAACGTGTTGTCACTCGGTTTTGGTGCGAATTCAAAAAGTGCGAGGTGTTTTTTGAATGACGATCCGCAAGTAAAGGCTGAGGTGCCGGGCCGGATTGCAGCAGTTGATTTCGGTACCGTGCGAATGGGAATTGCGATCACCGATCCCCAGCAAAAAATAGCAAGTCCGCTCGAACAGTATGTTCGCCGGGGGCAGTCGCGGGATAGCGAATATTTTAGAGAACTCGCTGATCGGGAGGGAATCGTCCTTTGGGTTGTGGGGCTTCCGGTGCATCTCAGTGGTCAGGAAAGCCAGAAGTCGACCGAGGTGCGAAAATTCGGCGAGTGGCTCACCGCGACGACTGGGGTTTGTGTCACCTTTTTCGATGAGCGATTCAGCACGCAGTTTGCCGATGAGGTGTTGATGCAGGGGGCGGCCTCGAAAAAAAAGCGAAAACAGAAAAGAGACAAAATTGCGGCACAAATCATTCTTGCCGCCTATCTTGAAGCGGGCAGTGGTGATCCACCGCTGCCGCTCGATGACGGAGGAGACGCGTGAACCGCTTGATTGTGGGTTGTGGATATCTCGGAAGGCGGGTGGCAGATCTTTGGCATCGCGCGGGGGATACGGTTCACGTGGTTACGCGCACGCAGGCGCATGCCAACGAATTTGCGACCACCGGGTGGCACCCGCAAGTAGCCGATGTGCTGGAGCCGACGTCTTTGGTCGATCTGCCGGAAGTGGATACTCTCTTGTTTGCCGTCGGCTACGACCGATCATGCTCGGCGAGTATCCATGAGGTTTACGTGGAGGGACTGCGTAATGTACTCGACGCGATCTCTGCGAGTGCTGAGAGAGTGCTCTACATCAGTTCGACCGGTGTGTATGCGGAGGCTGACGGTGATTGGGTCGATGAAACCTCTGCGGTTGTCGGGAACCGCGAGGGAACGCGGGCCTGTTTGGCTGCGGAGCAGCTACTTCAATCGCATGCCCGTGGGAAGAAAGCGACTATTTTGCGACTTGCGGGTATCTATGGCCCGGGGCGACTCCCCCGGGCTGGCGATCTTTTGGCTCATCGTCCGATTCCGGCACCAGCAGCCGGTTATTTGAATCTGATTCACGTGGAGGACGCGGCTCGATCGGTGGTGGCTGCAGCGGAGAGGGGGAGCGGGGGAATCTATTCGGTTGCCGACGGGATGCCAACCCTCCGCCGAGACTATCTCGAAGAACTGGCGCGCTTACTCGGTGCCCCTCTCCCGCAATTTGAGCCGCCTGCCGAGCCGCCATCGGGTCGCCGTGTAAGCAATAAACGGGTGCGGAATGATCGATTAATCAATGAACTGGGTCTGGACTTGCAGTATCCGAGCTATCGCGAGGGACTCGCTGCGATCGTGAAAGAAAATAAACGGATAAGAAGGTAACGCAGTTTTGTCTTCCCTCGTATCTTGGCGCAGCGCGTCAACCAACCTTAGAATTTTGACTGAGGGTCGCTCCGGGTGATCGCCCGACGATATGTCTTCGGCAGGTATTGAAGGCAGGTATCGAAGGCAGGTTCGCCAAGGTCGCCTTTGGGTTATGCAGACTTCGGATAACGCCATGATTGAACGTCAACCACTTTTCCCGCATGTCATCGAGCTGAATCATGCAGCGGGTCATCGTATCGGGTGCTGCGTCTATCTCGTCTATGACGGTGATGATTGGTTGCTGATCGATGTTGGATTCACCGAGTCGATAGACGAGATTGTCGAGCTTGTCAGACAACTCGATTTTCCACTTTCGAATTGCGTGACTCTCGTTGCCACGCATGCCGATGCCGATCATGTGCAAGGCCTCGCAAGGGCGAAACAGCTATTGAAGACGACAGCGACCGGACATCGACTGGCTGCCAAACCGTTGCTGGAAGGGGATCGCTTAAAAACGTTTGCCGAGATTGAAGCCCACGGCATCGATTTAGAGATGCCATCAGTGAAGCTCGACCAGTTGGTGGATGATGGCGATACCATTGCAGTGGGGTCTCTCAACCTCGAAGTCTGGCATACCCCGGGACACACCGACAGCCAACTCGCATTTCGCCTGGGAAACCTTCTCTTCTCTGGCGACAATATCTATCGCGATGGTTGTGTCGGAGCGATCGATGCACATCACGGCAGCGATATCCCACAATTCATCGATTCACTCAAGCGAATTCGAGCCAGTGATGTCGAATGGCTGTTACCGAGTCACGGCCCCGTCTTCCGCAAGGATAATGATCAGCTCGATGCGACGATCGCCCGCCTGGAGGGCTATTTGAGCATGGCCGATTTTGGAACCTGTGCAACCAGTTGGCCGCTGATGGATGAGTGGGACGAAGAATTGCACGAAGGCCGCATGCCGCACTGAATCGGGACCTTGCGGTTATTCTCCGGTTCCTCCCAAATTCAGCCTACGTGCTGCACTGCTAGCGTGATACTCTTTGTGGGTTGTAGGGAATATTCGCTTGACCTGCGGCCCGTGGTGTGCCGATGGGAAGTGGTGAGGTCGGCCTTTTTTCAGACACGCTTTTCAGGCAGGCTGCCACGCCGCTGGGGGGATTTCATGTTGGTACGCTTAAGTCTTGCTGCGTTTCTCGTCGGTTTTCTCGGATTCTTTGTCGGGACCCAGGATGTTCGGGCAGAGCGAGCTTACGGGCGAGCTTGGGGATACACCTACAAAACCCAGGATTGGGAGCGGTTCTACCACTACCCGTATGTTTACTACCCACAGAATTTCTGGGGCAGTGAATACTACCGCAGTGCAGACAGCCTCTATTATCGATATCCGCCCGAGATGCGTATTCCGGTCTACAATCGCCAGTGGCAGAACTACTACCCGCAGGCCCGAAAGTACCACCACGGGCACCACTTCAACCTGGACGTCTTTTAACGGCGGGTGCGCTCCGGCCTCAGCAATATGCCCTTTGTAATTATCCGAGTTGCCCGGGTTGAGTCGCGAAACGCCAGAAGGCATCACTGGCTTTTTGGATTTGTCGAACATCGATCCACTCATCGGCCGTGTGTGCCTGTTTGATTGAGCCCGGGCCAAACACGACCGTGGGGATGTTCGTTGAAGATATGATGCCCGCATTCGTGCCGTAGGGAACACCCTCAAGTGCATCGTGGGTTCCCGCATTTTCACTTGCTTCCAGCAGGTTGCGGGCAAGACCGCTATTCTTATCCCCCCGAAGGCCAGGTGAACTCAGCATGGGGGGGTCGTGTACCGCTTGAATGCCTCGGCTCTCCAATGTGCGAAGGTGGTCGATGGCGTGACGATATGCTTCCTGTGGCGACTCGTCCGGCATCAGTCGCCGATCAATCTCGATCGTGCAGCGATCGGGAATCGTATTGACGCTCAGGCCCCCAGAAACGGTGCCTACAGAAAGCGTGGCACAACCGCACAGTTGATCATTTCCGAGCGTCGGTAGAACATCCCGGTTGTAGGATTCCAGCGACTGAAGGACATGAGTCATTCGATAGATCGCATTTTCACCCTCCGACAGTTGACTGCTGTGAGCCGCCTTTCCGACAGTGTGGCATCGCCAGCGGACCACTCCTTTGTGGCGGACGACGACCTTCAATTCGGTAGGCTCAATCACAACGCACGCATCAGGTTTCCGGCCGAGAAAATCGGATGGCGAATCGGTATCCCAGAGTCTGGTGAGTTGCGTAGCGCCCGAAAAGCCGTGTTCCTCGTTCACCGTACAAGCCACGATGATGGTTGGCATTTCGGGCGGCCGCAGTTTCACAAGGCGCTGTAATGCCATGAGGATGGATGTCATGCCACCCTTTACATCGCATGCACCTCTCCCGTAGATCCGCGTTCCCTCGGTTCGTGCCACAAAAGGTTCCTTTTGCTCCGGGTCGGCGGGGACCGTGTCTTGGTGAACGTCGAAGAGCAGCAACCGGTCTGGCGTGTCGCGGCGACGGGGCGGGTCGATTCGGGCAAGGATGTTGTCTCGGCGCGGCGCAACGACTTGTCGCAGGGTGGGTAACTCGAGATAGGAGAAAAATTTTTCCAGATAGTCGGTCAGTCTAGATTCGAAATCGGTCTCCTCGTCGAAGGCTCGCCCCATCGGGTTTTCACTGCGAATGGAGATCAGATCGCCGAGCAGAGTGGTCAATTCCATCGCTTTCCCCTTGAATTGTGTGTTAACAAATGATGAAGCCGTCGGGCAGCGTAGCGAAAGCACGATGGGCTGTGGATTGTATCCCGTGCAAACCGGGCCTGCAGGGCAGTCACTGAGAATGGTTAAAGGGTCCCCCATTGGATTGGTTGCCAAAGTCGAATCGCGGTGCATAATTCATTGAAACATTTAACCCAACGGCGGCGGCGTTACATGACGCAAGCCGCGACCCCTTTACAGGTTCTGCCCCATCTGTGAGGGGGTTTTTTTTGCGCTTTCCCAATCCGTGTGAAGTCCCGCCGCAGGCAATTTTTACCCAGTATTTCTCGGCTTGACCGATCATTTGGGGGCCGATACGATTCTGGTGGACTCGGCATTCTGTCGGGTTTTCTTTTCGCCCTACTTTGTGATAACTTTCACAAAGTCGGCGATGGTCCCTCCGCAGCGACCGGTAAACGTCGAATTTTTCGGCGTGTCCGCAGGTTTCGGGTCGACGCAGGCTAGATCGATGAACAGTCATTTTCAAATTCGACGCGGACTCCGATTGCCGATTTCCGGATCGCCACGGCAGGAACTCTCGAGTATCAGACCGCCGCGACACGTCGCTCTGTTGGGCGACGATTATGTCGGGATGAAGCCGACCATGTTCGTGCAGGTCGGGGAGCGGGTTCGCATAGGCCAACGGTTATTTGAAGACAAAAACAACAAGGGGGTGTGCTTTACGTCACCCGCCACCGGCACCGTCAAGGAGATTAACAGGGGTGCGAAACGCAAGTTTGAGGCGATTGTGATCGAGGTTGATCAAGAGTCGCAAGATCAGGAAACGTTTCAATCCTTCAAGCAAGACAATCTTCAGGCGATCAACAGCGAGCAAGTGCGCGATCAATTGGTGGGTTCGGGGCTTTGGACTGCGCTGCGCCAGCGACCCTTTAGTCGAATTCCCGCGGTCGATTCTGAACCCAGTTCGATTTTTGTCACGGCGATGGATACCAATCCGTTGGCAATCGATCCGGCGGTGGTGATCCAGTCGCGGTCGGCCGAGTTTATCGCAGGCCTCGAAGTCTTGAGCACACTCGGTTCGCTTCAAGTCTGCCATGCAGCGGGAACGCGGCTACCCGGGGAAGATGGTGGGATCGCAACGTTTCATACGTTTTCGGGGCCCCATCCATCGGGATTGGTGGGGACGCACATTCATTTCATTTCTCCCGCGAGTACTCAACATCCAGTGTGGCACATCGGCTATCAGGAGGTCATTGCAATCGGGCATTTGTTCCGAACCGGTCACTTGCTCTGCGAGCGGGTGGTCGCGTTAGGAGGGCCTCCGGTGGCAAATCCGCGTCTGGTGCAAACGCGACTCGGTGCATCGCTTCCGGAGTTTGTGGCGGACGAACCGATGGTCACCGAAGAGCCGATACGGATTATTTCCGGGTCCGTGTTGTCGGGACGAACGGCTGAACCTCCAGTGGATTTTCTGGGGCGCTATCACCAACAGGTGGTCTGTTTGGCGGAGGCGAGCGAGCGAGAATTTCTCGGTTGGTTGTTGCCCGGTAATAACAAGTTTTCACTCCGCCGCATTTTTGCATCGCGTTGGCATCCGCTGGGTCACCGGCGGTTCAATATGAACACGAGTACTCATGGAAGTTCGCGGGCGGTGGTACCGATCGGCATGTATGAGGATGTGATGCCGCTCGATATTGTGGCCACCCCGTTGCTCAAGGCTTTGCTTACGGAAGATACCGAATACGCACAAAAACTTGGTGTGTTGGAACTCGATGAGGAAGATTTGGCTCTCTGTACCTTCGTGTGTCCAGGGAAGCACGAGTACGGACAACTCTTGCGACGTAGCTTGGATCGCATTGAGGTAGAAGGCTAACTGACGGAGGAGAGGGCTGCGTGCTGCGAAATTGGCTCGATAAAGTAGAACCCTTGTTTCAGCAGGGTGGACGACTTTCCAAACTTTATCCGCTCTATGAGGCGGCGGATACGTTTCTGTACACGCCGGCCAGCGTGACTCGTAGTGCGTCGCATGTCCGTGACGGAATTGATTTGAAGCGGATGATGGTGCTGGTGGTGCTCGCCTTGGGCCCGTGCTTTTTCATGGCGTTTTACAACACCGGTTATCAGGCCAACGCAGCCATTGCTCAGGGTGCGGTGGCGCTCGATTCCTGGCAGGAGGGGGTCCTTTCGTGGTTGGGGCTCGGGCACGATCAACAGAGTTTCATCGATGATTTTGTACTGGGCGGATTGTATTTCTTGCCGGTTTATGTGGTCACCGTGGCGGTGGGCGGTCTTTGGGAAGCATTGTTTGCCGTCGTAAGGAAGCACGAGATCAATGAGGGGTTTTTGGTGACGAGTGCTTTGTTCCCTTTGACGCTGCCCCCCACCATCCCGCTTTGGCAAGTTGCTTTGGGGATCAGCTTTGGCGTGGTCATCGGGAAGGAGATTTTTGGCGGAACCGGAAAGAATTTTCTCAATCCTGCACTCACCGCCAGGGCCTTTTTATATTTTGCCTATCCGGCGCAAATCACGGGAGTTGCTGTCTGGACTGCTGCCGATCGAGTCGACAGCACTAGCGGCGCAACGCCCCTCGGTGCGATGGCAGAAACCTCAGTGGCCCAGGCGACCTCCGGTGTCAAATCGGTTGTCGACCATAGTTGGTGGGATTGCTTTATTGGACTGATTCCAGGTTCGATGGGCGAGACATCGGTTGTTGCATGCCTGCTCGGGGCCTGCCTATTGCTCTTCGTCGGCGTGGGTTCCTGGAGAATTATGTTGGGTGTCTTAGGGGGCGCATTTGCGATGTCAACCGTTTTCTGGCTTTGCAGCGAAGGCTCTGAGAATGCCATGATGTACCTTCCTCCCTGGTGGCAGATGGTCATCGGCGGGCTGGCGTTTGGCGCGATTTTTATGGCGACCGATCCAGTATCGGCTGCGATGACCAACGCGGGAAAGTGGTGGTATGGAATACTGATCGGACTGATGACCATCCTTATCCGCGTGGTGAACCCGGCGTATCCGGAGGGAATCATGCTGGCTATTCTTTTCGGGAATGTGATGGCGCCCTTGATCGACTATTTCGTAATTCAGATGAATATCCGGCGGAGGATGGTTCGTTATGAAGCGTGATAGTACCGCACAGACTTTGTTGGTAGCGACGCTTCTCTGCGTGGTCTGCTCCGTCATTGTGGCTTCGGCTGCCGTTGGACTACGGCATTTTCAACTCGAGAACAAACAGCTCGATCAGAAAAAAAACGTTCTCATTGCCGCCGGACTGATCGAAGAGGGTGTGGCCGTGTCTCAGCAAGAGATCGATCGCCTCTTTTCCGAAAAAATCCACCGAGTCCTGATCAATTTAAAAACGGGTAAAGTTGTAGATTCGTCCGTTGTTGATGTCGAGAACTACGATCAGAGAGAGGCCGCTTCCGACCCTGCAAGAAGCCAATCGATTGAACCGGTAGCCGACCTGGCGAGGATTAAGCGTCGGGAAAAATATGCTTTCGTCTACGAGGTGGTCGGGGCGGGCGGAAGCGTCGATCAACTGGTTCTACCGATTTATGGGAAAGGACTTTGGTCCACCCTGTACGGTTTTTTGGCGCTCGCGTCCGATGGGAACACGGTCCGCGGCATTACATTCTATGAGCATGGTGAAACTGCAGGACTCGGTGCAGAGGTGGAAAACCCGAAGTGGCGGGCAATCTGGCCCGGCAAGCAGGTTTTCGATGAAAGCGGAGACATTCGACTCGAGGTTCTCAAGGGACACGTCCCCCCGACGAGCCCGGACGTGAAGTATAAAGTCGACGGGATCTCCGGTGCAACGATCACGAGCAAGGGAGTGAGTCAGTTGATCCGATATTGGCTGGGGCCCGATGCCTTCGGGCCATTTCTCGAGCAATTCCATCAGCAGGGTCAAGGTACCGATGCCTGAAACCAAAGCCAAAGATGTTCTGATCGACCCGATCTTTCGCAACAATCCGATTGCGCTTCAGGTGCTCGGTATTTGCTCGGCACTCGCGGTCACGACCAAAGTCGAAACATCGGTTGCCATGGCGCTCTCGGTGATTTTCGTTCTCGGATGTTCAAACGCTGCGGTGAGTTTGATAAGAAACTTTATTCCCACCAATATACGCATCATCGTGCAAATGACGATCATCGCTTCCCTGGTGATCGTTGTCGACCAGATGCTACAAGCGTTTGCCTTTGACGCGAGCAAGCAGATGTCTGTGTTTGTCGGGCTCATTATTACCAATTGTATTGTGATGGGGCGGGCTGAGGCGTTTGCGATGAAGAATCCGCCACTCATCAGTGCGCTCGATGGAATCGGTAACGCCATCGGTTACAGCGTCATTCTTCTCGTCGTGGGGTTTGTGCGGGAGCTTTTCGGTTCGGGTGCCATTTGGGGTTACCAGGTTTTTCCGCTCAGCACCGAGGGCGGGTGGTATGTTGCCAACGGTTTGCTGCTTCTTCCGCCGAGCGCCTTTTTTATCATCGGCCTCTTTATCTGGGTTTTGCGAACATTCAAGCCTGAACAAGTCGAGCAGGAGGGTTAGTTGAGTGGACGAACATCTTAAGATTTTCATGGCGTCCATCTTCGCAGAGAACCTGGCGCTCGCCTTTTTTCTCGGGATGTGTACCTTTCTTGCCGTATCCAAAACCGTGAAGACGGCGCTGGGACTCGGTGTTGCAGTGATTGTCATCATGACAATCACAATTCCGGCAAACAATCTGATTTACCAATATCTGCTCAAGAAGGGGGCACTCGCGTGGATTAACCCCTCATGGGGTGACATCGATCTCACCTTCTTGTCGCTCATCAGTTTCATCGGTGTTATCGCGGCAATGGTTCAAATCCTGGAGATGACGCTCGATCGTTTTTTCCCGCCACTCTATAACGCGCTGGGAATTTTTCTCCCCCTGATCACGGTGAATTGTGCGATTTTAGGCGGTTCTCTCTTTATGCAGGAACGCGACTATAACTTCTCAGAGAGTTGCGTGTTTGGATTCGGTTCGGGAGTGGGTTGGGCACTGGCGATTGCCGCGTTAGCGGGGATTCGAGAGAAGATGCGATACAGCGATGTCCCTGATGGATTGAAGGGTCTGGGTATTACTTTTATGACCGTCGGTCTGATGGCACTGGCATTCATGTCGTTTGGAGGAATGTAATACAAATGGTCGAGATCGTTCTCGGAGTGTTGATGTTCACGTTGATCGTTTTGGCACTGGTGGTGCTGATTCTCGTGGCGAAATCTCGGCTCGTGGCGAGTGGCAATGTCGAAATCCTCATCAACGATCAGAAAACCATCGACGTGCCAGCAGGGGGGAAGCTTCTCGGTGCACTCTCGGATGCGGGCATTTTTGTCTCCTCGGCGTGTGGAGGTGGCGGAACGTGCGCTCAGTGCCTCGTGAAGGTACTGGAGGGTGGCGGCGATATCCTGGCCACGGAGCGGTCACACATCAATAACCGAGAAGCACGTGAGGGTTGTCGCCTTTCATGCCAGGTGCCGGTCAAACAGAGTATGAAAGTGGAGGTTCCCGCCGAGGCTTTTGAAACGAAACGCTGGACTTGTACCGTGAAGTCCAATCGCAACGTGGCGACATTTATTAAGGAATTAATCCTCGAATTGCCGGTTGGAGAGGACGTTGACTTTAAACCCGGCGGTTACATCCAGATTGAATGCCCACCTCATGTGGTGTCTTACAAGGATTTTGATATTGAGGAGGAATACCACGAAGACTGGGATAAATATGACATTTGGCGGTATGTCTCAAATGTCAAAGCGGATGTTGTGCGTGCGTATTCGATGGCAAATTATCCTGGCGAGAAGGGGGTCATAATGCTCAATGTCCGTGTCGCGAGTCCGCCTCCGCGGGCACCTGAAAACACCCCGCCCGGACAGATGTCGTCCTTCATTTTCTCCTTGAAACCCGGAGATAAGGTAGAAATTTCAGGGCCTTACGGTGAGTTTTTCATCAAGGATTCCGATGCGGAGATGGTCTACATCGGTGGCGGTGCGGGCATGGCACCTCTGAGAAGCCATATTTTCGAACTCTTCAAGGAGCGAAAAACGAATCGGAAAGTGTCGTACTGGTATGGAGGTCGCAGCAAACGCGAACTTTTTTACGTCGACCAATTTGAGCAGATCGCCGCCGAGTTTCCGAATTTCAGTTTCAATGTCGCGCTTTCTGAGCCTCTACCCGAAGATCAATGGACCGGTTACCAGGGATTTATTCACAAAGTGCTCTATGAGAACTATTTGCGGGACCATCCGGCGCCTGAGGATATTGAATATTATCTCTGCGGGCCTCCCCAAATGAATCAAGCGGTCTTTCAATTGCTCGATGATCTCGGGGTCGAGCAAGAGAATATCGCCTTCGACGACTTTGGTGGATAGATGCGATCCCTCCGCTTTTTTCACGGGCTGCCCCGATCACCGGGTGCTCCTTCTTTGCGGAGGTGGCCTGTACTTGCCTCGTATGGGCCGTTCTCACTTTCAGGCGATTCGATTCGGTGGGCCTCTGCGTGCCTCCTCAGCGTCTCTCTTTGCCTGCTGGTGAGCGGTTGTGGTGAGAGGCCCCAGCCTGCCACGCAGCAGATGGAAGCGATGGGAAAGCGATTGCAGTGGACCGGGAAGACCATGGGGACAACCTATCGCATACGGGTCGATTTTGTGGGTGTGGGTGCGCTTGGCCCCGAGCGACAGCCGCGCATCGCGCAGAGAGTAGAGGCCTGTCTCGAACGAATAAATCAACAGATGTCTACATATCGCGCGGATTCGGAGTTATCGGCTTTCAATCGTGCTGCGGCCGAGCGGTGGTATCCGGTATCCGCTGCGACCGCGTCGGTGGTCGCAGCTGCACTGCAGTACCATGAACAGACCCGCGGAGCGTTTGACGTGACGGTGGGGCCTCTGATGCGATTGTGGGGATTTGGTGCCGAGGCAGCGAACGAAACGGCGGATGCGCCCGATTCTGACGAAATCCGTGCTGCCCTTGCGAAGGTCGGGTCGGCTCACCTGCGAGTCCGTATGAAACCGAACCCAGCCTTGCGCAAGTTGAAGTCGGGAATCGAAGTCGATCTTTCATCACTCGCCAAGGGGTATGCCGTGGATCGGCTGGTGGATCTCCTGAAGTCCGAGGGTGGCACCGGTGGGCTGGTGGAGATCGGTGGCGAAGTCCGGACTTGGGGGAAACGCGGAGACGGTCGCCGTTGGCGGATTGGAATCGAAAATCCTCTGATGAGCCGCCGCGCACTGACGCGGGTTCTCCGTCTGGAGACGGCAGCCCTGGCGACCTCAGGAGACTATCGTAATTTTCACACTCTTGGGGGCTGGCAGATTGCGCATCTGATTGATCCGCGTACCGGCAAGCCGCTCACGACCCGCCAGATGTCGGTATCGGTCTGTGCCGAAACCTGTATGGAGGCCGATGCACTGGCGACCGCCTTGACCCTCATGGGGGTCGAGGAGGGGCTTGCCTGGAGTGAATCGCATGGAGTGGCCGCAATGTTTTTAGTCGTTGAAAATGATAACATAGTCGAAAAGCATTCCTCGTACTTCGATCCCTACCTCCAGTGAGACGGCAGCGATATGAAACCGACGATGATTTTGCTGACCGTGCTTGTCTTCGCCTTGGCGCTGGCTGGCATGGCGATCGGAGTGATTTTGAGCAATCGCCGTTTGAAGGGCAGTTGCGGAGGCATGGCGGGTCGTCAGGATGCAGATGGAAATCTCGCCTGTGACATTTGCAGTAACCCCTCACCCGACTGCACTGGCGAAGTAGAGGGAGAAGAGAATAACTCAGCAGAAAGAAAACAACAGTGAGTCAGGGGAAGCCTTGCGGCGACAGTCGCCCGATGGCACGATCATTCCCCCCGCAATGATTCCCGAGCGAACGATGGAAGGCAGCGCTGCTCGCGAATTGTCGCCCTATAGTTTATCAAATCCGAAATTTTGTTGATGCGAGGTAACGATGTCAGAAAACGGACTTCAACGAAGCGATGTGGAGGCGGTTCTCGCCGAGTTTAAGGACCCCGAGACGGGGCGGAGTGTGACTCAACTCGAACAGATCCTTGAGCTCAAGATCGATGGTAATCGCTTGGCCATCACGCTCGGGCTGACATCCCACTCGGCTCCTATCTGGGAAGAGACACGTATTGAGCTGGCCACGTTGCTGCGGGAAAAGATTCCCAATCTCGCTGCGGTCGATATTTCGATCAGCGAACATCATCGGCCTCCTGTGAAACTCGGACAGGTTGGATTGACCGCCAAGAGTGTGATCGTGGTGGGGTCGGGTAAAGGTGGGGTAGGCAAAAGTACGGTGGCCGCAAGCCTGGCGATCGGTCTCCAGCGAGCCGGATGCAAGGTGGGATTGATGGACGCCGATGTTTATGGGCCGAGTATTCCGCACCTCCTGGGGGCCTCGGGGCGGCCTGAAGTGACCAAAAAGCAGATCGGCACGGATGAAGCAGGTAAGCCGATCGAGGCACAGCGGATTACACCGATTGATGTCGGCGGCATGAAAGTCATTTCTATCGGTTTTTTGGTCCCTCCTGATAAGGCCGTGATTTGGCGAGGCCCCATGTTGCATGGGTCGATCACCGGTTTTCTTCGTGATACAGAATGGGGCCCGCTCGACTATCTGGTGATCGATATGCCTCCCGGTACGGGGGATGTTGCCTTAACGCTTTCGCAAACGTTACCGCCCACCGGTGCGGTGATTGTTTGCACGCCTCAGGATGTGGCCCTGCTCGATGCAGTGAAGGCGATCCGCATGTTCCAGGAAGTGCGCATCCCGGTGCTTGGTTTAGTGGAGAACATGAGTTACTTCCACTGCCCCGACAACGGCAAGCGATATAACATTTTTGGAAATGGAGGAGCGAAGGCGAAAGCCGAAGAACTCGAAGTTCCTTTTCTGGGAGAGATACCGATCAATATCCAGATGCGGATCAACGGTGACGAGGGCAACACGAAAGACAATTTCATGGTTCCCGAAGTTGCAACTCCTCTGGAAGAATTGTGTAAAAAGTTGGTTGCACAATTAGCGGAAAACCATCAGGAGAAGCCACCCCTTCCGAGTTTGTCCGTGCTTTGAATGAAGCCGGCGCCGAATGAAGAACGCCTGGCTTCAACGACTGACCACCATGTGGGGTATTAAAAGGTGGGGTATTAAAAGAAAAACCGCCCAGCCAGAGGCTGAGCGGTTTTTTATTCGCATCGGCAGAAGAACGGATCGTTGAACCGTCCGCCCGCCTTTTATGAAGAGAAACTACCGCCTCTTCTTTTTGGCGGCCTTCTTCTTCTTTCTCTTTACGGCCTTCTTCTTCTTTTTGACGGCCTTCTTCTTTTTCTTCTTCTTTACGGCCTTCTTCTTTTTCTTGACGGCCTTTTTCTTCTTCTTTACGGCCTTCTTCTTTTTCTTGACGGCCTTCTTCTTCTTCTTTACAGCCTTCTTCTTACGCTTAGGCGCTGCCTTCTTCTTTTTGGCAGCTTTTCTCTTCTTCTTAGCCACAGTTCGTCCTCCGTATAAAGTTCTGAGTGAGATCCGTCTCGACATCGCCCTTACGGAGAGCGTTGTCCATCACGTGTCCCACCATGACTAAGAGCCACTCTCCTGAGGATCACACTAGAGGCAAGACACTCAAACCATTGAGTGTGTAGACAACAAGTGAAGCCCACCGTGGCTCATCAACCCTAAAACCTAAAACAAGTGAAGTTAAATTTATATCAACAAATGAGAATTTAACTTTCGAATGGGATTTTCTCTATCTATTTCAGTGCGTCAAGACCTTCTTGCAAAAAAAATCAAACTTTTGTTGCTGCGCGGCAACGATTGTGGCGGTTTGATTTTTGTGAGGGCGCATTGAACCGTCTTCGTCAATCGCGATGTCAATCGAGTCGTTCCGTTGTCGGATCATTGATCGCATCATGCGGCGTCGTTCTGGGTAATGTCCATCAGATATGTTCGATGGGTTCCGCCGTTTACTGAACACGGTATCTGAAAAATGATTAAAACTTCGCATTTTTCTTGATTTTCACCTGCATCGATTCCTGGCACATCCGATTGTGATGCGGTGTGAATATATCGAAAAACACAAATCCAAACGGTCGGTATGTGTCCTGATAGCAACCGTCGGGGTGCGTCATCGAGTCATTTCTCTCTCTCTTTCTCGTTTGCCGAGGGGCTTGTAGGAGGCCAACGCGGCACCGTGAGGGGTAAGAAAAAAATCCGAAATTTTTTTGTGTCTGCATTCGCATTTTTTACCACAACCGATGTTTTTGCGTCCGAAAAACGGTACCACCGATATCGCAATCCTTCTTTCTCCGATTTTCAAGTGTCAGGTAAGACAAAAAAGCGCGCCATGACTCGGTCGGTTTCAATTCACAGGTTGCTGTGTGGGGAAACTCCGCCAGCTACCACGATCTTCCGCCGCCGTATCCGCCCCCACCGGAAAAGTGCTGCAATAGCGTGTAGTTGGTGTAGGCAAGGTAGCCGAACATGAAGGCGAGGTAGATTTCACCTTGAAACGCGCTAAAAACCGCGACGCCGCCGGCCATGGCGATCGAAATCCAAAGTGATTGCGCGATGCCCTGCGCGCGATTGGCAAGGAGGCATAGTTCTCGCATGATCTGCCCCCCGTCGAGTGGATAGATCGGCAGAAGATTCAAAAGACCCCAGAAGATATTGATGAACCACAGGAAACCGATGATTTGGTTCAGATTTCCATTTTCGAAACCAACAAACGATATCCACGGTCTGGCGACTCCGTTGGGAAGCAGTTGTACCGGGTGGCCGCTGGCCTGCACGATCGCCATCACCAGGGCGATAAATAAAAATCCGGCTCCTGGCCCGGCAAGCGAGATAAGGATTTGACTGCGGGCGTCGTGCCGCGTCGGTTGATAGGAAGCGAGTCCGCCGAACCCGTAGAGCGTGATCCAGGGCCGCCATCCGTGGGAGAGGGCTGCGGCTGCATGCCCCAGTTCGTGGATCAGGATTGAGACGAACACGCACCCCACCCAGATGAGCAATTCGGCGGGAGTTGTCTCGGCACCTCCGCCGAGCCCCAACAGTACGACCACCAGCCAGAAAAAGGGATGGACCCGTACGGGAATCCCCAAGATTTGAAAGCGAAGGTCATATTGGGTTTGGGGAGGTTCGCCGAGCATTGTTTCCAAGAGCGGTGTTCATGAAGGAAGGGAAAGACGCATGCAATGAACTGCCCGATTTTATCCGGCCATTGCGGAATCAAACCGGTGTGTTGCTTTCCGGGATTTCTGAAAGTGAGGCTGCGGTTGCGAAGGTTGGGCCGGCAACTGCTGGAGGATGTACTGGGCTGCCCGTTCGGAGGCCCCTCCGTGTGCAACCTCACCACGAATCGTTTGCAGCTGGCTCCGGCAACGTTCGTGCGCCTCCTCGTCGGTGAGCCAACGGATGAGATGTTGGGCGATTTGTGGTGATTTATCGCGACACGACACAAATTCGGGAAAGGGAACGTCCCAGTCACTTTGATCGGAGTCGAGGTGACGCGGGCGATCGGCAAAAGGTTCATCCGCAAGCATGTTAACGAGCGTAATATACTTGACCCGAAATTGCAGCAGGGGCGAGATTGATTTGATGAGGGCGTAAACCCAACCGGGTACCCAGTAAAGAATGACCGTGGGTTTCTGATGGTAAAGCAGTTCTAGCGATACCGATCCAGAGCAGGCCATCGTACAGCGGCTGGCGTGAATCAATTCCCCCGTGCGGCCCACATGCACTTCGATCGATTGTCCCATTTGCGCGATTAAGGCCCGGGCCCACTCGGCCTGAGAAGGTTTGAATCCTGCCACGGCAAAGCGGGCGGTCGGAATTGCCTCGCCGACGAGTTGGGCCGCCTTGAGAAACCAGGTCAAGTTGCGCCGCACCTCTTGCGTGCGGGATCCGGGTAAAATAGTGACGAGAGGACCTTCTTCCTGTTGAAGCCGATCGACAAAGGATTGGTCGAGCGTCTCATCGTGCAACTGGTCGAAATACGGGTGCCCGACGAAGGTCGCATTGCAACCCCGGTTGCGAAACCACTCTTCCTCGAACGGAAGCTTGCAAAGCACATGGTCGACCAAGCGGCGCATTTTGTTGACCCGCCACGGTGCCCATGCCCAGATTTGTGGTGTGCCATAGTAGAACACCGGAATTCCGTGGGCTTTCGCGCGACGGGCAATCCACCAATTGAATCCCGGGTAGTCGATCAGGACGACCGCGTCCGGACGGTGGTGTCGAAAGTAACGGTCGGCACGGGAGACGAGTTTCCAGAAAGAGGCGAGGTGGACAAAGACTTGAACGATACCCATCACCGCCAATCGGGTGAGATCTTCGTGAAGTTGACAGCCGGCCCTCGCCATTCGGGGGCCGCCGTAGCCGACAAACTCGATATCCGGCCTTTCCCGACGCAATCGATCGATAAGGTTTGCTCCATGCAGATCGCCGCTCGGTTCTCCGACAGAAAAAAAGATTTTCATGTCACTGCCATTTTCACGAAACGTTCAGAGTAATCTCCCCCGGCGGATGGAAGAGAGCCAAGTATGGCAAAACCGATCGGAACGACAAAGAGCATCTTCGCATTCTCCCGGAGCGCAAGAATCGAAGCAGGGGAAACCTGCGATCGGTCAAAAAAACGCTGCCCGGCACCATGAAAGAAGGACACGATGCCCAGTGACCGGATGATTGACTCACTTGGGCTGTTTCGAGTTTCGGTACCTGTCGGTCGAGGGCCGCTTGGGGGCCGCGGTTTTGGCTTTACTTTTCTCGAGCCGACGAGAACTCTTTTCGATTAACGATTCACTGGTTTGTGTCTGTAACTGGACGTCCAATCTGCCGCTTTCTAACTCGGTGGTTGTTTTTGCCCCGTGTTCCCGTAGTAATTTTTCGATTTCTTGCATCGCTGCAAGTTCTAGTCGTTGTCTCTGTTCGTCGCTCGCCCCCCGGCTTCGCTTGACGCGATGCGCTAGCAACGTGGTCTTACCGACTGCCAGATCGAGTGGGGTTTGCTGTAATCCGTCCAAAATATTGGGATCGGCACTTTTTTGAAGTAACAATTGGAGGAACGGAAGTTGGCTGCGACTTACCGCAACGTGAAGCGGTCGAGGCCCACTTTCATCGGCCGGAACTGCTGCTCCGTTCACGTCAGCACCCAAACTGATCAGTAGCTCTCCCATGGCAACGCGACCCTGAAATGCAGCGAGGTGGAGTGGAGGCAGCCCTCCTTCAATCGGCGCATTCGGATCCAAGCCACCATTGATCAAGAGTTGCGCTTCGTCAGCGTCATCGTGTTCGATGGCCGAGGCGAGCGATAATTGGCGTGAAAGTGCGTTGGCCGGAAGATCGAAAAGGTCTTGCTCCGGCGGTTTTTCACATCCGATACACCCGAACAGGGCAGTCGCACACAGTATCGCGATCAAGCGTGAGAGAGTGGAGTCGGTTTGAGACACGGGGATGTTGAGGGATGAAGGTAAAGACAGTGCGTTGGAAAAGGGGCGTTGCAAGCGGTTATTATGCGGTGAGCGGACACAAGATGCCATTGGTCGTCTCATCCGTGTATTTCTTCGTATATTTCTCGATCCATCTGTGAGGATTCTCGCCATGGAGCGAAAACGGTTCGAGTGGACAAATAGGCATCGATCGACTGCAGCGGTTTATCCACTGCTCGATAGGCTCTCTGGCAGCTTGCCCCGATTTGGCGGCTTTTTTTCTTTCGCTGGGCGGGTTCTAAGTGAAATCTATTCTTTCCCTATTTTATCCTATTTTCCCACTTCCCGTCTCGGGTGCGATCTGATCTTGTCGGGTCGATTTTCCGCTGCTACCATCCCGCCGCATTTTTCGGAGTCTGAGTCGTTGGGCGTTTGGCGTGCTTGTCCTTACTCCTCACCGGCCCGGGATCACATCGCAGTGGGTATGCATTTGAAAGCAAATTGCATTGATCATCGTTTCTCGCTGAAGGTTTCCGTGCGGACGCTGCTGCTTGTCGCGTTTGCTATGGGGCTTACGGGCTGTTCGCGCGATGGCAGCCTGACCAATCCCTTTGCTTTTTCGCAGGCGAATCGTGACGATCGCGTACCCTCCGGCTCGCCGGCTCAGCAGGTTGCGCAATTGGAGCAGTGGCGACGAGAATCCGAGCTTGAGGTGAAGCAACTTCGCCAAAGCGTTGCCAGTTTGACGGAAAAGAATCAGCTGCTGCAAACTCAAATGACCAATGCGCAGCGGCATGCTCAGTTACAGGATCAGCATCTGAAGAGCGTGAGTGATCGTTTGACTTCCACAACGACAGAACTGGCTCGAACTCAGGTTCAAAATCAGGGGAGTTCGCAGGATGCGGCCTCTTTAAATAAATTAAATCAAGAGAAAGAGCGACAGTTGGCCGCTGCTCGACAGAGCGTTCAAAAGCTTCAGCAGCAAGTTCAGGAATCGAACGAGCAACTGCAGGCTGTTCAGTCTCAGCTCGCCCAGAGTGAGTCGCGGGCCCAGGAAGCACAACGTTCGGTTGAGCACCTCACGGCTTCGAATCGGCAAAGAGGAGGGGCTACGATTCGTCCCAATCAAAATCTGAAAATCGTCACTTTGCCCACCGATCAGGCAACAATCGAGCGAGATGGTAGCGTGATTCGCGTCCGATTGCTCTCCGAGGTGTTTTTCAATCCGAATACGGCGCAGATCCGCACCGGCTCAACAGCGGTCCTTGAGCAATTGGGAGAGGTCCTCGCGCGGGCATACCCGAATCAACGAGTCGGTGTCGAGGGTCATTCCGCTCCCGTAAAGGCGGACGACGGCACGTGGCGCAACGAACACCACTTCTCTTCGGCCCAGGCGATGGCGGTCTACGAATTTTTTCTCACCCAATCGGTTTTCCGCAGCGATCAGATGTTTATCGTGGGACACGGCGCAAATCATCCCGTTTATTCATCTGCCACCGATGCGGGACGACGCGGTAACGATCGGGTGGAAATTGTGATCTATCCGGATGCGATCGGCAGCTAGTCGACTCACTCTCGCATCGTGCTGGCCCGCTCTGACTGGCATGTGTCATCGTGGTATCCTACATTACGTCCTGAGCGGGACGACCGTCTTTCAAGCGGGTATCAGATGATTGCAATAATCGATTATCAAATGGGTAATCTTCGCAGCGTACAACGTGCGGTTGAGCGTGCGGGTTACGAAGGGATTGTGACCGATGATCCGCACGCGCTCGATCGAGCAGAGAAGATTATTTTGCCTGGTGTAGGCGCCTTTGCCGATGCCATGCAACAGTTGGACGAGCGCAATCTGATTGAACCGATTCAGGCGGCTGCCAAGGAAGGAAAGCCTCTTTTGGGCATCTGTCTCGGCTTGCAGCTCTTGTTTGACACGAGCCACGAAAACGGCTGTCATCGGGGTTTGGCGATCGTTGCAGGCGAAGTGGTTCCCTTCGAAGGTTTACCGCCGAGTTACAAGATTCCGCATATGGGTTGGAATCAGTTGGAAACCGTAAAACCCTCACCGCTGTTGGAAGGCATCCCCCACGGTGCAAACTTTTACTTTGTGCATTCGTATTATGTCGTTCCGGAAGACACCGACATCGTGGTCACGAGAACCGACTACCATCGCCCCTTTGTTTCGATGATCGGCAGCAAGAACATCTTCGCTACGCAATTCCATCCCGAAAAGAGTCAGCAGCTCGGGTTGCAGATGCTTTGCAACTTCGCGCGGCTCAAATCTTAGTGTCTCGAAGACTTTATCGGTGAGCGCGTCGCTCGGGGCCGACTTGAAGGTTGGGGGTTTCTGTGGGATATTTACGGTGAACCGAGTGGGTGGCGATCCAGATGAGGGGATTGCCGTTTTGAATGTACAGTGAGGGTGCGCTGTGGCAGAGCGGTTTGAAGTTTGGCCCGCAATTGATCTTCGTGGAGGTCGTTGTGTGAGGCTGGTGCAGGGCGACTATCAGCAAGAAACCGTCTACGGAGAAGACCCAGTCGCGGTCGCACAGCGTTGGCAGGATGGGGGGGCAGGTTTCTTACACATCGTCGATCTCGACGGTGCCCGCAGCGGGCAGCCGGTGAATCGAGAGGCGATCAAAGCGATTGCCGAGGCAACACAACTCACGCTTCAGGTGGGTGGTGGAATCCGCGATGAGGCGAGAGTTCAGGACCTCATCGCCTTGGGTGTGTCGCGGTTGGTGCTCGGAACCCAGGCAATCAAGCAACCGGAGTGGTTTAAGACGATGTGCGAGCGATACCCCGGGCAGCTGGTTCTGGGTATCGATGCCCGCGATGGATTTGCCGCCACCGACGGGTGGCTCGATCTGAGTCAGTGCCGTGCAACCGAGTTGGCCAGTACGTTTGTTGATGCGCCTTTGGCGGCGGTGGTCTACACGGATATTGCGACCGACGGCATGCTCAGTGGACCCAACTTTACGGCCTTACGGCAATTGCGGGACATTGTCACAGTCCCTTTGATTGCATCGGGAGGCATCCATTCGGTGGAAGATATCCAGCGGCTGGTAGAGCTACCGGTCGATGGGTGTATCGTGGGGAAGGCGTTGTACGAGGGACGTCTCTCAATCGAGGAGGCCTTGGGGGCCGCACAAATTGGTTTGAGTGAATAAATGATTTTGCCGGAATAATGACGGCAAGCATCGGGATTTACATTAAGGATTTTGAAAATGGCGAAACAGAACGTTCAAAATATTCGCAACATTGCCTTGGTAGGTCACGGTTCCTCGGGCAAGACAACTCTCGCGGACAAGTTTCTTACTTTTACGGGTGCCGTAAATGCGAATCCGAGTGTCGATGACGGCACAAGCATTTGCGACTTTGATGAGGAGGAAAAGCATCATCAGCATACGATTGAAGCAACACTGACTCATTTTCAGCACGGCGGTAAGAAATTTCACGTGGTCGACACGCCGGGATACCCTGATTTGATCGGTCAGGTCATCGGTAGTTTGCGCGGGGTCGATACGGCAGCCATCGTGGTCGATGCGACCGGCGGCATCAAAGTGAATACGCGTCGAGTCTTTCATGAGGCTGCGGCCGCCGGTGTGGGCCGCGTGCTGATCATCAACAAGATGGATGCCGAAAATATTGACTTCCCAGGGCTTCTCGCAAATATCAAGGAACTCTTTGGGGTTGCCTGTGTTCCGCTCAACGTCCCGGTCGGGAGTGGTGAAGATTTCAAAGGTGTGGTTTCCACGCTCGATGTTCCTGAGAATACGGATGGAGCTTTAATCGACCCCGGCGATATCCACGAAGGGTTGATCGAATCGATTATCGAAGTCGATGAGGCAGTCATGGAGCGCTATTTCGAGGGGACCGAACCTTCGGAGGAGGAGTTGGCACGGTTGATGTCTCAGGCGATCGCAACCGGTAGTCTGATCCCCATTCTTTGCGTCTCGGGAAAAACGGAGGTGGGGTTCGGAGAATTGCTCGACGGTTTGGCCCTGTGCGGGTTATCTCCCGACCTGGTGTCACGAAAAATAGAAGGCGAGGGAGATGCGCAAAAAGAGATACAAGCGGATGCGTCGGAGCCTCTGGTCGCTCAGGTTTTTCGAACGCGGATCGACCCCTTCGTCCAGAAGCTTAGCTTCGTGCGAGTTTACTCCGGCACCATCAGTAAGGATTCCCAGGTGCCGAGTCCCGATGTTCGTAAGGGAATCAAAATAGGGCCGCTCCTGCAGGTTCAAGCGAGTGAAACGGCACCGGTCGACACGGCAGGGCCGGGCGATATTGTGGCCATTGCAAAGATTGATGAATTGCACACCGGCACATCTCTCGGTGAAGCGGCGATGCCACCCATTCAATTCCCCATGCCGATGGTCGGCCTCGCCGTCACACCCAAAAGTCGCGGCGATGAGACCAAGCTATCGACGGCGCTGCACAAAATTACGGAAGAAGATTCCACGATTCGCTTGGATCATGACCCGGAGACAAAGGAACTCGTACTCAATGGTATGAGCGAATTGCATTTAACGTTGATTCAGGAACGCCTGAAGCGACGCGACAAAGTAGAAGTGGATACGAAAGAACCGAAAATTCCCTATCGCGAGACCATTCAGAATAATGCGGAGGGGAGTTATCGGCATAAAAAGCAATCGGGCGGCTCCGGCCAATTCGGTGAGGTTCACATTCGCATGCTTCCATTTCCACATGGAACCAATCCAGATGACTTTGCAACCAAAGATCGATTTGCTTCGATGAAAACCTTCCACTACCACAAGGACAGTAATTTTCTTTGGGTCGATTCGGTTGTCGGTGGATCGATCCCCGGCAACTTTATGCCCGCAGTGGAGAAGGGGTTCTTGGAGCGCATCGGTCGTGGTGTGATTGCGGGTTATAAAGTGCAGGATGTTTGCGTGGAGGTGCACTACGGAAAAGATCACCCTGTCGATAGTTCGGAACAGGCGTTCAAAATGGCGTCTTCCATGGTTTTCCGTGAGGTTTTCGAAAAAGCGAAACCTGCGTTGCTCGAACCGATCGTGACGATTCAGGTAACGATTCCGGGAGAAAAACTGGGTGACATCAACAGCGACCTTTCCGGAAGGCGGGGTAGGGTGCATGGCATGGAGAGTGCAGGAGGCGATCTTCAAACCGTGACGGCCGAGGTGCCATTGGCGGAGGTATCCACCTATGCTCGCGCACTCTCAAGTATGACCGGAGGGCAGGGGAGCTACACCCTTGAGTTCTCGCACTACGAGGCGGTGCCGGGCAACGTTCAGCAAGAAATTGTCACCCAGAGTAAAGTTACCGAAGACGACGCCTGAGTCGCGGTGCAGTGTCTGCTAGCACGCTAGCGGTCCGTTATGACCGCTTTGTGCTAGTTCCACTGAACTCACCGTTCGAGGAGTGCCGAAGAACATGAGCAGAAAGTTGATTTTATGGCACAGCGACCGTAGGATGACGGGAGAGTGTTCGATCGCTTCGGCTCTGCTTTTGGGGAGTTGGTGATGAGACAGCGAGCAGCAGATTTTCGACAGGCTCTCTATGCCTTTTGTCGCTGTACGGGTCCGGTTTAGTACCGGACACAATCCCGCATCTCTTTCCCCAGAACTCATGCACGGTGGCAACCAGATGATGGTGGCCGCGTGGATCTTCACCTACTCAACACAACGGACAAGCCATGGCTTCCGATTTTCGTCTTAAAGAACAGTTACCAAAATTAACCGATCGCATCGTGAAAACCTATTCGGATGTGGGGACGATTAATCATCTCGGGCACAGCCCACTGCCGAGTTACGATGTCGTCATCGACGTGGCCGAATCGATCAAAGAAATCATCTACCCGGGTTATCGTCGTCGCGAAGGGTTGCATCTGGGGAACATTACCTATCATGTAGGAGACCTGATCGATGGTTTGCATGATAAGTTAACTCAACAAATTGCCAGGGCTTTACGCCATGACGCAGGCGCTACCCACGAACTGGAGCACGAGACCGATTTCGAGGCCCTGGCACAAACAATGACCATTCAGTTTCTGGAGCGGATTCCGGACCTCCGCAAGATGCTGGCAACCGATGTCGACGCTGCCCTGGCCGGTGACCCGTCGGTCAAGGGCGTCGATGAGGTCATTTTTTGCTATCCGGGACTTGAGGCAGTCACGATTTATCGAGTCGCACATGAACTGTATCGACTCAATGTCCCCTTCATTCCAAGGATGCTTACCGAATGGGCCCATCGTGAAACCGGGATCGATATTCACCCGGGAGCGCAGATCCAAGATCACTTCTTTATCGACCACGGAACCGGCGTGGTGATCGGCCAGACGTGCGAAATTGGCCGTCACGTCAAAGTCTATCAAGGCGTGACGCTTGGTGCCCTGAGTTTTCAGACAGATGAGTCGGGCGGTCTTGTTCGTGGAGATGAAGTGAAGCGTCATCCAACGATTGAAGATCGTGTGGTGATCTATGCGAATGCCACCGTTCTCGGTGGTAAGACGGTGGTCGGTCACGATTCGGTGATCGGATCGAGTGTCTGGATCACTCGATCGGTTCAACCGCGGACTACCGTAGTGCTAGAGAAACCGAAACTCCGCGAGCGGAGTGAACAGGACGACGATCTGGTTGCAGAGGCAAACTACCAGATCTAAAAATGATTTGTCCGCTGCAGAGAGTTGGCTCGCTCGAAGAGGTGGCGAAACGTATAAAGCTCCCCTTCGAGTTGTCTGGCCATGTGCGATAGGTTCGCTTTGTAAAAGACCGTCTCAATTTCGGGCGAGGTGTTTTGTTTTCCGTCCACAGTCGATCCGCCTTCATTTCCTTCGCACGGTGGCGTATGAGTTTTGCTAAGAAGGGGCTCAACGACGGTGAGCGGACACTCGGAGGGATGGTCGAAGTTGATCAGCCCGACAAGTCGTGAAACAATCTTGGCTTGGCTCAAGTGAGACTCCCTTGAAGAAGGTTACAGGCAAATGTGCTGCCATGCCGGGGGCAAGTGCCCGGGGTCTGGAAGCCCGACTGAGAGTTTGAGTTCTTCCGGCAGTGGGCGAGAGTTATGCTCGGCGTTCGTCGCTGTGATGGTCGTCGCTGTGGTGGACATCTCCCGTGCATGGCTCGGTGAGATGGTTTCCGATTGTATTGTGCCAACCGCTGCATGCTCGTGGCCGATCGCGGCCAGCAAGCGGCTCGCCTGCTCGATCAGTTGGCTGCCACTCTCCGCTGCGATCGACATCGTTCTTGACTGACGAGGTGCCGTACTGGGTGTCACGTGAATTGTCAGAGATAAGGGGCCAGCATGTACGTGGGCAGATGTTTCTATCCGCTGTCGCTGGGTCGGCTGTCGATCGACAAAAAGATCGGGTCCTCCGCCAAGGTGGCGTAAAACGATGCTGTGCGATTCAATCAGGAGAAACGCATACATCGGCGGAAAATGCATCGGGTCGAGTAAAAGATCGCATTCAGGGTCGCTTCCCAGGAACAGCGAGTTGTTCTCGAAGTTGATCTGCGGATTTTTTTTTGCGCCGGAAGCGATGTCAATTTGCAGTGATGCTGAACCTGCGACTGCAGTGAAATGTGTGGAGCGGTTGGCAGCGAGAACGGATTCCATACCTGAAGTACCTGCAACGTCCCGAGAAGGCTTCCAAACCGACACAACGACCGCTCGCCTGTGTGGAATGATCGACAAAAGGTCGCCATGGACTGACCTCGATTCCTGCTTTGGTCGCGAAAAAAAAAGGCTGCGTTCCAGTGGAATGAGTTGGAAAAGATGGTCCGGTGGCAGGGGTCGCAATGCCACGGATCAGACGGATCGGGTTAGTTGGACTGGGCGGGAAGAACAACCGAATGTTCCGGTTGTGCCTGCCGATTGCACGTTCTGCAATTTACCGTTCCCGGCGAGCGACCCATCGCTGCCCACTGGCCTGGGCCACCGCGCGGTCGCGGATCGCCATCGTTTCAGGGCTGTTGGCAGGCTTTTTCTTCGCGTCCGACAACGCCGCCTCGATCTCCGCCTCGTCGAGTTGATCGGCCGGGATTGCCCGTTGTGTGAGAATGGAGACCATGTTGCCGACAACCTCCACAAAGCCGCCATCCACGTAATAGCGATAGAGGTTACCCCCCTCACGAATCCGCATTTCTCCGTATCCGAGGCGACCAATCATCGGGGCTCGCCCGGGAGCGATGCCGATCTCACCATCGAAGAGGGGAAGGGCAATGAACTGCGCAGGTGTTTGAATGGCGGTCTCCTCCGGGGTCACCACCACACACTCCAGCACGCGGGCGCCGCTGGTGACGTCGATACCCTCTTCCAGATGACTGCTGGTTGCCATGGTGTGTGTTCCTAGTCGTCCGCTTCCATCTTTTTGGCCTGTTCTTCGGCCTGTTCCACAGGTCCCACATACATGAAGGCCTGTTCGGGGAGGTGATCCCATTTGCCATCACAGATTTCCTCGAAACTGCGGATCGTGTCTTCCAGTGGCGTAATTTCTCCCGCTTTGCCGGTAAAGACTTCGGCCACCAAAAATGGCTGAGAAAGAAATCGTTCAATTCGACGCGCCCGGTGGACCACCTGGCGGTCCTCTTCACTCAACTCATCGACTCCAAGGATCGCGATGATGTCTTGAAGCTCTCGGTAACGCTGAAGAATGGTTTGCACCCGTCGGGCGATCCGATAGTGGCGATCACCCACATACTGGGGATCGAGGATACGACTCGAGGAGGCCAGCGGGTCTACCGCCGGATAAATTCCTTTTTCCGAGATCGACCGCTCAAGATAGAGGAAGGCATCGAGTTGCCCGAATGCAGTGGCCGGTGCCGGGTCGGTCGGGTCGTCGGCCGGTACGTAGACCGCTTGGACCGACGTGATGGCCCCTTTGTCTGTCGAGGCGATTCGTTCTTGAAGCGCGCCCATCTCGGTCGCCAGCGTCGGTTGGTAACCCACCGCCGAAGGCATCCGCCCCAGGAGTGCCGATACTTCACTTCCCGCCTGTGAAAATCGGAAAATGTTATCGACAAACAAGAGTGTGTCCTTGCCCGTCGTATCGCGAAAGTACTCTGCCATGGTCAGCGCGCTGAGCGCGACGCGGAGGCGTGCACCCGGCGGTTCATTCATTTGTCCGAAAACCATACATGTTTGTTCGATCACTTTACGGCCAGTCTGTCCGATTTCTGTTTCTTGCATCTCCAGCCAGAGGTCGGTTCCTTCCCGGGTCCGCTCGCCGACCCCCGCGAATACGGAATAGCCACCGTGTGCACTGGCAATTCTTGCAATCAATTCGGTCAGAATCACGGTCTTACCCAAACCGGCACCACCGAAGAGTCCTGCTTTTCCACCCCGGACAAAGGGCGTTAGCAGGTCGATCACTTTGATTCCGGTTTCAAATAATTCCGTGCTGGTTGAAAGTTCGCTGACGGGAGGGGCAGGGCGGTGGATTGGCCAATGTTCCTGTGCTTCGACCGGTCCCCGACCATCGACCGGGTCGCCATTGAGGTTGAACACGCGACCTAACGTCGCTTCACCGACCGGTACCGATACGGGAGCTCCAGTGTCGATGCACTCCTGGCCTCGCATCATTCCGTCGGTGCTGCCCAGGGCAACGCAGCGGACACGACCACCCCCGAGGTGCTGCTGTACTTCGCCACTCAAATCGATGCTGATCCCCTTATGGGAGGATTTGATCTTTACGGCATTGTAGATTGCCGGCAGATGCGTTTCCGAGAACTCGACATCGAAGGTCGATCCGATGACTTGGGTGATGCGCCCGACGTTTTGACCGGTTTCCGTTGCAGTTGCCATTAGGTTGTACCTCTCCAGTATCTCGAGAGCCCCGCTCTCATCGTGTTAGTTTTTCAAAGCTTCAACGCCGCCCATCACTTCGAGCAGCTCACCTGTAATTTGCCCCTGGCGGGCTCGGTTGTACGTCATCGAAAGTTCTCGAATCAGCTCGTCTGCGTTTTCTGTGGCTGACTTCATGGCCACCATCCGCGCCACTTGCTCACTCACGGCGGCATCGAGAAAGCATTTAAAGAGCTTTACCTTGAAACTCATGGGGACGACCTCCTGCAGGATACTCTCTGCGGAAGGTAGAAACTCAATCTCCCCCTGTCCCTCGCTGCCCTGCTCGAGATCGCCGGGGCCGTCAACCAGTGTGCCGAGCGGCAAAAGCGTTTCGACGGTAGCCTCCTGGCGAGCGATGCTCGAAAATTTTGTGTAGCAGACATCCAAGCGATCGATCATCCCGGTCGCATAGGCGTCGAGATAGCGGTTTGCAATTTGTTCCACTTCCTCGTACTTGGGTTTGTCTTCAAATTGAAGGAAAGTCTCTGCCAATGCGGTCTGACGATTTTCGAAATAGGTCACGCCCCGCTTCCCCGAGACCTCCATAAGCGATGTGGGAAATTCATCCGCAAGTTGCTGCTGATTGTCGCTCGCCAATCGAAGGACATTCCCGTTATAGCCTCCGCAGAGACCCCGATTCGATGTGAGTACGAGCTGCAGCGACGTACGGGGATTGTCGCGCGATTCGAGCAGCGGATGGCTCAGTTCCATGCCCGTGTTGGCCAAATTGGCAACCAAGCCGGTGACTCGGTTGGTGTAGGCGGTCGCCGCGCTCGCACGATCCATTGCCTGCTTGAAGCGGGCCGTCGCGATCAATTCCATCGTCCGCGTTATCTTGCGGATGTTTTTGATCGACTTGCGCCGTTTATCGAGTGCTCTGGCATTTGCCATCGGTTGATCCCGCCACTAACTCTTCTTTTTTACTTTTGCTGTACCTTGCGAATATCGGTTAGCCACTGCAGCGTTTCATTTACTTCCATCAAATTGCTTTTGAAAGTCCCCGATGGCACTTTCGATCGCTTTGTCGGTTTCGTCATCCAGTTCACCAGTTTCATCCAGCTTCGACCAGATCTCATGCTTTTGCTCACGGATGAACTGAAGGAACCCTTCCTCCCAGCGGGCAACCTGTTCGACTGGAATTGAATCCAGATAGCCGCGAGTTCCGGCATAAATGCTGAGGATTTGATCCACGACGTGCATCGGCTTGTATTGCCCTTGCTTGAGCAGTTCCACCATCCGGTAGCCACGATCGAGTTGCGACTGCGTTGAGGCATCGAGATCGGTGCCGAGTTGGGCGAATGCCTCAAGCTCACGAAATGCCGCAAGGTCGAGACGCAGACCGCCGGCCACCTTCTTCATCGCCTTAACCTGCGCGGCGCCGCCCACACGAGAGACGGAAATACCAGCATTCATGGCCGGACGCTGACCCGCAAAGAAAAGATCCGGTTGCAGGTAAATCTGACCGTCGGTAATTGAAATCACGTTGGTCGGGATATAGGCCGAAACCTCTCCTTCCAGCGTTTCGATGATCGGAAGCGAGGTGAGCGAACCTCCGCCGAGCGCGTCGGAGAGTTTACTCGACCGCTCCAGCAGACGGCTGTGGCAGTAGAACACGTCGCCCGGATACGCTTCCCGGCCAGGGGGCCGCCGCATGAGTAGGGAAAGTTCTCGATACGCTTGTGCCTGTTTGGAGAGATCGTCGTACACGACCAGGGCGTGTCCGCCACCAAACATGAAATGCTCGGCCATGGCGGTTCCAGAATAGGGAGCCAAATATTGCAGTGATGCCGGCGCGCTGGCACCCGCCACGATGACCGTGGTGTAGTCCATGGCGCCATTTTCGCGCAGGATTTCAATCACTTGGGCAACCGAGGAGTCCTTCTGGCCTACCGCCACATAGAAGCACTTCACGCCCGTATTTTTCTGATTCAAAATCGCGTCTATCGCGATTGCCGTTTTTCCCGTTTTGCGATCGCCGATAATAAGCTCTCGCTGTCCGCGACCAATGGGTGTCATTGCGTCGACCGCCTTGATGCCAGTTTGCATCGGTTCACAAACCGGTTGTCGCTCCGAGACACCCGGGGCGATGATTTCCACCGGTCGTGAATCGCTCGTGGTGATCGGCCCCTTGCCGTCGAGGGGGTTTCCGAGTGGATCGACCACTCGACCGAGAGTCGCATCACCGACCGGAACCGAGAGCAATTTGCCAAGGCTTTTGACCTCATCTCCCTGATTGATGGCCAGGTAATCGCCCAGGATGATCACGCCGACGGAATCCTCTTCGAGATTGAAGGCGAGGCCGATAATGCCACCCGGAAATTCCACCATTTCTCCAGCCATCACGCCGGAAAGGCCGTAGACGCGTGCAATTCCATCGCCTACCTCAAGTACTTGGCCGACCTCCCGCACATCAATTTGCGCCTCGAATCCCTCAATTTCTTTCTGGATTACCGAGGCAATTTCATCAGCTTTGAATTTCATGTTTCGTTACCGGAAATTAATTCGTGGTCTGTAGGGTTCGTTTGTAAGGCGATGCCGCCTCATATTTCAGTTCTCAAATTTGCTGCGATCCGTTTCGATCGCCTCAACGACTCCGTGGCTCATCTGCTTGCGAAGCCTTTCCAAGCGGGCTGCGATCGATCCGTCGTAGACGGTATCGCCGATGCGAAGCATCACGCCGCCGATCATGGAAGGGTCTACATCGGTTTGGAGTTCTACCTGTGAGCCAAGCACACGGGCAGCCGCCTCCCGGAGGTTCTGTTCCAACTCGGCCGAAAGTGGTACGGCGGTCGTAGCACCAATCTGCTGCACGTTCGACGCCTCATTCTTGAGCCGATGTACCTGACTTACGATGGACCGCAGGTAACCGAGTCGCGCATTGTTGGCCAGCGTCTGTAAAAAACTCAGCACCAGCGGTAGCGCCGTCGCCGAGAAGATCGATTGGATAAGGCGTTTTTTATCCTCCACGGCGACCATCGGGTTGGCAAAGAGTGTCTCAAGTTGGGGAGACCGATCGAGTACCTCGGTAATGAGAGAATCGAGTTGCTCGAGCACCGCATCGCGATTTCCCGATGCAACGGCAGCATCGAACAGGGCCCGACCGTAAATGGCCGCCACCCTTTCACCAATCAAGTCAATTTCTTTTTCTTGTGCCACCATCGGTACGTCTACGCGGCGAAAACTCAGTTATCGCTCGGTTTTGCCTCCGAAAACTTTGATAAATCGTTGCGGATCATCGCCGCGTGATCCTCGGTCTTTAGTTCTTTGGCAACAATTTTTCCCGCGAGCGAGATCGCAAGATCGGCGCTACGGTCGGAAATTTCGCGCAGTGCCGACTGCTTTGCCTGCTCCACTTCGCGGAGCAGCCGCTGGCTCTCTTCGGCCGCCTTCGCCTGCGCTTTTTCCACGATTTGCTGCCCAGTATGCTCCGCATCACGTCGGGCTTCATCAAGGATCGCCCGAACTTCATCGGCGGCACCTGCCAACTTCTCTTCGTAGTGAGCCGTCAACTTGCGGGCTTCCTCGGCCGCGTTTTCCGCCGTCGCGATATTGTCGGCAATTGACTGTTCTCGCTTTTCAAGTCCGGCAGAGATCGGCCCCCAAGCGAATTTGCGCAAAATGAGCAGCGTCAGAAGGAAGACAATCGCAGTGCAGATCGCCAAATCCACATCGAATAAGAGGGGATCCGGACCGGCTCCACCAGCGGCGATTGCTGCCGACGGAAGGCCCAGGCAGAGCCCTGCGAGAACGCATCGGTATGCGCAGTGAATCATCACTCACACGTCCTTTCCTTCAAGCCTTACAGTCCTCCGCGAATCGGATACCCCACTCGCATCGGGCGCATCGGGCCACTACGACTAATTGTTAAAGAGCATACAGACGATCAGGCCAAAAAAGGTGGCACCTTCGATCAATGCTGCGGCAATAATCATGGCGGTCTGGATGCTGCCGGCGACTTCAGGCTGTCGCGACATACTCTCCACAGCCGCCGCACCGATCTTTCCGATACCCATGCCAGCTCCCAGGATCACAAGGCCTGCACCGAAGGCACCGCCCAGATAGATCAATGAGGTCGCTCCGCCTTCAGCAGCGAAGGCAACCGACGGGGTCATCAGAACCGCAACCGCAAATACGACAATACCCAATTTCAGAACAGTACTCACTTTGAAAAACTCCTATCAAAATTTTTAGGGAATCTTGAATCCTCTGCGGCAGATGCCGCCCGGTTGTATCGTTAGTGGGGATGAATGGCAGTGCCAATAAACAGAGCACTTAGGAAGGTGAAAATATAGGCCTGGAGGAAGGCCACAAGCAACTCAAGCAAGGTAAGGGCACTCGCGCCCGCAACCGCAGCGGGCGCTACCCCGAGAAATGCAATATGATGAGAACTCGCCAGAATGAACGCCAGCAGCACCGCGAGGACGAGATGCCCTGCCACCATGTTGGCCAGCAGACGAACGGCCAGCACCACATGCTTGATCAGCAGGCCGGCCACCTCGATGAGGAAGATCATCGGGAGCAAAAAGATGGCGAGTACGAAAGGTAAATCCATATGGGGCACCAGCGATTTCCAGAAACCGATCAGCCCCATCTTGCGCATACCAGCCGTCAGCACCACACCGAAGGTCATCATCGCCAGGGTGAATGTAGTACCCAGCGCACCGGTTGCCGAACCAGCCCAGGGAACTAAGCCGATCAAGTTGCATATCAGGACAAAAAAGAACATCGTCCAGAGAAACGGCAGAAAGCGATCGGCATCTTCTCGTCCGATGGCCGGTCGCGCCACCTCGTCCCGGATGAACACGAGCATCGATTCGAGCATGTTTGCCAATTTTCCGCGCGCCGGTGTGCCGTCCGATATCTTTCGTGCAAGCCCGATAAAGAAAAAGATCAAAACAATTGCCGCTACAACCTCGAGGACCATGAACTTGGAGACCCGCAGATCAAAGGGGGCCAAGTGATAATCGGGGTCGGCTTGCAGGAGTACCTCGTCGACAAACGGTTCAAAAGGCTGCCAGATATGCAGTTTTCCCTCGTTTGCAACCGCGTGAGGCAGTTCAAAGTGATGCGCATCCTGCACGTGACCGAACAGGTGTTCGGGGTGGAGCGGATCGTCGTGATGGCCTGTTTCCGAAGACATGAAAAACGCCCTTACGAGGCAAATTTGTTTCTGATCTGAGTGAGGGTAATTCCAACATCCAGCGCTAACACAACGAGGTAGGAGGCGATGAGATAATAGGCAAAGCCTGCATCCAGTAAAGTACTCCGGCTTATGGCGAGTGCCATGCAGAGACTAAGAGGCAGGGCCATTCGTAGAAACATACCAATCAGCGTGCAGTACATCGGATCGAGTCGATCCCCGTAGATCAGTCGGTTGAAAAGACGACTGAGAAAGACGGCACCCGCACACGTGACGATCGCGAGAAGTATGGCAGTCGGTACGGCGAAACCCGCCCAACTGCACGTCAGGCACAGCAATCCCAGCACCAGGACCGCGACAAACCAAAGGCCAGTCCTATCAGCGCAATGGGCCGTCGTTCCGTCCGCCTGACTCACTCGTTTACTTTCCATCGACCGGTCGCTCACTCGTCTCGTATCTGATCTTGATTTTCGCCCGTGTTCTCTCGCCGCTTGGTATCGTTTTTGGTTAGTTGCAAAAGATGCCACAACGCTACGGAAAAACCGAACCCAAAACCGACGAGCGTAAAGGCAGCTTTGTAACCGAGTTGACGATCGATCCAGATTCCCAGCACACCTGGCAGGACCATTTCTAAAGCCACCGTCATCACCCGAGAGGCCCAAGCGGCCGCTTGGGCAAGGGGCGGACGACCATCATCCGGAGCGACCTTTATCACTGATGCTCATAGACAAGAAAGTAGGCTGAAGAATTGGCTGGAAGGTATTGCCAAATCATCATTTATAACAATCTGAAACGTTCACGCAGCGGTGGACTCACGCGGCCCCGCAACGAGTCGGACAATCTACTCGAACCGCAAAACAGGGTCAACCAAGCGACTCAGTTAAAATTTGATTTGCGACAACTCGATTCCGGAATCGGTTCGGGGTGGCCCGGCGGAAGACGCTCACCGCGGAACGCCCCGTTGACGAACTGAACGCTCGTCTCGAGAGGTGCGGTTTGTGACCGGTACGGGCGAAGCGGCCTCCGGCCGCGTCGGGTGTCGGCTCTACGGGTGCCGACGGAGAGGGCAGAGGAGCGGGGATCGGATTTTGTAACTGTAGAGAGTGGAAGGATTTGTGACAGTAAATCAGTATAAAAACTTTGCCTTTTTACCGCCGGGCAATTAGAATCGAGGTAGACACATCAAATTCCCCGCATGTGTTGAGGTCTGCACGGTAAAGGACCGTTACGGCCGGGAGTTCGGGGAATAAAAGCCTTGGGGCCCAATGAGGGAGATTCGGATGACTGCTGCGTCCCTGCGAGCACTCACGTGTAAAGATCTGGCTCAATTGGCTAAAAAAGATGGGGTTTCCGGGTGGCATGCCATGCGGAAGGAGGAGCTTGTACGTGCGCTTCTTCTGGCGGCCCGTCGCAAATCGCGGCGGAAGACCGCCTCGGATGGCTCGCGAGCGACGAGTGTGAAAAAGGCGCGTGGCGAAGCGGAGGCGGGTGAATTTCAATCCGCGCAGCGGCTGGTCGATGCCATAAAACAGGGGCAGTCCCACCGTCCGGTCCGGAGCAAATCGGACACGATCGTCTTGCTCGTCCGCGATCCTTACTGGCTGCAAGCCTCCTGGGACCTTAAGCGGGAGAGCATCGAGCGTGCGGCAGCGGCCCTCGATCGCGATTGGCATCGCGCTCAGCCGACACTGAGGCTTGTGGAAGCGGGTCAAACCGCCTCGGCCAAAGTGAGCGAACGCGTGATTCGTGATATTCCGATCCACGGGAAGGTGAACAACTGGTATATCGATGTTGCCGATCCACCCGCTTCCTTCCGCGTCAAAATCGGCTTTCTAGCCGGGGAGCGTTTTCACGGTCTTGCGACGAGCAATACCGTGACCACGCGGCCGCGCGAGGACAGCGCCGTTTTAGATGAAAACTGGCAGGACGTGGCGCATCAGTGCGACAAAATTTACGCCATGAGTGGCGGACTGGAAGACGGGGGAGATGCGGACTACCTTCGCGATCTGTTCGAAGAGAGGTTGCGTCGCCCGATGGGTTCACCGTTGGTGACGCGCTACGGCATTGGAGCCGATGCCATCGCAGCGAAGAAGCAAGATTTCCCTTTTCAAGTCGACTCCGAATTGATCATCTATGGACAGACGACCCCCGGCTCGCACGTTGTGTTTCGCGGCGAACCGCTTGAGTTGCGGGAAGATGGTAGTTTTACCGTGCGCGTGCGACTCGAAGATGGAAGAAAAGTGATTCCGATGTCTTCAACGCGGGCGGACGGACTTGAGCAAAAAACGGTCGTTGTGGCACTCGAGCGAAATACAAAGTTTCTCGAACCGGTGGTTCGGGAGATCGAGGACGTGATCAATAGTTAACCGCCGCGGCAATCGTCTTTAAGTGTCCGTCACTCTTTGCGGTTGCGTTACGAAGCCTTTATGCTACGAAGAAGTGCAATCGCCTCACACGCTCGCTGGCCCCATTTTTCCGTGACGCATTTCAGGTTCCGAGTGGCACCGGAATTGCTCTGGTTTTTTGTTTGACATTTTGCGCCATTTGCTTGTTGTTTATTCTGGGCCGTGCTAGAGTACCGCTGAGACGAGACTGCCATCGATCGTGTGCTGCGGCGCTTAATGAGGTAAGCCGCTAAATCAGCTCGTTGGGAGCCTTAGCAAAGGGACTTGGGGCCGTATAGCCAGCGTCCGGTGCGCAAAACTCCGGAGCAAACGTTTGGATCACGAAACCAGGACTCAAGGCACCCCCTTGAAGACAAACGAGCTTGCCCACGGCCCCGCAGCACACGATCGACAGCAGTCCTCTTGTCCCTGCAGTTTCATCGCTCTACGCTTAAGGGACGGCGCCGATATGAAGCGCTCGATGGCGAGCTTCTTGAGACGATCGGTTCTCATGTCCCGTCTTTTTCAACGTGCCGATGTTGCATGACGATGCTGCAGATTGAAGAAACCGTCGATCGGATCCTCTCCCTGCTCAAGGGGTTCGATGGTTGTGCCGTCGCTTTCAGCGGTGGAGTCGATAGTGCGGTTGTGGCGAAGGCAGCACAGCTTGCGCTGAAGGATCGCGCGGTGGCGGTCACGGCGGTGAGCCCAAGTCTCGCGGCGGAAGAGTTATCCACATCCCGTCAGGTTGCAAAAATCATTGGCATTCGCCATGAAATTCTGCAGACCCGCGAGCTTGAGAATCCGGAGTACAGTGCCAATTCGCCCCGCCGATGCTACCACTGTAAAAATGAGCTTTATGCCGAGATTCACAAGAATATGGGTCGTTGGCATACGGACGTGATGCTCAACGGGGCAAATCTTGATGACTGTGAAGACTATCGTCCGGGCCTGGAAGCGGCCGCCGATTGGAACGTGCGTAGTCCGTTGGCCGAGTGTGGGCTGCACAAAGCGGACGTGCGCCGCTTGGCAAAATATTGGGAATTGCCGGTGTGGAATAAACCGGCAACTCCCTGTCTCTCAAGCCGCATTGCTTACGGGGAAGAGGTCAATGAAGATCGGCTTGCGATGATTGATCGAGCCGAGCAATATCTACGGAAGGCGGGTTACGGTACGGTGCGGGTTCGCTATCACAAGGGTGACCTGGCGCGGGTCGAGGTTCCCGGCGATCGAGTGGGGGAGTTGGGGGATCCGGAAACTCGCGAGCGGCTCATCGCGGAATTTCACAAAATTGGATTTCGCTACGTCTGTCTCGACCTGGAAGGGTTTCGCTCGGGAAGTCAGAATCTGGTGTTGCCTCTACCGCCGAAACGCTGAAGAAGTATGCCCTCCGATGAGGATCTATGACCCGGGGCAGACGAGATCAGCTTGCTCCACCAAGTGATTGCCGGTGCTTATTTTTATGACTTACGAAACGCAGCTTCAGATCAATCTGCTTCTTCAATCGCTAGCGACTTTTGCAATGTTCGGCGTGATCTGGTTGATTCAGTTGGTCAACTACCCGCTGCAGATTCACGTGCCGGCAGAAAATTTTGTCGATTACCAAATCGGGCACATGCGTCGCATCACACAAATCGTTGCTCCCCTCATGTTGCTTGAAGCGATCTCGTCGGTTTGGCTACTCGTAATTCCCCTCTCCGGGATCGGGTCAGTGCTGGCGTGGGTCGGTTTTGCACTTGTCATGATTCTTTGGATTTCAACCGGCGCAATCCAGGTACCGCTGCATCGCAGGCTTGAAGAGGGGAGAGACGAGCGTGCAATCCGCGGATTGATCGCGAGTAACTGGATTCGAACCTTGGGTTGGACGGCCCGAACTGTGACGGTCGCGTGGCTCCTGCTTCTGTTAGCCTAGCTTGTCGCTTCGACGCGTTTCGAAGTAAAGAACACATCGAGCTGTAGCGTTGCCGTCAGCTGAGTGGTCCACTACCCGTCAGTTTCATCACCACAAGAATGATCAGAACCACGGCGGCCAGAGCGATGATGACGTACCAGATCCAATCGGGAAATCCGCGACGCGTCTGCTTTCTCGGATTGCTTGCGGTTCTTCTCGCGCTTCGTGAGCCGCTCTTTTTTTCGGTCGGCCCCGGTTTGTTTCCGCCTTTTGTTTTTGCAGAACCCTCCGTATCGATGACAATAGGGCCCTGGCCGGAAGGGTCCGCCGATTGGGACTGTTTCTTTTGTCTCGTAACCGGTTTGCCGACTCTACTCGATTGAGCTGTTTTTGCCGAAGCGGCCGGGTCTGCCACCGTGTTGCCCGTCGCATCGGTGAGGGTATCGGAGGGCCGCGTTTTCTGAGGTTGCCCTTTCCTCCGGGTGACTTGCACACGGGGCTTCGATTTTTTTGTGTCCCCGCTACCGCCGACCGATCGGGAAGAGGTCGCCGTCAGGGCAGCGGACATGCCGCTGCTCGAGGGATTGTCTGAGCCGGCATAGTTGCTTCCGCGACCTTGCAGCCAGGAGCCCAACTGCTGCGCAACCTCGGCCGCCGTCTGTTGCCGCTCATCCTCCTTTTTTTCCATCATCTGCTCGCAAATAACCAGCAGTTCCGGCGGTACGTCAGGCCGATCTTTCCGGATACTTTCTGGCGTGCTGTTTTGATGCGCGAGAATCCGTTGCGGTAGCGTGCCTTCAGGGAAGGGTGGGTGGCCGGTGAGAATGTAGTAAAACGTGCAGCCGAGGCTATAGATGTCGGCACGCCCATCCACCAAATGACTATTGACCGCCTGTTCCGGCGACAAATAATCGGCTGTTCCAAGGACATTCTCATCATGCATTACCGTGAGTGATGCCTGCTCATCGTCCCCGTCATCAAGCCGCGCGAGCCCCATGTCGAGGATTTTTACCACGCCACTTTCGTCGACCAATAAATTGGCCGGTTTGATGTCTCGGTGTACAAGATCCGCTTCATGGGCATGCTGCAGTCCTTCAGCTGCCTGGGCAATGTATTGTGCTGCCAGTTCGTATTCGAGCGGACCGGTCTCTTTCACCAATTTTTGTAAATCGGTTCCATCGACAAACTCCATCACGAGATAGTGAGTGCCTTTGTCCTCGTCGATGTCGTAAGCACGTACGATATTGCCATGATCGAGCCTCGCTGCAGCCTGTGCTTCCTTTTTGAATCGCGCCAGGTAGGAAGACTCCTCCACCTTCCCCTTAGGTAGAACTTTGATCGCAACCCGCCGCTGCATGAGTACGTGATCGGCTAAATAAACGCTGCTCATGCCACCCGTACCGAGGTGGCCTAGTAACTTGTATTTGCCAAGAAAAAATCCCTTGTAGCGTCCTTCAAGCAGCTTTTCACTTTGCCAGGCGGTGATAATTTTCTTTTCGATCAGAAAATTCGCGACCACCGTGGGGTCTCCCGGTAGAAGTCCCCCTGATTCATCCTTTAGCGCACCGAGAACTTTTGTGATCTGATCGGGATTTTCAACCAGTCCACTCCGCTTCAACAAATCGAGCAGTTTTTCTACGCTGACAGTTGCCATGTCACGCTTGCGGAGGCAGAGAATCAAATCAGCCGCCGCTCTTGCTCCCGAGAAGTGGTTTATGTCGGATTGCGGTGCGATCCAAACTGGGGCGTTGCGCTAGCTTCGAAGTCATTAGAGTAGCACGTTGTCGAACAGAATTCTAGTTTTTCCTCACAGGATTGTTACAATTTAAGACGTTTTCTTCCGTTCTTCTGCCGGGAGTAACGATTAGTAGGGGTCGGTTTGGTGATCCGCTTTGGCCACTGTTTTGACCACTGTTTTAATCACCGTTGCGAAAAGTACGTTAGTGCACTTTACTTCGAGGGCTTGAGTGAAATTATTCGGTTGGCTTTTTCCTCATCTCCGGCAGTCGCCATCCTTGCCCCGCGTGGTGCTGTACACGCGCGATGGCTGTCATCTTTGTGAGGATGCGAAAGATATTTTGTCTGAGCATGGTTTGGTTCCAAAGGAGATCAACATCGATCACGATCCGGGATTGCAGAGCCAATTCGACGAGTGTGTGCCTGTCGTTGAGATCGATGGAAAAATTCGATTCCGAGGTCGCATCGATCGCAGGTTGCTTCGGCGGCTGCTCCCCTGATTTTATGTTTTCCGTGTGGGCGGGGTTGCCGGTTTGTCGATTGAAGTTGCTTGTATGGCTATTGCAGGGGACGATTCATGACGGAAGGCAGACGCCCGGATAAATTGACGCAATTCGGCATCCTCGCTAAGCACTGGTCGCCCGGGCGGGTTAAAACGCGTTTGGCAGATTTCTGTGGAGAACAGAGAGCCGCGCAACTGCATCGCGCATTTCTCGAATCGACGTTGTGCCGATTTGCCTCAGTGGCTGAACGCCACGTACTGTGCTTTACGCCGGAACAAACGCGGGCCGACTTTGAGGAAATATCGGGCGGTCACTGGAAACTGTTGGCGCAGGTCTCTGGAGATCTTGGCGAGCGTATCGCAAGCTATTTTCAAGAAGCATTTGCTTCGGGGAGCGAGCGGGTAGTGCTTGTGGGTGCCGATGCGCCGAGTCTACCCATCGCGAGCGTCACTGCCGCCTTCCGGGCGCTGGAGCAGCACGACCTTGCGTTCGTTCCGAGTGAAGATGGTGGCTATTGTTTGATAGGCGCCACCCGGCCTGTGGAACCAGTCACAACCAACATTCGTTGGGGAAGTGAATCGGTCTGGGAGCAGACACGGGAAAAATTTTCGACGCTCAACTGGTCTGCCAAAATATTGCCCTCGTGGTATGACATCGATCACGAAAAAGATCTCTTGCGCCTGATGAATGAATTGGCTTTGATTCGCAATGATTCGAAAGACGGTCACGATGCGGAGGATGCGAATCTCGACTGGCTCCGCGGTCAAATTCACGAAATCTGCAAGGGTTTGTCCGTCGGCCACCCGAAAGATTAGTGGTGGATCGGTTCACCACTGCTTCGCGAGCATTGTGCTTTTCTTGCTTTTTCACCTCAATCATCACGGCCACCTTGCGAGTCCATCAGCCGGGAGTAGATTGAATGTATGAATGATTGTGTGGTTATCGGTGGTGGTGCGGTAGGTCTTTCGATTGCCTATGAACTCTCACGGCACGACTGGCAAGTTCAGTTGGTCGAGAGAAATCAATGCGGTCAAGAAGCGTCGTGGGCCGGAGCCGGTATTCTGCCGGCAACGAGCGACAAACCCGGGACAGAAGCTTATCAGCGACTCGCTCAGGTGAGCGCGGAGTTGCATGCGCGGTGGGCCGATGAACTGAGAAACGAAACAGGGATCGATACGGGGTATCACCGCTGCGGGGAACTCTTTCTCGAAGAAGAGGAGATTCCCGGTGAACCTCTTTCCCGCAGCCGACTGGCTCTTGAATCGCGTGGCGTGCAGGTGGAGTTGATGGATCGCCACCGCATCGGGCAGATTGAACCGAATCTCGCCGTCACGGAGAAGGAGATTGCGAATGGAGCGGTCTACCACACTCCGGGTTCGGCGCAAATCCGCAATCCCCGCTATTTGCAATCTCTGAAGGAAGCCTGCCGGCAACGAGGGGTGCAAATCACCGAAGGGGCAGACGTGTTGGGGTTCGATTCCCAGGGTGAATCGATCAGCTCGGTGCAGACGACGGCAGGCAATTTTTCAGCCGCACACTTTTGTCTCGCTGCAGGAGCCTGGACGACCCCGTTGGCCGAAATGCTGGGCTTCACGCTGCCTGTGAAACCGATCCGAGGCCAAATGGTACTTTTGCGGGGCGATCAGCGGGTAATCGAACGCATCATTCATCAAGGCAGCCACTACCTGGTTCCTCGCCCCGATGGACGCGTGTTGGTGGGGTCGACTTTGGAAGATGTGGGATTCGAAAAGAAGACAACGATTTCGGCAATCGGTGCGCTGCTTCGATTCGCGCAAAACAGAGTGCCGGCACTTGCGTTGGCAGAAGTCGAGCGGTGCTGGGCCGGATTTCGCCCCGCAAGTCCCGATGGCTATCCCTACATCGGTGCGGTTCCCGGTTTCACCAATGGTTGGGTCGCGGCAGGTCATTACCGATGGGGACTCTTTCTCTCGCCGGCGACCGCCGTGCTGGCCCGGGAGTTGATGCAGGGAGAGACTCCTAGCGTTGCCCACGATGACTTTCGGATAGCTCGCACGACTGCAGCGGTAGGGTGAGGCGGATGCACTCTGGTGGACCGGGGAAAACATGATGGAAACCTCGTTGCCGTCGATTGCCGTCTTGGGGGGAGGGCCGATCGGGATTGAAGCGGCCCTCTATGGCCGGTTTCTCGGTCATGATGTCAAGCTTTATGAGCAGGAGAGGGTGGGGCATCATGTAGAGCAGTGGGGACATGTGAAATTGTTCACCCCATTCGCGATGAATCGCTCTCCACTGGCGGTTGCCGCCCTTCGGGCCCAGGATGCCGCGTGGCAAGCCCCGGAAGATGAGGCGCTGCTCACCGGGGAAGAGTATCTGCGACGGTTCCTTCAGCCCCTTGTAGAGACCGATTTACTCACCGGGGTTATTCATGAGCAAACTCAAGTGCTTGCGGTCGGTCGTCCCCACCTTTCGAAAAGCGATCATGGCTGCGGGATCGATCGGAAAGATGCCTCCTTCCGATTACTGCTTTGCGATTCGACGGGTAAGGAATCGGTAGCCACAGCAGATGCGATTATCGATGCGACAGGGGTTTACTCGCAGCATTGCCACCTCGGCAGGGGAGGCGTTCCGGCACGAGGGGAGCGTCAAATTACCGGCGACATCGATTACAAAATTCCGTTCATCGGCAAAGACCGTAGTTGCCGCTTTGCCGGTCGACATGCACTGGTGGTTGGCGGAGGCTATTCGGCGGCCACGTCGGTCGTGGCGCTCGCCGCCTTGGCCGAGTCGGTTCCGGAGACGCGCATTTCGTGGGTGGTCCGCAGTCCGCGCGGTGAGGAGGGGGCCCCTCTCTTTGAGATCCCGGGGGATCCACTACAGGAGCGCGTCCACTTGACCGATCGGGCAAACCGTCTGGCAATGGGATCGGATGCAGCGGTTAACTATTTGCCGCACCGGACGGTGGAGGCGGTGCGTCGCCTGCGCGGCTCAGGCGCATTTGAAGTAGAGCTTTGTAACATGCGAGAAGCGGCGGATGATTTAAACTGCCCGGTCACCTGCGATTCGATTCTGGCTCACGTGGGCTTTCGTCCCGATTGCACTCTTTTTTCCGAGTTGCAGGTACAGCTTTGCCACGTGAGCGAAGCGCCCATGAAGTTGGCCGTGCATCTGGTGGAGCAAAGTGCGACCGATTGTCTCGGTCAGGAGGTGCCGTCCGGGAACCTGCTCGTCACTTCGGAGCCGAATTACTTTCTCATCGGAAACAAAAGCTATGGGCGAGATGCCCGCTTTTTAATTTCTATGGGGCTCGAGCAAGTGCGACAGGTCTTCGCCTCCATTCGCGGCGATGCGAATCTCGATCTTTACCGTACAATGAAGGAATGATCTGCGGGCAAGGCCGACGGAACAGATGAGCATCGAAAGGGATTGCAATTGAGTTGTTCCGCTGATCGATCATCGCCTGAGATTACGCTCACGCAGCTTAAGCACCTCTGGTTTCAGGTGGCAGGCACGCTTTGCAATTTGCACTGCTACCATTGTTTCATCAGCTGTCATCCGAAAAACGATTCCTTCGGATTCATGTCGCGTGCGCAAGTGCGCACGCATCTCGACGAATCGGTTGATGTGGGGGTCAAGGAATATTACTTTACCGGGGGAGAACCGTTTCTCAACCCGGAGATGGTGCCCATTCTTATCGATTCCCTCGAGTATGGTCCGGCCACGGTGTTAACTAACGGAACCGTGCTAAAGGAGCGATGGCTCGAACAACTTGCAGCCGCCGAAGAGGCGAGTTGCTATAGTCTCGAGTTTCGGATCTCGATCGACGGTTTTTGTGCAGAGCAGAACGATCCGATTCGGGGGGAGGGTACGTTTGACCGCGCGATGGAGGGAGTCGCACTTCTGAATGAATTTGGTTTTCTTCCCATCGTTACCGCTGCTAGAAGTTGGCGTCTCGAAGAGGAGGAACGCGTTGTCGACGCCTTTCTCGACCGGTTGCGAGCCGCTGGCTGCCAGAGGCCGCGGCTTAAAATTCTGCCCATGCTCCGACTCGGCGCCGAAGAGACTCGGTCATCCCCGTATGCAGCATCGGACCGCGTGACTCGGACGATGCTCGAGGGGTACGATACGTCTCAATTCATTTGCGAGCATAGTCGCATCGTTTCAGACCGAGGCGTGCATGTCTGCCCGATTTTACTCGAAATGCCTGATTCACTTCTCGGTGCGAAGCTTGGCGATGCAGATAAGAGTTTTGCGCTCAAACATGGGGCGTGTCTGACTTGCTACCAACACGGCGCGATTTGTTCCAATCCCTCGGCCGGCTATCGCGCTCCCTCTTCCAGTGAGTCGACAGAATGAGCATCGCTGCGACACGGGTTGCATTGCTCGGCGGAATTTACAGCAACTATCTTGCGCTGCAGGTGGCCCTTCGGCAAATTCGCGAAGCGGGCGTCGATGCGATTTATTGTCTCGGTGATCTGGGGGCATTCGGGCCTTACCCGGATCGGGTCTTTCCACTTTTGCAGCAGTATGATGTGCAGAGCATTCAAGGAAACTATGATCACTCGGTCGGCCATGCCCTCGACGATTGCCGTTGTGGTTACACTGACCCACGAGACAATCATTACGCTCAGAAAAGCTACGATTATACGCTTGAGAATACTTCGAGTGCTGGACGCACGCTGCTTCGAGGCCTTCCGGAAGAAATTCAGTTTGAGATGGGGCGACATCGGGTTTTGCTTTGCCACGGCAGCCCAACGAAGGTGAACGAGTTTCTTTGGGAGAGCACGACAAGTACGCACTATTTGAATGTCATGCTCAACGAACTTGGAGTCGACTGCCTCTGTGCGACGCATACGGGGATCAAGTGGAGCCGCCATCTCAATGACGACAAATGCTTTGTCAATGTGGGCGTGTTGGGACGTCCGGAGAATGACGGACAAACATGCGTCTGGTACGCGATCCTCTCAGAGCATGGTGAGAGACCGTTGGAAATTCAATTTGTTCCGGTCGCCTACGATTTTCAACGCCTTACCCGCGAGATGGCATCGGAGGGACTGCCCGAAGAATTCCAGGAGACGATCATGACCGGTTGGTGGACCACATGTCTCGAGAGCCTACCGGCAAAAGAACGGAAAAGGGGGCGATTTTAAGCTTGCCTTCTAGTCGCTGAGGTGGCTGCTGGAGTAGAATGCGCCGCCAGTGCCCCCCGTAGCGCGGGGCCGCGACATCAAAAAAACGATAACCTCCCCAGCGATACTTGAGAAAGGCTCCGTTATGTCTATGTTTCGCCACCGTGATCTTCTTTTTTGCTCCAGCTTTCTCTTGTTGTGGGGCTTCTCGTCCACCCTTTGGGCTGATGAGCAAGCGAATGCCGGAGAGCCCTCGGCGACGGTAGGGGATGCTGATCTGCAGAAAGAATCGCTGCAGGACCTGCACACGCGACTGATGGATTTGAATCGCAAGACGCCCGAAGGGAACACGCGGGAGGAGATGTTCGGTAACTATCGTAAAATCCAGGAGGAAATGCTGGAGGTTGCCCGGGTACTGTACGACAAAGCGATCAAGGGCGACGATGCCAAGGAGTTGAATTTCGCCGCGATTGCCCTTAGGGCACAGTTTATGGCTCAAGGGAATTTGGCGAAACTCTTGTCGCTTGGCGGGGAGCAGCCCTCGGCGGCCCCGTTTGAAAAGCTGGCCTCTGAAGGAATGGAACTCTTTAGAGCAAGCCAAGTGGCCAAAGATGATTTTCAAACGGCCGGGGAGGCGGTGCAGGTGACCGTGCAGTCGATGATGGCTTTCGGTCAACTTGATGGATCGGATGCGATTGCCAAGCTCACCCCTTTTCTCGAGGAGGTCAGCCAGGATTCGCGACCCCAGATTGCAGCGATCGGAAAGCAGTTGCTCTTGCAGTCCCAGTTGCAACTGACTCCCAGCTCCGGTCCCGAGGACGTGGCCCGCGTGGTTGGTCTCTTGAAGAAAGAGTTTGCAGACCGCGCCATCAAGGTCCAAGATGTGCAAACGGTTGAGGATGTTCTCTCGCAGATCGAACAACTGGGACAGACATCCGCAGCGGTTCAACTGAGCAAGTTTTTTGCTCAAAAATTTGCTGCCAGCGATCAGCCGCAAATAAAAGAGCTCGCCCCAAGGCTTGAAGGCGCAGCGCGGCGGTTAGAATTACCCGGTCATCAGATGGAACTTTCGGGCACCTTTCTCGATGGCAGTTCGTTGGACTGGGCATCGTACCGCGGGAAGGTCGTGTTGGTCGATTTCTGGGCCACTTGGTGTAGACCCTGTCGAGAAGAATTTCCGAATGTGATTAAGAATTATGAAAAATATCACGATCAGGGATTCGATGTGATCGGCGTGAATCTCGACGATGAAAAGTCAACGGTGGAAGCGTTCCTCCAGAAGGAAAAGTTGCCCTGGAAAACGCTTTTCAGCGATCAGCCTGGGCAGACCGGTTTCAATAATCCGTTGGCCCGCCGTTATGGGATTTCGGGAATTCCCACGGTGATTCTCGTGGATCGGGAAGGCAAAGTGATTTCTCTCAACGCCCGCGGTCCGGAGTTGGGGCGATTGTTGGCCGAGCAGTTTGACGGCAAGCAGGGTGGTAGCTGACTCTTAGCCGTTTCGCTCGTCAATCCAAGTCGCGATGATCTCGGGCGAAAGCTCAGAGAGATGAGTAATCACCTGCGCAGCTTCGGAAAATTCCTCTCGACGATGACCGGTACTCACCAGGCCCACGCTGAGCATTCCTGCCGCATTGGCCGCTGTAATCCCCGCGGCTGCATCTTCGATCACCGCACAAGCGGTGGGCACGATATCGAGTTTCTTGGCGGCCTTTTGAAACACCTCGGGGTGCGGCTTGCCCTGCAGTACATCCGATCCGCTGACTGCGGCGGTAATCCAATCGGGTTCATTGAGTTGGGACAGCAACAGTTCCACGTTTTCCCGCGGACCCGATGAACCGACTGCCAAACGATATCCGGAATCGGACAACGAAGAGATTAAATCCAACGCGCCGTCCATCCACGGATAATCGGCGATAACGATTTTTCGGAACGCAGCTTCTTTTTCGCAGTCGAACGATTCGATATCCGCATCACGCATCTCGGCACCGCTCCACAGGGAGCGGATGATTTCCCGACTGGTTCGACCGAAGGTACGGGCAAAGTCCTCTTCGCTCATTTCGTGGCCGTGACTATGGGCCACCTGCTGCCAACTCTGTAGATGTCCCCGGTACGAATCGATAAGCACCCCGTCGATATCGAAGATGACCGCTTTGTTCGCACCGATCGCAATATTCATCTGTTGCCGCTCGCTCATTGTTTCACAAGCACATCGATCATTTGCCCGATTGTTTGCTTGAGCAGTGTCTCGCCTCCGAATCGCATTCCGAGATTTTGGATTTTTTGCGTTTCAATCGTGTGGCGAGGTTGCTTCGATTTCCCCGAGACTAAACTTGTGCTTCCTGCGATCTCGACTGCCAACTGTGCAACATCAAACTCGGATATGTAGCGATCGCAGCAGTTGTAGATCTGCCCGTTGATTTCGGGTGCGGAGAGAAGGATAGAAATCGCCTTGGCCACATCGGCCGCGTGTACTTCCTTTCCGCCTTTTTCACATGTGACCGGTTCACCACGGGTGATTTTTTCAACCAGCGGAAACCACTTGCTGTTCTCCGGCGGAGTGTTCAGTCCATAGATTCCGGTGGGTCGTAATCCGCAGATTGCGTGACCGCTTCCGCCAAAACTCCGGACGAACTGCTCGAGCGCCGCTTTATGGGCCCCGTAGTGGGTCAGGGGAGTTGTGGGGTGGTTTTCATCGAGTGGGCGGTCCTCCAATATCTGTTCATGGACCGCACACGTTGAGACAAAAACAATGCGACAGTTTTCGGCCTCCAGGGCCGTTTCAAATAGGTGCAGGCTCCCGAGCAAGTTGATTTCGGCAAAAGTCGAGAGGTCTCCCTCGCTGCCTCGAAAAGTGCCCAAACCAAGCACTCGGTAGAGTGCCGCGTGGACCAGAGCATCGCATCCGGAAACCAATTCGGTATGCGATTCCCGATTCCGTAAGTCGCCTTCGATCCACTCAATCGCGGGGTGTTCGGGTCGTGTGCCCGATGCACCTTGCTTTCTCCACCAGCAGCGACACGTGTGGCCTTCGGCAAGCAACTGTTGCACGATGTAGCGGCCTAAAAATCCGGTCGCTCCCGTGACGGCGATCCGCATAGGTTTTTCCCTCGTGAGTCCTCGTTACCGGCTGACCGCCTGTTCACGGCACCCAGGTTTTCGTATTTGAAAAATCCAATCATGGCACATGGCGCAAAGGTTTTCCAGACGACTTTTCTTCCTGTCACCGGTCCCGATTTTTGCCGCTCGTGAGCCTCGGGCGACTGAGGTGCCCTTGACCATCGGTGCGATAAGCGTTTTTCTTAATCCGTCCGTCGAAACATACGTTTTCTTTAGCGCACCGCAAAAAGCGCACCGCGAAATCGCCCTGTTCAATTTTGGAGGCATTGATGACACCCATTGATCCACTTGTGGCCGCCGGAATTGTAATCACCCTCGCTGCGATTTTTGCCTATGCGAATGAGCGATGGTTGCAATTTCCAGAGACGATCGGGCTGATGGTCGTCGCGATGATTTTGTCGCTCGTGCTGGTGCTTGTCGGCACTCTGAACCCCAGCATGATGCGGATTGCCCAGGAGTTCATGGAGCAGATCGATTTTAACGATACGCTGATGCACGGCATGTTGGGCTTTTTATTGTTTGCCGGTGCGCTGCACGTCAAACTTGATGACTTGGCCGAGCAGAAATGGGTGGTGACCATCACGGCAACGCTCGGCGTCATCGGTTCGACGCTGCTGGTCGGCATCCTGACCCACTATATTTTGGCCGCGTTTGGAATCGCGATGTCGTGGCCCGTCTGTTTTTTGTTTGGTGCTCTCATCTCGCCTACCGACCCGATCTCCGTGCTGGGCATCATGAAAAAAATTGGGGCTCCCAAGAGTTTGGCGACCAAGATCTCCGGAGAATCGCTTTTTAACGATGGAGTGGGGGTCGTTGTATTCCTCGTCCTTTTAAATGCGTCGACAGGCGACGGGGACTTGTCCTTCGCACAAGTTAGTTTTTTGCTCCTGCAAGAGGTGGGTGGCGGAGCTTTACTTGGTCTAATCCTCGGTGCGGTTGCCTTTTATTTGCACAGGACCGTGGACAGTGTTCATGTGGAATTATTGATTTCACTTTCAGTGGTGGCGGGAGGATATCCTTTGGCACTCGCCTTGCACTGTTCGGGACCGATCGCGATGGTGGTGGCGGGGTTGCTGCTCGGGAATCCGGGAAGAAGGCATGCGATGGGTGAAACGGTCCGCGCACAGGTCGACGCGCTGTGGGAGATGATCGACGAGATACTCAATGCAATTCTCTTTGTTTTGTTAGGGCTCGAGGTCATTATTCTCGCCTGGCGAAGAGAATTCCTGTTTGTGGGCCTTCTGATGATTCCGGTCGTTCTCCTCTCGCGGTTTGTCACGGTGGGCGCGGCGGTGACCGCCTTGCGCCGATTTCGCGTGTTTAGCCCCCGCGCCATTCGGATCCTCACCTGGGGTGGTTTGCGGGGAGGTATCTCGGTTGCGCTTGCGCTCTCAATACCGCTGACGATTGAGGTCACCGACGATGCAACCACATTTCCGGCAAGGAATCTGATCCTGGTAATGACATACGTGGTTGTTGTCTTTTCAATCGTGGTCCAGGGGCTGACGATCGGGCCCTACATCCGTCGCTCGCTTTCACTTTCTAGTCAGGGGTGAGAAGGCTTCCGGTCGCGGGCCATCGTGAACGATCAGTCGGTACTTAAGCGAGAGCGTTTTTCCTTTTTCGATCTGCACGCTGTCTGCCGCAACGATGCACGGATTAATCATCGCGATCGAAAGAAGATTGTGCCATCGTGTGGGCGGATTTTCCGGGCCACTCATCACCATGATCCCCGCCTTTTTCCCGGAGGGAAGCACGAAGGTATAGTCATAGAAAGGAGCGTTTGGCCAGTCGGTTTCCGGTTTCAGATGATGTGGTGCAGCGAGGTCTACCTTTCCTTGTGGATCGAAAAATGTTCGGGTGCCATCTTGGCGACTTTTGACGCAAAAACCTCCGAATGCACTCTGGTCGATTACCATATTTTCTGTCGGCGTAAGTCGAAAGTGAAAGTCGATAACGAATGTTGTATTTTTTTCTTGTACAGTGAGAAGGCACTCTTCATGCAGGACCGTTCGGTCCCCAATTTTCCAAGCGTTTTTCGCCGAAACTTTTGCCTGATCGGTCCCTGTATCAACGAGTCGCAGGGAGAGATTGTCGATTTTCCTGTTCTCCGTGGGAGCCATTTCCCCCCACCCCCAAAAATCGGCCCGCTTCGTAAATTGCATGGCATGCCAGGCCAGAAATACACCACGGTGATGGCGATGATCACCCGGCGCAAGGTCGACCACACGTGTCCCTTTGGGTGAGTTTAAGGGATAGAGGCAGCAGGTGCTGTTGGCGGAAAGGTTCGTTTTCTCCGGCTTTTGGATCATGTACTGGAATACGACACGACCGTCGGGCGTAAAGAGCGTTTTTCCATGTTTGGAGGGTTCAAATCGAAAGGTAGCCGACTCGGTCGCCTCGGAAGTGCCGGTTGCGAGGATCACCTGCCACGCCACGATGAGCAAAGTGCACGAGAGTGTCCAATGACGATTTTTCATCTTTCAATTTCCTTTGGGGGACTAACGAGGCTTACGATGAGGGATCTTCTTCTTCGAGCAAATCTTCCGCATAACCCGGAGGAAAAGGGCCGGCCCCCTGATTCGTGATGGGGGAATCGTCGATTTTTTCTTCCGGGTCTTTGAACTTAAACTTCTTTATCCAATAGTCGACTTCGGCCGGCGAGTTGGCCTGAAGGGGTTTATCCACACCGCTGTGGTTGTGTTCGATTTGTCTCTGGCAAACTCGAGCGTACCAGACTTCACTGTCGATGGCCTCCGCTTTGCGTCGTCGCGCGGCACGCTGAATGCGATGATCGCTCGAGACGACCGTCAGGTTGCGCGGAGCCGAGTCGCTGCGGATCAACTCTTCGATCAGTGTGTCCGCATCGTCGTATTGCGCGGCAAAATGAATGGTCATTGCCCGATCGACCACTCTTCTCGGTAGCCCCCGGGGTGCGTCGGGACCCGCGTCGAAAACGACTGTCGTTTTCGCCCGATCTTCCTCGGAGAGTGTGGCTACGAGAAACTGCAAGAGAGCCCCGCGTGCTCCTTCAAGATTGTGTGGGCCATGTCGGGGCGCATGAATGCCAACCGCGTTAAGCAGGTTGTAACCATCGATAATCAAAGCCATCAATTGTTCTCGACACCGAGAGGCGATCACGCGTCCCGCTCAAATTTGACCGCTCCGGATACGATCACGGTACGGGCGCGGCCATAGAGCGTTTCACCACCGAAGGGCGTATTTTCGCTTTTTGAGAAAAAGTGATCTGGATCAACGATCCAGGTTTCATCCGGATCAATAATCGTGACGTCGGCATCTGCACCTATTTGCAACGTTCCCTTAGAAATTCCCAAGACACGTGCCGGCCGAATGGTCAGTTTCTCCAGTGCAGTGAGCCAATCGAGATGTCCCGGGCGTATCAGTTTGGTGATCACCAGTGCCAGGGTGGTCTCCAGTGCAATGACGCCGAACGGAGCCTGATCGAGTTCCTGCATTTTCTTTTCTACGGCCTGCGGTTGATGGTCTGAGGCGATCACATCAAGAGTGCCGTCTTTGAGCGCTGCGATACAGGCATCAACGTGTTGCTGGCCTCTGAGGGGTGGATTGATTTTGCAGTTCGAATCGAATGAGCGGAGCGATTCGTCGGTGAGACTGAAATGTTGGGGACTGACCTCGGCGGTGATGCGAACACCCCGCGATTTTGCTCGACGAATGAGATCAATACTACCGGCAGCCGAAATATGCATCATGTGAATCCGACCGCCGGTCGATTCCGCCAGCGATATATCGCGACTGGTCATGACCGCCTCTGCATCTGCCGGCATTCCCGGTAACGCCAGCACGGTCGAGACGAGTCCCTCGTGCATCACGCCGTCGCCGCTTAATTCTCGCACTTCGGGGTGGCTCAAAAGCGGCTTGTCGAACATGAGGAGATATTCGAGGGCACGCCGCATCAGTTCGGGATTCGAAACAGGAGAACACGCATCGCTGAAAGCGACGGCACCCGCATCGACCAACGTGCCCATCTCTGCGAGTTCTTCCCCCGATCGATTCTTGCTCACGCAGGCAATCGGGTAGACATTACAGTTATCGGCGTCTGCGGCTTGTTGTTTCACAAACTGCACGGTCCCTTGCGTATCGATCGGGGGATTCGTATTCGGGGCACAAGCAATCGAGGTAAATCCCCCGGAGAGTGCCGCCTTGGTGCCCGACTCGATCGTTTCGTCTTCCTCGCCACCCGGTTCGCCCAAATGCGCGTGCATGTCGATCAGACCAGGGGCGACAATCTTTCCCGACGCGTCGAGGGTGGTCGTCGTACCGTTGGTCGAACCCGCATCGATCGCGACGTCATACGCGGCGATCTTACCTTCCTCGATCAGGATATTGGTAACGCGATCCATGCTTTGCGATGGATCAACGACCCGACCATTGGTAATTAGGATGCCGGACACATCGCCCTCCGCGGTGCCAGTCGAGAAAGGTGTTCGATCACCGATTCACCTCGTGGGTGAGATACAAGACTGCCATTCGAACTGCCAAACCGTTCGTTACTTGATGCAAGATGACTGAATGCGGGCCGTCGGCAACCTCCGGGGTGACCTCCGTTCCTCGATTGATGGGGCCGGGGGCCATGATCAGGATATCGTCTTTTGCCCGCGCCATCCGCTCACCGGTCATCGCATAGAGCAGGGCATATTCTCTGACCGAGGGAAATGGCCTGGTGATCTGACGTTCGAACTGGATGCGCAAAAGATTGAGCACATCGCATCGCGGCAGGATGGAATCGAGGCTATAGGCAACCTCAACCCCCAATTCCTCCCAGCGGCGCGAAACGAGGGTCGACGGACCACAGACGATAACGTGCGCGCCGAGTTTTTTCAGTCCCCAAATATTGGAGCGGGCGGTGCGACTATGCGAGATGTCGCCGATAAGTGCAACGGTGAGTCCCGCAATTTTTTTTCGATGCTCTCGAATCGTCATAATGTCGAGCAACCCCTGCGTGGGATGCTCGTGGGCACCGTCACCCGCGTTGATTACACTGCTACGAATATTCTTTGCAAGCAAATGCGGAGTGCCCGGTGTGCGATGCCGCACCACAACACTATCGACGTTCATTGCCTCAATGTTTTTGGCAGTATCGATGAATGTTTCACCTTTGGAGAGGCTACTTCCCGACGACGAAAAGTCAATCACATCGGCACCGAGACGCCGCGCCGCGAGCGAAAAACTCGTACGGGTACGCGTGGAATTTTCAAAGAAAAGATTCGCAACGGTGCAACCGCGGAGCAGATCTAATTTTTCTGCACAGCCATTAGTCATTTCCTTAAGCTGCCGAGCCGTATCGAGAATGATCGTGATTTCTTCGGCAGAGAGATGCTCAAGTCCGAGAAGATCGGGCTGAGTCCAGCGGTCGGTGCCAGCCAGTTTTTCCATCACGTCTGTGTTCATGGTGATATCTTGCCCCAAGCTGGGGAACTAGGATTTGAACCTAGACTAAGTGATTCAGAGTCACTCGTGCTACCGTTACACTATTCCCCAGAGTAAATTTCCCCAGAGTAAGTTCACTCCGGTCGAACGGATATGCCGACCTCTCCGGCAACCTCTATCTTTTTTTAACCTATCCATCCTCACCTGCGCCTGCTGTGACGGATAGCGTGGCTCGATCACCTTGAGCGGAAACCGGCACCTCGCGCCCCGGCAGCAGTCTCCCCTCACGCAATTAAACCTAGAATATGGCGCTGAGGAGCGTCAAGGGTCGCCCCCTCGTATCTTGCTTCGAGCCGCACTCAGGGGCCCTAAAGCTTCCCTTTCGGCTGGTTCCCCCCCGGCAGCGTCTTCCATAAAATGCACTCTGCGATGCAGGTACAGTTGGCAATCTTCGTCGACTCTCTCGGCAACCATCTTTCTTGAAAAGGCGATAGTCGTTCATGCCCGGTGGAAGTTTGATTATGACGGTGGGCCCCGACATGGGGCAAAAGTACGAGATCGACCAAGCGACGATGGTCATGGGACGGCATCCGGACTGCGAGATTCACATCAATGCGGGAGCAGTCAGTCGGCATCACGCTCAGATTACGGCGGCAGACGGAAAATATTTCATCGAAGATTTGCAGAGTCGGAACGGAACCTTTGTCAACGATGAGCGAATCGACGGACGGCAATTGTTGCGGCACGCCGATAGTATACGGATCTGCGACGTCGGCTTTCGTTTTGAAGATCACGATTTTGTTAAGAAACAGGCGGCGGCGGCGCGAGATACCGGTTTTGCAATCGACCCCGGTTCCTCTCAGTCGGTGGTGATCGACGACGATCGCGACGCCCCGAGCGGTTCCAAGGTGATGACGAAAATCGAGGTATCCGACACGGCGCGGATGCGCCTCGACACCAACCCGATCACGAAGCTTAAAGCGGTTTTGGAAATCACTCGAAGTTTGAGTAAATCTCTTTCACTCGACGAAGTTTTGCCGAAGGTGGTCGACAGTTTATTTACGATTTTCCCTCAGGCGGATCGCGGATTTATTGTGCTTAAAGAGGGCGACGAAGGCCGCTTGGTTCCCAAGGCTGTGAAATTCCGCCGACCTGACGACGACGATGAAATTCGCATTAGTCGCACGATCGTCGATGAAGTGATGACGAGTAAGGAAGCGGTGCTCTCTGCCGATGCGGCAACCGACAGCCGTTTTCAAATGAGTCAAAGCATTGCCGATTTCCGCATTCGCTCGATGATGTGTGCGCCGCTGCTCGATAGTGAGGGGAACGCATTAGGCGTGATTCAAATCGATACCCTCAATCAAACGACTCGATTTCAAGATGATGATCTCGAGGTGCTGGGAGGAGTCGCTGCACCTGCGGGGTTGGCAGTGGAGAATGCGCAGTTGCATGAGGATCAGCTAAAGCAACAAGCGTTGCAGCGAGATCTTCAAATGGCACGTCGGGTTCAGTTGGGTTTTCTGCCCTCTGCCCCTCCCAAAATATCGGGTTATCACTTTTTTGATTACTACGATTCGGCCTATGAAGTGGGCGGAGATTATCACGATTACATCGAACTACCGGACGGTCGATTGGCAATCATCGTTGCGGATGTGTCGGGTAAGGGAATATCGGCCGCTCTGTTGACGGCAAAACTCTCTGCGGAAATGCGGTTCTGTCTGGCGACTGAAACCGACCCGGCGGCAGCTGTCACAAAACTCAATGCGGTGTTCAGTCAGGGAGGTTGGGAAGATCGATTCGTCACGATGATTCTGATGGTTCTCGAACCTGTGAGCGGCAAAGTCACGTTGGTCAATGCAGGACACATGCCGCCGTTGGTTCGGTTGGGCGATCAGTCGGTGGAAATGCCGGGTTCGGAAAAAGCCGGGCTTCCGATCGGTGTGACCGAAGAATTTGAATACGAACCATACGTCATCACGCTGTCTCCTGGTGATGGTCTTGCGGCGTTCACCGATGGTTTCAGTGAAGCGATGAATGCCGAAGAAGAGTTGTACGGTGTCGAGCAACTCGAGGCACGGTTCGCCGACCCATTGAGCAGCATTTCAGACTTAGGTGAGCACATTCTAGAGGACGTCAAGCGGCATGTTGCAGGGCATCCGCAAAGCGACGATATGTGCCTAGTCTGCGTCGGTCGAGATTGAATGGGGGCACTTCGCTCTTTTGAGCAGCAGTCCCTTTTTTCAGCAGCAGTTACTGTCCGGGCCACAACAGTCGCCGTCGGGGAGGACCGTCAAGGAAGTATCGCGGGGCTTGTCCGTGATGTCTTGGCGATTCTCTTCGCCTTCGTAAGCGGACGCTGAGGTCGATTTTTCAGCCCGCACCGTGAGGCTGCGAAATTCGATCCCCTCCACAATCGCCCAAGCCTCATCCTGCCTTTTGAGGATCTCTACGTGATGCAGGCCAGCACGTTTGAATGCTTCGAGGAAATGTCCCTCCATGAATGCTCCGCTGATGCATCCACTCCAAAGGTGAGGGTCTTTTTGCAGATGAAGCGGAACGGGATGGTCGCTGACAATATCACTGATAATGGCCCGTCCTCCGGGACGAAGTACTCGGGAAATTTCCGAAAAAAGTTGTTCGCGGTGTTTTGGATTGACGAGATTCAGCACGCAATTTGAGACGACCACATCGATCGAATCGCTTTCGATCATCGGAGAAGCTTCGCGCTGCTGCTCGATCCATTGGTCGACCCGCTGCCAATCAGGGTAGCTGTGTACCGGATGATCGTTCAGGAAGGAATCGAGGGCTTCGAGGTCGAGTCCGAGATCCTGGATGTTTCCCTTCAAGAAGTAAGTGTTATTCCAACCGATGGCCTCAGCAATTTGTGTTTGATAGCGCCGAGCGAGAGCCAGCATTTCGTCGTTTCGGTCGACGCCGAACACCTGTCCTTTGGGACCGACGACCTGCGAGAGGATGTAGCAAATTTTGCCTCCCCCGGAACCGAGGTCGAGAACCGTTTCCCCCTCGCCGACATACTCGGCCGGGTTTCCACAACCGTAGTCGCGGTCGATCAACTCCTGGGGAAGGACATCGAGATATTTGCCGTCGTAAGTGACCGGACAGCAGAGGGCAGGCTCTTTCTCAGCGGCAGCGGCCGCATAGCGCTTTTGGACCGCACGGTCTACGAGGGTTTCAAAGTTTTCCTGCTCCATGTGGCTTCCATCCATGCGAAGGTGAATCTCAAAGTCCGATGTGTCATGTCGGATTAAACTCGCAGGCGGCCTATTCTAACCGCTTTTCGCGGCAACTCCACTGGCGAGCCAGGAGCCGAGCAGGGAATTCAGTTATTGATCGGCAGAATGCCGCTGAAATTATCGTCCCGGCGTTCCCACTCGCGCCGCACTTCGCCCAGGCCGTACACGCACATTTCAAATTCGTGGCTCAGGCGTCGCAGTACCTCATTCTTGCCGTCTTCTTCGTCGACGGGGATGGTGCTGGCAATATAATAGGCCCGCTTTCCCTGCTCGCAGTAGTCGAGAAAATAATCTTTTCGTTCTTTGTCTTGCATTTGGCGGAGCGATTCCGGATACAAGCCAGTCCAGAAAAGAGTGAAGTCTCCAACATGCTGGTGCAGTTCGCGACGCGCTTCACCGATTCTCTCTTGCCCCTCGAGCATCATTCCGGCGACTTCCTCAAGTCGCTTTCCGGTGAGGTCACGGAGGCGATAGACCATATCGTTGCGGAGGAAGCGTACCAAGAGACTCGCGACGTAATCGACGAGCGGTGGATCGGCAACTCCGAGCTGGGAAACAAACGCGTGTTCCGTGAGCCCGGTAAAGAATCGCCGGAGTGTTTGTGAAGGCGTGGGTGTCATGCGAACGCAACCTCCCGAATCCGCCAAGGATATACTTCAAAATCGTCATCGAAGACTTTGTTTCTTTCATTAATTTACCGGTTTCCTTTTTTTTGAGTCAATAAAAAAATTTCAATTTGCCTCCGGTACCTGTAAAATGGCGTTTCCATAAGCACTTGCGTGCGGAGGCTCTTTTTTTGCATGCGTCGCCTGCAATGAAAAAATCTTTTCCTTGCGAGTGACCAGGAATGATCGAAGCAGTGAAAGCAGACGGCGCCAGAGATGAAATTGCTCTCAGTATCGCTCGCGAGTCGCGGTCCATGGGCCACCAAGTGGAGGCTACAGATCAACAAGAAGCGAGAGCAGAGGTCAGAGTTTTGGCATAAGCATCAACCTCTTCCAATGCCTTCGAGTCGTCCTGCGAATCACTTCGACTTGCTTTGGAAAGGCGTTTGACGATCGCGCTTCCGACAATGATGCCGTCCGCGACGGGCGCGAGCATGCGAATGTGTTCCGGAGTGCTGATGCCGAAGCCGATGCAAATCGGCAGGCTTGTTTTTGCACGCAGCGACTCCACATTTTTGACGAGTTCATTTGGAAGGCTTTGTCTTTCACCGGTGATGCCCACAACCGACACGTAGTAGATGAATCCGCTGGTGGCTGCGATGATCTGTTCCGTTCTGGCGGGCGGGGTGTTGGGCGTTATCAATTGAATGAGGCTCATGTCGGCAGAGCGACAGATGGCCTGCAATTCGTCCGATTCTTCCACCGGAAGGTCTGGGACGATGAGTCCCGCGACTCCCGCCTCTTTCGCCGCCTCGACATACTCGCCCATGCCGCGACGGTACACGATCGCGTGACTTACCATCGTCAAAACCGGGGCCTTCAGCGACGGTGTCGTCTCACGGAGCATCTGGAGGATTTGTTCCAGGCGAATGCCGTCTTCCAGTACGCGGGTGTAGGATGCCTGAATGACCGGCCCGTCGGCGATCGGGTCGCTGTAGGGAATGCCCACTTCGCACATGTGGGCGCCCTGGCTCACAAGACTCTGAAGTACCCGGCTCGTCGTCTCCAGACTGGGATCGCCTGCCGTGATAAAGGGGATGAAAGCCTTTTCACCCCGCGCCTTGAGTTGGGCGAACAAGTCGTCCACTGCCGACATGATGGTTCCCTTCCGTCTCTACGTCCCGTTCCCCAATGATCCGTCTTCCCCGCGCAATCGGGCAATCTCTGCCGTGTCTTTGTCGCCTCTTCCCGAGAGACATACCACGACGCGTTGCTCCTTGGGCCGTTCCTTTGCAATCTGCATTGCCATCCACACCGCGTGGGACGTTTCGATTGCGGCGAGGATCCCCTCGGTTTTTGCCAGCGCGTCGAACCCCCGCAATGCGTCTTGATCGCGGCAGCAATCGTAGCGAACT
>CACOUL010000008.1 GCA_902630355.1 Planctomycetaceae bacterium
TGCCGATACCCATTTACGTCCGCTCTTCTGCAAACCGAGGGATCGCAATTTGTCTTCGGCCAGAAATCGTAGCGCCGGTTGCCATGGCCCCAAGTCTTTTTTGCTCAACGGTTTGACTTCTACCCCTAATTCATTTGCTGCCTTCAGTATCTCATCGTTGAGTTTATCGGTCGGCTTTTTTTTGTCTTTCTTGTTGTCGGTGTCCTCATTTTTTCGAAGTGCATTGGCATACATCTGCTGTTCTTCAAGAATTGCGCGAGCTGCCATCGTCAGTGGGTCGAGCAGTGAATTACGGTCTTCCTTCAGTTTATTCAGTTCTTCGCCCAGCTTCTCGCTTTGCGCATTGAGGGGAACGACCTGCTGCTGTGCTCGCTTAATGTCGGCCTCGCCCTTTGCCGCAGCAAGCGTGTTTTGGATCATCTCATCAACCTGACGTTTATTTTTTTCGAGCTCTGGGATTTTGGCCCAGTTGCCTTTCTTTGCTGCCTTGTCGTAGTTTTTCTTTGCTTGGTTAAAGTCCGCAGGAAGTTTTGGGTTCGTTTGAAAGGTCCACACCGGCTTTGTCTCTTCGCTCTTCCGGGGTTCTGCTCCTTCAAAGCCCTGGTTCCGCAGGTAAGCGGCCGGGTCACTCTCGGCAGTGGGGATAATCGGCTGTGGCGGTAGTTCTGGTGAACTGGCGGATGGCTCTTCGCTTGCGGATGTGTTGTCCGCTGCGCCGGTTGATTGCGAATTGTTGTTTGTTAGTGGCGTCGAGGAGCCTTGCGTGGTGTCGTCGCTTTCGGGCGATGCGTCTTTAGGTGCTGAAGAATTTGCCGCATTGCGGGGTTTCGCTTCTTCGAGTTTGCGGAGAATGAAATTTGCTTTTTCCCAGCTGAGTTCCTCGTCGGTGAGATCAATGTCTCTGGTGCCGGGACGGAAGGTCGCCGGCGAAAATTGCTCGCCGTTCGGGTGGGTCGCAGCGAGTTTTGGCATGTCGGCCTTGAAAAACGGTATCTTCAATCGGTAATTTCCCTCACTGTCGGTGAGGATCTTCGGCTCCTTGGGACTATGCTTTTCATCGCCATCGCGGTCGATGAATACGGTGATACCCTCATTCGATTCGCCCTCGGGTAAAACCTGTACCGTGCCAGTGATCGTGATTTTCTTTCGCGTCAGTTCCAACGGGATGTCAATCTCTTGGTCTTCTGCCGTCTCGATGTCGATGTCCACTGGTTTGACTCGTTGGTAGATGCCACTTCGTGGGAAGGAGACGATGAGTAACGGTACATCTTTCAAGCTAGCGGGAAACCGTACCTCGCGAAAACTGAATTTTCCACTCTCGTTGGCCGTCTGCTGTGGTTCGGTGCTTTGGGCCACTTCATCGGCGTTCAGGTCGATATGTACGCTGGCAGAGACTCCCTCTGCTTTCCCCTTTTGATCCTTGCCGAAGATGCGGCCTACGATTGCAAATTTTGGTTTTTCGCTGAGGTGAATTTCAACCGTGGGTCCCCAGATCGAAAACCGACCGACGGTGACCGTCTCGGGTATCGCCCTGACAAAGTCGTATTTCGTCCCTTCTGTTACAGGTCGAATGTCCTTGCTTCCGGCCGGTAGAGTGAATGCAACCGATCCATCGGCGCTGGTGGCAAACCCTTCGACATTCATCTCCGGGATCCCCTCCCCTTTATCGTAGATTCCGTTTCCATTTTTGTCTTCATACACCCGCACGGTTGTCGGTTTTTCGCGGATCGCCAGCGCCGCAAGAATCACGATCAGGCCAATCAAGAGAAATATGACGGGGCGGATTATCTTCCCCAGCCACGCCCCAGATTTTTCTTCGATCACCGGTACGCGCGAAGTTTCTGCGGGTGCGACCACGGTGGGTTGGCGGCCTGAGGCTGTGGGTGCCGCTTCCTGCTGCGCGCGGAGCTTTTTGTCGTACGCCTTTTTCTTTTCCTGATTGAGTAGAACCACGCGAGCCCGAGATATTTGCCCGAGCAGTTTTTGCGCTGCCTCGATGTGGTCGTCGCCTGAGGAGAGTTCCTGCAGATAGGCCATCTGCCGGTTGGCGGCGGCCTCAATGACTTGTCGATTGCTCTCGAAGAGTTCGATGCCCAGAAGACGGTAGGCGTGCGCCGGTTGATCCCGCTTGGGGATTCCGAGCCATGTGTGGTAAGGATCGAACTTTTCTTCTGGCATCTTTGCGCGCTCTCCTCTTCTCTGCCCATTTGATTCTAAATGATCGGACGGAAATGGAACACCGAATTCTGGCCAAATTCATTGCAAAAATCGCAGGACCATTGCCTTTACTTATTTTATCGCTTCCAGGCTTCTCTGAACCTCTCTTGTCTTTTTTAGCAACTTGTCAGCTTTAACCATTTCTCGTTTGAGTTTTTCCGGAGATGTAGCGACTGCGAGTTGAAGACCGTTTGCCTTCACGAATCGATGTGTGTAGGGATGGTCAAGCAATGACGTGATTTTCTTGTTTTGCGTGCGGCACGCCTGGATATCGCCGTGAAATGCTCGCAGTTGGATCACAATTTCATTTCTTTTCACCTTAAGAATCTTGCTGTTGGCATCGATGTTGCTTTGCGCCGAAGAAAGGTCTCTCTCAATTTTTTTGATCCGCTGCAACCGCGATGTGGCAGCCTCTTTTTTCGGCTTGAAATCTTTTTTCGCTTTTTCGGCGTTACGGAGTGTTTTGGTAAGCTTCTCCCGGGCACGTAACAAAGATTGCGATTGCAGCAGGCTCTTCGCAAGCTTATTTTTTGACTTTTTAAGGTCTTCAATGCGCTTTTGCAGGTCGTCATGGATGCGGGGCGTCCAGCCGGTTTTTGTTTGCTCAAAATTACGCTGAAACCAATCGCGGAGATATTTCTCTTCGTTTGCTTTACGTTCTGCTTCTTGCCTAGTTCGCCGCTCAGACTCCCTTTTTATCTGCCGCTCGGTCTCCGCTTCGGCGATTCGCCTTGCCACTTCTTTTGCTCTTTGCTCCGCTTTTTCTTTCGCAATGCGTTCTGCTTCTGCTTTTTCTTTGGCTTTGCGTTCTGCTTCTGCTTTTTCTTTCGCTATGCGTTCTGCCTCGACTCGCGCTATTTCTGCTTCTGCCTTACGAGAATCTTCTTCTTTTACCGTATCGCGTTTATCAGTCTCGGATTGGCCGCGATCATCGATCGGCACCGACGTGGTGGGGCCGACCGAACCGACCTCACGCTTGGTGATTTTGCCTTGATCGCGGCCAACACCCGCGATTAGCACCGTCAAAAAGAGCAGGATCGTGAAACTTGCCAGGAATAAAAGGAGGAATACCCTCGCTTTTGTTTTACGACCAACGGTTGTTGAAGCGATTTGCGCTCTTTCTTTTGCCGATTTGTTCTTCGGTTTCCAGTCGGGTAAATCGCTCTCTGCGGTCGATTCGGTTTTGATGACAGGTGCGCTTTTAGGAGCGGTAAACTCAAGGGTGGCAGCCAGACTGTCGGAGGGTGTTTCAGCGGCAGGTGTCGGTGTTTTCTGATCCGCGATCTGCTGCTTCAGTTCCGCATCGTAGTTGGCTTTCTTCGCTGCATCGAGCAGGCAGACCCGTGCGGCGGCCACCTCATTGAGTAACTGCTGCGAGGTCTTGGCCCGTTCACCAGACTGCAGGGTGCGGAGATACTGCATCCGCTGATCGGCGGCCCCGGTGATCACATCGGGATCCTCTTCGAAGCGTTCGACTCCCAGCAACCGATAAAGATCAGCCGGTTGGTCTTTGAGTGGAATGCCCAGCCACTTGTGATAGGGGTTAAATTCGTCGCCCATGGAGTTGCCCCTCGACACCAAGGTTATTTATTCTTTTTTTGATCTGGTTGATAAGCGTCTAATTTTTTTCTGGCTGCGGTAATCGCTGCCTGGCTGTGGCCGACTTTGGCCGGTTGAAGTTGTTCGAAAAAAAGTTGCCAGGCTTTCTCGCCGATTTTTCCCCGATAAGTCTGTTCCGCATTCCAGGGCACGCCTGCCGCCTCGTCATTTGTGGGGATGAAGTAAGCTTTCAGACGGGTCTGCTTTAAACCGAGCCTCATGTTTTCGACAGTTGTCTCAATAAGTGGTAATGAATATCCGGGATCGAGTACTTTTTGTCCCCCATGTGCTATCGGCAAATTAGCTCTCCGCTGAGATTCTCTTGGCAATATGAAAAGGTCAGGAGCATCCCCCGACGCCATAGTTGCCTTGTCTACATGTACGATCACGCTTTCCTTTTCGTTGATGATCAAAGCGGCGTAAAAATGTCCGGCCTTTTCACCCGGGATAACAGGTAGTTTTTTGGGGATCTCTTTTCTTAATTTCGAATCGGGTTTTTGAAGTGCTTTGACCGATTTATTGAGCTCGGTTGTCTTGACGTTGAATTTGCCCAGGGCGGCAGCAACATCAGGGTCTTCCAGCGCGGCCAATAAGTCTTCACGCACCGCCAATCGCATCGCACGGTTTTCAAAGCTCGCAAGCAGAAGCCTGTTGTATTCTTCAAGTTGTTGCTTGATTTGCACATCATTTTGAGGGCGATTCTTTTGCCATAGCTTCCAAGAACTGATAAGTTCTTTTGTGACTAATTTGAGTTTCCATTCTTTGGCAAAGACCCACTTTTTCCCTTTTCGCTCAAAGCCCTTGCTTTCGAGTAGTTTTTCGGGATTGTCACGGAGTTCTTGCGCCTTGCGTGCTTCTTCTTCTTTGGCTTTGGCTTCTGCTTTTTCTTTCGCAATGCGTGCTTCTTCTTTGGCTTTGGCTTCTGCTTTTTCTTTCGCAATGCGTGCTTCTTCTTCTTTGGCTTTGGCTTCTGCTTTTTCTTTCGCTATGCGTTCTGCCTCGACTCGCGCTATTTCTGCTTCTGCCTTACGAGAATCTTCTTCTTGGGCCGTTTGGTCGTCGATAAATTGTAATGCCGCAAAAATAGAGAGCGCCACGATTACGATCGCTGGCAGCACGATCCACAAGATGGATTGGCGTTTTTTTGTTTTCGTGCGACTGCCTGCGGGCGACCTGCCTTGCTGTGGCTTTGGCTTTGTTGCGACAGGCGAATCGTCACCGGTGGCAGGCCGGTTCGGAGTCGTTTTACCGATTTGCGGGGGCATGAGCGGGGCACTGCTGGCCGCCGGTTTCGGGGCTTGCGTCTCAGGGACCGGGGCCAGTGAGTCAAAGCCGGCCCGCAGCTTTTTGTCGTACGCCTTTTTCTTTTCCTGGTTCAGCAAACAGACCCGCGCCCGAGAAAGCTCGCCCAAAAGCTGCTGGGCCTTATCGACATGGTCGTCGCCAGCCGAGAGTTCCTGCAGATACGCCATCTGCCGGTTGGCCGCCCCCTCGATCACCTCAAGGTTCGCCTCGAAAAGTTCGATGCCCAGCAGCCGGTAATGATGCGGCGGCTGATCCTCGGGGGGGATGCCGAGCCAGATATAATAGGGATCAAACGAGTCGCTCATCGCACGCAGACCCTAAAAATTTCCCAAAAAAGGAGTGCCCTCAGTCTAACGCAATCGGGCCATTCTGCAAAGCAACAGCGGGCGGCCGAGTAGCGAGAACCGATAGTGGTTGCCCTCTATTGGGCGAGACGGGCTGTTTGGGTGTCGAATGCCTTGCGGTATCCAGCAATCTTTTTGCCGATCGCCTTGATGCTTGCGGCATCTTTCTTGTGCTCTTCTTCTGAATACTCCGGTTTTTCGGTTGCCTGTTGAAACGTCGTTTCGAGCCGTTTGAGGCTTTCGGACAACACTTTTGTTTCCGGCCAGCTATCGGGCCTGGGGCGTGAAGCGAGCTCTTTTTGTTTTTGTTTTAGTGGGTTCGACAGTTGTTTTTCGATTTCCTTGCCAAATGCTATTTTCTGCTCCCCTTCCTGCATCGAATCCAAGCGTGTGGTTGCCTGAAGGAGCGTTCTTTCCAGGTTTTTGATCTCCTTGGAAAGTGTTTTTTTCGCTTTGCTGTATGCTTTGGCCTTCTTGTTAAACCTGCCGAGTGATTTCTTGGTCTCTTTTTCCTGTTCGGTGAGCTTCTCCTTGAGCTGGGCGAAGCTCAAGGTGGGCTGGGGCTTGGCCGGTTTTTTGGGCTTATCGCCACCTTTGCTCTCCTCCGAAGGATCGCCCTGAGGGTCGGCGTCATCTACGGAATCAGTGGGAGGCGAATCGGTAGAGGCGAACTGCGTCGACTCAGACCCGGTCGATTCGGGTAGTGGGGGCGGCTCGGCTAGCTTGCCGCCGGCCTTTTCGAGCAGGCCTGTTACTTCCGGGTCGGCAGCCAGTTCGGCGTAACGCGCACGAATATCCTTGACGAGTCCCACCTCCGCCGGGTTGGCCGTTGCCGGCTCGCGAGAGGCGAATTCCTGCTCTACCTGCGTTCTAATGCTAGTGATTTCGGGGATGCTGTCTTTTACTCTCATATGTGCTGGGTTATAGGGAAAAAAAATTTTTCCTTGCAGCTGGTTGTACTCTTTATCTAGTGCATTGCTTACACCCGCTGGCTGATTACGGACATACTTCCACCGTTCGAGAATCTCGTTCTTCTTTGCATCCACGCGTCGCTTTAGCTCGGCTTCAAACTCGGCGCCTCCTGCGGTGCCGCTCGACCCCGATGTCCGTACTGCTTCGAGATTCCGCGTCTGGTCGTTGGCGAGGTGCCAGGTATGCTCGAAGGCATCTTCCTCGAGCTCGTACTGGTTTTGCAGACGCTCGCGAGCGTTCTCTTCCTCAGACAATTCTGGTTCTGAATCAGGCGGCACCGTCTCCAGCGAGGCTGAGGTATCCGGTTTTTTCTGCGCCGGTTCCTGCGTAGAAGCCGTTTGCGGATTTTCAGATTTTTTTACCTCTTCCCTTACGGGTGCCTCGGGCGTTTTGTCTGGTTTCTTTTTGTTCTGCGGTGGCTCTTTCCCGATATCGGGTATTTCAACCGAGCTTGCGTCGCGATTGTTTGCCGAAGTTTTTCGGGATTTCGCGGTCGTTTTACCGCCCTTCTCCCCGCTGGGGATGAGCAGTACGAGGATGATCAATAGAACGAGTGCCCCTGCAGCGATGGGCAGCCAGATTTTTAAGGCCGGATTGGAGGCCGCCTTGGCCGATTCGCCATCCGAAGCGGTCCGTGCTTTCCTCGCGGTTCCCTTTCGTCGCCCCGCACTGCGACGACGTGTCGTTGTTTTTTTCGGGCCGCTACTCGCTCCTCCCGTTGCCCCGGTACCAAAATTGGGAAGATCCCCGGCCGCCTCTTCGTCATTCCCTGTCCCGAAATCTTGAGGCAAGAAGCCCTGCGGTTCGTCGTCCTCGTCTTCCGCTTCGATTTCTTCTTTGAGCTTTGAGTCGTACCTCGCCTTACTCTCGGCTGCCAGCAGACACACCCGCGCCTTGGCGACCTCACCGAGCAGTCGCTGGGCCTGATCGACATGGTCGTCGCCGGCCGAGAGTTCCTGCAGATACGCCATCTGCCGGTTGGCCGCCCCCTCGATCACCTCCCTGTTCTCTTCAAAGAGCTCGACGGCGAGTAACCGGTAGTGATGGGGCGGTTGATCCTTCGGAGGAATGCCCAGCCACGTGTAATAAGGATCGAAATCGGCCATGGATGCTTCACGTGTTCCGTTGCCCAGGAGACTTGCGTTTATCCTACATTTTGCCCGCCCTCCTCGCAAATAAGTCGGGAGCATAAAAACTGGTTAAACTTGCCCAAACGGGGCAACTTAGCCCAGGATTTCGCGTTTGCGCTCCAAATAGTCCCAGACCACGAACCGGTCGAGGTCACTTCCGGCAGTAAAGAACACGCGGCCCTCGGTCGATTCGGCCACGCGGTAGGCGAAGCGGATATCTTCCTCGGATTGCGACCAGCTCGGAATGAGGAAAAAGTTGATCGTGATCCCCTCCTGTTTACAGAGCAACGCCTCGCGAAGCGTCGCTTCTTCGGTCAGTACATCGGGGGGATAGAGCAGGTAGAGCCACTCCTGGTCGTAATGGGCTGTTGGCAGTCCATCGGTGATCAGCACAATCTGCCGGTTCGGCGTATCGCGGCCCGCCAGATTCATGCGGGCGAGTTGCAGCGCGTGCTGGATGTTGGTGAAGTGGGGCGGGAGTTGCACCTCACTCACCTCAGGCCGCGACATATCGATCCGGTACCGGACCACCGGATCGGTGATCGTTACCGGTTTGGGCATCAGGTCAATGATTTGATTGGCTCGGCAGGGCGCAGCGTGGGTGAACATCTCGAAAAAGCCGAGCCAATCGCCCGGATACTCGCGCGTGATCAGCCCCTGCAGCGCAAGGGCCATTTTTTTCACGTTGATGTATTGTCCCTCGTAGCGCATGCTGCCGCTCATGTCCATGATCACCGCCGTGGCGCACTTGGGCGTGTTGCGGGTCCGGTGCACCACAATGTCATCCGCCGTAAGCCGCAGCGGCTCATTCCGCGATTGGGATCGCAGAATTGCGTTGGTAAACGACTGGGGGATGTCCATCTGGGTGATGCTGTCGCCAAAGGTGTAAGGGCCGGTGCTTTGCAGCTCGACACTCCCTTCTCCGGCTACCTCGGTTTGATGGCGACCGGTTCGTGAGGGATCGAGTTTGGCAAAAATCCGCTCAAGCAGTTTGCCCTGAAAAATACGATACGCCTCCGGTCCCAACTCGATCTTTCCCTCGGCGCTCAATAGCCCCTGCTCTTCGGCCATCTGTTTCAAGTATTCGCCGACCTGCTGCTGAAGATTTTCCAGTTCCGTAAGGTCGGCGTCTTCCACAAACTCGGCGAGCGCTTCGGTGTCGATCACGTAAATCTGTCCGTTTTGCTCCGCCTCCTCGAGTTGTTTGAGCAATTCGTCGATTCGCTCGAGTTCCGCTTTGATTTCCAGGGCACGCTCTGCTGTGACCCGCTCGGTGCCGGTGAACGCATAGCGGGATACCAGTTCCTCGAGCTGATACAGCACGCCCAACGACTCGATCAGCCCGACCAGACGACCCGCCGCCGGGTGCGTTTGGCGATCGAGGCGATACCAGAGTCGCTCGAGGTCATAGAGTTGACGCTCCTGCATCGAGTTTTCAAAAAATCGGTGCTCCTTGGCCGGCAGCCGTACCCCCTCGGCCTCCCGATCGCAGCTTTCGTTCGTCTCCCGCAGCGCCGTTTCAACTTCGTAGGTAGCTAAGATTTTTGCCTTCCGCTCCTCAAGCAAGCGGCGGAGTGCCTCAAGGCTCGGGCCCATTCCGGCAATTTGACTCGGATCAATGCGGATCGCTCGGGCCAGTTCCTCTTCCGAGAGTCGGCGGCGGTTGCCCCAGGCAAGCATGTGCTCAAACGCGCCCGAAACCATATCGGGTGGCGGGCTGGTGGGACTCGGGAAGCGACCGGGATCGTACCGCTGGTACGTGTGAATCACGCCTCCGGGACCGCGACGCCGTTTCATGGGGTTTCCTCATCACCGATCTGATAGGCGATCCGGCCGTGCTGCTGATGGCGGGAAATTTTGTCCATGGCGTAGAGACCGGCCAGCACAAATTCAACGCAACTCGCCCGTACCGCATCGCTCCGGGCCGCGTTGACTTCGAACGCTTTTTCCCAGATCGGCGGCACTCGGGTCAATCGCTCGGCGTACACGCTTGAAGGCAACATGTCGCCGACTTCGATCCGCACGCCCCGAGAGAAGATTTCGGCAATTTCACCTAGGCCGTGCGCCTCGACGTATTCTTCAAAAACCGTAGCGATGGCGGTTGCCAGAATGTGCTCGAGTACCTGCTCTTCGCTCATCTGCTGGCTTCCCATCAGGTCGAGTTCCAATTTTCCCAGGCCGCTGCTCTCGAGGTGGGCAAGATCGCTGATCCGCGGTATGGCCGGCGATTCGCCATGCAGGATGGATCGCCGGCGGGCACTGGCGATCATCGTGCGATAGTTGGCCAACGAAAATCGTACGCTCACCCCCGATTGCTGATCGACGTACTTGCTCCGGCGGGCCTCGAGCGTGATCTGCTCGATCAATTCACGCATGAAGCGAGGGACCTCAACCGGATGCGCATCTTCGCGCGAGTCCGCCGTTTCCTCGGCGGTGATTTCGATGGCCAGTTCCCGATCGCGCGGATAATGAGTGCGAATTAGCGAACCGATCCGATCCTTCAATTGGGGAATCACCTTGCCGCTACGGTTGTACGTTGCAGGATTGGCAGAAAAGAGAACGCACACGTCAATGTCGAAGCGAATCGGGTAGCCGCGGATTTGAACATCGCGCTCTTCTAAAATGTTGAACAGCCCGACCTGCACTAACTCGTCGAGTTCAGGAAGCTCGTTCATCGCAAAGATGCCGCGATGCATGCGAGGGATCAAACCGAAGTGCAGGGCATCCTCCGCACCCATCGTGACCCCCGCAACGAGTTTTGCCGGATCAATTTCACCGATCACATCCGCAAATTTGGTTCCCGGGGCGAGTCGCTCGGTGTAGCGGTCCTCCCGCGGCCACCACGCGATTGGAACTTCGCTCTCATCGCGCCCCGCAAGCCACGCCTTCGCCATTTGGGTGATCGGTGCATAGGGATCTTCGTGAAGCGGGCATCCCGGAATCTCAAGATAGGGGATCTCAGGATCGAGAAAGCGGACGAGACTTCGCATAATCCGGCTTTTCGCCTGCCCCTTCTCTCCGAGAAACAACATGTCGTGACCGGCAAGCATCGCCAGAATCACTTCAGGAATCACCGTCTCCTCATAGCCGACGATGCCGGGGAAGAGTTCTTCGCCCCCCTCGAGCGCACGGATCATCCCCTGACGGAGTTCCTCCTTGACGGTGCGCGATTGCCAGGGAGTGTCTCGTAGTTCTGCGAGCGTTTGCGGTCGTGTTGCAGTCGCCATCAAATCACCTTGTTTCCTGTTTTTCGAGCTTTATCTTCCGATAATTTGTCACCGGTGGCAAATCTTATGCGAAAAGTTACTTCACTTCGTCGATGATTCGTTCTGCCAGGGCGAGTCCGCTGAGGAATGCCCCTTCGACTCGCGGTCCACCGCACCAGTCACCGCAGGCCGCGAGTCGCTGCTGTGGATCGAGGACATAAGGCGCCGGGTAGACCGCCTCACAAAGCGCATAACGCCAACGATGCGCTGAGGAGAACAGGGGCTCACCACCCGGCACTCCGAGCAGTTCACACCAAGAATGCCAAAGAGCATCAGCAATCGACCCTGGCGAGTCATCCCAGTGGGCCTCACTCCATTCGGGACTCGCGTGCAGTACCCACGTCTCGCAGTTCGCGTCGCGACCCGGTTTGCTGCTGTTGCGGGCGACCCAGCGGAGGGGACCCTCGTTGATGAAGGCACCGTCCGGTTTCACCGCAGAGAGCGGATTCCCCGGAGCAATCATCGCGGCCCAGCAAGGGAGCATCTCAGCGCGTGAGGTCGCTTGGAGAATCGGTTGCGACTCGGGCATCAGGGCGGCAGTCTGCTCGGCCGGTGCGGTACTCACCACCCAGTCGGCTGTGCCGAGTGACGCGCCCTCTTGCGACCGCAGTTCCCACCCTCCCTTTTGCAATTTGACCTCGGCCACCTGCACGCCTGTCTGCAAAGGCACGCCTGCCGCCAAATGTTTGCAGAGCGCATTCATGCCCGGTACCGCGACCCATCTCTCGTCGTTCGTTTTGTCGATCAGACCTTCGGGGGCGAACTCGACAATCGTGCCCTCCCACTTGGCGATCAGCCCCGTCTGAACCCAGCGCTCCGCCGCAACGCTGAACTTGGGATCACGAATCGTAAAGTACTGTGCGCCATGATCAAACCGAAGGGAGGACTCACTTCTCCGCGTCGCCATCCGCCCGCCCGCTCCTCTGCTCTTTTCGCACATAGTGCAGGCGAGCCCCGCGTCGGTCAATCGGCGGGCAAGCGCGGTGCCGGAGAGCCCTGCCCCGATGATTGCGATTGTTGTTTTATGGCTTGGCATCACTTGCATGCCCTTATTTGTGTTTTGGTTTGCCCGCCGCAGTATAGGATTCCGCCGGGAGAAGGGAACGCGGCTGATTCGTCGAGGGGCCGAAAAAATAAAGGAATCGTGGAAGCATCCTCAGAGACCCGTCTTGCCTGAATTTCTGGCCATCTTCGCCTAAATCTCCCTAAATTTACCGGTCGTTGACTTGTCATTTGGTCGGCTCGGTATAAAGAGACGAGGAAAGATTAGTGAAGGAGAACACCATGTCAATCGCGGAAATAACGATGAGTAATAATTCTCAGGCCGTGCGACCCCTCAATGAGGCCGAAAGCCAAAACGGAAACGGAGTGGATCGCCCGCCTAAACACGCGACATCGCAGCAAAATCGCGAATCGAACGAAGTCGATCTCCGGGCGATTGAGTCGGCGGTCAAAACGATTTTGAAGGCCGTCGGGGAAGACCCGGAACGCGACGGTTTATTAGACACTCCGGCGCGCGTCGCTCGGATGTACGCGGAAATGTTCTCAGGTCTGAGGGCAAATCCGGGTCGGCATTTGCAGGTTACGTTTCCTGAGGAGTACAACGAGGTCGTTCTCGTGCGTGATATTGAGTTTTGCAGCATGTGTGAGCATCACCTGCTTCCCTTTCGCGGTAAAGCACACGTCGCTTACATTCCGGAGGGACGCGTCACAGGACTAAGTAAGCTGGCCCGCGTTGTAGAAGAGGTAGCGCGACGGCCGCAAGTTCAGGAGCGAATGACCCAAACGATTGCCGACCTGATCGAAGGCGAACTCGGCGCAACGGCGGTTGCAGTCGTCGTCGAAGCGGAGCACAGTTGCATGTCGATTCGCGGGATTCGAAAGGCCGGTAGTTCCACCATCACCAGTGCGATGCGTGGCGGCTTCCGTCACAATGTTTCGAGTCGCGCCGAAATCTTGTCACTCATCCACGGCCATTAATCGAAGGTCCGGATCCATGATTATCTCCAAACAGTTCAAGTTTTATGCCGCTCACCGCAACGAAGAAATCGGTGGCAAATGCGCAAATCTGCACGGTCATCGCTATGGGATCACCTGCAAGTTCGAGGTCCGGCGGGTCAACTCGATTTCGACACTGTTCTCCGAGTTCGACGACCGGGTCGGGCGGTTGATCGCCGAGCAGTACGACCATGGGATGTTGATTCACCGTGGCGATACACTCTTCACGACACTACGCCGGCATGAGCGGGAGTACGGAGAGACACTCAAGATGAAGGTTCTCGAGGGTCCGACGAGTGTCGAAAATCTGGCGTACACCCTCTTCTCTGAAATTTCAGCACTGGGGTTTCGCTTGCTGAATTTGGAGGTGAAGGAAACCGATACCTCTACGGTCGAATACTCCCTTGAGGATTGGAAGCGAGATCGCTCCCGATTCGGTTGGAGTCGCGAACCGGTGTCGGGCTCGATGGAGAGTCTGTCCTCCGAATCGGCCGCCGGACCGATGATGGCGGTGACCGATTAACGGTGGTGGCCCGCTCTGCGAGCGTGACTAGGACCTTTGCCCGGCGGGGAGATGTTGATGGCCGCTACGCAGATCTTGCTTGTCTTTCCGCATCAACTCTTTGATCCGCATCCCGGGCTGGAAAGAAATCCCGACCGCGTCGCTCTCGTCGAAGACAGTCTGTTTTTTGGCGATCCTCTACTCGGAATGCAAATGCACAAGCAGAAGCTCTGGTTGCATCGAGCGTCGATGCAGCGGTACGAGCAAACGCTGCGACAGAGAGGGTTGCAGGTCGACTATGTGAACCACCAGACCGGTGCCAACGCGTTCGAGCAGTATCTCGGCAACCTCGCTCATGCCTCCACGCTCGTGCTTGCCGAGCCGCACGATGACCTTTTGGTTCGGCGACTTCGCCGCTACTGCAAGCGGTGGTCTCTTGCGATCGAATTCACCGCGACGCCGATGTTCTTGAATTCTGTGGATGAAAACCGCGCGTTTCGCGCATCGCATAAGCGGTGGACGATGTCCGAGTTCTACAAGCACCAGCGCCGCCGTCTCGACATTTTGATGGAGGGAGACGACCCGGTGGGCGGAAAGTGGAACTTCGATCAAGAGAATCGAAAAAAGGTTCCTAAGGCGATGCTGGGCAGCCTCCCGGCACTACCGCTTCCTGAATACGATGCAATCGATCGGGCCGCCCGGGAACACATCTTAGCCCATTATCGCGACCATCCGGGGAGCTTGGATGCGCTCTATTTCCCCACCTCCCACAAGCAGGCGATCGGGTGGCTCGATGACTTTCTCGAGAATCGGTTCTTGCTTTTCGGCGACTATGAGGATGCGATGGTCGAGGGGCAGAATTGGCTCTGGCACAGCGTACTCACACCGATGCTCAACACGGGGCTTCTCACTCCACGGCTGATTCTCGATCGTGCGCTTCAATATGCGGACCGCACGGAGTTGCCACTCAATGCCTTGGAGGGTTTTATTCGGCAAGTGATCGGGTGGCGGGAGTTCATGCGGGCAACCTACGATGATTTGGGCGTCTCAATGCGGACCACCAATCACTGGGGGCACCGGCGGCGGTTACCCGAAAGTTTTTACGAAGGTGCGACCGGGGTGCTACCGGTCGATAATGTGATCGAGCGGGTCCGCGCAAGCGGTTACTGTCACCACATCGAACGACTGATGGTTCTCGGCGGCTTCATGTTCCTCTGCGAGATTGATCCCGACGAGATTTACCGGTGGTTCATGGAGATGTTCGTCGATAGCTACGATTGGGTGATGGTGCCGAACGTATATGCCATGAGTCAGCATGCCGATGGTGGACAGATCACTACAAAACCCTATTTTTCCGGATCATCGTACATTCGGAAAATGAGCAACTACCCGCGTGGTGAGTGGTCGGAAACATGGGATGGCTTGTATTGGCGATGGATTTGGAAGCATCGCGAAAAGCTGGCTAAAAATCCGCGGTGGGCGATGATGTGCGCGATGGTCCGCAAAATGGACCGCGCAAAGCGAACGGCCCACCTGCAGCGGGCCGAAAAGTATCTTCAGCGGCTCGACGCATCGCTCCCTTGCGATGCCGATGCCACAGTCGAGCAACTGTAAACCGGCGCGTTATGGTGGAGTGAGAAGACAGAAAAACAACGGAGCGCTGCTGCTCCTGCGCGTCCAAAACGCCTGGACTTGCTTAGCGGCGTCGTCGCACGGCGAGCAGGCCGATGCAGCCGAGTCCCAGAAGAAGCATCGTTGCCGGCTCAGGCACTACTGCACCGCCACCGAGGGAACTGAGCGGAGTCATAATCCGCAGCGTCGTGCCGTTGGTGGTCGAACTGGTCGTCCAGCTTTCCAGCAAAACGTTGGGATCGTAGACCGAGCGGGCCCAGAAACCGACGCCCAGGTGCGATTCGTACACGGCCATCATCTCGCCGTCGATCATCTGCGCGGTGAAGGGCACGTTTTCAAATACATCGCTTTTCACGTCGAACGAAAAGCTTGTGAGAATGCTGTTCTCGTAGATGTAGGCATACGGGTGATAGGCCCCGATGTAGATGCCGAAGTTTGAGAGTGTCCGCCAGGTAGCCGACCCGGAGGTCGTGTCCCGCGATTGCTCCCAGGCGCTCATGTTGTGATGACCGTAGTTGGCATTGCCGAGCAGCCAGTAGAGGTGATCGCTGTAGATCGAAACGCTCGCGCCCTGCCCGTTGAGTCCAGTGTAGCCCGGGTTGTTGTCCCAGTTGAACGTGTTACCGTCGACCGCGTTGGGATCCCAGTCGGCCTCGATGTGGTAACCCACGGTGGGCACCCAGTTGCCGTGCGAATGGCCATAGTTGCCATTGTTGTTGTTGATCATCGCAAAGACTTGCACCGAGTCGCCGGGCGATGCCGTGACGAGAGTGCTGGAGAGATCCGAACCGGACCAGAGGATAATGTTGTTCGGATTGGAATCGTCGAAACCGCCTCGGGCGATCGACGCAAAGAGAAGCAGTGCAAAGGACACTGCAAGCAAGCGAACAGGTCGTAAATGATTCATTGGCTCAATCCGGAATTGCCCTGGTTTCCCCCACTTCCGAGCTACCCCCTTATGATAATTTTTCCTACGCGGGCGTCAACGATTATTTTCTGTTTTTCCTGCTTTTTTAAACGAATCACTGAAATCGAGATAACGTGACGAGGGATCGACGTAAGTCGAAAAATAGCAGGCGAAAACGTCATGTGACGCGTGCCGCTGTGACGCCCCGTCGCGACCCCGGATGGGGGTCAGCCACCATATGTGGCCTTTAGCGCAAAGCGGCCTGACTGAAGATTTCAGTACCCTCGGGAGTGGGCGACACTGGATTCGAACCAGTGACCTCTGCGGTGTGAACACAGCGCTCTAACCAACTGAGCTAGCCGCCCGGCAAAACGTTAGGGACCAGAACATCGGACCAATTCTCCCTCGGTCCGTCAAGCATCGTCCCCGGCCCCGTTTGAGGCAGCCTAAGAGGTGGAATGGCTCGTCGCCTCTTCACTCGGGGGACCGCTCGGCGGTTCGAATTTGGGCACCGACGGTTCCTGGTAGTCATCGGCCATCTCTTCGTAGGAGGACTGGCTCGCCGCATAGTCCACCGCCGACCGTGCGCCATCGATCTCCGACTCGATGCCCTGCATGCCACGCTTGAATTCCATCAAGCTTTTGCCGACGGAACGACCGACTTCCGGGAGTCGTTTTCCGAATAGTAGCACCCCGATCACCCCGATGATAATCATCTCTGGCACGCCGATACCGAACATCCTGTTTGCTCCTTGGCCCACACGGCTCGCGATGAAATTTCGCTTACCTTATTTTATTTTTATTTGGATTCGCCTGCCTGCACGGTATCTTCGGTCACCGTCTTCGGGTCGCTGGAGGCACCCTCGGATTTATCCTCAATTCCCTGGACGCCCTTTTTAAACTCAACGATTCCGCGGCCCATCGATCGCATCACGCCGGGGAGGCGGTTGCCGAAAAGAAGGAGGACCACCCCCGCGATGATGAGAATTTCCCAGTGTCCGGTTAAGCCAAAAGCAAACAGAGGGGACATGCGATCTATCTCCGAAAGAGGTCAGGACCTCGGTACTCGGGAAACTCAGCGTTGGGCTGCAAAGCTCCCGATTGCCAGCCGCCCGAATGAAAGGGGGCCGCTCAGCCGCGAGCGCACCGGTTAACCCCTTACTACCCTATATTTTACCCGACCCTGGGGACGTGTCAAACGCGACTGATTTTCCCGCCCATGGCTCGGAGGCTGACTCGGAAGCTGAAAAATGCGGTTAGAGAGCCCTTGGCACGAGATTTCGCCGCTTCGGAAACACTTCGGGAAGACGCCCGACGAGAAACGGCGAGAGTGAAAAAGCGGCATTAAGGCGCTATCGCGTCCCTTTCTCGGTTTGATCCGCTTGGCTCGCGGTCCTGCCTCCGTAAATCGGTAGGAACCGGTAGTAAACTTCCAGGCAGAGGGTGGCCATGGCCGTGGAATAAACGCGGCCCCCGTGCGGTCCCCACTCGGTATCGGGCGACCAACTGCCCCTTAGCGGACCGCTCTGCTGCTGCGTTGCCAGGAGTGTCGTCTGCAGCGCCTGGTTCCACTCCTCCCAGAGCACGTCCTGTCGCTGATAGAGTGCGAGGGTTGCGTAGTACCAGGCGTACAAATTCATCCGTCCGCTCGCACTGGCCCGCGGCGGATCGGCAAGCAAGTAAGCAGCCGCTTCATTGGCCGCCGGATCGGTGGGTCTGGTGCCGGTGAAGAGGCGGCAGAAAAGTGCTTCGGCCGTCATTGCCGGGCTCGGGGGTTTGCCCGGCCGGTAAGTGGCGATCCCGCCCGCCTCGCCCGAGGAGACGTAGGAGAGGAATCGTGTAACGCCCTGCTTTGCCCGCAGCGGCACCGGGATTCCCGCCAACTCGGCGCTTTTAAGTGCCATCACCTGCCAGCCCAACTGACTCGTATCGCCCGTGTCGCTCGGTCGATACCGCCAACCGCCCGTCTGTCGATTCTGGCTCTGGAGGGTGAAGGCAATGGCCCGCTCGGCGTAGGGTCGTAGCCGCACGTCGCCCGTCATGCCGTACGCTTCGCAGAGGGCAAAACTCGCCATACCGTGGCAGTACATCGCTGCAAACAGGGTGGAGTCCCCAGCGAGCGATCCATTTTTGCGTTGATGCGAGGCAAGGTATTCCAGTCCTCGCTTCACGTGGTCTTGATAAGGCCCCGGTTTCATATGGGTGTGTCCGCTGCCGAGAAACGCCAGCAGCGCCAAGGCCGAGACCCCGGTCTGCGCTCGCATCCCGGCGCGGCGGCGGTGGTGATCGCTCGAGGGTCGGTCGCGTCCGCCCTGCCACCGCGAGGGGTCCCAACTGCCGTCTTGTCCTTGTGCCGATGCGAGCCAGGCAAGGCCGGACTCGACCGCCTCCTCCGCTTCCGGGCTTCCACCAAAGCGGCCCGCTTGCCGAGCGCGGTCCTCTGCGCTGCGCAGGCGATACAACTCGGGAAGCTGATGTCCTCCCGGCGTCTGCGCCGCCGGCACACCTTCCCCGGCCGGTGGACGTTCGATCTTCACCAGTTTAGGCCGGTCATCTTCAGGGGCGGGAGCCTCGGGCTTTGCGTCGGGGAGTTGGGCGAGTTGCAGTGGGGCTGCGGCGGGAATTGCGCTCGGCTTCAAACGGGCCACAAGCGGCGGACGCTCTGCCACAGGGGCCTCCTCCGCATCCTTCAGCGCAATGGATTCGGGCGGTTGCTCGGCGATCCGTTCGGGCCCGTCGATCGCCGTCGGTCGTGGGCGCGACGGGGTCGCGGCGAGGGGGCGACCGGTCTGCGGCGCGGCGGCAGCCACCGGTGCGGCCGCCTGCAGGTTAGCGGGCACGAGCGGCCGCTCGGCAGAGTTTTGTTCGGGAGCGGCGGGCACATAATCGGTTTCAGGTACCTCTGCCTCATCCATCCGTGGGACCGCCAGGGGCGGAATTTCGCCCGCCGTTCCCGGAAACTGCTGCCACGGTTTGTCGGGCCGGGCCGGTTCGATCGTGCCGAGAAACGCATCGCCCAGGGCCACCTCGACCACCTCACCCTCCAAGCCGGTTGCGTTTCCGGCAATCCGAATCGTGGCGGCATAGCCGGCCAACAGCAGGTGCGCGATGAGTGAAAGGATCACGCAGATCCGCATCGGTCGGCTGCGACCCCAGCGGGTCAGCAGCAGCCCGATGAGGGCCGCGATCGAGCCGAGCAGGAGCACGAGCCAAAGGACGACCCAGGCGGCGTGGATCGAGCCGACAGGAAGTGCTGCGATGAAAAACAACGGGTTCATCCGAGTGATCCTGGGAAGTCGTTACCTGCGTACGGCGGGTGACTGGGCTGCGCTGCTGATTCTTACCGAGACCCCCATCTTGCGTACCCCGGCCTTGCTGCACGCGGCCAGCACGCTGGCCACACTCTGATAGCGACCATTCGCGTCGCCCCGTACCAGGACCCCCAGGGCCGGGTACTGGGCCGTTGCGGCCGATAGTTCGGTCACCAACTCGTCGATCGATACCGGACGGTTGTCCAGTTCGATGCGGCCATCCCGAAAAACGTTCACCGTTTTTGCTTCGGGCGCTGCAGAAAGAGCACCGGAATCGTTGACCTGTGGCGGTTGCAATCCAATCTTCCGCTCGAGTTCCGAAAACTTGGTACCGACCATGAAAAAGATGATCAAGAGAAACACGATGTCGATCATCGGGGTGAGGTTGAGCGTCGGTTGCTCATCGGTGTGCGTTTTGAGTGCCATCCGATTTTCTCCGGTCTTCTATGAGTCGCGGTTGCGGGTGGGACTCAGGCGGCCTTGGTGCGAGTGGTCTTTTTCGGCCGATTGCCCGCCTCGGCCGAAATCTCGGCCACGACATCCTGTGCCACCGAATCGATGTCCATGATCAGTCGATCGACGCGGGAGAGAAAAAACATGTAGGCGATCAGCGCCGGAATTGCGACCGTCAGGCCGCTCGCGGTCGTGATCAGTGCCTGGCCGATGCCTGCGGCCAACAGTTCCGGTTTGCCCATCGCGTCGGCCGTTGCAATATCATTGAAAGCCTGAATCATCCCTACGACGGTGCCGAGCAGACCGAGCAGTGGTGTGACAGTGGCGATTCCATTGATCAGCCGCAGGTATCGACGAAGTCCGCTCGTGACGCGTTCACCTGAATCGATGATCGCCTGTTCCACTTCCACGGCCGGGCGTCCCCACTTCTGCACCGCTCCCGCAAATACCTCGGCAACAGGGCTGCCGTTTTTACGGCACATCGCGAGCGCCTGCTGCTGGTCGATTTCGCGCTCCCGCAATTGGTGCAGGAACTGTCGCACGAAAGGCCTGGGAATCACGCGGCGGCGACGGAGGCTGATGAGCCGTTCGAAGACGAACAGGCAGAGGATGAATGATGCGGCGAGAATTGGATACAGCAGCAGACCACCCTGCTGAACGATGACAAAGAGATTCTGCTCGGCGATCTCACCCGAAAGAAGCGAGTCACTTTCGGCGGCGGTCTCACTCGTGGTGCTGCTCGGGTCCGCCGAGGAGGTTGTGCTGCTCGTGGGGTCCGCTGCAAGGAGGAGTGCCGGAATGAGAAGCACCAGGCCAAGGGCTATCAGGTTCCGCCGCATGAACGGTCCGGAGTTTGTTTTGCGTATCGACATCGGTAGTGATCCTTTAGGATGAAGTTCCGCTGTTGCCTCGCAAGATGGCTTGCAGCTTCTCGCGGGCCGGTGAGATAAATTCACTTTCCGGGTATTCCCGAATGATTTGACGGTACAGTTTTTCCGCATCCCTCTGTTGATTGCGCCGCTCGTAGCATTGCGCGGCTTGGAGGAGTGCCGCTGCTTGCCAGCGCGGGTAGGGATAGAGAGAGACGACCCGGAAGTATTCGGCGGCCGCCTCGGCGTATCGCTTTTGATGCATAAAGGTTTCGCCAATCATCCACTGTGCCATCGCCGAAGTTTCACTTTTCTCGGCCCGGTCACGTTGAGCGGCTCGCAAGAACGCGGTGCGTGCCCCCTGGATATCGGCGGCCGCCATCCGGCAGCGGCCGAGCAGATAGTAGAGTTCATCTGCGGAAACCTCGGCCGATTCCTCGGACAACAGCGGGGAGATGGCGTTGCGGGTCGCCTGCCAGTCGCCCGCCCTCGCATAAAGTTGGCCTCTCCGCAGGGCCACCTGGGCGGCCCTTTCGGTCGGTAGCGATGTGGTGGTCAGTTTTTCGAAATAATCTGCCGCCTGTGGGTAGTCGCCTGCCTGGAAGGTTGCCTCCGCCCGCCAGTAGGCAGCCGACGGGGCGAGCGGTGAGTCGGGGAACCGGGAGATCAGCCCCGATAAGGGCTGTTGCGCGCCGGCCCAGTCGCCTCCCTCCACGGCCACGCGGCCGGCAAGATACAGGGCATGGGGAGCAAGTTCCCCGTCACCCGCTCGGTCGAGAAGATTCGTAAGGAGCGATTGCGCATCTTCATGATTGCCCTGCCCGAATTCATTTTCCGCAAGGCGATAGGTCGCATCGGCCCAAAACGCGGACTCAGGATGATTTTGATGCAGCGTCTTGAATGCTTCGTGTGCTTCTTGCGGTTTGCCGGCATCCTCAAGCGCCCACCCGTGGCGATAGATTGCCTCGGCTCGGGCAGTGTCGTTGAGTTTCAGTCGGCGGAGTTGTCCAAAAATCTCGGCGGCCCGCACGTAATCTTTCTCTTCGATCACCAGAACGGCCGCGTGCCGCAGCGCGGTGGCCGCCGCAGGTGTCTCGGGCCAACGCTCTGCGACCTGCAAATAGGTGCCGATGCTCTTGGATGATTGATCCAATTGCCGATAGACTTCGGCGAGCTGAAGGCCGGCCACAGCCAGTGCGGCCGATTGTTCCGGGCCATCCCAGGCTTTTCGCAGCGTTTCGGCCGCCTCCTCCAACCGACCCGCTTCGACCTGAGCAGCCGCGAGTCGTTGGATGGCTGCGAGCGTTTTGGTCTCGTTGTCGGCAGCCAACTGGGCATACAACTCCAGCGACCAATCGGTGGCCTCCGCCTCTGAGGCCAGACGGGCGAGATGGCGAAGTTGGGCCGCGGAGGGTCGGCCCTCCGGTGCGGCCTGCCAACGGGCGAGACTCTTGCGGGCCTCCGGGATCTGATCGGCCTGCAGGTGGGCGGCGGTGGTCGGCCCGTAGACCTCGCGGGCCCACGCCGAGTCGGGCCACTTCTCGATGAGCGTTTCCCAGGTTTCCACTGCACGAAGCGGTTCCCCCGACGCGGCCGCGAGTCGGCCGAGGTAGTAGTGCGCCTGCGCGGCAAGTGTCGGTTGCGGACTCTCGAGCAGTTTGAGATATGCCGTGGCGGCAAGGCTTGTTTTCCCGTGCAGGTCGAGACAACGGGCCCTGCCGAATTGTGCGGTGGCGCGGACCTGCTCGCCCGCAGGGTCATCGATGACCGATTCAAAAAGTTCGATCGCGCGGGTGAGCGGCGACTCGGTAGCCGCCGCTGCCTCATCGGTGGACGTGTCGGCCTGCAGGACTCGTTTCTCTTCGGTTGCCAGGATTGCTCCGGCCAGATAGACCCTGGCCTGCAGATGATGGGGGCCTGCGGGAGAGGTTGCGAGAAGCGCCTCGAATTGTTCGATCGATTCGGGATATTGCTCGGCGAGATACGCGACTTCGCCACTGCGGAAACGAGCGAGTTGAGTTCGAGAATCTTCGGCAAACTCATCGCGGAATATCCGGTAGAGTTCACCGGCCTCGAGAAAGCGACTCATCTGCAAAAGACATTCGGCGCGGTAGAAGATCGCATCGGCCCGCAGCGGTGCGTCGGGATCTTTTTCCAGCAGCGCCTCGAACGACGCAGCGGCCAACTCCCAGCGGCCGGCAGCGTAATGGTCGGCTGCCAGGACCATTAGGTCATCTTCTTCGGCAGCAAACACCCGCTCGGAGGTCGATCCCCCGATGGCCGCCAGTGCCCAGAGCACCAGGATCATCCCTCTCCGCATCACCTTTGCCTCCCCTTCCTGCTACGGGCGGATTGTGGGGCTCCGCAGGTTGAACCCCTCCTTATAGACCCGAAAGCCCAGGGAGCGACTTGGTCCTTGGTGCAAGACCGCGTCAGCACTCCCTGGGCATGGTGTGGTTTCTGTGCAATCGCTCAGACTGCTGATGTGTTTAGTAAAGCGAATCGGCTCCCGTGTTGACGTTGCCGACCATGTGGAAGTGGTCCTTATCGATGTAAATCACCTCCGCTGCATCGTCGTCCCGGAGCGTGTAGGGAATCGGCCAACCGACGCGTACCTTTTCGCTGTAGTGCACCGTGCACTTGTAGTGCACGTGGTGCAGTTGGGCCGGCCCGATCAGAGGAATCTGGCGCGGCGGATCGATGTAATCTGCAATTTTTTCCTTGATGATCCGTACGTCGTTGACCTGGATCGTATAGAGCATGGGCCAGTTTCCTTGGATCTCCTTAATCTCCATAAACTTGCGAAAGACTTCATCGTCGCTCGGCGGGTCCATCCCGATGTCGGGCGTATCGGCCGTCAGGGGGCCGAGGATCGGAGCGCGACCATAACGTTCGTGGAACCAGTGCTCATCTTCTTTTCCCTTTTGCCAATAGGGCGAGACCGGGATCGGGATGCCCGCATATCCGAGGAACGGGCCCTGGCTCGTGATGCAACCGGTCAGTGCGGAGAGCAGAAATCCGCACAGCACCAAGAGGCCGGTGGCGGCAAAAAATTTGTGTCTCATCGTTAAAATCTCCACAAAGTTGGAGTAATCACACCATTTCGTCGGGGGCGGAAGCGATTGCTCACGCCAGGAGTATTTATCGTGTTAAGCTGGGGAGAACTTGCGGAATTTTCCGGTCCTATCAAAAAAAACGCCGCAGCGTGGCTGCAGGCGGAGCTAGCGAGAATCTTCGCCTGGATCATGCGATCGCGTTTCCGACGACCACGGGCCAAGCTATCAATCGGTGGCAAGCGATCAGAAGCTTAAAATCACGCGACATGTCATAGCGAGCACATCGCTGAGTCCCGGCTGAGCGGCCGGTTGACCGATGAAGGTGACGTTTGGCTGGAAGAAGAAGTTCTTACGGATCTGATACTGGTAGTACGCTGTGTAGATCATCTCGCGGGGCCCAAGCGTGGGAACGCTTCTCATCTGGCCATACGCAAAGGAAAACCCAAGCGAGTCTTCATCGCGATTCGGTACGGGGCCAAAGTACGTGATACCGCAGCCAAAGTAGCGTTGTGTATCGACCACCGGCGTATTGGTGGCGGCGAACTGGAAGTAACTGGTGAATCCATTGTTGGTGACACCGGGATTCTCGTTGTAAATTCGATGTGAGGCGAAAAAGTAAATGCCGTCCGCACCCTGCACAGTGCCTCCTCCGTCAGGAACCGTGAGCCTGCCTGTCTGCCGCCAGTAGCCAAAGCCGGTTGATCCTGGCTTGTCTTCCGGGCCAACGGTCCAAGAGGCACCTACTTCGGCCAGATGCAAGTAGTAGCCGTTGAATAGCGGCCCGGTAAGCCCTGTTTTGCGCCCAGCAGCAAGGTTGCCATCGAAAAATCCATACTCAGCGTAGATATTTTCATTGGGAAGATACTTGGCCACCACTCCCGTTGCCGAATCGTAATAACCGGGCATGATTCCCAATTGGGTGGGACTGACATAAAGCGGCGTCAGAATCGCACTTGAAATGCCTGGAATGTTGTTTGCTTCGGAGGTGAAGGGAACCGGGCGTTCAACGTTGTTGAAATCATAGGTGGGTATCGATTTCCCAATTCTTATAACGACTTTATCATTGAACATCACTTGTCGATACCAAAGCTCATAAAGCTCGACACGCGTGTTGGGTGGGGCGGCATCAAGGGAGTTGTACCCCATGACCGTGCCGGCATCAAAGTTTACCGGTCCACCGCTGTAATATAAGAAATCAGTTCCAAAAAGCCCTCCTTCCCAGCCCACAAACTTTTCTGTATTGATCGTCAGGTCGACGATGGTGAGGGTATCGGAGGGCCAACTCCCCGGATTGATACCACCGGTGAACTGACCATTGGAATCAGTGATTTGGATCCCTGCAAAACGCCAGCCATTGCGGTTGATACCCAGATACTCGCCAAGCCAACCGGAACCCACCACAATATTGGTTGCCGCGGGGTTACCGTCGATCCCGTCGTCCTGAGCGGCCGCTGAAAACGCCGTAAGGCATACAGAAATGCTGAGGGCGATGAGCGAGGCGCGACGAATCATTGTCCGGCTTCCAGACGGTATCTGGGGATACAAGGTGAGAAAAAGCCTGCTATCCCTGTTTTTATCGGACTTTCTGCTTGCTCACATAAACCGATTACCCCGATCGCCGTCTTCGTATTGGCAGTTGCATCAATGAAGCCACGCAGTAAAAACTTGGGCTTGATAGCCAAGCTGTCACTGCGGGGACGCGTTCTCTTCGTCCCCGGAGGCCGCTTTCGTGGTGAAGTCGGTCGTCGTCAGCGATGCGTCGCGATCATAGACTTTCTGACCAAAGACCCAAGTCTCCTCGACCGAGCGGCTGTCACCGACTGCGATGAGCGCCAGCAATGCCGCCGCACACTCATCCTTGGTGGTCGGGAAGGGGCGACCTTGTATTTGCTTCGCGGTCGGTGGGGCACCCGGTTCACCTTGGCTAGCCATATTGGATCGGCTCATTAACCAAGGCTGTTCAGCCGGACCGCTTTGGAAGTCGATCACCACAAAATCAGCTTCTTTCCCGACCTCAAAATTTCCCAGCCACTCATCGAGATAGAGTGCTCGGGCTCCACCAAGGGTCGCCAGATAGAAAGCGCGATAGGGTGAAACTTTGTTTCGCTCTGCCCGCTTGGGATCAAGGTCAGCCGGTGAATGGATACCGCTATAAACGCTGTTATTCAGCATTCCCACTTTATAACAGTCATTCATCACCCGAAGCAGACTGCAGGTATTGCCTGCCCCGATATCGGTGCCGATGGCAATTCGAACAGGCCGTCTTGGATTTGTGGCATTGCCCAGTTGAAACAGGCCGCTACCGAGCCAGAGGTTGGAACAGGGGCAGAAGACAGCGCAACCACCTTTATCGTGCAACCGCTGAAATGCACTCTCTGACATCCATATCGAGTGGCCAGCAGAAAATTTGGGACCGACCAGATCATACTTTTCATACACAGCGAGATAGTCAAGGCAATCGGGAAAGTAACGTAAGACCCCCTCTGTTTCCGCAATGGTCTCACTCATGTGGGTATTGACCCAGCAATCCGGGTGTTCTTTTTTGAGTCTTTGGCACATGGCAAGTTGGTCGCCCGAACTGCCAAAGGCAAACCGCGGGGTAATCGCATAAAGCAGCCGATCCTTGCCATGGTACCGGTCGATCATTTTTTTGCTGCGATCATAAAAGCTTTGTGGCGTGTCTCGATAATAGTCGGGCGCATTGCGATCGATTCCCGTGATTCCAGCAATGACGCGCATATTGTACTTCTTCGACTCCTCGAAAAGGGCGATCGTGGTGACCTCGCGTGTGGTGGTAAAGGCCTGAAAAGTCGTCGTGCCCGACGCGAGGCAGTCGCGCACGAATTTCGTTGCACCCACACGCGCGTAATGAGGGTCAAAATAGCGAGCCTCTTCCGGGAAAATATAATCGTTCAGCCACTCGAGAAGGTGCTTGCCATAGGCACCAATGACACGTGTTTGGGGGAAATGTGTATGTCCATCGATAAATCCGGGTGTAATTAGTCGATCCTTGATTTCCGTTATCTGAAGATCCGGATGTTGTGGAGCAACTTGGCTGAATTTGCCAAACGCTAGGATCTTGCCGTCCTCGATGACTAAAAGTCCATCGGTAATGAAACGCGCAGCAACGGCCTCATCCTCTAGATCCGCAGACTCTTCCCAGGGATTGCTGATCAAATCAAAAAACGTGCCGCGGATTCCACTCCGCTCAGCGTCAGCTGGGCGAACCGAAGCGATCGGGAGCATCAGTAGCAAAAACAGGGTCCAGAATCTTGACATCGAGAGGATTCCCTGCGGATAAAGCCTGAAGAAAGTAAGAATGAAACCGTGGCCAAACTGCCGCCGAGTATATGTTTCATTGATTTGGCTGTCAAAACCTGCCGTGCAAACGTCGGATTGTTCATCATTCGGTTGTCAGCGGCTGCATTTCGATGCTTGATGCTTATTGGAAGCCGCCTTGCAGGAAATATAAAAAAAGACCCCGCCCGCCGGAATCGGCAGGCGAGGTCTTGAGGAGTGACGCAGCCGCACGGAAAACGCCGCGTCGAGTACTCGCGTTACTTGTCCTTGAAATCGAGGAACCACCAACCGTCATCCCATTCCAGGGTGACCTTCCGCCATCCCAGCGGTACCTGGGGATACGGGTAGAAGGGCCCGATGTAGGGCCAGGCGGTCGGTGAGTACTGCTTGGGATACGTCAGCGCCGCATAGTTCGGATACGGCGCGTAGGTCGGCCAGGCATAAGCTGGCAACTGCGGCTGATCGTATCCGACCGGAGCGACTCCCCCACCGGTTCCGGGAACGTAGGCCGGTTGTGGTCCGGGGCCCTGCATTGCACCCTGAGGTCCGCCCTGCGGTGCCATCGCGGCCAGCGGGGCGGCGACCGCGGCAAACGGTGCGGCGAGTGCTGCCATGGCCGAGCGCGATTGCTGCGGCTGCGGAGCTGCCTGACGAGGTTGCTGCGGTGGCATCATTTGGGCCATCCGCATTTGCGCCATGCGGGGATCGGCCATCGGCGGCATCTGGGGTGCCGCCGGGGGCGCGAGGGAACTCGGGCCCATCGGTACCGGACGCGAGAAGGCGGTGGCAGGGACGCTGACGACCGGGGGTGCCAGCGGCGCGGCCGCGACGGGCGGCGGCGAGACGCGGTTCGGCGGTGCCGCTTGCACTGCCGGGCCATTGGCCGGTCGATTTTGTAATGAGGCAGACACGATGCGCGGTTGCGGCGCAGCTTGCTGGCGCGACGCGACGGAACGCGGGTTCTCAGCGGCGACCGGCGAGATTCGTACCGGTCGATCGAGCGGCGGAGCCGGTTTGATCGCGACCGGTGCACCGGATGCTTTTGAGACGGCCAGCTTATTGTCCACCTTCTTCACGTGCGGCGAGGCCTGGGTGATTTCGATGGCGGTTCGCATCTGCTGCTCGCTCGTGACGGTACCCTGCAATTGAGCGGTTCCGCTCGAGTAGGTCACGAGAATATCGTAATTCTTCAGTGCCCCGGTCGCCTTCATCACGTCGGCGATTTGCTGGGCAATTTGTTTATCATCGGCCCGAGCGACATCGGGCGCGAAGGTCGCGGTCACGGTGACCGCCAGCGCGAGAAATGAGAAAATCCGTGCCATCATTTTTCCTCCGTGAAACGTGTTGGCGTTTTTTCGTGCGGCTTTTTTGCAGCCCGCCGTACGTTGTGCGTGCGACCGGCAGCGGAGATGACTGTCTGTCGTGGTGCGGCACACAATCAACGGGTACGTGGTTGCGGATGCTGCGGAAGCGAAAGAGGCGGCGCCGTCACAAAGACGCACTGCTCAAAAACCCCCCCGCGGCACTCTGCAAGAACCGGAGTACCTGAGTACTAACTTCGGTTACCGGTTGTGCCGAATGGGAGCTTTTTTTTGAATTTAACGCGCGATTACGAGAATGCATCGCTAGCGATGGCGGTGGGGGGTGCGAAACAGAAGTGCTGTCGCTGCAGGCCGCTTGCTAGAGAGTCGTGGCGGGCGCGGGTCGAAAATCCCAGGTGGCACCTACGATCATCACGCCGAGCGTGATCGGCGGAAACAGGCTCAAACCGGAGGGGGCACCGATGAAGCAGACGGCCGTCAGGCCGACGGAAAGGAGGCTTGCGTAAAAGAGGAGAGTGCACAGCACGTGCCACGAGGAACCTTCACTTTTTCGCATCAAGAGAGCCGTCAACAGACCTGAGACACAGCTGAGGGCAAGAATCCAGAGAGTGAGGTCCGCTTCAAAGTGAGGCTCGAAGTTTAGCATGGCAAAGTTTGCTCCTTGAGGATTCCTTTCCTGTCACGTGCACCAATGCGCGATCTCCCATCCTTGGGAAAGCGGATGCCACTCCCATCAGCAAGCAGATTGCATGCCAATCCGGTTGCAAATTAAGTGCTAGCTGCAGGGAAAGGGTTTTTTACCGGAGCGAACGCAAGAAGAGAAAAGAAAAAAAGAAACGAGCCCTCGCCCCACCCTCTCTACGCGAGGGTCGACGATGAAGTTTTTACAAAACGAGGGAGTCGTGGACCGCGCTCTGCTAGCATAACCGTTGCGACCGGCACGCGGCGATTGGCGTCGGTCAGGATCCGCACGGCGGTGAGCTGAGGCTGCAAAGCCTAACGCTTTGCGATTTGCGCCCGCTTTTTAATTTCTGTTTCCACTTCACTGATGTGGATATTTCGGCTCACCACTCTGCCCTGCTTATCGAGCAGCAGCATGGTCGGCAGCGTGAGAATACCGAGTTCCGTGGCCGGACGACTTTCCAGGCCGCCACTCTCGTGGATTTGCGGCCAGGTGAGCCTTGCCTTTTTGATCGCATCGACCGCAAGTTGAGGGTCATTATCGACATTGATACCCACCGCATAGAATCCGCTGCGACCGTATTTGGCGACCAGGTCGCGGATGATCGCCATATCGGCCTTGCAAGGCTCACACCAACTGGCCCAATAGTGAACCAGGACGACCCGACCGTTGAGTCGCTTGAGATCGAGCGTTTTGCCGTCGATCGTCCGGGCCTTCATCGCGAGCGGTTTGCCGGGAGAGTCGAGGCGACGAATCGCGCCGACCGCCTTGCGGGCTTGGGGGCTTTTGGCCGCACTCTTGGCAATCTGTTGGTACCATTTCTTCGCTTCCTCCTCATTGCCGGCAAATTCTTCGGCGATGGCGATCTGCAGCAGCGCTTCGGCCGCATCGGCAGAGGTCGGATAGGTTTCGACGAACGTTTTGAGATTCGCAAGCCAATCGGACTGGATCTTCGCGTAATCGGCATTCGGTTTCTGCATCGCCGTACTGTAGGCGGCCAGCAAACCGCGATACCGTACGTAGGCCAAAACGTCTTCCGGAAGCTTTTGCTCCTCCAGTGCCGCATGCAACTTTTCGAGCCGTTTGTTCCCGTCGGCCAAAGCGCCGGATTGGGTGGCGGCGGAGAGGTTGTCGGCGAGTTGCCGGAGCCAGGCGGTCTTCTGTTCGGTGGTACTTGAGGCGGCGGCCAATTGCTGAAGCAATTCGGCTTGCCTTTGGTAAAGCACGCCGCTCTCAGCCGGCTTGGCTGAGGCGAGTTGGGCCTCGAGTTTTTCGAGTTTGGCGAGCAGTTCTTGCAGTTTTGGGCTGATTCCTTCGCTTGGATTCCGCGCAGCGGCCACTGCAGGCGTTTGCTCGACGCTGAAAAAGAGGCCACTCACCGCCGAGGTCGGTTCGTCGCTGAAGCTGGGGGCGGCGATCAATCGCCAGCAGTCTCCCGCCTGCACGAGGGTGCCGACTTGCAGAAATCCTTGCTCGCCGTCGGTCTCGGTCATCGCCACCACATTTTCGTAGACCAGCAGGTCGCGTTTCGAGCCCCCGGTTCCGGCCGGAATGATCCCGGGCCGGCTGGCCGAGAAATGAAGCCAGCGGGTCTCTCGGTTGGGGGCAGCCTCTTCTTTGCACACGGCGGCAAACGCTTTGGTGGCCTGTTTCATCTTGGTGCTCAGTTTTTGCCGGGCAGCTTGACCGAGTTGGAGCCTCTTGAGTTCTTCGTCGCTGAGCATCAACCGCTGGAAGGCCGCCTGATCGCGCGTGCCGATCGCCGCGACCAATTCGGCGGTCGCCTCCTCGGCCGAGATTCTTTTCCAGCGATCAATGGTGCCATCTTCGTTTTTGTCGATCGCCCACCTCGAACCGGCCGTACCGAGCCAGCGGTGCGCGTCGACTTTGCGGTTGAAATCAGTATCGATATCGCGGTAGACCTCAATGCCCCCCCGGTAGTAGCACCAGCGGTCGACCGCTTTATCGGCGTTGCTGTCGATAAAACAGCGGAGTCTCCGGCCGGTGGCATCGACCACGGCCCAGCCCTTTTCTTCTTCGTCGACAATCGGCACCATCCGGCAGTCCGGCCACGCTTGCTCCGCCGGGGTATCGTACTCGACCTGCTGGGTCGGTTTGAGTTTCAGAGCCGACTCCACGGTCGGCGGTTTGCCGAGTGCCGAAGTGCTGAAAAACAGCGTGAAACAACAACCGGCCGCGATCAAACGGGCCGGGAAGGCGGCGGTGGTGAAGCGGTACATCGCAAGGTCCGTGGGTCTGTGTGATTTTGTATGTGTTGTGCAGTTTGGGGGTCCAGAATGCACCGCGAACTATATCTCTTTTTGCGCTCTCGGGGCTACACCGAATTGACACGCGGGTGGACCGATTTAGAATGGTTGATTCGTCCCCACGACTTGGCTTTTTCCCGGTTTTGGGGCGTTTTGCGATAAAGGGCGTATAGCTCAGTTGGTTAGAGCGCATCCCTGATAAGGATGAGGTCCCTAGTTCGAGTCTAGGTACGCCCACTAAGTAAACGTAAATGTGCGGCCGATGCGATCCGATTGCACCGCCACGCGAGGGCCCTAGCTCCGAGACGATCTCTCGCTAGTTTGCGTTGACGCAGAAAAAAGATATTTCGGTTGATCGAGAAAGGAATTCGCCCGATGCATATGACCGATGCCGAAGTGATCAGCGGGAGGGATCTGATTATTTCTGAAGATGGGCCTTGGATCGCAAATATTTCGCTTCGGCCCGGTATGACGACCACCCCTGATGCTCCTCTTCTCGCTTCACAGCGGATGGTGAAGATTCTCGATGCCGCGATTGACATGGGAGCGAGGCCAGAAGACGGCATCCGGGTACTCGACCTGGGTACTCAGGAGGGTACGCATGGTATCGCATTTGCTCGAAGAGGAGCCAGTGTTGTTACCGTCGAAGGTCGAGAAAATAATTTTCGCAAGTTGGATTTTGCAACGAAAGCAATTGGGTTAGAGAACATTCAGAATATTCGTGCAGATATTGTTCAGTTGATACAAGACCGCGCCTTAGGCGAGTTTGATTTCATTATTTGCAGCGGGATTCTTTATCATCTGCCGATAGAAACCCAAGGTGAAATTCTTGAGTACATGTGTGCAAACTCCAAAATTGGATTTATCGTAGATTCTCACTTTTCCTTCAAAAATAATGCAAGCTTCAAATGTAATGGGCGGGAATATTTTGGAAATTTGGACTCGGAGTTTGGCAAAAATGCACAGGATGAGGAAATCAAGGGGGCCGTATACAAGTCTATCGACGCCCGCCCGAGTTTTCAGATCAGTCGCGCGTCGTTTGTGAATTTTATGAACGATCGTGGTGTTCGGTCGGTATACGAGTTGTTTACCCCCATTCGCTCGCCCTCAGAGGAGCCTGCACTTATAAATCGATGCTGTTTTGTCTGTGTCACGGGCGATCGGGAAACGCATGAAGGCCAAAAGCCGCCGTCTGATCGTTTTCTGGAGTCCGAACTTATTTACGTTTCGCCATCAGTTTTGAAGAAAGCTGGAAAGTGGGACCGAGTTACTCGCCTGGTTCGATTCTGGAAATCTTAGATATTTCTAATCACCACCGTTCTGGGCCGTAATATTACGATTAAGGAACCCTGGATTTTGATATACGAAAACCCTGATCCTCAGTTCGGTCTGGAAAATATCGCACCGTCGGCGTCGTGAGGGGGAATAACGAAAAGGGGCTACGAATTCGCATGTGGATTCTTGTATGGAAAATCACTAGGAGGTTTTTAATCGGGCTATAATACAAAGCAAAACCAGTGCATCGGGGGACGTAGCTCAGTTGGGAGAGCATCGCGTTTGCAACGCGAGGGTCGTCGGTTCGAGTCCGATCGTCTCCACTCGAGAAAGCTTTTTTGCTGTTTTGCTAAGCGTTTCTTCGTTTTCGCGGTCGCTTCTCGGCCCATACAACGAACCTTCCCCGCGATTTCTACGTATGGGAAAGGCCGTGGGCGGAACTTTTTTCTCTCAAAGCGTTTAGGGGCTTTGACAGTTCCGGTCGTGCGGCTATACTCAGTCCCTTCCACGTGGCACTCTGTGTAACCGTTGTGTCGCCGGTACGAGGTTAGTGGCATATTTCTCAAATTATGCGGTGAGAATATGCCACTGCCCTCGATGGTAGGTGGCGGTGGGTTCTTAAGGCCCGACTGCTGCATCGATCTTTGACAATTTGGCAATTAGCAAAAGTGGCATCTTCGTTGTGAGTTTCGACTCACAGCGATATTGATTGCGTGAGAAATTACGCGATCTCTCTTTAGCGTTTTGGCGTGACTCGGTGCGGGACTGTTTTTTGCAGAGCGGTCCATGCAGCAGAGTCAACGTTACACCAACAGTAGTAAGAGCATTTGATTTATATGGTCAAGCTACTAAGGGCGCATGGGGGATGTCTTGGCATCAAGAGGCTTTGAAGGGCGTGGAAGACTGCGAAAAGCCCGGGTGAGTTGTCAAACGAGCGTTGACCCCGGGATTCCTGAACTGACATATGCTGAATACATAGGCATATGTGGCAGACGCGGTGAACTGAAACATCTAAGTAACCGCTGGAAAAGAAAGAAAAATCGATTCCGTCAGTAGCGGCGAGCGAAAGCGGAACAGCCCAAACCGCGGGGGTTTCCTCTGCGGGGTTGTAGGGCCCTTTACATGGGAGTTACAAAGCAATCGGTTAGCAGAACGATCTGGAACGGTCGACCACAGAGGGTGACAGTCCCGTACGCGAAAGCTGAATTGCCTCCCGAGGGGTACCTGAGTAGGTCCGGTCACGTGGAACCCGGACTGAATCTGCGGGGACCATCCCGTAAGGCTAAACACTCTTGAATGACCGATAGTGAACTCAGTAGGGTGACTGAAAGATGGGAAGAACCCCTTCTAGGGGAGGACACTGAACCTGAAACCATGTGCCTACAAGCGGTCGGAGCACTATGCCCCCTCGGGGGAATGTGTGACGGCGTGCCTTTTGCATAATGATCCGGCGAGTTACCGTCTGCGGCTTGGTTAAGGCCTTCCGGGCTGAAGCCTAAGGGAAACCGAGTGTGAATAGCGCGATTTTGTCGTAGGTGGTAGACGCGAAACCTGGTGATCTACCCATGGACAGGTTGAAGCGCGAGTTATATCGCGTGGAGGACCGAACCCACTTAGGTTGAAAACTGAGGGGATGATCTGTGGGGAGGAGTGAAAGTCTAATCAAACCAGGAGATAGCTCGTTCTCTTCGAAATAGCTTTAGGGCTAGCCTTGAGTCACTACGCATCGGGGGTAGAGATACTGAATCGGTTTGGGGCCCTTCCCGGGGTACCCTGCTGAACCAAACTCCGAATACCGATGCGACTATCTCAGGAGTCAGTCCGCGGGGGATAAGCTCCGCGGTCGAGAGGGAAACAACCCAGACCATCTGCTAAGGTCCCGAAGTCGTTGCTTAGTCACTAAGGAAGTTGAATTGCTGAGACAGCCAGGATGTTGGCTTAGAAGCAGCCACCATTTAAAAAGTGCGTAACAGCTTACTGGTCGAGCAGTTCTGCGCCGATAATGAACGGGAGTAAGCACGACACCGAAGCAGTGGATTGTGTGAGCCTGCGGGCGAGCACAGTGGTAGAAGAGCGCCGTAGGTCAGATACGAGCCGTACCGAAAGGAGCGGTGTTGGGGCCTACGGGTGATTATGCCGGAATGAGTAACGATAAAGCAGGTGAGAATCCTGCTCGCCGAAAGCCTAAGGTTTCCTGGGCAAGGTAAATCCGCCCAGGGTTAGCCGGTTCCTAAGTCGAGGCCGAAAGGCGTAGACGATGGATAGCAGGTCAACATTCCTGCGCCACGAAGTGGACTGATGGAGTGACGGCGTTCGGATGGTGAGGGGCCGATTAGAAATGGCCCTCGCCTCATCGTGAGGAGGTAGATAGGTAAATCCGCTACGGAATCCAAGCGATGGGGACAACGGCATTTATGTTCCGATAGTCATCTGAAGGACGTCCAAGAAAAACTTCTAGGGTTGAAGCTTCGTGACCGTACTAAAACTGACACAGGTAGGCGGGTCGAGTAGACCAAGGCGCTCGGGAGAACACTGGTTAAGGAACTCTGCAAAATGGCCCCGTAAGTTCGCGATAAGGGGTGCCCTCTGGGGTTTACGCTCTGGGGGGCCACAGTAAATCGGCTTCTGCGACTGTTTATCAAAAACACAGGACTCTGCTAACTCGCAAGAGGATGTATAGAGTCTGACGCCTGCCCGGTGCTGGTAGGTTAAGGAAGACAGTGAGTCCTTCGGGACGGAGCTGGCGACCGAAGCCCCAGTAAACGGCGGCCGTAACTATGACGGTCCTAAGGTAGCGAAGTTCCTTGTCGGGTAAGTTCCGACCTGCATGAAAGGCGTAACGACAGAAGCACTGTCTCAACCAGTGACCCGGTGAAATTGTAGTCGTGGTGAAGATGCCACGTACCCGCGGTTAGACGGAAAGACCCCGTGAACCTTTACTGTAGGCTGATATTGGGCTGTGATATGTCTTGTGTAGGATAGGTGGGAGGCTATGAAACCGGTACGCCAGTGCTGGTGGAGCCATCCTTGAAATACCACCCTGGTCATGTTTTAGTTCTAACGCTGATTCCCATGAATCTGGGCAGCGGACATTTTCAGCTGGGCAGTTTGACTGGGGCGGTCTCCTCCCAAAGAGTAACGGAGGAGTACAAAGGTACCCTCAGCCTGGTTGGCAATCAGGCATCGAGCGTAAAGGTAGAAGGGTGCTTAACTGCGAGACCCATCAGTCGAGCAGATACGAAAGTAGGTCTTAGTGATCCGGTGATTCCGTATGGAAGGGTCATCGCTCATCAGATAAAAGGTACTCCGGGGATAACAGGCTTATCGCTCCCGAGCGTCCATAGCGGCGGAGCGGTTTGGCACCTCGATGTCGGCTCATCACATCCTGGGGGTGGAGAAGCTCCCAAGGGTTTGGCTGTTCGCCAATGAAAGTGGTACGTGAGCTGGGTTCAGACCGTCGTGAGACAGGTCGGTCCCTATCTGCCGTGGGCGTTCGAAACTTGAGGAGATTCATCTTTAGTACGAGAGGATTTGGATGGACGGACCTCTGGTGTTCCAGTTGTCGCGCTAGCGGCACGGCTGGATAGCTAAGTTCGGAAAGGATAAACGCTGAAAGCATCTAAGCGTGAAGCCCGCTCCGAGATAAGGTTTCGTTGGGCTATGCCCGAAAGTCCCCTGGAAGACGACCAGGTTGATAGGCTGGATGTGTAAGCACAGTAATGTGTTCAGCTAACCAGTACTAACGGACGAATGCTTGACCATATATATCGAACGCTTTTGCGTTCTGTTGAGTGGACGAGCCAAGGCGCGAAAAGAGAGCCACTTTTGCTGTTTGTCGGGACAAGAGCCGTCGGATTTCACCGTCTGCGGCCCTTTTCCCGGTGAACATATCCGAAAGGCCACACCCGATCCATTCCGAACTCGGTAGTTAAGCTTTCGGAGCCGATGATAGTACTGCAAGTGCGAAAGTAGGTATTGCCGGATTATTTTTTACCCGCTGCGGGGCCTAGCGCCCCGTCGGCGGGTTTTTTTGCGCCTTCGGGCGTGTTGTTCCTTCCCGAGCGTTGGGCTATTCTGCCCTCCTGTCTGGCGGAGTTGTTATCCAGGAGAAACCGTAATGACCGAGTGGATTCTTACCCTGATCGGTCCCGACCGCCCTGGTTTGGTCGAAGCGGTCGCCGAGCGGGTTGTGGCCCGTGGCGGCAACTGGATGGTGAGCCGGATGGCACAACTGGGTGGAAAGTTTGCGGGCATCGCTCACGTGGCGGTGCCCGAGGCAGAGGCAGAGGCGCTCGCGAAGGATCTCGCCGCGCTGGCGGCAGACGGCCTGATGGTTCACGTCGAGGCGGCCGGCGAATCTTTGAGCGATGCCGCTGCGGCATCGCCGCCACCGGCGCCCGCCCCGCACCTGCTGCAGGTGGTCGGTAGCGATCGCCCCGGGATCGTACGGGAAATTTCCGGCGTGTTGGCCGCAGCCGGCATCAACGTGGAGTCGCTTTCCACCGAGTATACGAAAGCCCCGATGAGTGGTGGTTCCATCTTTCGCGCCGATTTCCAATTTTCACTACCGTCGGCACACTCGATCGATCAGTTGCGCACCGATGTCGAAGCGGTCGCTGGTGATTTGATGGTCGAAGTTTCCCCGGTGTCGCCCCTGCAACCCGAATGAGCTTTCTTTTTTGTTGAGGCGTATGCGATGTTGATTCTGCTTTCTCCGTCCAAGACACTTGATCTTTCCCCGCCCGAGGTATCCGGCAAGAGTACGCTGCCGGAGTTTCTCAGCGAGGCAGCGGAGTTGGCCGCGGTGCTTCAAAAGAAAACGCGGCCACAACTTGCGAAGCTGATGGCGATCAGTCCCAAACTGGCCGAGCAGGTCGCCGGGTATTACAAGAACTGGAAAACGCCATTCACGGCAAAAAATGCGCACCCCGCCCTGCTCACCTTCCGTGGCGATGTTTACGAAGGTCTGGCAGCCGAGGATTTCAGTGCGGCGGATCGCACGTTTGCACAAAAACATCTACGGATCCTCTCGGGACTCTACGGCATCCTTCGCCCCTTGGATCGGATGCAGCCCTATCGACTCGAGATGGGCTGCCGGTTGGTGAGCGGCGGTAAGGGCGGCTTTAAAAACCTGTATGATTTTTGGGGGGATCGGGTGCGCGAAAACTTGGAAATTGCCGCCAAACGAAAAAAACAGCCGCTCGTGAACCTCGCTTCCGGCGAATATTTTAAGGTCGTGCGACCGGCGAAGGTCGAGTTACGGGTTGTGACCCCGACCTTCAAGGAAAAAAAAGGCTCGACCTACAAGGTGGTGAGTTTCTTTGCCAAAAAGGCCCGCGGGCAGATGGCACGGTACATCGTCAAAAATCGCCTCGAAGAACCCGAGGAGATGCAGGCCTTTGCCGAGGATGGCTACCAATTCAATAGACAGCTCTCCTCAGACGACGAACTCGTCTTTACGCGAGGCTAAGTTAGGCGAGCATTTTCTCAAGCAGCTCGAGCGGTAGCCCGATCACATTCGACCCGCTGCCCTCTGTAATATGGAGCCAATCGGGCCCGTCCTGATAGCCGAAGGCCCCTGCTTTGCCCTGCCAGAGGTCGGTCTCCAGATAGTCCTCCAGGGCATCCTCGCTGAGCGAGTCCATTTGCATATGGGTGATCGCCACCTCGGTCTTTGGAATGCCGGTCGCCAGTGGCCAGATGCAAAGTCCGCTGTAGACCCGGTGCGGCTGTCCGCTGAGCCGGGTGAGCATGCGGCGTGCATGGTCTCGATCGTGCGGTTTGCCGAGAATCTCCCCGCCACATTCGGCCACTGTATCGCATCCGAGCACGATTGCCGAGGTTTCATTCGTCGCAGTTTTGAGTCGCTGTACCACATCGGCCGCCTTACGCAGTGCGAGCGAGGAGACCAACTCCGCCGGGCCGCAGCCGCTGCAAATGCCCAGCGTTTCATCCACCTCGGGGTCGCGTTGCTCGAACCGGTAACCGGCCTCAGTGAGGAGTTTCTGCCGCTGCGGAGAGCGACTGGCGAGAATCAGCCGCATCGATCGATCGGGTGATGGCATGTCTTAATCGCTCGTTTGTCGTGCGTGGACTTGATGTCGTATCTGACTGTGACTGCACCGCTGTGATACGATGGATCGCTCTCCGCCCTCCATTCCAAACATCGATCACTCGCCATGGCGCAAGCCCCATTTCCTATTCTCTACGAGGATAATCACTTACTGGTGATCGATAAACCGGCCCAACTGGCGACGATGGGTGTGCGGCCGCCCCGCGAAAGTGCGCTCGAGATGGCTCGCGGATATATCAAGCAAAAATACCGGAAACCGGGCAAAGTATACCTGGGGGTGGTCAGTCGGCTCGATGCGCCGGCGACGGGTGTTTTAGTTTTTGCCCGCACCAGTAAAGCGGCCGCCAGGCTCACCGCACAGTATCGCAATCGCGAGGTGAACAAGATCTACCACATCCTCATCGAGGGGGAACTGAGCGAGGCGGCCGGAATGCTTGAGGACTGGGTCCGCAAAGACGAGCGGCATCGGCGGATGCATGTGGTCGCCGCCGAAGCGGAGGAGAGTCGGCAAGCCAGGCTCTCGTATCGGGTACTTCAAAGTCTGAAAAAGTGTCAGCTGGTCGAGGTGGAACTTGAAACTGGACGCAAACATCAGATTCGCTTGCAGTTTTCCAGTCGGGGGCATCCGGTGGTGGGTGACCGGAAGTACGGTGCGAGGCAAACTCTTTCCCGGGGGATCGCGCTGCATGCCAGACGACTGGAGTTGACGCACCCGGTCCGCCGCGAGAGGCTCACCTGGCAAGCGGAACTTCCCGGCGTGTGGCAACCGTATCTGTAAAATAGCGAACGTCACACGGTCGGCATCTAATTTTTCGGTGTTAAATCGCAGGGGAAACGCTCAAACGGGATGAAAATCACCGTTTCAACTTGGCGCGTGCTCCTGGTTCGTTAAGGTGGAGTCGGTACTTTAGGCCCCGTTTTCTTCAGCAGTTCTATCGATGACTAGTATCTTTTGCGCCGCCGCCTTGAAGAGCCAACTGCTCAACGAGCAGGATCTTGAGGAAGCGGTTCGCTTGCTGCGGGCCGAAGATGCGAGTCAGTCGAATACGGCGGTCAAAATCTCGGACGAAAAGCTGGCCGCGCAGTTGGTGGCCATGGGCCGCATCAGCAAATGGCAAGGAGAGCATCTTCGCCGCGGAAGAATCGACTTCAGTCTGGACGACGAATATATACTCATTGATTTCATTGGCCGGGGTGGGATGGGCAACGTATTCAAAGCAAAGCACCGGCTGATGGACCGAGTGGTTGCGGTCAAGGTCATGGACCGGGAGCGACTCGATAACCAGGAAGCGCGGGAGCGGTTTGCGGCGGAAATCAAAAACTTCGGCGCTGTTAATCATCCCAATCTTGTGCATGCGTACGGGGCACGTGAAATCGATATCGACGGTCAGAAACAGACTGCGGTGATCATGGAGTTTTTGGACGGGCCGGAACTGAGAAAGATCGTGCGTTCGAGCGGTAAGATGAAGCAGCAAGATGCCGCAAAAGTTATTTGTGACGTGGCAGCCGGTTTGGATTACGTGCACGAGCAAGGCTTTCTTCACCGTGATATCAAACCGGGCAACATCATGATCACGTCCAAGGGCAAAGCAAAAATGGTCGACTTCGGCCTTGCGGGCGTGATCGAGCAAAAAGACGACAAGCAATGCTTTATTCAAAATGACCCCAAACGAGGGCGGCTTGTCGGCACCGCTGATTATCTTGCCCCGGAAGTGATCGAGGGGCATACGGCGACGCCCGCAAGCGACATCTACTCGCTCGGTTGCACCCTCTATTACATGGTGACCAAGCGGGTTCCGTTCCCGGGCGGCTCGGCGGTGGAAAAGTGTCGCCGGCACCTCGACGAGCAACCGCTCGACCCCCGCAAACCACCGCTGCATGCGGAAGTAACCCAGGAATTTTTGGAAGTCCTCGGGGCGATGATGGCGAAGGACCCCCAAAAGAGAATTCAAACGGCGACAGAGGTCATCAGACGGCTTTCTCCGTTCTGTGGCGAGCATTTGAGCCCCATGGTGTCTTCCGAAGTGGGGTCGCTCCCCGGCGGTCCGCAGAGCGATACCGACCGCTTTTTGAGCGAATCGCAAGTGACGACCCCCGTGCCCCTCGCGGGCGATCAGACAGAGGCGGGAAAGTCGCTCTGGTCACCGATCACCGATTGGGTCGGGACGATGAGCGAAGGCCAGTTTTTCTTTTTGGTTGCCGGCTTTGGCCTGTTGATCTTCGTGCTGATGCTGCTCTTGGTCGTGCTGGTATCTTGAGCACAACTCCCGGCGAGGGCAGGTTTATTGACAGACGCCGCCCTCGGCCTTTAGCATGGCACCGTTCCTGGATCCCGGTCGCCGCCGGGCAGCCTTGGACAGGTGGCGTAGCTCAGTTGGTAGAGCAGCGGACTGAAAATCCGCGTGTCGCTGGTTCGATCCCGGCCGCCACCACTTCCCTTTATGGCCTGCCGGGAGTGCCGCGTGTTCAAGAAAGAATTTTCGGGGCCCAATGGGGCAGAGTTTTTGGTTCGCTGTCTTGAGGCGGCAGGCATCACGCACGCGTTCGGCATTCCCGGGGCGAAGATCGATCCGGTCTTTGAAGCACTCCACGATTCTTCGATTGAACTGATCGTCTGTCGCCACGAGCAGAACGCGGGATTCATGGCGGCGGCCATGGGCCGGATGACCGAGCAGATTGCCGTCTGTATCGGTACCTCAGGTCCTGGAACCTCCAATTTCTGCACGTCGCTCATTACCGCGACGACCGAAGGCGATCCGGTGCTCTGCCTCTCGGGTGCGGTGCCGCTGAGGATGCGGCATCAGCAAACGCACCAATCGATGGACAACGTGTCGCTCATGCGGCCAGTGACCAAGTGGGCCATGGAAGCGGCCAGCCCGGATTCGATTGGTGAGTTGGTCTCGGCGGCATGCCGTCGGGCGCAGGTGCCGCGAGGTGGTGCCGCCTATTTGAGTCTGCCCTACGACGTGATGCTTGCCGAGGCATCGGGGGATCCTCTTTGCGATGCGACTCCGCCACGAGGGCCGGCGCCGGCAGCTTTGATTTGCGAAGTTGCGGAGCGAATCAAACAGGCACACAGCCCGGTCCTCCTGGCAGGCGCCGCTTCCACTGCCACGGCTGCTGCCGAGGCCATCCGCAGTCTTTTGCGGCATCATCCACTGCCGATTGTCGGCACATGGGAGGCCGCGGGACTGATCCCCCAGGACTGCCTGGAATGTTTTTTTGGCCGCGTGGGGCTGTTCAGGAATCAACCGGGCGATCGGCTTCTCGCGGAGGCCGATCTTGTCGTGACGTTGGGTTACGAGCAAGTCGAATACGATCCGGCGACTTGGAATGTGGGAGAGCGTGCGGAGATTGTGCACATTCACGACCGGATTGCGGATTACGATCAGGCATACCAGCCGGCGATCGAACTGGTGGGCGATTTAGGAGCGACCGTGACGGAACTGCGGGAGATGCTCGATCCATTGCCCGGTTTGGTGCAAACGCCGCAACTGGTGGCCGTGCGAAAGGCGGTAGAGGAACATCAAGAGGTGCCGCCGGTCGACGATGAGATGCCGATTCATCCACAGCATCTGGTGGCACAGGTGCAGGCGGTCGCACGTGAGGATCCGCGGACGACGGTTGTCTGTGATGTCGGCTCGCACTACATCTGGATGGGCCGCCACTTTTATTGCTTTGAGCCGCGCCGACTCCTCTTCAGCAATGGTCAACAGACGCTAGGGGTCGCGCTGCCTTGGGCGATTGCCGCCACCCTGGCCCGCCCTGGAGAGCCGGTGATTTCCATGTCGGGGGATGGCGGATTTCTTTTCTCCGCCCAGGAGTTGGAAACGGCCGTGCGATTAGGATGCAACTTCACGCACCTGATCTGGCGGGATGGTGCCTACGACATGGTGGCGTTTCAGCAGATGGCAAAATATGGTCGTACGACGGCCGTCGAATTTGGACCGGTCGATGCGATCGAGTACGCCGAGGCCTTTGGTGCCCATGGGCTTCGACTAAAGCAGCCTGGCCAACTCGGCGAGTTGATCCGGGAGAGCCAGAAAATTGCGGGCCCTGTTTTGATCGACGTTCCGGTCGATTATTCGCACAACGACGCCCTCATGGCATCGCTCCACGACGACCCGCGAGCCCACTAGGTTGGGCACGGGGGTGGGCACAGGCATAAAAAAACCGCCCCGGCAGGTCTGCGACACCCGGCGGTACCGCAGAGGCTGCACATGGGCGGTTGGAAAAAGCAATTCGGACGAACCTTTCTGGCCGGCCGTTCGCTTCTCGTTAGACCATATCCTTGAGGTTCTTCAACGGTCGCACCTTGATCACGTTACGTGCCGGTTTGGCCTTGAATATAGTCGGCTCCTTCGTGAAAGGATTGATTCCCTCACGCTCTTTGGTTGCCGGCTTGCGTTGCACGACGATCTTGCAGAGCCCGGGAATCGTGAAGAGTCCGGGACCTCTGGAGCCGACCGACTTGCGAATCTGATCGCTGAGTGCGTCAAAAACACCAGCAACATCTTTCTTCGTGAGTCCTGTTGCCTCCGCAATGCCATTGAACACTTCCGTCTTCGTCGGGGCCTTTTTTCCTGCGGCTTTTGCCATAGTGCTCGGTTCCTCCTAGCAAGAGAATAAAAAAGTAAGTTCGTCCGTCCGCCCCAATCTGCTTAAAAAACAGGGTAAAACCGAGGCGAGTTGCTGATTGAAAAGCAACGGGGAGTAAAATACAAGCGGGATTTCGTAAAAAAGACTAAAAAAACAGCTAAAAAATAAAAAAACGAGTTGGGTCATCGGGCATTGGTTTATGGAGAACTGTTGATGGCTTCTGTCAGGTCTCGCTGGATCGCGATCCGTTTGCTCTGCGTCACTCGTCGATCCGCTGGCGACCGGGCCGCAACTCTTTTTCTTGTCAACGATCCGCGTCTTCCTTAAAATGCTTGTGAGGCAAGAGTTTACAGCGGGTCGTATTGTCCGGTCCGCGGCGGGTCCCTGGCTCGGTCCCGCAGCATGTCTTCCGGTTGCCGTCGGTTGCCATCGATGGTGTGGCGGATGGAACAGAGGGTTCAGAGGTCATGATCGCGCGACTGCCTGTACTCATCATCGGTTGCCTGTTGCTCAGTGTGTCGGCGTCGACCGGTCGCGGTCAGCCGCGTCCCCCGGGCGAACCGGAGGTTGCCAAAGGCAACGATTACAGCCCACCGGTTTTTCTGCCTCCCGATCGCTCTTCATTGCGACTGCTCACAACGGCGAAAGTGCTGATCGACCAGCAGCGGTACAGCCAAGCGGTGCGACTTCTGCAAAAAGTGTTGGGGGAACAGACCGATACGAAACAGAGTGAAGACTTCTTTTTTGCCGCCAATGGAAAGCCGGGCACATTGCTCGAGGGGGCGCAGAGTTTACGTCAGGCGGCAAGACAAATGCTGGGCAATTTGCCGGAGGTGGCCCGCGAGTCCTACGAGTTACAGTACGGTGGGCGGGCAAAAAAAGTCCTTGAGCAGGCAGTCCAGCAAGGCGATATCGACGCAGTGGCGGACGTGCAGCGCCACTATTTCCATACCGATGCCGGTTATCGCGCCATGCTTCTACTTGCCTATCATCATCTGCAGCAGGGCAATCCGCACCGTGCGGCACTCTGCTTTCATGAGGTGCGCAACTCGCCTGCCGCGACGAAATTTGAACCCGAACTTACACTCCTCTACGCCACGGCACTTTATCGTTCCGGCAGAGGCGATGAGGCCGCATTGCTCCTCGAGGACATTTCGGCATCCGGTTCCGTCGAGGGCTGGAAGATCGCCGACTCCGCGGTCCCCCTGCCCGGCCCCGACGAGTCCTGGGCGGTGTGGCTCGAGCGTTGGGCTGGCGCAACCCCGACTCCACCGCTGGCGAGCGATTGGGTGATGTTTCGCGGCAATGCGACGCGGACCGCGTCGAGTAGCCCGAGTCGGCCCTTGATGTTGCGACCTCTCTGGCGGCAACGGGTGGCGACCGACAGGCAGCGTGAAGAGTTGGTTGCGACGATGGCCAGCGATCACGCCGATCGGGGCATCGCCGCCATCCCGGCCCTGCAACCGTTGGCGATTGGAGACCTGATCTTGATGCGAACGCCCGAGCGGGTGGTGGCCGTCGATTTTGAAAGTGGGAAAATCGTGTGGCAGGTGGAGACACGTCCGAGTGAGATTGGTTTTTCGGACAACGACTTCGGTTCACTCAACGGACAGGTGCAAGAGTCCCTGGCGAAGGCGGTCTCCCGGGCGCAACTTGCCGAGCAGGTCTGGATGGATAAAACGCTCGGTTCGATGAGTAGCGACGGGGAGCGGGTCTTCTTGCTCGAGGAGTTTAATCGCAAGGAAGAGCGGAACTTTCTCGATGCGCGGGGTCGACGCCGAATCTCCACCGGGCCGCACTATAACGTGCTACGGGCCAGATCGGTCTCCCAGGCAGAAGGGAAATTGCTCTGGAGTGTGGGTGGTCCGCACGATCCGGACCCCAAGATGCGCGAGGCTTATTTTCTGGGGCCTCCGTTGGTGGTCGACGGAAAACTCTATCAGATTGTCGAACTCGACGGCGAAGTGCGATTGCTGGTTCTCGATGCGGCGTCGGGAAGGCGTCTCTGGCAGCAGCAACTCGCGGTCATTCGTCAGCTCTCTCAGTATGAGAGACCGCGAAGGATTGGCGGCATCAGCCCCTCCTATCACCGGGGTGTTCTGGTGTGTCCCACCGGCGCCGGTGGCCTGGTGGCAATCGATCTCACGTCGCGCAATCTCCGCTGGGGATATGCGTACGGTGAACCGGATATCCGTAACGATTCAAGGAGAGGGTTGGGGTGGCAGCAGCCCTCGTTGGCCGTATCGCCGCAGGTGGAAAAGGTATGGGCCGACGCCTGTGCCGTGTTGGCCGATGATCACGTGCTGGTGACGCCCACCGAATCGAATCAGTTGCATTGTCTCTCGCTCGACGATGGAAAACTGTTGTGGAAGAAGGATCGTAAGGATAATGCCTTCCTCGCTTGCGTGTACGATGGGAAGGTGATCCTGGCGGGTCCGGAAGAAATAACCGCACTTGCCATCGAATCGGGTGCCGAAGTGGGGCGATGCCGACTGCCGGAGAGCGAGAATCCGAGTGGACGGGGCTACGATGCGGAGGGCCGCTATTATCTTCCGGTGCGAACCGCCGGCGGGGGCGCCGTGTTGACGATCGACCTGAAGAAAATGGAGGTGGTTGATCGAACTGAAGTGCGCGGCGGTCAGGTTCCCGGAAACCTGGTCTGCCATCGCGATTGCGTTATTTCACAAAGCAGCGATGCACTGCAGTGTTTTTTCCAGTATCGGGCGATCGAGCAGCAAATCACGAAGGCCTTGCGCGAAAACGAGGTCGACCCCGAGGCGTTGCTTCGTCAGGGGGAAATTCTCTTCGATCGTGGTAAGGCGGCTGATGCCGTCACCCTCTTTCGACGAGCCGTGGCAGCATTTTCGGCGAGGGCGGCGGAATTTCAATCGCAAAGTGACTACGAGCGCGCGAGCGAGGCCGAGGCAACCTCACTCTATGCGAAAGGTTTACTGCGGGAAGGTTTGCTCGGTGCACTGAAGGACGACTTCGTGAGCAACGCGTCGACGATTCCCGAAATTGAATCGATCCTTGACTCGCCGCAGGACCGAATTGAGTTTTTGCGGGTCCTGGCGGCAGGCCAAGAGCGGGCCGGGAAATGGGACGAGGCCTTGGAGGCCTATTTGAAACTGGTCAAAATTGTCGGTCGCGACGACCCGCTGCTCAAGCTCAAGATGGGGCGATCGGCGCGATTGAGCCACATTGTCCGGAGCCGGCTCGAAAAGCTCCGCCGCCAACTTTCGGCGTCGGGCCGTGCAAGAATGGCGACTTGGGTCGAGCAGGAAGCGGTCGCCGTAGGCAATTTGGATCAGGCGGATGCGAATCGACAGAGACGCGCCTTTTTCTTTTTCTTCCCCTACGATTCTGCTTCGCTCAATCTCAAGCGGCAATGGATTACGGGCATCCCTGCCAACGTGCAATCGCTGCGGGTGATGCAGGAGCTTGTCAAAATGCGGCAGAGTGGCAACGAAGAGCATGCCCGCTGGGCAACAGCCGAACAGGCATTGCGGTACGACCGACTCGGGTTACATGCGCCCGCAGCGCGATGTGCCGAAGTCCTGGTGCAGCGCTGGCCCGATAGTGTCTGTTGGAATGGAAAAACCGGGCGGGCCTTCCTGGAAGAACTCTCGCCGGAGAGTCGCCCCGCGGCGGCAGCTCAAACGTGGCACGCAGGCAAGGCGATCGTCAAACGCGGCGATACAACAGCGGCCATCAAGAAACGGAGCAGCTATGAGATGCCACTGCCCGTCAGATTGCTTACGGCTGACGCCTCTGCGGAGGCAGATTCGCAGCTCTGGATTGAACAGCGACCGCAAATGCGGATTTCCCGGACCGATGCCACGGGAGATGTGCTGTGGAGTGTCCCGCTGACGAGCGGAAAGTCCAGGCGCGTCAACCTCTCGACGACCTCTGCGCTAAATTGTGGCAGAATCCGTGGCGATGTGTTGGTGTTGGCCGTGGGGGGCGAGGTAATCGGGATTGATACGCTGCGGGCGGGCAAGAATGAGGGAGCGGCCGCCGTGCTCTGGCGAACAAGTGTGCTGCCGACCGATCCGCAGCTGCGTTCCCGCTTGCTGCACAGCATCCGCCGAGGGGGCCCGAGGCCTCGTTGGTCGGACGCCTCCCCCAATCAGTATCAGCCCATGCGTCAGGCTTCGCGACTCGGTCCCATGACGGAGGGAGGCATCACCTTTTTAAGGAATCGAGAGTTAGTCTCGGTCGATCCGCTGACGGGAGAGGAACACTGGACGCAAAAAGGGCTGCACCCGCTTTCGGAAGTTTTTGGTGATCAAGAGCGGGTCTTCGTACTTTCTCCCGAGAAGAATCAAGTGGAGATTTTTTCCGTATTCGATGGCGTTAAATTAGGATCGCGTGAAGTGATGCCGGCGGAGGAACGTTGGACGACGGTGGGCGCACGGATTTTGTGTTGGCGAAAGAGAAAGACCGCCCCGGTCGATGGCAAGCCTTATGAGCTTGCGCTCTACGATCCTTGGAGCGATCAAGATGTCTGGGCGTACCCGGTGTCTGCCGAGGCGAAGGCCACGCGGGTCGCGGGCGGGGAGGTGGCCGTGTTTGAGAAGAGTACCGGTCGGCTGGTTTTTCTTGATCTCGAAGACGGCAGGGTCACCGTGGATCAGACGATCGATGCCGATCCGAAGGTGAACGGGATTTACGTGTTTCCCTCGGAAGATTCGTATTTGCTCGTGACCAATCGGGGTGCTGCCTACAATCTGAAAACGACGCGATTCCAACCGGTTCCCCAAGGCACGGGAAGCATCTTTTTTTCCGGCCAGATTGTGGCAATTGATAAACGAACGGGCAAGTTCAAATGGAAGCGACCGATCGAGGTTGAAAAATGGGGGCTCTCGCTCGCGCAGCCACCCGGCTTACCGATTTTGGTACTCGCACGTCGCGTAACGAAGCGGCCCGCCGGTGGTCGCACCACAAGTCACGTGGAAATGGCATTGATCGATAAGCGGACTGGCCGCGAGGTGGTCCCGCGGCAGCAGTTGTCGAATCGCGAATATTTTTTTCGCGTGGAGGGCGACCCGAAAAAGCACGAAGTCCAGTTACTGTTTCGAAACCGGCCCTCCAATTTTATCGTGCAGCTCACCGATGATGCCCTCGACCCCGATCAGTCGGTCGAACCGGCCGATCTGCGATACCAGCCCGAACCGTCGAGTGGGCTGAAGGATGCGGCCCGTGCAATACTCGGTTCGGTGGGCAATGCGGTGAAGCTGGCCAATGAAGCAGCCCTCCAAGCGGCCGAAGAAAAAAAGCGGGCCGATGACCAGCGCGAGGCAGAGGCGGCCCCGCAACAGGAAGGGGCAGGTACACCATGATTCGGCACAATGCCCTTCCACGGCCTTTCGGTGTGACCACCCGATCGGCAGTGTTTGTTCTCATTCTGATCTTCCCTCTGTATGCCAGCGCTGCCGATGATGTCTCCGATGCGGTCGACCGGGGTTTGCGGTGGCTCGCTGCGTCGCAGTCGCGTGTGGGACACTGGGAAGCCCGGGACGGACGGTATCCCACGGCAATGACGGCCCTTTCGGGGATGGCGCTGCTTGCCGAGGGTTCGACTACGACTCAGGGACCCTACGCACGCAACATCCGCAAAGCAGTTGACTACCTGGTGGGACAGAGCAATCCCAATGGCTTGATCGGCGACCCTCAACGCGATGACCGCTACACCTACGGCCACGGATTCGCAATGCTCTTTCTTTCCCAGTTGCTCGGAGAGGAGGAAGATGCAGCGCGGCGGCAGCAGTTGGTCGATGTTCTGAGTCGGGCCGTGATCTTTACCGGTCGAGCGCAGACCCGCGCCGGCGGTTGGGGATACCTCAGTGCCAAAGAGGGGAACGGATTCGATGAGGGCTCGACCACCGTGACGCAGGTGCAGGGGTTGCGCGGCTGTCGCAATGCGGGAATTGATGTGCCCAAGGAGATTATCGATAAAGCGATTGCCTACATTCACGGGTGCACCACGCAGGATGGAGGCGTACAGTACAGCAGTAAAGGCGGAGGTGGACGGCCGGCGATCACTGCCGCTGCAGTCGCCTGCTTGTTTAACGCCGGGGAGTACGATGGCGATTACGTCCCGCGGTTGCTAAAGTATTGCAGGAAAAACCTGCAGAATATCGACACGAAGAGTTTCGGTCACTGGCACTACGCGCACTACTACTACGCGCAGGTGATGTACCGCGAAGGAGGCACTGCCTGGGAGACATATCGCGATGAGCTTTACAAGAAGGTCGCAAAGCAGATGCGGTCGGCCTCAGGCGATGCGTCGATGGGTTTTTGGGATCAAGGGTTTATCGGACCGGTCTACACGACGGCCATCAACCTCACGATTTTACAATTGGAAAATGGAACGCTTCCGATTTATCAGCGGTAGCTCGTCGGATCGAGGGAGCGTGGCGGCACGTTTCCCGTCCGAGTTTATCGCCGCGAGAATCGTAAGCTTCACGGGACAAAAAAAGAGGTAACGTACTTTATGAGCAGTTCGTCCGATGAAACGATCGTTCAACTTGTATCGGCACGCGAAAAAATTCAATCGCGACTCGCCGAAAAGATTGTGGGCCAGGATGCGGTGGTCGAGGAGTTATTGATCACGCTCTTCAGTCGAGGCCACTGCCTTCTCGAGGGGGTTCCGGGGCTCGCCAAGACGCTCATGATCCGGACACTCGCCGATGCACTCGATCTCTCCTTCAATCGAATTCAATTTACGCCCGATCTGATGCCTGCCGACATCACCGGCACGGAGATCATTGAAGAAAACAAGGCATCGGGTGCGCGGGAGGTGCGTTTTTTACAGGGCCCGCTCTTCAGTCACGTGGTGTTAGCCGACGAGATCAACCGTACGCCACCCAAGACGCAGGCGGCGCTCCTTGAGGCAATGCAAGAAAGGCAAGTGTCGATCGGTCGAGTTCAGCATCCGCTTGCCGATCCCTTTTTTGTTTTGGCAACGCAGAATCCGATTGAGCAGGAGGGGACCTATCCTCTCCCCGAGGCGCAGCAGGACCGCTTCATGTTCAAGGTTTTTGTCGACTACCCGAACTTCGAAGAGGAATTTGAAATTGCGAGAAGAACAACCGGGGATGTCGAAGCCTCGATTCAGCCCGTCCTCACGGCAGAGGAAATCCTTGAACTGCAACAGCATGTTCGTCGCGTGCCGGTTTCGGATCACGTGGTGCGATATGCCCTTTCGCTGGTACGACAAACGCGCGTCGGGGAGGTTGGCGTTCCGGAGTTTGTAGCAGATCAGGTCAGTTGGGGTGCGGGGCCTCGGGCGGTTCAGTTCTTGATTCTCGGCGGCAAAGCACGGGCACTGATGCACGGTCGCGCGCATGTGTCGACCGAGGATATTCAGGCATTGGCCCGCCCCGTGCTGCGACACCGCCTTGTCGTGAATTTTACGGCGCAAAGTGAAGGAGTCACCGAAGATGACATCATCAAGCGCCTCATCGAAGAAACGCCCGCCAAAGAGGACGAATTGACTAGCCATGCCCGATTCCAGGAAATATTTGCATCCTGAGTCGATTGCCCGGATCGCTCGCCTCGAATTGCGTGCCCATCGTGTGGTGGAGGGGTTTCTTTCGGGAATTCACCGCAGTCCACGCTTTGGTCAATCGGTCGAGTTTTTGCAGCATCGACAATACTTTCCCGGCGATGACTTGAGGCACGTCGACTGGAAAGTCTGGGCCAAGCAGGATCGCCTGTACGTCAAGCAGTTCGAAGAAGACACGAACATGCACGTGACGCTGCTGGTCGATGGCTCGGCAAGCATGCAGTACGGATCCGGTCCCCTTAATAAATACGACTACGCTTGCACGGCGGCCGCCAGTCTGGCCTACCTTCTCCTGCGGCAGCAGGACTTGGTTGGTTGTGTGGCCTTCGACGAGCGGATGCGATCTCGCGTGCCGGCGCAGAGCAAAAAAAATCATCTCGACGCGATTGTTCAGGCGCTCGCGGCAGATGAGCCGGAAGAAAAGACCGATTTTTATCCCTTTCTGCGCCAGGTTGCAGAGGAGACACCGCGACGCGGCATGATGATCCTGTTCTCCGACCTGTTGGCCGATACGGAGGGCCTGCTCCGCGGCCTGAAACTCCTGCGGAAACGGGGGCACGACGTGATGGTTTTTCACATTCTCGACGACGATGAAATCGATTTTCCCTTCCAGGGGCCCACGCGGTTTGAGGGACTCGAGTTGCCCGCTGCCCTCGCGTGCAATCCGCGAGCGCTGCGCAACGGATACCTCGGGGCGCTTGAGGATTTTCTCCATCGCGTGCGTCGCGGGTGTACCAGTAATGCGTGTGATTATGAATTGATTCGAACCAGTCAGCCGCTGAGTGCGGTTTTGGCGGCATATTTACATCGGCGCACAGGGCTCCAGCGACAAACCTGAGGCATCCCTCGCACCTGCACCCCTGCACCATTACAAAGACAAAGATGAATTTTACTTTTCCATCGCTGATTTCCGTTTACCTCCTGCCCTTTCTGGCAGTGGTTCTGGCGATCCATCTGATCCACCTCCTCCGGCATCGCCGGGTGCGCTGGGCAGCGATGGATTTTCTTCTGGAAAGCAAGAAGAAAAACCAGACTTCCGTTCGCCTCAAGCAACTCCTTCTGCTTCTCCTGCGACTGGCTGCGATCGCGATGATCATTTTTTTGCTCGCCGGACCGATTTTGCAGGATGCGTGGAGTCGATTGCTCGGCGGCACCAATGTGCACCATGTGATTTTGCTTGACGACAGCGCTTCGATGACCGACCGGGAAGAGAGTGCCTCGGCCTTTGAACGCGGCCAACGGGTTGCGGGGAATATTGTCGACCTGGCAGCCGGGCGAGACTCACAGCAAGCAATCACACTGATGACCTTTTCCTCTGCTGCGGATGAAAGTTCACCGGAAATTCTTCGGAAGGTCGCCTCGCGAAGAACAGCACCGCAGTGGAAAGAGCGGATCAGTCAGCAGCGTGCTACCGCGCTCGGTGTGGGTCCGCTTGAGGCTCTTGAGGGCATCGAGAGAAAAATCGTTCCGGCACAAGATGAAAAAATGATTCTCTACGTGCTCTCCGATTTTCGCGCCCCGCAGTGGCAGGAGAGTGCGGCACTGCGTCAGCAGGCGGAGCGGCTGTCGGGGAACGATATTCAACTGGAATTGATTCAGTGTGCGAAGGGGCCCCACCAGAATCTGGCGATCACCCAACTTGTCGCAATGCCGGGGCCGCAGGTAGTCGATATTGCCGTTCGCATGCGGGTCGTGGTCACTAATTATGGAAAGACGCCACAGAGAAATGTATCGGTTCAACTGAGTCAGCAGACTGTCACCGAAGAGGGGCGCACTGCGCCCGAATCGCTCGGGGGGGTCACGCTTGAGAAAATCGATCCGGGCACGTCGGTCGAGGGTTTCTTCGATGTGATCTTTCAAGATCCGGGGAGTCACCTGGTCCATGCCCGCATTAATCAAGATGCCGTCTCTCTCGATAATCATCGCTGGGCCGTGATCGACATTTCGCAGGGCGCACCGGTACTTGTGATCGACGATGGCGGAGAAGATGCCTCCCTTTTTCTCCGTTTGGCGCTCGATCCCAATCCTCAGGTGAGTACCGGCGCACAGGTCCAGGTCGAGCGATCAAGCTTTCTTCGCGACGCCGCCTTGGATCGTTATCACGCCATCTTTCTGCTCAACATTACGGACCTGGACGAGATCGAGGTGGAGCGACTCGATCAGTATGTCCGCCGCGGAGGCGGGATCGTCTTTTTTGCCGGCCCTCAAACCGACCGGGATTTCGTCAATCTGGAACTCTATCGGGATGGCGAGGGTTTCTTTCCGTTGCCGCTCGCTTCCCCGGCGACGCTGCTACTGGATCGAGCTGAGGCGAGTGCCGATATCGAGGTCGATGCGGAGCATCCGGTTTTTTCGCGCATTTTCGGAACGTCGATGAATAATTGGTTGCAGGCAATCGACGTTTCGCGTTATTACGCGACCGAAGCGGGTTGGAGTCCCGAGGAGAGCCCCCTGGTGAAGATCCTGGCACAGCTTCGGGACGGCGCACCGTGGATTGTTGAAAAGAGTTGGGGAGAGGGGAAAGTCCTGGCCGTTCTCTCGACTGCAGCACCGCGGTGGCATAACTGGGGGTTGGCCGACCCGAGTTTTGTCTTGTGGACCCTCGATACGCTGGTCTATTTGGGATCGACCAAAACGCAGCAGGACAATCGAACGGCAGGTGAGAGGCTGCGCGTCGAAACACCGCCGACCGCCTTTTTGCCGTTGGTGAGTTTCACTGCACCGGGCACCGGAGCAGACGGACAACGCGAAACGACGCAAATCGCGGCGATCGGTGAAGGACCCGATTCGACAGAGCGGGTTGCCGATTTTGGCCGCGTCGATCGGCCGGGGGTTTATGAGGTCCGGCGCAATCAACTCGATGGCGGTGTTGTCCTCGACTGCGAGGCGTTCCATGCCCCCGAGAGCGAAAGCGATCTGGCCATTTTTGGCGAGGGCCAGATGCGAGGTTTGCTCAAACAAGTGCCCTACAACTATCGCCCTGCCGATACCTTTTTTTCTCTCCTCGCGAAACGAGGCCGGTTTTCCACTCGCGGAGCAATGGTGGATATTCCTGATTCTGGCTTTGCTATTGGTGGTCGAGCAGTGGATTGCCTACGGCGCGAGTTACCACCCTTCGATCCCGAAAAGACGTGAGGGTGAGAGATGATTGCAAGTTTCCTTTTGGCAACGGCGGCGGTCGAGCAGACTCACTTTGAGTTGGGCCGATCTTTTTCCGGTATTACGGAAACGGTGTTGCCCTTGGTGGTCCTCTTTTTGCTCATCTACAACACGGTGGTCATGGTGCGTCGCGACTGCCGGGAATTGGGGGGACACCGTGCGACCCTCTTGATCACACTCCGGACGCTGGCAATCTTCGGTGTCTTTATCGTTTATCTCCAACCCCAATGGCGGAGTACCCGAGAACTGACCGATCGTTCGCAAGTTTTTGTGCTTGTCGATACGAGTCAAAGCATGAGCCGGGAGGATGTGCCGCTTGCCGAGCGGGAGAAGAGCGGCCTTGCCGCCCCCGATGAGGGTCGATTGGAGAGGATCGTGCGGGAACTCGAAGAGGGAGATCTTCTGGAGCGGATACGGCAAGTACACGATGTCGTCGTTTATCGATTCGATGAGGATGAAAACCCGGTGGCTATCGCCACCTTGCCTCGCATCCCCGCGCCGGAGGCAAACGAGGCGAATGCCGATGCGATCACCGAGGAGGCGGACCCCCGTCAGGGCGAAGCAAATGCAGCCGAACTGATCGCGTGGCGAGAGATTCTAAAAGCCAATGGTGGCGATACAAGGCTGGGCGATGCGCTGCGTGAACTTTATGCACGTTCCCGTGGTTTACCGCTTGCGGGCGTGATCATTCTGAGCGATGGATCGCAAACGGCAGGCACCGACTTGGAGACGGTGACCGACCTTTACGGCGATGCGGAGGTTCCACTCTATTCGATCGGATTGGGTCAGACGGACCGGCCTCCGGAATTATTGCTGGTCGACTTCGCCGCCCCACCCCGCGCGTACCCCCACGATCCGCTCGAAGTAACCGCTTATGTCCGTGCCCGCGGTCTGGAGGGTCGTCGGGCGACGCTTCATTTACGGCAGCTTCCCGCTAGCGAGGTGGAGAGTGCCATAGGCGATGAACCTCTGTTCGAGGATCAGATCGACATCACGTTGGGTGACGATGCCAGCGAGGTTGTGCCGATCACCATGGAAATCGATACGCTCGATCGCGCAGGCCGCTATCTCTTTGAGTGGGATTTGCAACTTCGCGGCGCCGCGGCTTCGGCCGGACGGAACGCCGAGGCGACCGCGGAAAGCCGCCAGAATCGACGTCGCTTTGAAATTGAAGTTCAATCCAAGCCGACTCGCGTACTGTTAGTTGCCGGCGGTCCCTCCCGCGAATATCAATTTTTACGCAACATGCTTAAGCGCGATACGAAGCACATTCAGTTGGAGGTGCTTCTGCAGAGTCGTCCTGAGGCGAGTCTCAAGGACCCCTCTTACCTTCGCGCGTTTCCCGATTCCGAGGCGCTCTCGAAATACGACGTTCTTATCGCCATCGATCCCGAATGGGATCGCCTCGGTCCGCGGGTCACCAGCGCCATCGAGCGTTGGGTTGCCGACGAAGCGGGCGGATTGATTTTGGTGCCGGGCATTGTCAATGCGGGAAATCCGATACAGAGTTGGAACCACGATCCCGATTATCAACCGCTTCGGGATCTTTACCCGGTCGTTTTTGAAGACGACTTCGAAATATTCGAAGATGGCACCAACAGCACGAGTCGTCTTCGTGCGGTCCGCGCGACGCGTGATGGCCGCGATGCCGCATTCATGCAATTGGCCGATAGTCCGCTGGCGACGGAGCAGGTGTGGGATCAATTCAGGGGAGTTTACGGACCGAAGCCAGTGAAGGGGAAAAAATACGGCGCGACCGTCTATGCGCTGTTTGAGGATACGTTGGCTGATTCGTTGGGACGGGAACCGATCTATTGTGCCGGACAATTTTATGGCAAGGGCCGCGTCTTTTACCAAGCGAGTGGTGAGATGTGGAGGATACGTCGTCTCGATACGGCGTACTTTGAAAAATGGTACACCCAGATGATCCGGCATGTTTCCGCCGGGCGACTTCATCAGGGATCTCCGCGGGGCGATGTGCTGTTGGTGGAGAAAGACACCTACCGTATGGGCGATACGATTCCGATAGCGGCCCAGTTGAAGGATGCAGCCCGCAAACCGTACTCGGCGAAGCAGGTAACGCTTTTCCTTTTTTCGGCCGCCCAGGCGACCGAAGGTGAACCGCTGACTTTGGTTGCCGATCCGGCACGCCCGGGTACGTTTCGAGGTGAATGGACAGCGCGGAAAGCGGGCACTTACCGGATGGAACTCGCAATACCCGAGAGCGACTACGATCCGCTGAGTCGGAGCGTTAAGGTGCTCGATTCGGATCGCGAGCGGGCACGACCGGAACAAGATCGAGAGGCGCTCCAGCAACTGGCGGCCGCGACCGAGGGCCGCTACTTCACCTCGATCGAAATGGCACGGGGCGATACGGGCGAACCGCCGCTTCCCGGCATGCTGATCGATCAAACTCGGATGACGCCCCTCCAGGGAGACATCGACGCGATCTGGGCGGCCCGATTCAGTCGTTGGATGCTTCTCGGAATTTGCAGCCTGCTTTGCTTCGAGTGGTTACTAAGGCGGTTCTTCCGACTGGCTTGATCGATTCACTGTTTCGTTACATCTATGCAATCAACCGCAACCATCGCTGAAACGAGTCAAGCAGGATCCCCCTGGGCCCTGCAGTTGGTTGCTCTGCGCCGGCGCATTCGCCTGTTGATCGTTGCCAAAGCGTTTGTCTTGCTTTTGATGGCCCTGGCGGTGGGCTTCTGGTCGTCGCTGGCAATCGACTGGATCGGCGAACTTCCGCTCGCGGCCCGCGGACTCATTCTGATTTTCTTTTTCCCGCTGATCATCGGTGTGATGTGGAGATACTCGCTTTGCCGCTTGCGGATTCCGCTCACCGACAGCAGCATGGCGCTCTTATTGGAACGCCGTTACCCGATGCTGGAGGAAAGACTGCTGACTGTGGTCGAGTTGAGCGGGGCTGATCGAACGGATGAAGAGTGGGACCCAAGGTTGGTCGCGCAGCTTGCTGAAGAGATCGGCCCTCTTTTCCCGCTCACCGGCACGGTCCGCATTTTTAATTTGGGTCCGCTTTTCCGCAGCGGTCTGCTTGCCTTCGTCGGCATATTCTCGGTCCTTTTGTTCTGGACTTTGCAGCCTACCGCGATGCACGTTTGGGCGCAGCGTAACCTGGCAATGCAAAATGTTCCCTGGCCTCGGGCCACATCGATCAGCGTATTGGGATTTCCGGCTTCTGCCGGGGGGCAACGGGTGGAGAAAGTTGCACGCGGAGGGCGGGCGACAGTCCGCGTGCGTGCCGACTTGGACTACGAAATTCCCCAACGCGTCGAGTTGCATTTTGTCGCAGACGATGGAGCGGTACGCAGGGTGCCGATGACACGACTGAAGGCTGCCGTTCCGGGGCGGGATCAGCATCAGGAATACGAATATGTGTTCACCAACCTTCGGGCGTCGACACCATTGACAATTATCGGAGAAAGCCGCGAATTATTTGCAAAATCCGCTCGCGTCGACGGTTTACGGATCGAGGCGGTGGAGAGTCCCAATCTGATCGACATCCAGCTCAGCTACACCTATCCGGACTATTTGCAAAAGCGGCCCGAAAAAGGTTCGGTTCGGGTCAATCCGCCGATCCCCCGGGGAACGCAGGTCAGTGCGGTGTGCCGATCGAACAAGCCGCTCGCGGCAGTCCGCTATCGCAAGGGGGTCACCGGCGAGGAGTCGGGCGACGTGGAAGTCGACCTCGATCCGCAGGACGCGCACCGCTTTCGGGTCGACATGGGGACGATGCACGATGATACGCACGTTCACTTTCAATTGACCGATGCCGATCAAATTGAGAATTCCGAACCGATACGGATCGGTTTTCGCACGATCGAGGACCGGGTGCCTGAGGTTGAAATACAACTCGATGGGATCGGTAAATCGATCACGCCTCTGGCCGTCATCCCTTTGCGGGGCTCGGTGCAGGATGATTACGGCGTTGCCGAGAGTTGGATCGCCTACAGTGTGGATGGAGCGCCCGAGTCTGCCATTCCCCTCACGCTTTCGTCTGGGGGCGAGCTCGATGGATCCTCTTCCGCCCGACTCGATATCGAGCCACTTCGGTTGCAGCCCTCGCAGCGTATCACGCTCGGGGTCTGTGCGAGCGATCATTGTGACCTTCGCGAGAGTGAGTCGCACGGTGAGAGTGCCAAGTACACTTTAAAAATTGTGACCGAGAGCCAACTGCGGGCGGAACTGGAGGCTCGAGAAAAGATTCTTCGTCGTAGAACGGAAACCATTTTGGCCGATGGGGAGCGGATGCAGGATTCGCTCAAAAGAATGCGACGCGGTGCAGATCGCTCGGAGTCCGGCGGAGAAGAATCTGCATCATCGCGTGAGGATTCAATTCGCATGGTACGCGTTGAGTCGGCGGTGAAGGCAGCGGAACGGATGCGGCATGAGACAGCCAATGTGGCGATGGAATTCGATCGGATTCTCATCGAATTGCGCAACAATCGCGTGACCCTTCTCGGTGAACTGGAAGAGCGAATCGGCGAACGCATCGTGGCGCCTCTCGATCGCATTGCATCGGCGATGATCCCCGAACTGGAGCAGAAGCTTCAGTTCGTGCGAGATCAGCTCGCAGATGCAGAGTCGTTTGCAGGTTCCCTGTCTGTCGCCGAAAATCATTTAAGAGAAATTCTAAGGCAGATGGAGTCGGTGATCGAAAATATGCTCAAGCTACAGCGGTTCAATGAAGTTTTGGCCGATTTGCGTAAAATCATCGAGGCGCAGCAGCAAGTTTCCAACCAGACCAGCGACCAGCGGCAGAGGCTCGAAGCGGCGCTAAAAGAGCAATTGAAAAAAGATCTCCTCGATTGAAGGAACGGACCGCTATAATGAATTTATCGAATGTCTCTCGACACTGTCTCTCGACACGGAGGAGCCTGAGATCATGACGGATCGGAACATGGCGTGCGCTCGGCTGGTGCTGTTGGGAATCCTGGCAGTGGCGGTGTGGCCGTTTGAGGCCGCAGCCGATTCTCCGCTGCAAGAGCGAGCTGACAAGCTGCACATCGATCAGGCGAAGGTTGCCGACCAATACGACCGCTTCAAGAAAAATATTACGGACCTTGCCGATTTCTTGCGGCAGACCGATCCGGAGCGGGCCGAGGTACTTGAAAAGGCGGTTGCCCAGATGAATCGAGGCGACACCGTCGAGCGGTTCAAAACGATTGTGGGTGTACTCGGGCAAGACGCGCTTCTCATCGCCGACTTAGACGATGTACTCGCAAGTCAGGAGTCTCTGGAGACCGAACTGCAGGCCCTGTTGACGCTCCTTCTCACGGAAAACCGGCAAAGTGAAAACCAGTCGGAAAAGCAGCGGATTGCACGCTATCTGAAAGAGATCAATCGGATGATCCGTGCGCAGAAGGGAATCTACGCTCAGACTGATCGGATCAGTCACCCCGAAGACTTGGCACCACGCCAATCGAAACTGGGAAAACAGTGTCAGGGGCTTGTGGAAAAGATGCAGGCTGCGGGCGAGAAGACGAACCCACCTGCTTCCGGGAAGTCAGGCGAGGAGGAGCCAGGCCCCGGAGAGAATCCCACTGAAAAAGACCCCACTGAAAAATCGCCGGAAGGTGTAGAGGGAAACAAGCCGCCGCAGGAAAAAGCCCCAGGATCGCCAGGCGAGAAGCAAGGGCAGTCCGGGGAGAAGCAGTCCGGGGAAAAGCAGCAATCCGGTAAGCTCACGCCCCAGCAGGCGGTTGAGCAAGCGCAGCAAAAGATGCAGGCGGCCGCCAAACGACTTGCGGAAGCAAAAAAAGAGGAGGCAGTGGAAAAACAACAGGAGGCGATTGCGGCGCTCGAGAAAGCCAAAGCTGAATTAGCCCGCATCCTCAGGCAGCTTCGTGAAGAGGAGATCGAGCGTGTGCTCGCACTGCTCGAGGCGAGGTTCCAGAAAATACTTCGCTTGCAAAAGAAGGTCTACGAACAGACCATCGTGCTCGACCAAACGCCACAAGAAGATCGTGATCGCCGGTTTGAAATCGAATCGAGTCGTCTGGGCGAAAAGGAATCGAAGATCGTCGCCTTGGTCGATGCGACGCTCATTCTTTTTAGAAATGAAGGTTCGGCGGTTGCCCTTCCGGAAGCATCGTTGCAACTGCGCGAAGACATGGAAATGGTGATGGTAAGGCTCGATCAGGCGGAAACCGGATCGATCACACAACAACTCATGGAAGATATCATCGAATCCCTCGAGGAAATTCTGGCGGCAATCGAACGGTCGCAGGAGAATCAACAGCAGAGGCAACAGGCAGGCCAAGCGGGTGGCTCCGGCGATGCCGAGCAGCCCCTGGTCGATATGCTGGCGGAGTTAAAAATGATTCGCTCGTTGCAGTGGCGTGTGAATCGACGAACGGCCATGTACCAGGAGGTGTTGCTGGCGGGACGCTCGCCGCGGGAGAAACTCATGCCCGAATTGCGAAAGCTTGCAGACCGGCAAGCCCGCATCGAGAGGATCGCGAGAGACATTGTGCTGGAAAATAATCGTTGAGGCCTCGTTTTCCGTCAAGAAGGACCCTTTGAGATGAAGCGACTTTCCTTTTGCCTACGGCTTGCGGCCATTTTGTTGGCCGTCGCGGTACCGTGCGCCGCAGCAGACTCGGGCGAACAGCCACCGCAGGAGGAACCCGCGATTGTCACGCGGCTCCAAGCGGCTCCGAGCCAGGAAGCGATACGCGACAGGTGGTTGGCCTATATGCAGGAGCAAAACATTCCAGCACAAACGCAGGCCGAGGTTCTCGAGTTATGGGAGGCGACCGAAGAGGAAGAAAAACTCAACCGCATGGTCGCTTCGATTGCGATTCTGCATCCTGAGTGGGTGTCGATGGCGGAAGCATCGCGGCGATCGCAAGCCGATCACGCCGACGCGGAGGCGTGGCGCGAGCAGTCCGCGGTGCCACCCTTGGTCCGCGATCCCCTGCAGTTGTGGGTGGCCTTAGGCTGGATTCAGCAGGGACGGCACGCCGAGGCGGCAGCGCTGCTCGATGGGATTGCAACCGACCGGCTCGTCGATCCGGTATCCTACGCGTTTGCCCTGAGTGTGATTCACCACCAGAGGGCCAACAAACAGCAGGGCCTTGAGTTGCTCGAATGGCTGCGAAAAGACGCCGATGCGGTCCCGCAACGCTATCGGGTATTGGCCGAGTTGATGTACGACGATCTTCAGCAACTCGAGCCCGGTTCGCTCGACGATATTTCGCGGCGGATGAAGCAGATTCGTCAACAACTCGATTTAGGACGCACTGGCGAAGGGGTTTTGCGGACAGAGGACGAGGTCATCGAGATGCTCGACAAACTCATCGAGGAGGAGTCGAAGAAGCAAGCGAGTCAGTCCCAGTCGGCCAGTTCCGGTGGGGCACCGTCGCGGCCGGCGGAGGAGAGTCGTTTGGCCGGGGGCAAGGGAGCGGGCCAAGTGACGAAGCGACCGGTCGGAAAATCGAGCGGTTGGGGCGATTTGCCGCCGAAGGAGCGCGAGGAAGCGATGCAGGAAATCAGTCGCGAGTTCCCCGCGCATTACCGCAAGGTGATCGAAGCCTATTTCCGTGAACTGGCGCGGCAACAGCAATGACAGAGTGAGAGGAAAATGTTTTTTCTATTGATTGCCCTCACCACGCAGAGCATTTCCTTGAATCTCTCCGCGCCGGAGGTGACGGTGCGTGCGATTGGCGGCGAGACGGTCACGGGCAAGCTGCTCGATTGGACAGAATCCGCAATGACGGTCGAGGCCGGCGAGGGCGAGCAACAGATTGACAACGAGGCGTTGGCCTCAGTGGCCTTTGTCCCCGTGGCGGGGTCTGCGCCGGCCGATGCATCGTTAACTTCCGCAATTCAAATTGAATTTGTCGATCGCAGTGAACTGATATCGTCGAACTTCACATCACTGGATCGCGAGGCAGCCATCACCGGGGCCACCATCACCGGGGCCACCAGCAGCGAGCATCGGTTTCCGCTCGACTCGGTCCGTTCGGTACGGTTCCCGCTCACCGATCCCGGCTTGCTTCGCGCGTGGGACCGACTGCGAAAAAAACCGCGACGGGTTGACCGGCTTGCGGTCCGCAAAGGAGAAGAGATCGACTACGTCGACGGGGTCATCTCGCGTGTGACGCCCCAGCGAGTCGACTTTCTGCTCGATGGCGAACTGATACCGGTCAAACGCACCAAACTCGTCGGCCTGCTCTTCGCGGATCGGAAGGTCGCCGCGATGCGGCCGGCCAGATGTCAGCTTTCGACGCGGGATGGATCGCGTCTCGTGCTCTCGGGTTGGGAGTATCAGCCCGATCACCTGGTCGCGAAAACGCCGGCGGGATTGTTGCTCCCCCTGCCCTACGCGGAGTTGCGTGAGATCGATTTTTTACGCGAAAGGATCGTTTACCTTTCCCGGATTAAACCGCTCCGTGCGGAGTGGACTCCCTACCTGGCGGTGGGCAATTTAGGCCCCACGCTCGCCGGTTTCTACGCACCCCAGCGGGAGCGAACGGGAGAAGCGGCCGAACGAGCCTCCACTGCCGGTCGCTTCGAGATCGTGACCTTGCCCATTGAGGATCCCGCCGATGGCTCGCTACGTCCTCCTGAGGTCGAATCGTATCGAGAGGGTTTGGCGATCCATAGTCAATCACGCTTGGTGTTCGATTTGCCGCGCGATGCGCAGCGTTTTGAAACCCGGGTCGGAATCGACGCGAGGACCGCGCATCTGGGGAGTGTCGACTTGGAAATATTGGCCGACGGCGAATCGCTGTTTGCCGAGGAGATTTCAGGTGAAACCGGCCCGCGCGATGTGTCTGTCGATATCGAGGGGGCCCAACGATTGGAAATTCGTGTGGGATTCGGTAAAAATCTGGACCTGGGAGATCGAGTGAATTTCTGCAACGCTCGGATCGTAAAGTAAAATCAGCCGTACCGAGCGAAACCGCACAGAGCTAAATTGCACCGACGCATCACTTCACTTGCCACAAGCTGAGTCACGATGAAACAAAACACGCTTACCATTCTGCTCGCCTGCTGTGGATTGTTCACTGCCGCGCAGAGTTGGAGCGAGGTGCCGCAGGAAGTGCTCGAGGCGGAAGCGGCCCGAGTCGACGTGGTGGCTGATGCGTCGGCCAGCACGCTTGCGGTTTTCGGGCCGCAGGGTGGCGGCGGAGGATCGGGCGTGGTGATCACGCCGGATGGATATGCGCTGACGAACTTTCATGTGACGCAACCGGTCGGCAATGCGTTGAAGTGCGGGATGAGCGATGGCGTACTCTACGACGCGGTGATCGTGGGATCGGATCCCACGGGCGATGTGGCATTGATCAAGCTTTTCGGACGCGACGACTTTCCCTCGGCGGAGTTAGGCGACAGCGATCAGGTGCGAGTCGGTGACTGGGCTCTGGTGATCGGCAATCCTTTTCTCCTGGCGACCGATTTTAAACCGACCGTGAGTTACGGGTTGATTTCGGGCGTGCATCGCTACCAGTACCCTTCGGGCACCCTGTTGGAGTATGCCGATTGTTTGCAGACAGATGCCGCGATCAACCCGGGCAATTCCGGTGGCCCGCTGTTTGATGCGGCCGGCAGGCTGATTGGGATCAACGGTCGCGGTTCGTTCGAAAAACGCGGGCGGGTCAATGTCGGGGTCGGCTATGCGATTTCAGTGAATCAGATCAAAAACTTTCTCAGTTATCTGCAGAGTGGCCGGATCGTCGACCATGCGACGCTCGGTGCCGTGGTCAGCACCGATTCCGAAGGCCGCGTGGTGGTCGCCGATATTCTCGAGACGAGCGATGCCTATCGCCGCGGTTTGCGTATCGATGACGAGATTGTCGCCTTTGCCGGTCGGCCCGTTCGCTCGGTGAATGGATTTAAGAATATTCTCGGCACCCTGCCCCGGCTCTGGCAGGTTCCGCTCGTGTATCGTCGAGATGGCGAAACGAGTTCGATCCGCGTGCGGTTGGCTGGCGTACACAGTGCGGGTGAGTTGGCCGAGAAGTTGAAAAAACCGGTGGTCCAACCGAACCCCGAGCGACCGGGTCCCGAAGGACCCGCGCCGCAGCCACCGATGCCACAGCCGCCGGCCCCGAAAAACCGAAAGATGCCTCCGGTGGTGGCTGCACATTTTGAAGCCAAGAGCGGCTATGCCAATTACTACTACAACCGGGAGCATCAACGGCGGCTGGCCGAGGCTTTCAGCCCGTACCGTGCGGGAATTGCCAGTGAGGGAGATTGGCGATTGGAGGGAACGTTCACCGATGCCCAACTCGAGGGCCCCGTACGGCTTGATTTGTCTGCCGACCGGGGAACGATCGACTTGCCACACTACCGGGGTCGTGCCGATTTCAGTGGGCCACTTTTTGAATATCTCGATCCACCGGAAACGGGTGGATTGCTCGTGACATTGCACCTCTGGCAGCGACTCCTGCAGCGCGGGATCGAAGATTTTGGCGAGATGCAGTATCTCGGACGGATGCCTGCGGAAACGGGAGCCGAACTCGATGTACTGCAATCGGTTTACGGCGGAGTCGAAGTGCGATTTTTGTTCGATCCGGTATCGGGTCAATTGCAGGGGATGGAGATGTTTGCCGAGGAAGAGGTCGATCCCTGCGAAATTCGATTTGCCGACTATCGCGCAGTCGGTGAGTCGCAGTTGCCGCACACGGTCGAGGTCCGGCACGCCGACGAGACCTACGGCACGCTGCGGGCAGAGAAATTCACCTGGGGCGAGGGGATCGATCGATGAGAATCAAACGCACGATCCACGCCACTTTGGCACTGCTGATGTTATTCGGGGCGGTCTCGACGGCCTGCGGCCGCTCGCTTGCCACGCAGGTCGATCGCGTTCAGCCGAAGATTGTCAAATTGTATGGAGCCGGAGGGATCAGGAATTTAGAGGCCTACCAGACCGGTATCCTCATTTCTGCCGACGGACATGTACTGACAGTGTGGAGCAATGTGCTCGACACCGATGCGGTGCGGGCGACGCTACACGACGGACGCAGTTACGAGGCCGAGATTGTCGGGGTCGATCCCTGGCTTGAAATTGCAGTCCTGAAGATTGAAGGAAATGACCTGGCGCACTTTTCGCTCGAGCAGGCGGCGGAAGGCCGGGTGGGAGAGCGGATTCTGGCATTCAGTAACCTCTTCGGGGTGGCGACCGGTTCTGAGCCGGCGAGCGTGCAGCGAGGCGTCATTTCAGCCGTCACGCAGTTGAAGGCCCGGCGGGGCGTCTTTCAAACCCAGTACGCGGGCCCTGTCTACGTGCTCGATGCGATGACCAACAATCCGGGGGCTGCAGGGGGTGGACTGACCGCCCTCGACGGCCGACTCCTCGGCCTGCTGGGGAAAGAACTGAAAAACCGGCAAGACAATACCTGGTTGAATTACGCGCTGCCGGTGGATGCAGTGCGCGACTCGGTCGCGGGGATCATTGCGGGGCAGCCACAAAAGCCCCCCGAGCCGACATCGATTCCCGTCCGGAAACCGGTCGACTTGCCGCAACTCGGTGTCGATCTGGTGCCGCATGTGGTCGACGGCACCCCGCCCTTCGTCGATGCGGTCAGGCCGGGCTCTGCGGCTGCGAAGGCGGGACTGCGGCCTGATGATCTGATTCTTTTTGTGGGAGATGTGCTGGTGCAATCGATCAACGATCTCGACAGGCAATGCGGGCAGATCGAAAGCGGCAATACACTCCTCATGCTAGTCCGCCGTGGGGAGGCGATTGAAAAGATTGAATTGGAAACCGAGTCCTCTCAGCCCAGGCGACCGCGCACAGGAGAATCGTTGCGATGAGCCGACCACTGCGAGCGCTTTTTGCCCTGATGCTGCTGGGAGCCTTTGCTCTCTCGCAGTCGCCGCGCGCGTGTGCAGATGATCTCTCGGCGCTGGAAGCGGCAGCATTTCGCGCCGCGGCCGACCGCGTTGCCGATTCGGTGGTGCAGGTGCAGTGCGTCGGGGGGCGGCGCCGCGTCGGCGGTGTCGCGCTTGGCGACGGGCCCGGCACCGGCCTGGTGGTTTCGCCCGATGGATTGATCCTCACGAGCCGATTTCATTTTGCCCGGCGACCGAATGCGATTCTCGTCACACTGCCCAGCGGTACGCGATTGCCTGCCCGGCTGCTCGGGAGCGATGCGAGTCGCGGACTCGTTTTGCTCAAAGTCGATTTACCGGAGGGGACGCCGCCCCTTAAAGTACCTGCGGTTGCAGATGCAGAAACGGCCCGTCCGGGGGCCTGGGCATTGGCGATCGGCCGCACGTTCGAATCGACGGCGGTGAATGTGTCGGTAGGCGTGGTGAGCGCCACCGACCGCATGTGGGGCAAGGCAATTCAAACCGATGCAAAAATTTCTCCCAGCAATTACGGTGGTCCGCTGGTCGATATCCACGGCAATGTCTGGGGGCTGCTCGTGCCTCTCTCACCGAATCGCGAGGGTGAGGTGGCGGGCGCGGCCTGGTACGACTCGGGCATCGGTTTTGCGATTCCTTATGAGGCAATTCGCAAAGTGCTTCCTCGCCTGGCCCGGGGTGAGAATCTGCAGGGTGGGTTTTTGGGAGTGAGCCTGGTGCAAGAACAGAATTGGTTCGGCATCGCACCGGAAATTCAGGTGGTCCATCCGGACTCGCCGGCTGAAGCGGCAGGCCTCGAGGTCAAAGATCAGATTCTGGCGGTCGATCGGCAGCCGGTGGCGACGATTGCCGAACTGATGTACCGGCTCAAACCGCATTTGGCAGGCGATGAGGTGGAACTGCTCATCCGCCGCGATGGCGAACAGTTGGGAAAAACGGTAGTGCTCACGGCAGAGCGTAAAATTCCCTGGCGGAAGACACCGGGTGGCCCACAGGCGCGGCCCGTGCCTGGAATGCCGAAACGAGATCGCTTCGATCACCTTTAGATGCGGCGGATCAATCGCACGATCAACAGGACCACCACCGCGCCGGCGGTTGCCGTGACAAAGAGATCGAGGTAGCCACCGCCGATCTCGATGTCGAGCAGATCGAAGAGGTATCGCCCGACGAAGGCGCCCACGATCGCGATGAGGATATCGCCCACCAGCCCGAATCCGCCGCCCCGCGTGATCACGCCCGCCAGCCAACCGACCACGACGGCGATCAGCAGCAGCACGACGATTTGTCCCAGATCGAGCTGCGCAAAATCCATCGTCGCTTTCCTTCTCTTTTACTCGGCAGCGGCGGGAACGGGTTGCCCGCCTGCATCCGGATCACCGGGCGGCAACGCCTCATCATCGCTGATCACATACATCAGCATTGCTACGAGCATCAGCACGATCACGACCCAGGTCTTCCAGTCCTTGTGGGCGCCCTTCTTTTTTTTGTGCTGCTGGTGATGGTGATGGTCGTGTTGATGTGAGTGACTCATGGCAATCCGGTGGTCAGGGGAGTGTGGAATGTGTGGCGCCAAGCAGGCATCTGCCCGGCCTGACGCACATTGTAGAGAGATTCGCGCCGTCTCGACAGATGGCGGATGGCTCAAGCGTCGCTCTTCGTGCTGCGGAGACGCAGCCCTTTGAGCCGCAAGGCATTTCCCACCACCGAAAGACTGCTGAGGCTCATTGCCAGGGCCGCTACCATCGGATTGAGTAGTAAATGGGGCGAGATGGGGTAAAGAATCCCGGCGGCCAGGGGAACACCGAGCAAGTTGTAGCCGAAGGCAAAATAAAAATTCTGGCGAATGTTACGCATCGTCGCCCGGCTCAGTTTGCGGGCCTGCAAGATTCCTCGCAGATCGCCCTTCACGAGCGTCACCCCGGCCGATTCGATTGCAATATCGGTGCCGGTTCCCATGGCGATGCCCACATCGGCCTCGGCCAGTGCCGGTGCGTCGTTAATGCCATCTCCGGCCATCGCCACTCGGCGTCCGCTCTGCCGCAGTTGCTTGATCGCCTCATGTTTCTCGTCCGGGGCTAAAGACGCCTCAAAGCGATCCAGATGCAGTGTTTCGGCAACGTGGGAAGCCGCCTGCGGATTGTCGCCGGTGAGCATCACAATGCGGAGGCCGGCCTGCTGTAGATCGCGCACCGCCGTGGCGCTGGTCGGTTTGATCGGATCGGCAATCAGCAGCATCCCGGCCGCCTTGCCGTTGATGGCGATAAAAACAAAGCTCGCCCCGCCAGTGACCGAGTCGCGGGCGGACTGCAATGTTTCAAGTTCGCCGGCGCCCTGCGATTGCAGCAGTCGCTCGTTCCCCAAAATCACCTTTTCTCCCCCTACCCTGCCCGACACTCCGCCACCGGTGAATGACGAAAAATCTTCAACCGCTTGCAGGGAGAGGCCCCGGGCACGGGCCGCCTGCGTGATGGCCCGGGCGAGCGGGTGTTCGCTGTTCTGCTCCAGACTTGCGGCTCGCAGAAGCAAATCTTCCTCGGAGTGGCTGCCGGCAGGGATCACCTCGATCAGTTCGGGACGGCCTTCGGTGAGGGTGCCCGTCTTATCGACCGCCAGTGTATCGACTCGCTCGAGTCGTTCGAGCACCTCGGCATCTTGGATCAAAACGCCCTCGCGGGCGCCGCGGCCCATGCCGACCATAATCGACATCGGTGTGGCCAACCCCAGCGCGCAAGGACACGCGATGATCAGCACGGCCACCGAGTTGACCAACGCCCAGGTCGGTTCTTCCGGTTTGGCGATGAGCCAGATTACAAGCGTGAGTACCGCACAGAGCAGTACCCCGGGAACAAAAATACTTGAGACCCGGTCGGCAATGCTTTGGATCGGAGCCCTGCTCCGCTGCGCATCGGCCACCCGGTGTACGATCTGCGAGAGCAGCGTGTCGCTACCAACCCGGCGAGCCTCCATGAGGAAGGCGCCGGTTTGATTCAAAGCCCCCCCGATCAATAAATCGCCCGGTCCCTTTTCACTCGGGATCGGTTCCCCGGTCAGCATCGATTCATCAACCGCACCACTCCCTTCGACGATTTCGCCGTCGACCGGAATTTTTTCCCCGGGACGCACTAGCAGCGTATCGCCCACCTGCACCTGCTCGAGCGCAATATCTTTCTCCTCTCCGTTCACCAGGCGATGCGCGATCGCCGGCGCGAGGGCGAGCAGATCGCGAATCGCACCGCTCGTCTGTCTCCGCGCCCGGAGTTCCAGCACCTGGCCGAGCAACACGAGCGTGATAATCACTCCGCTGACCTCGAAATAGACCTCGATCGTTCCATCGCTGTTTTGAAGGTCGGCGGGGAAGATGCGGGGTACGAGTACGACGGCCACGCTATAGAGGTAGGCGGCACCGCTACCGATGGAAATCAGCGTGAACATGTTGAGGTGCCGGGTACGGATCGATTGCAAGCCGCGCGCGAAAAAGATCCGCCCGCAGCCAAAAAGCACAAGCGTACAGAGAACCCATTGGATAACGATATTCGTGCGGTGCGCTAGGTAGCGGTCGAGTTCCACGCCCATCATCGGCAGCATCGCCAGCAGCAAGAGGGGGACCGTCCAGAGGGTGGCCCACCAGAAGCGGCGACTCATCGCGTCGAGTTCTGCCGTATCCTCCTCGGCCGGCACGTCCTTGGGTTCCAGGTCCATCCCGCAGATCGGACAACTCCCCGGCCCCACCTGCTCCACTTCGGGGTGCATGGGACAGGTGTAGATTATCTGATCGCCAGAAGGCTCTTGGCGGACATCCGCTTTGGTGCCGAGCGGCGGCGCGGCGTGTGGGGCCTCGGGGCCGGCAAGGAATTTTTCGCGGCAGTGGGCACTGCAGAAAAAGAAAACCTGATCCCCGCGCTCGGCGGAAATCGCATTTTTTTCATCGACCTCCATGCCACAGATCGGGTCTGTTGCCATGTGGGATTACCTGTTGGTTTGCGTGCGCTCTCGCCTCTGAGCGAGATCTCACCATCTTAACGCATCCCTTCCCTGGCGCGACGGGAGGTTGGCGTGGTCCGTTCACTGTTTTTAATTAAGTTTCCGCGGGAACAGAGAGGTGACTACCCAGCGACCGGTCGATGGCTCCTACTTCGAGCGATACCAGCAATCGGGGAGAACAAGTGATGGATTATGCGTGTTGTCGCAGTCGAGCGGATGCGGAAACGAAGTGGCGGGCCGCATCTCCTTGACGCGATCGGTTCTCAGGAAGGTGAATTCCATGGCTCGAGGAAATTCAAACTCCCCGACGCGTACCGGATGACTGCAATTGTTCGGGTGGATGTGCACGCAGGTGTGGGTCTGTAATATTTTAAAGAAAGCCCGGGAAGCAAGGCCGAAAAAGAACTTGTTGTAAAGTTGATGCAGATGGTGGAACTCGATGACGAGAATCCGGAATCTCCTCAGCAACTCGTCGGAGGCGGCGAGTAACGCTTCGTACTCGTAGCCCTCAATGTCCATTTGCAAAAGCAGGTCATCTTCGCCGGATGAAAGCGATCCGGATACCCAGTGATCGAGTGTGACAAAGTCAGTATTTGTCGTGGCGCCGATAAATTTTTTCTGAAAGTGGAATTGCGGGTGCTGCTTTGCTGGTTGGTCGACCGACTTGTCGGCCATATAGACTTGCATGCCCCGCTCGGCACAGTCCCATTCAAAGCCCGAGGCACAATTCACACCGGGGGAAAAGCAGGCAGCGATGCCTGCAAGGTCATCCGGTAGCAGGTAGCCGCCATCCCGGTTGGGACCGAAGCGGACCAGTGCGTGCTCGCAGACAATCGGAGAGAGAGCATCCAGTAGCGATCGGATTTCCCCAGTATCCGTCGGGGCGGTGGCGAAGGTGGCTCCTGCTGCCGCGATATCGACGCCAAAGACGTCGCGGGCGACCGACCGGGTCACATCCTTGAAAATCTGTTTCATCGTCTATGGGGGCAAGGCAAAGAGGACGATCGCTGGCTTGCCGGCCACCGATCGGGTTCGGCACGGATTGTAACAGAGGTTTGCTGCGGGCCGAACAACAAATGGGGGCTACCTCAAGCAAGGGAGGCAAGCGAAGCATGGACCGACTCGAATGCCCGGCTTCCGTTGCGGGCCTCTCTGCCGCCGGCCATCGAAGAGGCGAGCCGACGGCGGAATACGAGAGAAGGAAAGAAAGTTGCGGGGACAGGATTCGAACCTGCGACCTCGAGGTTATGAGCCTCGCGAGCTACCGGGCTGCTCCACCCCGCGATGTGTGTCCCCATTCTAATCGATCGGGCTCACTTGTTTGTAGGCCCCTAGGGGAATCTCTTTTCTGCGGTAGCCGTCACGTTCCATTGCCGCTGTGCTTCAAAGCACGCGACCGCCACGCTATTGGAAAGATTCAGGCTTCGCACCTCGCTTCGAATCGGGATTCGCAGTGCCTCGGATCCCGCATCGCGGATCCATTGCCGCGGCAGACCACTCGACTCATTCCCGAAAATAAGGGCATCTCCCTCGGAGAATGTGGCCTCGTCGTAGGAACGCTGGGCGTGGGTTGAAAACAGCCATTTTTTCCCCTCCGGGAGCGCTTCGGTCAGGTGATCCCAACTGTTGACTACTTCGTGCTCAAGGTGCTGCCAGTAATCGAGGCCGGCCCGCCGCAGGTGGTAGTCGTCGAGTTGGAAGCCGAGCGGTCGAACGAGCCATAGTTTCGCCCCGACCGCCACGCAGGTTCTGCCGACGCTTCCCGTATTGTGGGGGATTTCCGGTTCGAAAAGCACGATATGCAGGCGTGGTCGATAGGGCATGGGCAGGGTAGAATTTGCACAGAGATTAAGGTTCCGTCGCCCAACGGCAGGCCGCTGCTATCGTGGTGGAAATGGGCATCCGAGGTGAACTTATTATATGGAAATTCCCCGCAATCCAACCCGGTCGGTCCGCATCGGAACGGTGACGATTGGCGGCGGTGCGCCGATTGCAGTTCAGAGCATGACCGCCACGTCGACCCGCGATGTGGAATCGACCTCAGCGCAAGTGAATGCACTGCACGCGGCGGGGGCCGATGTGGTGCGAATCGCCGTCGATAGCCGCAAAGATGCAGAGGCGGTCGCTCAAATCCGCAAGCAGACAGAAGCCAACCTGGCAGTGGATCTGCAGGAGAACTATCGACTGGCCGAGCAATTGGCTCCCCACGTCGATAAGATTCGCTACAACCCGGGACACCTTTACCACCACGAGCGGGACAAGCCTTGGCAGGAGAAAGTGCGCCGGATCGCAGACGTGGCAGCGGCGCACGATTGCGCACTGCGGGTCGGTGTCAATTGCGGCAGCGTTGACCCGGAAAAAGTGGCCGCATTCGGGGAGGGAGATTCGGTAAGCCCCATGCTGCAGAGCGCGCTGGATCACTGCAACTGGCTCGATGAGATCGGTTTCACGCGATATTGCGTCTCCTTAAAGGATTCCAATCCCCAACTCGTGATCGAGGTCAATCAAAAGTTTGCCGCAGAGCGGCCCGACGTACCCTTGCATTTGGGGGTGACCGAAGCGGGTCTGCCACCCGATGGCATCATCAAAACGCGGATTGCCTTCGAACAGTTGGTCAGTCGCGGCATTGGAGACACGGTCCGCGTATCGCTCACCGTGCCGAATGATCGAAAGCCGGAGGAGATCGTCGCGGGCCGCGAAATCCTTGCCGACATTTCAGCAGGTCGCGTGCGGTCGGTCGTGCAGTTCAATGCCGACCAGCTCAACATTATCAGTTGCCCGAGTTGTTCGCGGGTCGAGAATGAAGCGTTTATCGAACTTGCCGAGCAGGTCAAGGAGATGACCCGCTATGCCGAGGAGCATGCCCTCACGATCGCCGTGATGGGATGTCGGGTGAATGGCCCCGGAGAGACGGACGAAGCTGATTTGGGCCTCTGGTGCGGACCGAACCACGTGAACCTCAAGCGAGGCGACCATTTGGTGGGCGTGTTTGGCTACGACGAAATACTCACACAACTCCAGACCGAGTTGGACCAACTGATCGCGGCTCGCGTCAGTTGAGAATCTCACTCGATTTGATCTTATCGCCACGGCGACTCTGTGCTACGTTTCCAATGCATCGAGGGTATCTTGAGGTGACCATCAGAGGGCGAGGATGAGCATGCGAGCGAGCGATCGGCCCTACCGCTTCCGTTATTGCGTACTCGCTTTTTTTCTTGTCGGTTGTAGCCGCTTCACGCCTCCCGCTGAATTACCGGTGGCCAGTAGCCTCATCCTCGATGAATTGGTGATCTACAGCGATTTTCAATTTCCGGACAACCATCGGCTTCTGATGGATCTTCAGGAGATGCGATCTCGGATCACCGAAGGGCTCGATTTGCCACCTTCCGATGAGCCAGTTGAGGTCTATCTGTTTAAAACGCCGCGGCGATATCAAAAGTTCTTGGCGCATCACTACCCGCAATTCCCCGACCGACGCGCTTTTTTTGTACAGACGGATACGCGGCTTTGCGTCTACACGTATTGGGGCGATCGCATTGCGGAAGACCTCCGGCATGAGGTGTGTCACGGTTACCTGCATGCGGCCGTGCCCAATATCCCGCTCTGGCTCGATGAGGGATTGGCAGAGTTTTACGAACGCGATGAGAGTGCCGAAGGCTTTCATCAGGAGCATATCGATCTGCTCGTTGCGGCCCGCGATCGAGGCGACTGGCAGCCCCAACTCGCCCGGCTCGAGTCCCTGGAGAAAATGGAGGAAATGAGCGAACTGGAATATGCCGAGGCCTGGCTTTGGACGCACTTCCTTCTGCAGACGACCGAATGGCGAAAAAATCTGCTCCGCGAAACGTTACAAACCTCACGGCAAAAGCGAGACGCGTCGCTCTGGCAGCAGTGGCATCTGATCGAACCGGATGTTTCGCAGCAGTTGCTCGACCATCTGGCCCGACTGCAATCAGCCGATCGACTTGCTCCATAGGGTGCCGGTGTCGTACCGCTGCATTCCGGTACCCTCCAGGAGCGCCGCACAATCGCGATCCTCCTCGGCACACTGTCCGAGAACGTGCTGGATGCCCTGTTGCTGCAGATAGTGGAAGCACTCCTCCAGTAGATATTCGGCAGTTCCCGGAGGTGCCGCCGGATCGGAAATTTCAACCCGCGAAAGTCCCATCGTGCGTTCCGCTGCCGGTCCGGTAAGCGTTTGCATGTCCCAGAAAAGCGCTTTTGCAAAAATTTCCTTTGCTCCGAGAGATCGCGTGACCGCCAGCAGTTGAGGCAAGCAGCCTTGCGTACACGCATCCCACCAGGAGCGGGCCGCAGGATCGGAGACGAACTCGATTTGCTGCGACCGTCGCAAACGCATGGTGATTCGATTGGGAGACGGCCGAAAAGCAGTGATCTCTTTCCGGTAGCAGACGATCCGATCCTGTGGGCTGTATCCGTTCCGCTTGAAAAATTCAGTCCGTTCCTGATCCGAATCAAAAACCCCCGGAAGATCGCAACCGCCATAGAGGCCCAGATAGAACGGACACAGTGCGCCCACGCCAATGCCCGCGATGCTCTGTGCGCCGCGGGATGCGAGATAGTTTTCGGCTTGCTGGAGCAAGCCATCTGCGATCTGTGCGTCGTTGCAATCGGCCCGGGTGAGCAGCAGCGATATGACTCCGCGCGAATTGTCGAGTTGCGATTCGTCGGCGTTGGGACCGAACCCCGCGTGCACAAATCCCACAATGGCGTCTCCTTCGAGTGCCATGATCAAGCCGTGCCGGTCGAAGTACAGTTTGGAAAGGACCAGACGATCGAATAGATCAGCCGATATTTCTCTGGTCAGCGCCGGGTCGTGGCCGCGATTCTTCCAGATGGCGACGATATGGGGAACGTCGCTATTCAAAAAAGGACGATATGAAATCAAAAGATCGGCTCACTTAAGGCAGATGAGGCCCACTCCCCTTCCTGCATTGTAAACTCATTGTGCAAAGTTTGTGGTGGGCTGCACCTCAGGCCGCCTGTCGGCGGATGCCACGACGCGATTTTCGCCGCTTCCAGCGTCGATGGGCCCACCAGTACTGGTCGGGAGCGGAACGGATGACGTTTTCCAATTGGTGGGTATACCATTGAGTCAATCCATAGACGTCGTCGCACTGGGGATCGCCGGCGAGGGGGTCGGCAATCTCCGTGCAGCCGATTTCAAATTCGAGCGGTTTGCCCGTCCGTTTACCATAAACCACCATCAGCGGTGCTGAGAAGGTGAGTCCGAAGAGGGCAATCGCTTTGTGGGTGGAGGCGGGGCGGCCGAAAAAATCGACCCAGCAGTCCCGATCTCCCGCCGCTTGGTCGCCGAGTACCACCAGGGGGATGCCCGCGGCGAGCCGCGATTCTGCCTCTTTTGCACTCCCCTGCTTGGGGAGCATTTGCAGACCGTAAGCTGCCCGCTTCGCGTTGAAAAAGGCGTCGAGGTAGGGATTGTCCAGCGGGCGTGCAATGGTGAACATCGGGAAGCCGAAAAGGCCGACGATCATGCCGCAGACCTCAAAATTGCCGAAGTGCGCTGAAACCAGAACTTTTGCTCTCGACTCGAGTAAGGTACTGACCAGTTGCTGCTTGTTTCGGAACGAAACGTGATCCCGCCAATTGGTCAGGTGGATTTTACGTTCAGCATTGGCGATCTCATGCACCATCAAGAGAAGATGGCGCCAATGTTGCCGCCGAAGTGCCCGCCGCTCGGTGGGCGATAAGGAGGAAAACGCATGGCGAAGGTTCTCGTCAATCACATCGCGGCGCACTTTGAGGATGTCGGTGACGAGTCGGATCAACGGTTCGGCCAGCAGAAGGCACTCCCGTGCGGGTAACGTCTGCAGGAGACAGAAGACGCACCTGACCGCGAGGTAGACGAGATAATCGAACAGTTTTTTCATCTTGCCATCCGTGGCTTTTGCGACGAATCCGCGCGTATTCTGTCAGGAAACAAAGGCAGGGAAAAGATCGAAAAGCTCGCGTCAGAGAGGCAAAACGAATCGTTTTCCGCCCATCAACGCCGCTTTTTGCGTCGCGCCGCGAGCACCGGGTCGGTCGAGAGAGGCAGGCTGATCGCTTTTCCGCTCTCGGCCGCCTTGTAGATTCCCAGGATGATCTCGACGCTCCGCCGCCCCTCGGCGCCATCGATCGCCGGTTTTTTCCCGCTTCGAATGGCTCGCAGGACATCGCGGAACTGCAAGGCGTGCGCGTGATGACCGATTGCCGAGGGATCACTGGCGCCCCCGCCCGTCGATCGACTGGCTGCCATTCGTTTGAGAATCGCCGCATCGCCTGCCCGCTTGCGGGCAAAATCCCAGACTTTGAGGTCTTCTTCCTCCAGCACAGCCGATCCGGAGGATCCGTGAATCTCGATACGTTTCAGGTAGCCCGGCCACGCGGCGGTGGTCGCCTCGATGACGCCCAACGCCCCGGACTTGAATCGCAGCGTAGCGACCGCCGTATCCTCCACATCGATGCGGCGATGGGCGAGTGTGGCCGTCTGGGCACGGATTTCCACCACCGGTCCCATCAGCCAGGTGAGAAGATCGACGCTGTGGATTGCCTGATTCATCAAAGCGCCGCCCCCATCGAGTTGCCACGTGCCCCGCCATGCGCCGCTATCGTAGTACTCCTGCGTGCGAAACCATTTCACGTAGGCATCGCCCATCGTGAGTTTGCCGAACCGCTTTTGCTCGATCGCCTTTTTGAGTTCCACGCTCGACTGGTGAAATCGCGACGGAAAGATCGTGGAGAGTACGACCTTGTTCTTGCGGCAGGCCGCGATGATCCGATCGCAGCGACGGAGGGTGATTTCGAGCGGCTTTTCCACGATCACATGTTTCCCCGCTTCCGCAGCAGCCACGCCCGGTTCCATGTGGGCCCCGCTGGGAGTGCAGATGGTGACGACATCGATCTGCTGATCGTCGAGCATTTCCTTGAGTTTGGTGTACGGACGACATCCCTGTTCCGCCGCGACCCGTTCGGCTGCCGCAGGAACCGCGTCGTAGCATCCGACGAGTTTTGCACCCCGGATATCTGCCAAGGCCCGGGCATGGAAGCCCGCGATCATGCCACACCCAATAATGCCAAAACCGGTTGCCATTGTTACACCACCCGACGCTGTAAGGAAAAACATTGCGAGTTGCGATTATAATCCGCCGCACAGGACTCGCCAGGGGACCGGTCCTCGATTAAAGACCGGTCATGAGAATGAGCATGCTCGTGCCGTTGAGCGCCATATGGACCACGATCCCCGGGAGGATGCGGTGCGTTTTCGCATAGAGATAGCCGAGAACCATGGCGAGAAAAAAGAGGGGTACCGGATCGGGTCCGTGGCCCGCATGTGGCAAGGCAAAGGTGATCGAACTCAGTACGATCGGTTGCCACATGAAGGTCGTATCGGGCGATTGAGAAGTGAGTTGCTCCTCGGTGACTTCCTCACCTGCCGCCTGTGCCGCGGCGAACCTTTTGGTTCTTATAAACGCTTTTTCCAACCATCCCTGCAAAATCACGCGGAACAAAAATTCTTCCACCAGGGGAGCTGCGATCACGGCGGTGCAGAACGCCCAAAACAGCACTCCCGTCGAGGGATTATCCAGCATCATTTTTTCGATCGGGTGCGCCGCTTTCTCCTCGACCACAATTTCATAGGCCTGTTTCAAAATAAACTGCAGGATATAAACAAGCGGCGCGGCGGCCAGAAAGGCAACGAGTCCCAGGGCGATATCGCTTTTTATTTTCCCAAACTGGACCCCCAGGTCGGCCAATGTGGCGCGCAGGTCGATACGCAGGAAAGTGAATATCAGGCCGATACTCAAGAGGATCAACACTGCGTTGCCTGCCAGAAGCCAGGTGAAGACTTCGGGCATGTCCACCAGCGAATCATCGACTCCGAGGTCGAATGAGTGCCGGATCAGGTTTGCCCAGAGCCATTGCAGCGCAATGTAGATAAAAAAGGCGAGAGCCACATGCGGAAAGCCGTTCCACGGCACGAGTCGTCGCGGTTCAGTCGGAAGTATCGCTCCGCGTTCGCGATAGCGGTCGAGCAGCAAGAGCCACAAGATGCCCCAGGGAAGGAGTATCACAGACAGGGCAGCAATGGTGGGGATGTTGCTCATAGCCACTCGGGAATCATTTCATGCGTGGGAGGTCGCGGTCGCAGTCGATCCTTCCCTACCCCACCGACTTTTTCGCCAATCGCCAGGCAGCGAGCACATATTCGGCACCTGAATAGAGTGTCAGCAGGATCGTGGCCCAGAGAATGATCTGCACTGTCCGGGCCAGGCCTGCCGTCGGTCGCTCGTCGCCGATGGTTGCCAACGTTGCCAACAGGTAAAGGCTTGCCAGGACCGCAACGCATTGCAGCACCATTTTTAATTTCCCGGCCATTTTCGCCGAAAAATCGGTGCCGTGCTGTTCGAAAAAACTACGCAGGGCCGTTACCAGCAGTTCGCGTGCGGTGACCACCACGGCCATCCACGGCGCGATCCCCGAGTGGTCGCTGCCGACGAGAAAGATAAACGCTCCGCAGATAATCACTTTGTCGACAAACGGGTCAAAAATGCGTCCCACCACGGTGACTTGCCCGTATTTTCTTGCCCAGTATCCATCCACCCAGTCGGTGCCTGCCGCCACCGCAAAAAGTATCAGCCCGCTCCAGTACAGGGTGCTTCGAGCGGCGGCACCGGTCTCCGGAGATTGCGCGATGCCGATCACCAGGAAGAGAATGATCGCCAGGACGAGTCGCAGCGAGGTTAAGAGATTCGGAACATTCAGCGCGCCGCGGAAGGGAGAATTCTGGCTCAACAGGTCACTCCTTATGCTGCTGCATGCTCGAATCGGTCGGCACTGCGATCAGGTCGTATCCCTGACTCGCAACGATCTCGCAGGGATAAATCTCGCCCTGGTGGAGATTTTCCCCTGTGATAAAGACTAAGCCATCGATGTCCGGGGCATCGGCATAACTTCTGCCGATCCAGACATGACTCTCTTCCGGATGTCGTCGATCGATCAATACGTCGTGGACTTTGCCCACCTGCGACGCATTAAAATTAAAAGCAACCTGCTGCTGCGTCGCCATCAAGATATCGCGCCGCTCCTCGGCAACCGATTCCAGCAGGTGCCCATCGAGTCGCGCGGCGGGGGTGTCTTCCTCGAGCGAATAAGTGAAAACACCCAACCGCTCGAATCGTTGCTGCTCGACAAACGCCACAAGTTCCTCGAACTGTGCTTCCGTTTCGCCGGGAAACCCGGTGATCATGGTGGTTCGCATCACAAGTTGGTCGACCTGACTGCGCAGTTTTTCCAGTAATTGTTCGGTCGCTTGGCGATCGACTTTCCGCTGCATTCGCCGAAGGACCCGGTCGTTAATGTGCTGAAGCGGCATATCGAGATAAGGGACGATGCGATCGCTGTGGGCAATGTGTTCGATGAGCCGATCGTCAAAATACATCGGGTAGAGATACATCAAACGGATCCATTCTATCCCCTGGACCTCTTCGAGTTTTTCCAAAAGCTCAGTGAGTCGACTGGTACCATAGAGATCGCGGCCGTAGTACGTGGTGTCTTGGGCAACAAGAATGAGTTCCTTCACTCCGTCGGCTGCCAATTGCTCCGCCTCGGCAATCACTTCCTCGATCGGCTTGGTGGCATGCTTGCCTCGCATCTTGGGGATCGCACAGAAGGTGCAAAGCCGGTCGCATCCCTCCGAGATTTTGAGATAGGCAAAGTGGCGAGGCGTGATCCGCAGGCGATCTCGATCGGTGAGTGGCCGCAGGGGCGCCGGGTGAAATAGCGCCCGCTGTTCGTGGAGGCCTCCGATGAGTCGGTCCGCCAGTTGGCTGATTTCGTCCCGGGCGAACACTCCGGCGACGTGGTCGATTTCGGGTCGCTCGGTGAGAAGCGTTTCCTTCTGCCGTTCGGCCAGGCACCCTGACACAATCAGTCCTCGGAGTTGCCCCTCGCGTTTCAGTTCGACCATCTCATCGATGACCCCATACGACTCTCTGCGTGATGAGGCGATAAAGCCGCACGTATTGACGATCGCAAAATCGGCCTGCGCCGGATCATCGACGAGTTGATACCCCTCTAGATCGAGTCGACCGAGTATTTTTTCACTGTCGACCAGATTTTTCGGGCAACCGAGGCTCACCAGCGCGTAGGTGCCCTTGCAGTCCGATTTTTTCAGTTGGTCGGTAAACGTTCCGGACACGAAAAACCTTTCGTCGGGTGCCGAAGGAGAGTCTAGGGGAGTCTTCTATCCTAACGCACAAACGCCGTGAGAGGGAGTCGACCCACCATCTTTCGACTCGGATCTCACCGGCTCAAGAGGCTGCACGCTGCGGCTTTTGTGCCGTTTGAGGATCGGAAAGGAGCGAGGCAAGGCGGTGGAACAAATCTTCGAGATGGGTCGGTTTCGGCAGAATCTCACTTGCCCCCATGTCGATGGCACGCGCTACATCTTCAAACCGTGGGAAGTCGAGCAGCGCGAGCAGAGGTGCTTGCCGAAAACGTGAGTGAATGCGTTGAAGGGAGTCGAGGTGATCGGGCGACCCTTCCCAGAGGATCGCCTGGGGGCGTTCGATCCGCAGCGGCCTCTGCGGGTCGATCCACACCGTTGCGTAGCCCTGATCTCGACAGGCAGTGGCAAGCATGTCGGCCATGTCTTCACAGTGTGTGTGGATCGCAATCATTTGATCCTTCGAGCGGGGCGGAAAGGTGCGGAAAAGAGTCCGCTCGTGATCGCTGGCGATGACCGGCAGTCCGAAACTGGGGAGTCGCTGCTGCCGGAATTGCATTAAATCCATTTCCCAGTGGGCCCACCAGCTATTCCACCCCTGGTAGAGCATGCCCGGCCACGGGTTGCCGCTACGAGCCTGCCCCTCACACCAACTGCTGCCGACGGCCAAAAATCGGGCAAGTGGCAGGGCACGCTGCACGCGTTCCAATTCGCGATGCGGATGCTCCCCCGGCCAGCGTTCCGCCACGATCACCACATCGACATCCATCGCACCGAGATCGCCGGGTTCACTTTCGAGCCACCGGATCGCGTCCCGACAATCGTTTGCGACACGGACAGTGGCCACTTTGCGGATTGCAGGCGGGAGCGATTGAAATTCGCGCTGCGAAAAGTTTCCGATCAGCAGTGCACGCATATCAAAGAGCAAATGGTCGTCGGGGGGATAGTTCACTGCCGGCAGATATCAGGCGATAGCACTGCCGGCAGGCGTTTTTCCGGGACACCTTAAAAACGCGTGGTCATCTTTCTCTAATCATCGAGTCTTGTCCAGATCAACTTGACTCATCGTCCCGCATAGAACACATTTTGGTCTCTCCTGACCGCTTTCGAATGCATCGCGGTTCGGAGAATTCGACGAACAGGATGTTCGCTCGAGTCGAGACGGGTGGATGAGGCGATGGTTCTCATCACGCACTTGATCGCATAGGCAAGGAGGCCAAGCGATGCAAAAACATGGTTTGCTCAAAGTTCACGGTCTACCCCTCACAGAGATTCTTCCCGGGGGAAGACTTTTCGGTGCAGACGAAATCTGGTTTACGTCGTGCACCTCGGATGTTCATCAGTGTCACGAAGGTGATCTTTACGTGGCAATCCTCGGGGAGAGCGACGATGGGCACCTGAAGGTGAATGAGGCAATCGAGCAAGGCGCAAGTGCGATTGTGACCGAACGCTTGATCCCCGCGCAGTCGGTCCCTCAGTATATCGTTGCCGACACGCGGATCGCCTACGCGAACATGTGTCACGCGCTCTCGGGTTTTCCCAGTCGCCGACTCAATGTAGTGGGAGTTGCCGGAAGCGAGGGCAAAACGACGACCACTTGTTTGATCCAGTCGATCATTCGTTCCGCAGGTCTGCAGAGTGGAATTCTCAACGGACTCGGCTACTGCGATGGCGCAAAGACCGTCCCGAGCGAAGCGGCAACCCCGGGGCCTGCCGTCTTTGCCGACTATCTCGCACGTATGCGGGCCGGGGGCTGTTCGCACGCCGTCGTGGAGCTTGAAGACAGGGCGATTGTCGGCAAAAGAACGGCCGATGTGGAGTTGGATGTCGCCTGCATCACGGCGTGTCGCGGTGCTGATTCCAGTGCATCTGAGGGGAATGAGTCTGAGAATGGCATCGATGTGATCCCGTCGCGCATTTTCGAGCAACTACGACCCGAAGGCCTGGTCGTTATCAACGCCGATGATCCCACGTGCAGAATGCTTGAAGATGAGTTGCATCACCCCGTGCTCACATTCGGTCTCGAGCAACCGGCGGTCCTCACGGCCACACTCCTCGAGAGGGTTGCGAGCGAACAGACCTTTTTAATTCATTGGGGTAACGAGACTATTCCGGTCCGGACGCATATGATCGGGGATCACCATATTTATGATTGTCTTGCGGCGGCCGCCGTGGGGCTGGCCTACGGAATCGAGTTGGAAACGATCGTCCGTGGAATCGAGCGGGTCGACCGGATGCCGGGACATCTGGAGCGGATCGAATGTGGGCAACCCTTTTCGCTGTTTGTCGATGGCGGACACACGCCGGCCGCAGTGGGGTCCGCGCTGCAAGCACTGCGCGAGACGACCCGCGGTAAATTGATTTGCGTCTTCGGCGCCCCGGGAGAGCGGGATCGAGACCTTCGCTCCCAGCTCGGGGCGGCGGTGGCCGAATGGGCCGATCAACTCATCATTACCGACGGTAACCCGGCCCGCGAGGATTCGATGCAAATCGCCGGGGATATTTTGCAAGGAATTTCCGACCCCTGCGATCCCCGCGTCGAACTCGATCGGGCGAGTGCTATCGAGATTGCACTTGCCACCGCCGAGGCGGGTGATTGTGTGCTGATTTCCGGTCGTGGACATCAATCCTGGCAGCTGGTCGGTACGCGGCGTTTTCCGTTCGATGATCGCGATGTGGCGCGACGTTGCCTGCAGTCCGGACGCTGGGGACCGTCTCTCGGAGGCGAAAAGAGGGCTGCCTGATTGCTGGCACGGCATGCGAGACTCCGCTTTGCCAGCCCGCTTTTAAAAATCTCTTAGTCGCTTGGCAAAATCGCCCTTGGCACCCCACGGTGAATTTGGTACTTCACCCCCGCACCGCACGCAGCGGTAAGGTTGCACATCGGTGCACACGCTGCGGAGCAGAATCGAATAGCTGAAAATATTGGAGGTTCCATCGTTAGCGTGAAGGTTGCGGGGCCTGATCGCTGCCCTTCCTCCTGGGTAGGAGCACATTAACTGCCGGTCGTTACGGTTTCTGGGTCAACCGGATCGGCAGGAGCTTCACGATGGAACTTGTGACTGAGCGCTGGGGCGGCCTCGAGCCGCCCCAGTGACTCAGGGATTTTTTCCGGGAGTCGATTAAACTTAAATAATTTGCGTTCTCGTTTTCGAGCACTCAGTCTCTTGTGGGCCTGAGTGTTTTTATTTTGGGCGAAACTCTGCGATGGCAGCGGGGTTTTATGGGCAAGTAGGAATATGAAGTACGAGTCACGCGATACACCGGGCGATGTGGTCGCCCTGCCGCAGGGGACGGGACTTGCGCCCCACGTCGTTTTTGCCGGTGGCGAAGCGGGCGGGCATCTTTTTCCCGGTCTTGCCGTTGCCGAATCGCTGCGGCAGTTACTGCCAGAGTTACGGATCACGTTCGCCGGCGCCGGTAGCCGGATTGAGAGGCGGGCAGTGCATGCCACAGGCTTTGCCTATCAGGGGCTCCCCTGCCCTTCGGCAACGTTCCGCTGGCGCGACACTTGGAATCATCTGAAAGATCAGCGTGAGGCGATCCTCGCATCGCGCGAGTTCGTCAGAGACGCCGGGGTGCTGGCAGTGGTCGGTCTGGGAGGGGCTGCAAGTTTGCCGATCGCGCGTGCGGCTGCTCAGGAAGGCATTGCCTTGGCACTGCTCGAACAAAACGTCTCTCCGAGTCGTGTGACCCGTAAACTTTGTCGCATTGCCTCGCTTGTTTGTCTTTCGTTTGCTGCAGCTCGTCATCGGATCTCGGCGAAGACAGCGGTGCGGATTACCGGAGGCCCGGTCCGTTTGCGGCGAAATCTCAAGGGGGCTGAGCGTCCCCACGGTTCGCGGTTGCTGATCACGGGAGGGACCTGGGGTTCAGAGGATTTGAATCATTCGGTGCCCCGCGCGCTCTATAAGATTGGTCGTTCGCTGAGGCATTGGCAGATCGTACATCAGGCGGGTCCCGGTCGCGTGGAATGGACGCGTGCGTTGTATCGTAAATTTGCGCTACCCGCGCACGTCGTACCGTTTATCGACAATCTTCCGAGTTGGTTCTCGGCGAGCGATCTTGTGGTTTCTCGCGCGGGCGGTGCCACGCTTTCGGAGTTAGCGGCAACGGGAGTGCCGGCGGTGCTGGTTCCCGACCCGGTCAGCGCGGGGAACTGCGAAAGGCTCAACGCCCGCTGCTACACGCAGGCAGGGGCCGCGGTGACGGTCGACCCGAACGAACACGGCGTGCGATTGGACGATGAATTGGGAATGCGTTTGGTTCCGCTTCTCCAGGACGCGGCCTTGCGCTCTGCGATGGGCAAGACGATGTCGCATCTGGCCTTCCCACGCGCCGCCAACGATACGGCCCGCGCGATCGCCCAGCTCATCGAGCGTGGTACCCTGGGAAAAGTCGCCTAGGTGCGATCCGCCTAGGTGCGATCCGTAGTTGCTGCCCTCGCGTCGGGGGCGATATAATCGATCAGCTGGCGTCGCGTGGTATGGATTCTCGCCGTCTCGCCTGTTTTCTAGCGGGAGGATGATCGATTGATGTGGAAATGGGTGTTCCCGGTGAGCGGACTGCTTGCCATGCTCGGGGGATGCGGGTTTGCCGATCGCGCGTCGCGTTTGCCGGAGCAGGCATTTGCTGAGATTGAGCTTACCGATCCGCAAGATCGCGTCTTGAAGATCCGTCCAGTCGAGCGGAAAGCAACGGTTTTTCTCTTCGCACGGACTGATTGCCCCATTTCGAATCGGTACGCTCCGACCGTCAAACAGCTCCATCGCAATTTTGCCGATCGGGGCGCTGGATTTTATCTGGTCTACGTCGATCCGGGGCAACCGGGTGCGGAAATCGTCGCGCATCGCGAGGCGTATGCGTATCCGTGTGCCGCCGTTTGCGATCGCGATCATCGCTTTGCAAATTCTGTCGGCGCCCGGGTGACCCCCGAGGCCGTCGTGATCGACGAAGCTGGTATGGTTGCCTATCGTGGACGGATCGATGACCGTTTTGTCGATTTTGGATCAAGCAGACAGCAGCCGACGCAACACGATTTGGCGATGGCAATCGAGGCGGTACTCGCCGGCCGATCTGTGGAGGTGCCGGTTACCTCGGCGGTCGGTTGTTTTATCGGCGACCTAAAGGGTGAGTAGCGTATCGATCAGGATTGAAGCGAGGCGATCAGTTCTTCGTAACGCTTGCCGTGGGCGGTGCAAGTGAAGGACCGCTCGTGCTCTCCATGGACTTCAATCGCGATTTCCAGCCAACTGCTGGGCATCTGCTCTCGAAATCGGTCGGCCCACTCAAGCAACGCAATCCCTTCCCCCTCGAGGATTTCATCCACGCCGAGTTCCGACCATTCATCGCGGTCGGCGACCCGGTAGAGGTCAAAATGAAACACCGGGTGAGTGCCCTGGTGTTCGTGCAGTAGCACGTAGGTCGGGCTGACGACATCGCGGGGATCGATGCCCAGGGCACCGGCGATCGCCTGCACGAGTCGCGTTTTTCCGCTGCCGAGTGTGCCGATGAGCCCGACGATCTCGTCACCGGAAAACTGCTTAGAAAGCCTGCTGCCGAACTGCTCGGTGTCGCCTTCGTTTTCCGCCCTGAAAGTAAAAGTATAGGTCGCGGTCATCTTACGCTCCGTGTTCATATCCGGATGCCGCAAGCGGCTTGGGGGGGTCGCCCGCCTGCCATAGTCCGGGTCGATCGATAAATGTTCCGATCCTCGTCAGTTTCGTCTCGAGCGGCTGGGTGGAAATCAGCGTTTCTGCTTCGGTGGGGGGAACCGCCAAGATGAGTTCAAAATCCTCGCCGTCGCCCAAGGCCCGTGCAAGGGGCGTTTTTGTTGTATCGCTCATCTTCTTCGCCGCAGCCGAAATCGGGATCGCGTCGAGATCGATCACTACGCCGCAACCGCTTTCCTCGCCGAGTCGCGAGGAATCGAGCGATAAACCATCGCTGCAATCGATTCCCGCATGGAGTTGGTGGCGATTCTGCAGATAGATTGCCTCTTCGATGCGGGGCGTGAACTCGAATTGGTGTCCACTTTGACTACCGCCGAAGGAACCGGTCACCAGCAGATGATCGCCCGCCTGCGCACCGCTGCGGAGCAGTGGCTGGTCGGGACACCGTCCGATGAGCGTCACGCTCACCACCAGCGGGCCATCCCAGACATTGGTATCTCCACCGGCGACGGCCACATTGAATTGTTCGGCAAGCGGTAGCATTCCCTCGAGCAATTGATCGGCGACTTCGACCCGGTGCCTCGGCAACGCAACGGCGAGAAACGCGGCGACCGGCCTGGCTGCCATCGCCGCCAAGTCACTCAGATTGACGGCCATCGCTTTGCGACCCACCGCTGCGGGGGCGTCGTTTTCCAGGGAGAAGTGGGTTCCCTCGCAAAGCATGTCGCACGTGACCACCGCGCCATCCTCCCGAAGCACGGCGGCATCGTCTCCAGGTCCGATCGCCAGGTGCGGACTCGGAGGCAGTCGATTGCGAAGAGCGCGAATAAATTCGATTTCCATCGGACCGAGCGCAGGGGCGAGAGCAGGATGATCGCAAGAGAGTGTAGGACGTGAGAGAAAGAGCGTCAAACGGCCCTTTTCTAGCGGGTGACAGTCCGCCGCGTGCTGGCGGCCACTTGGAGATGCCCGTAGAGTGTTTGGCCGCCGCGAAGAATGTAAAATTTCAACGGTCCCTTGGCCGTGATGCGATCTTGTTTGAGAACGTAGGCAACGTTTTCGAGGGAGACCGTTTCCCAGACGTGCATTCCGACCAAAATGTCGCCGCGGCGGATACCTTGCGATTCGGCCGGGCTGCCGGGACGCACGGCAGTCACCGTGAGGCCACCCCGATATTTACTCTTCTTGTCGAGCAGTTGGCTAGCCGAAAGCGGTTGAAGCCGGAGGCCGAGTTGGGTCCAGGCCCGATCCGCGACGCTCGTCGCCTTGGGCGCGGAGGCGTTGAGCACGAGGTCGAGTTTGAGCGTTTCGCCATCGCGAAGCACCGAGAGCGGAATGTTTTGGCCGGCCTTTTGTCCGAGAAGCGCCATTTCCAATTCGAGCGGCCACTGCATGTTCGATGATTCCACCCGCTGAATGCGATCGCCCGGTTTGAGCCCTGCCTTCTGTGCGGCACTGCCCGCCTCGATGCTCGAAACGAGCAAGCCCTGCTCGCGATTGTTGAGTGACGTGAAGGTGATCCCATGCTCCCGACTCTCGAGGCGGCGGAGACTGCAGAGATCGCTGGCAATCGAAAGTACTTTATCGACCGGCAGGGCAAATCCGATGCCCTGGGCACCGACGCGGACGGCAACGTTGATTCCGATCAGTTCGCCGTCGATATTCAGAAGCGGGCCTCCCGAATTGCCCGGATTGATGCTCGCATCGGTTTGGATCAGGTCGTGATAGTACTGCACGTCACTCACTTGGACGGTCCGGTGCAGTGCGCTGATGATGCCGCGCGTGACCGTGTGTTCGTATCCATAAGCATTACCGACCGCAATCACGGTCTCTCCCGGCATCAAGTCTCCGGAGGTGCCGAGTTGGATCACCGGAAGAATGCGGTCGCCGGCGTCAATTTTGATAATGGCCAGGTCGGTCCGCGGGTCGTGGGAGACGGGTTTGGCAACGAAGCGGGAATTATCCGAGAGTGTGACGTTGATCGTGGAGACTCCGTCGATCACGTGGAAGTTGGTCACAATGTACCCGCGCTGATCAATCAGTACCCCCGTGCCCATGCCGTTCACTTTTCGCGTCCCTTCGGCACGGTCGTTCGTACGGGCGGGCACCAGTTTTTGGCCGCGAATATTCACGATCGCATCACGGGCCTGTTCCACGGCCCGGACCAACGGCGTGCGGCGCAACTCGGCAGCATCTCCGCAGAGCGGAACGGCCAGGATGCTGAGGAAGAGAAGTCTGCTCCAGCGGATGCGGCAACCGATCACTCTGCCAGTTCGGTCGGCGGAGTCTCCGCAGCAGGCCTGAAGCGCAGTCGAGTCCAACGAAAACTCCCGTTCGCAGCAGCGTGGAAATGGACGTAACTCAAGATGAGATCGGAATGATCTGTTCATCGGCCTGCCGAGAACGGAGGCTCCAAAGGCCCGGGAGGTACCGGCAGAGTCCCCCCATTCTTCCCAGCGTTGTGAAGATAGAGGAGGTGCTAGCAGTCGCTTTGGCAATTTGGGAAGCGCAAGAGCCGCCGCAAGACCGGTTGCCGCTTTCTACTTCTGCACGCGGGACATGCCGCCGTCGACACCGAGCGTCTGCCCGGTGATCCAACCGCTGGTGGGCAAAAGCAACATGGTCGCTGCTTCGGCGATGTCCGCCGCTGTGCCCGTGCGTCCGAGCGGATACATGGCATTCATCGCTTCCCGCTTGGCGTCGGTCGAGAAGAATCGTGCGGACAGATCGGTTTCGGTCAGCGCCGGAGCGATACAGTTGACGCGAATCTTGGGTGCCAGCTCTGCCGCGAGTGTACGGGCCACCGCCTCGAGTGCCCCTTTGGAGGCGGCGATCGCCGTGTGCATCGCCAGCCCGCGGGCAGCGGCGATGGTGCTGAAGAGTACGATGCTCGCGTTCGCTTGCTCCGTCGCTTTGAGCCCCGGAAGGCACGCTTGAATAAACCGAATAGCACCGACGCAGTTGAGTTCAAAGGATTGGCGTACTGCCTCGGCAGTGACGCGGTGGATCGGTGCCAGATCGATCGATCCGGGGCAATAGGCGATCCCATCGAGTGGTCCTTCGAGGCCACCATTTGGCAGGGCCGCGTCGAGAGAAAAATCGTACTGCAGGTGCTCTGCCCCGTCGAGCGGATCGGTCATCTCACGCGAGAGAATCGTCACTGAGTGGCCTTCGGCGAGTAATTTTTCACTCATCGCCCGGCCGATCCCGCGACTTCCGCCGGCAATCACGTATTGTCCCATGCCGCATCCCCAATCGAGTGGCGTTAATCGAACCCAAGTACTTTAGGCCGCCTATCGTTTCCGGCAAGACCATCCGACCGGTCGGCCTTCCTGGCAAGCATCCGTTCACTCTGTCACAGCGGAGAAAATCCTTATAAATGGTGGCGATTTAACACTGCAGGACGATTTTGGTGCGAGTCTCCCGGGGGTTGGGAGGGTAAAGGTTTTGTGTACGGCTTAGAGATGATACGCCTGCAGGATGGGGCGCGGCTGGCGATCCGGAAGGATCGACCGCGCGGCGGATGGGATCGACGCGTAGAGCGATAAATCGCGTAGAGACAAATAGAGGCCCCGCATCGCAGGCAAGTCTCGAAGCTAATCTGTTGGCTACATCGATCCGAGGATCATTAGGCCGATGAGTCCCAGGCAGGTCGCGATCGAAAACGCAATTCCGAGGATCGCGAATATCTTGCTTCGATCTTTCTGGAAGAACCCTCCGATACCAATGCCGATGGCGAGCATCTCCAGGAAGAAGCAGAAAAACATCACGAGCCCACGATCATGGCGCCCGCAGATTCTTCATCGATGCCACCCGGCGTGCTCGCTTCCATGGCACCCGCGATGATGACGCAAACAAAGAGTATCATTCCCGCAAGAATGCTGATGATGAACAAAGCGATTCCCAGGCCGGAATGCTTGAGCGGTTTCGTGCCGGGGTGCGTGTGCGGTTCCATAAAAGCCTCCAGTGGTATTAAGAACTGACGGCAGCGGCTAAATCTGAGGTCGCATCGAACGAACCTTTGCGCTGCAAACTATCGTCAACGCCGTCTCGAATGAAGCCCCCCCGAGGTCTGTCCAACGTGCCCGAGAGAGCGACCGGGTGTGACTACCACACGAATGGATTTATTTATTTCTTGGCCGGGCGTTCAGGATCGCGTGTACCCGTTGCCCTTGTAATGCCCTCTGCTGAACGTCTTCATAGAATTGCCCTCAGTGTTTTAATTTTTCCAGCATATCAAAGATGACGATTGAGAAGCGCATGATACTTTCTGGTATGCGTCTACGCCGATTGCCCGGCGATTAATCAAGCTGCGACCAGCCCTTGTTCTCTTTGCCGATTTGCAGCACGCCATAGAGAATCGCCCAGCCGATAAATCCGCTGAGGGATTGGGCAATACCGAGACCGATTGACAGATTGACTACGAGCGCAACGAAGCAGGAGATACAGAATCCCCAGAACCCCCATTTCTTCCATTGAAAGAGGGCAATGGCACAAGCCAGGTTGAACACTGAAAATACAATCAGCACCGGGAATGTCCAGTCGGGCATATTTGGCAACGACTGGCGAATAGCGTCGCTCCCCAAAAGGTACATTAGGGCACTCGCAGAATTCGCGAAAATCATTATCAACAACCACGCCGTAAGACACCCGTGTCTACTTTTACCTTCTGACATACTGACCCCCTAACGAACTGAACCCAGCCTTGGCGTCGTTCGCCTGCAAAGGCTAGGTGCTTTGCCGTTGATACAAATGAATTGCGTTTAAACCTCTACAGCATACGGGGCGTAAACAGGGCGTGGAAGAGTGCAGCAATAGAGGGTAACCTCTAGTGGTTTTGGTGTTTGATTTATCCCCACACAGCAGCAGAGAGAAAGCCTGAGGCGTTGATGTTAGTCGGCGAATTGAATGAAACCGCTGATTAGTGATCAATGGCTACTCTATGGGGTTTCTTTTGCGAAATTCTCCTGACTTTATATCCGTCATGATATTTTCTGCTGCCGCCCGATTTTCATCGTAGATATCGGCCCATTTGTCTTCACCACCATCGAGCATTTGCTGCATCGCCTCAATTTGTAATAAAACGTGTTTGTAACCTTTGATGTAGTAACGCAAAAGTTTTTTATGCTGCTCTTCAAACGGGGACTTCTGGATCACATCGCCTAAGAAAGCTATCTGAAATTCAAGTTGACGCTTTGTTTCGGCGAGAGTCGTGTCGACTATTTGTCTAGCGCGCTCAGAGTCTTCACCGTCTCTTGCCGCAATGTAAAGCTCAGCAGTCAAGCCGACGTTTAAATTTGTCTCATATAAGATCGTTGTCGCAGAGACACTGAGGTACCCGCTAATGGACTTAAGCAGGTCTATGGACACTTCAATTTTTTCTTGTCCATAGCCATTGGTCGGAAAACATAGGCACAAGCAAGCTAATATGCATTTGTTAAGTATTCTTGACCTCATTCCTTTTGTTCTCCAGGATTTGCGGCATTCGATGCGAATAGGTCGCTGAGTCTTCATGGAATTGCCCTCAGTGTTTTTGTCTACACCATTTCACCGATGGATAATGAATACAGAGTCGACTGGCGTGGATTAGGGTGAGTCTTTTCTTGCTTCAGTATTTTCAGGAGTTCCAGGCTTCTTGGCACATACAACCAAGGCAACAACGACTCCAGCGATTAATATAATAAGCCAGAAATTTTCAATAATCCACTCTTTGTGATTTGTTAATAAAGGCTCAAGAGATGTAAGAGATTTAAAGTCATCTGCTTTGTCACCGGCTTTCTTTGAAAGCCTTGAAAGCATCTCGACTATTTCTCGCATTAGGAAGCCATAGCCGAAACAACCACCGAAATCACAACCAGAACAAATAGTCCCAATACAATAAAGGTGATGACCCTACCGGCCGTATCTAGCTTCCTCGTATCAGCATATCCCTCTTGAAACACCAAGCAACGGATGCCTACCAGCAGATTGAGACACGGAACTAGCATGAGGAGACACCACCAAGGATTCATTCCAATGTTCTTGAGTCGGTAATATACGGGTATGAACGAAACGATCATGAAAAAAATCGCAACGATCAAGGTAGTATCGGGCCGATCAGCGGACGCTATGACCGCCAGAGAAATGTTCTGAAAAATACTCAACCCAATCATGATTCCAAGATATGGCAGACGACGGATTCCGCCATAGTGGCGTGGCGTTCGTTGCGCGGTGGCTTCAGGGACAACCGATGCTTGCGGTGGGCTGTATGGGTTTTCCATGCTTTTAGCTTTCTATCGAATGGTTAGAATGGCAAACAGAAAGACAGCAGACAAAATACCCAATGGCGATTCAAAAATTCCCCAAACCCTTCCAGGGACCTCTCCAGGCGAATTTTTTTGGTTGATTATTTTACTATTTTATCAATGTCACGGCGTCTTTTCCGTTTGAGGAATTCTTCGTTTTTGCGACTTGGGGCAAACCTCTCCAGGCGATTCTTTTGAATTAATCTATTTATTGTTTCATAACGTATACTGTCTCTTTCTGATAATTTACTTCTTCGGGCCGCTTGCTGAGCGGATGAACCTCGCCTAACGTCTTTGTAGACTTTGTAACTGTCCTCCCACCGCTTCTGGCCAGCCTCGTCCCAAGTGACGAAAAGACCATCTGGCTCGCCGTTCTTGTAATAGATCTCTCCTTCCTTCTGGCCATTCTCGTGCCAATAAGTTACAAGACCATCTAGCTCGCCGTTCTTGTAATGTCCCTCTGCTTCCTTCTGGCCATTCTCTTGCCAAGTGACGAAAGGACCATCTGGTTCGCCGTCCTTGTAATGCGACTCTTCCTTCTTCTGCCCGTTGTCGTACCACCCAGTGAATGGGCCTTCTAGCTCGCCGTCGTTGTAATGTTCTTCTGATTGCTTCTTTCTGTTTTCGTACCAAGAAGTGGCAAGACCATCTCGCTTACCGTTCTTGAAATGGGTTTCAGCTTTACTTCCATCATCATGCCAAAACATAGAAAGACCATCTCGCTTGCCATTCTTGTAATTGACCTGGTAACTCTTCTTGCCGTTTTCGTGCCACCCAGTGACTGGGTTTTCTAGCTCGCCGTCCTTGTAATGCGACTCTTCCTTCTTCTGCCCGTTGTCGTACCACACAGTACTGGGGCCATCTTGCTTGCCGTCCTTGTAATGTGACTCTTCCTTCTTCTGCCCGTTTTCGTACCACACAGTGCTGGGGCCATCTTGCTTGCCGTCCTTGTAGTGTTCCTCTGACTTCTTCTGGCCGTTCCTGTAATTGATCTCTAATGTTTTTGTTCCGTTTTCGTTCCAAAACGTCCAAAGACCAAGTTTCTTTTTGCCTAAAACATATCCTTCGGATTCTTTTTGGCCATTAGGGTGATAGGTAGTGACATCTTTGCCACACCCAATCATTGCGAGAAGTAAGAAAGCCAGCGTGAGTCTGCTGTACGCCTTCATAGAATTGCCCTGCGGAAATGAATTGCTTTTTGACCCTTCCAGCATACGGGGCAAAAACAGGGCGTGCCAGAGTGCAGCACTGGGGGTTAACCGCTAGTCAGCACTCAATCGCTGAGCATCTTGCCGCAGGCAATCAGAGATCGCTGTAGGTCTTCAATAGCATTACTTTTCCTTGGCCGCCTTTGCCGCTGCCCGCTTTTCTAGTTTCTCGGCTTCGGTTTCGCGATCTGTTGCGCGGTAGAGCTTAGCGAGATTTTCAATGCCAGTTATTACTTGAGGGTGTTTCCAGCCGAGAGATTTTACCGAAATAACAATTGCATGCTTGTGGAGCGGTTCCGCCTCGGCGTACTTGCCCTGGTTGCCGTAGAGCAAGGCGAGATTGTTCAGGCCCAACGCGACCTGTGGATGATCTGGACCGAGGGCTTTTTCCCAAATGGCGAGCGATTGCTTGTAGAGCGGTTCCGCCTCGGCGTACTTGCCCTGTGTGCGGTAAAGCTCGGCGAGATTGTTAAGGCCTTTTGCTACGTTTGGATGATCCGCCCCGAAGGCTTTTTCTGCAATTATAAGGGATCGCTTGTAGAGCGGTTCCGCCTCGGCGTACTTGCCCTGGTTGTAGTAGAGCTGGCCGAGATTGTTCAGGCTAAACGCGACCTGTGGATGATCTGGCCCGAGGGCTTTTTCCAAAATGGCAAGCGATCGCTTGTAGAGGGGTTCGGCCTCGGCGTACTTGCCCTGGTTGTAGTAGAGCTGGCCGAAATTGTTCAGGTCTATCGCTACATCTGGATGATCCGGGCCGAGGGCTTTTTCATCGATCGCTAGCGCACGCTTGTAGAGCGGTTCCGCCTCGGCGTACTTGCCCTGGGTGCTGTAGAGCAAGGCGAGATTGTTAAGGCCGCTTGCTACGTTTGGATGATCCGCCCCGAAGGCTTTTTCTGCAATTATAATATAAGCGATCGTTTGTAGAGCGGTTCCGCCTCGGCGTACTTACCCTGGTTGTAGTAGAGCAAGGCCAGGCCATTTACAGTCATCGCCACATCGGGATGATTGGGGCCTAAATTTCTCTCTTCGATAACCAAACATTGTTTGAAAAGTGGCTCTGCGTTGGCGTAAAGTCCTTGTGAATCGTAGAGATTGGCCAGCAAGTAGAGACTGTTTGAATGCTGTGAATCATTGGGCCAGTTTTTCTCGGCCAGTTCTAGCGCGCTTTTAGCAAACACAATAGCCTCCTTGTATTTGCCATCCCCTCCTAAACTTTGTGCTTTTTCGGCGGCCTTCTCCCATTCGCTCGCTGGGTCCGCACCTGCCTGCGGCACCACGAGAATCAGAAGTAAGAAAGCCAGAATCAGTCTGCTGTATGTCTTCATAGAATTGCCCTCAGTGTTTACGACCGCTAGAACTCTTTGCGGCTTATTTCTTTGCCGTCTTTGTATTGGATTTCTTTTGTCTTGTTGCCATTCTCATCCCACTCAGTCCATAAACCGTTACGAACCCCGTTCAAAAAAGAACCTCCTTGGTATTTGCTGCCATCTGGATGGGGTACGATAAAGTCATACGCCTTGAGGTGACACGAGTTACTAAAAGTGCCCTGGCCATCAGCTCGAATTGTCGTTACACCTGGCCTGCCTTTGAATGTAATCTCGCCAACGCCTACGCTTGCATGTCGAACCGCAAGTCCCGACTTTCGATCTACGATAATGATGCCATAAGATGGCACCTGCATCGCGCTCGTGTGATTATTGGTGCTAGATTTTGAGTAGATTTTAAGAGTTAGAAAATTAGGTGTGGCACTAATGAGCGTCCAACTGACGTCGGTTTGGCCACTTCCTCCATATACCGGGATGGCGAAATCTTTAGACCAGCTATCACCGATCTGAACAGCCTTGGGAGGCAAGTAGTTAAATGTTTGCCCTGCTGTTCTTTTTACACTTTCTTCGCTAAGCATTTGTTCATTTACTTTTTTTAACCGCTCCAAGAGAATGCTTTTCACTGCAGTGTTCTCAATGCCCTTAAAGATTTCCGCGACGATTTTTGCGCCTTCGACTTGGGCCTCACGAAGCATATCTTTAACGCCCTCAGCACGGAGCACCTTTCCCTCCGGCGACAAGATTATCGTGCATGTTTTACCTAACATCGGCAGCATGCTTGCAACCATTATTTTTTCAGTAAGCTCAAGATGCTCTAGACCGATTGGCTGTTTCGAATTGTATTCGAATACATTGCCCAAATGATCCGATTTTCGGTACACAAATGCTTCGCTTGCGTATTGAATTTTAATGTCCCCACTGTTCTCCACGCCCACGACTTTATAGCTCGTCGTGAATCCCATAGTCTGATCCAACGAGGTATCTGTGAGTGTAAGAGAAGTTGTAATACGGCTTGAGGATGTAAAATTATCCCCCGGTTGTAAATTCAATCGAATATTGAACAGCGACTGCGACGCACCCACCTGCGGCACCACGAGAATCAGAAGTAACAAAGCCAGCGTGAGTCTGCTGTACGTCTTCATAGAATTGCCCTCAGTGTTTACGGCTTCTAGAACGTTTTGCTGCTTATTATTCTGCCGTTTTTGTATTGAGATTCGACGGTCTTATTGCCATCAGTGTCCCACTGAGTCGTAGTTCCATCTCGCTTGCCGTTCTTGAAATTCTCTGAATAAGATTTTTTCCCATTTTCGTGCCAAGATGTCCACACGCCATCCCTTTCTCCGTTTTTATAATTTCCTTCTGATTTCTTTTGCCCGTGTTTATACCAATCGGTGCTCACGCCATCCCTTTCTCCGTTTTTATAATTTCTTTCTGATTTCTTTTGCCCGTGTTTATACCAATCGGTGCTGGGGCCGTGAATCATTTTTCCTTTAAATCGCATTTCGCTTTCTTTATTCCCATTGTCGTACCAGTGGATTAATGAACTTGTGTCAGCGGAATAATATCTATGTCCAGATTCCTTTTTCCCGTTCTTGTACTTTACGCTCCAGATTAATTTGCCATCGACATATTTGTAAACTTGGTCTTTTTGCCCATCTGTGAGCCATGTCGTTCGAAGTCCATTCTGTTTGCCTTTTTTGTAATTTTCTTCCTCTTTCTTCTCTCCATTCCTGAACCACTCGGTCACCAGCCCATCTCTTATGCCATCCTTGAAATGAATCTCTTTCTTCTTCTGACCATCTTCAAACCACTCAGTGACTTTTTCTCTTTTGCCACTATCTTCTACAATGGTCTCTGCTTGTTTTTTCCCGTTTTCATACCACCGGGTAGAGTTGCCAGTTGACTTGCCATCGGTCCACGAATATCGACTCCTCTCTTGCCCGTTTTCGTGCCAGGAATGACTAGGGCCATCATATTCGCCGTTTTTGTAATTCGCTTCACTTTTCTTTTGGCCGTTTTCATACCACTCAGTTTCCAAACCTTCTCTTTTTCCGTTTTTCCAATGACTCTCTGATTTTTTCTGGCCGTTTTCGTACCATTTGGTTAATTGGCCATCAAGCTCTCCTTTGTTGTTATAAGCCGTATGGCTTTCCAGTTTGCCATCTCTGTACCAATCATAATGGTCACCAATTGGCTCACCGTATCTCCATGCTCCTTCTGATTCCTTTTCGCCATTGTAGAAATATTTGATATATGTGTATCCAATCCGCTCTCCATCTTTGTATTCTTCTTTGCTTTCCAGCGATCCATCGTATTTCCATTCGGTCCAAGTGCCATCCTTTAATCCGTTGTTGTAGTGGCTTTCGGTCTGCATTTGGCGGTCACCGAAATTATTCCAGGTGACCCATCGACCATGTTTTTTACCGTCGCGGTAACCACTCTCGCTTTCTACCTCACCACTTGCATTCCAGGCCATCCAGCGACCATCTGGTTCGCCGTTTTTGTAGAATCCCGACACACGTTTTTCCCCATTGTCGTGCCACGAAGTCCATGCCCCATCCGGTCGGTTGCCATCATTATAGATCGCCTCACAGGCAATTTGTCCGTTCTCATGCCACAGCTTGCAGTCGCCATCTAGGAAGCGAATGAGGGTGGTGTCATGGGTGCTTTTTTTCTCTGATTGCGTTGCGAATGCTTTGATTAGATCTGATGTATCAGAGGTTGCTGAAAACGTAAGAGCAGCATGACGGGCACCATTGGCATACGAGATTTCAGCCGAAACAGCTTTTCCGTTAACCATCTCCAAAACGCATAAGGTTTGGCCGCTTGGGTAAAAATCGAAGAACGTCCCCGTAAACGGCTCATTCGTGTTAGGCAGATAGCCAAGGCCATCCCGTACCAGAAGCCTCGAGATGTGTTCCCCGTCAAAAGACTTCTCCGGTTCCGCTGATTCTTTAACTGGCTCCGGTGTAGGCGGGGTTGCTGCAACAGGTGATGGAGGGGGAATGCTTGCCTTGCCCGAGGGGTTCGGCGCACCGCAGTGAGGGCAGGCATGCGCTTCTACGGCGACCATTCCACTACAAACCCGGCATTTGGTTAGTCCTGGATTATTTGCAATATCCGGAGCGGAAGCGACTTTTGTGGTTGTGCTTTGCGTATCACATCCAACCATTGCGAAAAGTAAGAAAGCCAGCGTAAGTCTGCTGTACGTCTTCATAGAATTGCCCTCAGTGTTTACGGCTGCTAGAACTCTTTGCGGCTTATTTCTTCGCCGTCTTTGTATTGGATTTCTAAAATCTTATATCCATCTGCATCCCAGTCAGTCCGAAGGCCTTCTCGCTTGCCGTCCTTGTAATGAGCCTCAGATTTCTTCTGGCCGTTTTCGTGCCAAAAAGTAAAAAGGCCATCTCGCTCGCCGTTCTTGAAATGAAACTCCGATTGCTTCTGGCCGTTTTCATACCAAGCAGTCCTAAGCCCATCTCGCTTGCCGTTCTTGTAATTAACCTCTGCTTTCTCTTGGCCGTTGTAAAACCACTCAGCCCAAAAGTCATCCTTTTTTCCGTTCCTGAAATGGCCCTCTGATTTCTTGTTGCCGTTGCGATACCATTCAGTCGAAAGGCCCTCTTCCTCCCCGTCCTTGTAATGCTTCTCCATGCGTTTCTGGCCGTTTTCATACCACCCAATCCAAAGGCCATCTCTATTGCCGTCACTCCATTGGGCCTCTAGTTCCTTCTGGCCGTTTTTATACCAGTTCGATTTATGGCCATCGCTCTTGCCGTTCTTGTAATATTGCTTCATGTGCTTCTGGCCGTTTTCATGCCACTTAGACTTGAGGCCATTCCGCTCGCCATTCTTCCATTGGCTCTCTTCCTTCTTCTGGCCGTTGTCGTGCCAAGTAGTCAGAAGGCCATCTATATAAACGTTCTTGATGAAGCGGTAATATTTATTTCCTGCATCTGTAAGTGGCATTCGTGTTGCAATTGATTTCTGTGAGGATAGTTGCCCCGGATTTCTGACTTGGTTTATGTCCTCAATTAAGGGTTGAAGATTTTGTGCCTCACCGATACTCGCTGCAATTGCAGGGCTGCCATTCGAATACCACATCCGAATTTCCTTAGGCCTTCCCTCCTCTAACCTCAATAGACAGTACACCTGCTCACTGCCGTCATGGAGTTTCTTAAACCATCCGCTGGCAATTTTGGTAGAGTTCGGGAGGTAGCCTAGCTCCCCACGGATTTGAAGCCGCGAGAATAATTCTGCTGCTGCAACTTCATCTTTTACGGCTGCCATTTTTTGCTCAGATGACTTACCACACCCAACCA
>CACOUL010000009.1 GCA_902630355.1 Planctomycetaceae bacterium
ATGGAGTTTAGGGCCCCGACCCAGATGTTTGTAACACAACCGTTTGAACCCACAGCTTTTCGAAGGGATCGAAAACAAGAGGTTGGTGTCACAGGCAGGGGCGTTGAAGTTTGTAGTTGGACATGGATTACGGCCGGCTACAGACATAAAGCAAAAACAGTGAGAGTATGGAGCACCTGACATGAAGGTCTTCACAACCGGACAGGTCGCAAAGATCTGTAAAGTGGCCCCCCGTACTGTAAGCAAGTGGTTCGATTCTGGACGTCTGAAGGGATACCGTATTCCGGGTTCTCAAGACCGAAGGATTCCTCGCGAGTACCTCATCAAGTTTCTCAAGGAACATGGAATGCCTCTAGGCGATCTCGAGGATGTTGCCATGGCCAAGGTTCTGATCGTTGGACAGGATCAGGTTCTGATTGAAAATCTGAAGCGAGAGCTTCCCGCAGAAAGATCCTTCAAGGTCTCAACGGCCGCAAGTGGATTCGAGGCGGGTATTCAATCAGAGAGTTTTCATCCCGACTGCATCATCGTTGATTTCTCGATCGGTCAGGTAGAAGCACTTCAGATTTGCCAGAACCTGCGAAGAAACAACGAGTTTACTGAAACGATCCTCATCGCCTTGCTTCCCGACGATGGAAGTTCGATGAATTTCGATCGTAGCAGCATCAATGAGACGTTCAAGAAACCGTTCGACGCTGCTCTGCTCGCCGAGCGACTTCGAACCCTCATCGGTGCCAAGAAGGAACTCGTGTAAAACCGGTCCCCAACCGGAGAATACAACCCGCGACGTTGGGAATCGACTCGCGGAATAAATAACGACGAAGCCAACAGAACGCCCGTAGGACGGTTCCGCCAGGAGCCATCTGCGAGGCGTTTTGGCTTGCGCAGGGGGATATCACAGGTGTCATCTCCGGGAGTTATCCTCCTCGGGCCGTGCGAATCGACGTGGACTCGGCAGAGCAGAGTGGCGTAAACTACCAAACTAAGGCGTTTCAGGCGACGGGCCCGGGATGCGCTGCCACTCGATATGACGCAACGGACTGCTCGATTGATGAGAGGATTCAAGGAATCCAATCCACGTATTCTTCTGGTTCGGCTCAGTGCGATCGGCGATTGCATTCTCACTGTGCCGGTGATTCATGCGCTGCGTAAACAGTTCCCTTTGGCGCATCTGGCGTGGGTCGTTGATGAGCGGGCTGCCGTACTTCTCGACGGTCTCGGCGATCTGGATGAACTGCTGGTGGTTCCGCGTCGTTGGCATCGGTCGCTCAGTACGATCCTCGCGGTTCGCCGGGCACTACGGAAGCGGGCGTTCGATGTTGCAATCGATCCGCAATCCTTGACTAAGAGCGGGCTGCTCAGTTTTTTGAGCGGCGCACCGACCCGCATCGCGTTTGCGCGGCCCGACGGTCGGGAACTGGCGCCGCTGCTTGCCAATACGCGCGTGGAGCCGACCCGAAAACATCTGGCGGAGCGCACGCTCGAACTTTTACGACCGCTCGGGGTGGAAGGGGCAATCCCCGAATTTCAGCTGCCTTGTTTTGCTTGCCACGAAGAGATCCTCGATTTTGCCGACGTGAGTACGGGTGCGAAAAAACGGTACGCGGTGGTGAATGTGGGTGCCGGCTGGCCGAGTAAGCTTTGGACCGCCGGGGGGTTTTCCGAGGTCGTGCGCCATCTCGGTGCAGCGCACGGGCTCTCTTCAATGATCGTATGGCACGGTGAAGAACGCGAGATGGCGGTGCAGATCGCTGCGCAGAGTGGCGGCTATGGCCACTTGGCCCCGGCCACGTCGCTACCGGAACTTGCGACGCTGCTGCGGGAAGCGAGATTGTTGATCGCGTGTGATACCGGCCCCCTCCACCTGGGCGTCGCACTGGGGACTCCCTCGGTAGGACTTTATGGTCCCACCGATCCGGCCCGTTGCGGGCCATATGGTTTTCCGCATCGTGCGGTGCAACCCGAGGGAGGGTCGCCCCTGATCGGCATGCGGCGGAGCAAAGGCAATGAGTTGATGCAGAAAATCCGCGCCGAGCAGGTGACTGCAGCGTGTGATGGAGTACTCGCCGATTCGGCGGCCCGAGCGGAGTCTCCGATTGCGAGTCGGCATATTTTCCATTTGCACGGTAGATCGTCCGCGGGACGGTGCGCCGCAGACCGAAGCAGGCAGGACTACGAGCAACTGCGAGGTGTGCGATGATTGACGTAGCGCAGGTGACAGGCATGCAACACCTGATGGTCGCCCATTGGCACGGCGGGCCCCTGGATAACCCGTACGATGGATTTGTCGGGCTCGCGTGTGCACAGCATCAACATAATTATCGCCTCTGGCACGAAGAGGACATTGCCCGCAGTCCGGATGTCGGGGACGCCCGGATCGCGGCAGCCAAGCGGACCATCGACCGGATGAATCAGCTTCGCAATGATGCGATTGAGAAACTGGATGATGTGATCGCTGATTTACTGCGGGAGGCAAGGGTCGAATCGGAGGGACCGCTCAATACGGAGACGCCCGGGAGTGCGATTGACCGACTTTCGATTCTGTCGCTGCGGCTCTATCATCTCGACGAACAACTGCGCCGACCGGAGGTGGCAGAACCGCACCATCGCGGGGTTCGCGAAAAAATTGCGGTCTGTACTCGCCAGCACGGCGAACTGAGCCAATCGCTCGGCGAGCTAATCGCAGATCTGTTCGCCGGGCGCAAACGGCACCGCACGTATCGCCAACATAAAATGTATAACGATCCGGCACTCAATCCGTATCTTTACGTCAGCGGTGGTGAATGATCCGCTCGGCTCAGTTCCGCTTTGTTTTCTGCGGCGTGTAGGGGTGGTTTCGCTTGCGGACCACGGTGGCCGACTCGATCGCATCGTCCTTTTGTAGTTGTCTCGCGGTGGAAAGTCCCTCCGAGACGCGACCGAAAACGGTATGGCGACCGTTGAGGTGGTCGGTGGGCAGATGGGTGATAAAGAACTGGGAGCCGCCCGTATCTTTCCCGGCGTGGGCCATGCTCAAACTACCGGCAAAGTGCATCCGGGTATCCGGGCGGCTACACTCGCACTCGATGGTGTGGCCGGGCCCGCCGGTTCCGTCGTTGCGGGGGTCGTCATCTTTGCTGTTCGGATCGCCCCCTTGCGCCATGAATCCCGGAATGACTCGATGGAAGCGGGTGCCATCGTAAAAGCCGCTTTCCACGAGCGAAATAAAGTTGGCAACCGTGTTGGGGGCCTGGTCTTCAAAAAGCTCGAGCAGAATTTCGCCGCGTGGTGTTTTGAGCAGCACCTGAGGATTTTTCTCCGCGGCACCCGCTTCGGCTTGGCGAATCGCCTGTTCTCGTTGCCAAAACTCGGGGTATTTTTTTGCCGCCTCAAGAAAGGTTCCCACCTGGGGGTCGGGCGACTGCTTTGTCTGTGCCTGCTCGAGCAATTGTGCGGCGCGCGCGAATTGGTGATTCGCGTAGGCGGCTCTTCCAGCGACTGCCAGAACGGTTGCTGAGTCGTCGCCACCGGCGAGGAGGCGATCGGCAATCTGGGATGCCTCATCGTACCGATTCTGGGCAAAGCAGGTTTTTAATAACTCTTCGGCCGTGGGAATCGTCTCCGGATGCGCTTGGTAGTCGAGTGTGGTGGCAAGCGGCCGCATTTGAGCAAAGAGCGATTCATATTTTTTTATGTATGTCGCCCTCAGTGCCTCGAATTCCGCGATGATTGCCTCGCGGTTCGGATCGCTCTGGGCACGCTTTTGTAGGTCGCCCATTTTTGCGGAAACCTCCGCGTCGAGCTTTTCCTTTTCTGCAACCAGTGCATTCCAGCGATCGATCGGTGCAGGACCACCCTCCGGGTCGTCAGCTGGAGCCGGGGCAGCGATACAGAGCAGCAACAGGAAGGTAAGCGGGAGGAGCAGGCGGACGAGTCGGTAGGCGGAGATTTTCATCGGGTTTCTTTCATCGGGGCGTGAATCGTTGACCCCCGGAGGATAACGCACGATCGTCCCGGGCGACAGTCAGGGGACCGCGGCGTGAAGGGCTCTGCCTTCAAAGGACGAGAGACACTGGTCCGGTGCTAGCATGCCCGGAGCAAGAGAATTCGCATAGGAGATTCCCCCCGTGGGGAGTAAACTGCGAACGCTTCAGCTCGAGTCTGGAGCTGGGGCCGGGTTTCGGTACGTCGGGAAAGGAAGCAATGGCGACGCCGATTTTCAAATGTATCCATGCCAGCGATTTGCACCTGGAGCAGACGTTTTCCGGGATGGAGAATCTCCCGGTCGCGCTGCTCGATCCGCTCCTCGACGCGCCCTACCTTGCAGCGGAGTCCATTTTCTCCGCTGCCCTGAGTGAGAACGTCGACTGCATGCTGCTTACCGGCGACATTCTCTCACCGCAGGAGGCCGGTCCTCGCAGCGTACTCTTTCTTGTCGAACAGTGCGAGCGACTCGCGCAACGTGGGATTCCGGTCTACTGGGCGCCGGGCGGGAGTGATCCGCCCGTTCGCTGGCAAGCTGCCTCACTCCTTCCCCCGAACGTACATCGTATACTCGGGAAAGAGCGCGAAATCATACATCGCCTCCAAAGTGGCCGGGAAGTGCGGCTCCTCGGACCGCAGGAAAATCGGCAGGCGATTCGTCCGGGCGATTATCCGGCGGTGGAAGACGAGCGAATCAGTCTGGCGCTTGGATACGGAACCGTGCGTCCCGAGTCGTTGGGAGAACTCGGCTATCACTACTGGGCGCTCGGCGGAGTGCATCTGCGCGAAACAGTTGCCCGTGAGCCGACGGTCCACTACCCGGGCACTCCCCAAGGTCGATCTCCACAGGAAACGGGTCCCCGCGGGTGCACGCTCGTAGAGATCGATACCGATGGCTTGGTGCAGACCAGCCCTATCGTGACCGATGCGGTCCGCTGGGGTCGGTATGCGGTGGAGGTAGATTTGGAGACAACGACAGAATCGCTTTACGCAAAGATGCGCAGCGAGTTGGGCCGCGGCTTGATCGACGCTGCGTCGCGGCCACTGCTGATTTCCTGGAGAATCGCCGGAAACGGGCCACTCGTCCGCGGACTGCAGGCCACGGCGGCGGTGACAGAGTGGCTCGAGCAACTCAATGCCGTCGATTGCGATGGCGCGGCCGTTTGGCACGTCGGGATTGAGGTGATCTGTCCGGCCGAGTATCCGGAGGACTGGTACGCGGAAGAGACGATTCGGGGTGAATTCCTTCGCACCCTCAAGGAATTGCAGGACGACAGTGCGCCGACGTTAAATCCAGTCGAACCGCTTCCGCCCGGGTCGGTGGGGGATGCCGTTTCCCGCCGCATTGCGGAGCAAAGTGACGAGCAGACCGCACTGGCGGTCAAGCGGGCTGCCGATCTCGGCGTCTATTTACTCTCGGGCGAGGACGAATCGTCCTCCACCGGTCACCCTACTGATTGAACGAGGCAATTTGGGAAATATGCGGATTCACTCGTTGTCTCTCACCGATTTTGGTTGCTGGCAGAATCTTTCTCTCGGAAATCTCTCCGGTCACATCAATGTGCTCCATGGCCCCAATGAGGCGGGCAAGAGTACGTTGATGCATTTTTTGCGAGGGATGTTTTACGGCCATTACCCGTTTGCCTCTCAAGTACTCGCGGAGGAAGGCTCGCAGGAAAAGAATCCGCCGGTCGGCATTCTGGGCGTTGAAACCGCAACCGGGAAATACCGTGTCGAACGGACCTTTTCTCTGGGCGCTCGTCCCGTACTCTCCACCGGGGGCGTGTCGGTTGAATCGCTTGTGGCCGACGAATCGCAAGAGACGGAAGGGCAGGGGGCATCGGCGACGACACTCCAGGTCCTGCTTAGCGGCGTGGATGCGGCGATGTATCAGAACGTGTTCGCGTTCGGGCTCGATGAAATGGAAGCGATTGGTGTGCTGGGCCAAACCGAGGCGGGTGATTACCTGTACGATCTGAGCGCCGGTGTCGATCGGGTCTCTCTTGCGCGGGTTTTTCGCTCGCTCAACAGTGAGCGGGATGCACTTCTGGATTCCACGGGCGAGGGTGAGATTGCACGGTTGCTCGAGGAGCAAGGGGCTCTACAGGCGAAGCGCGACGAGGTGGCAGAAGAACTCGGACGCTACCGATCGTTGATTTCCGAACGCGGGCGGTTGGAGGGTAAGCTGCAGCAGTTGGATTCCAGTGCAGAAGAAGAGAAAACGCGGGCCGCGATATGCGATCTTGCCGCGGCGCTGCGACCGAGTTGGGAAAAAATGCAGGAGGCGTCCGCATCGCGGGAGGCACTCGGTGTAATTCCGGAAGTGACGGAGGCGCAATTTCTGGCACTCGAGGAGTTGGATACGCAGGAAAATTTCTTGCGCGAGCAAAGCCGATCGATTGAGGAACGGATTGCCGAGGCTGCCGAGACTCTGCGGGCACTGCCCCTACGCGAGGCGATGCTCCGCGACGGACCTGAGATCGAAGCGCTGCTCGCGCAGCGGCCGTGGATCGCCTCGCGCGCTCAAAATATAGATCGCTTCAGTGGAGAGCAATCCTCGTCGCAGCGGCAGGCACGTGCCGAGAGCCTGGAATTGGGCGTGCAGGTTCAGGAAGCCCTTCCGCGGCTGCGCAACGATGCGCGCGCACTGAAGGAGGCCCGTGCGGTGATCCGCGCAGCCGAGGCTGCCGCCCGTGATCATCCGCTTCCGGTCGCGGAGCAGGAGGACGAGGATGCCGCGGCGCAGCTCCAAGCGGTAGAGGAGCGAGCTGCGGATTTGAAGCGTAGAATTCAGTTGGAGCAGAGGCTTTTGCAACTGAGCGATACCCGGCAGGATTTAGAGTTGCAATTCGAAGGACTCCTGCAGCGGAAGGTGCTTTCGGTCCGGGTCCTCCTCGTCTCTGGCTCTCTGTTCTCGCTCGGTGTGATGCTCGCCTGCAGCGGACTTTTTTTGCTCTCGGTGGCAACCTGGGGAGGCATTTTGCTTACCCTCACCGGGATCGGTGGGTCGGTGGCGGGCGGATGGCTCAAGCGAATGCTTCAGCGGGCCGAGGACCGGGAGTGGGATGCGGCAGAGCGACAGCGCGAATTGCTCGCTTCGCAGCAGCAGCAGGCCGAAGCGGATTGTCAGCAAATCGACCAGCGACTCGACGATGGGCGTGGGCCGTACGCAGTTCAGCTGCGTGAAGCTGAGAAACAGTGCGCGACGCTCCAGCAAGCGGTTGCACAGCAGAGAGCAAACGCCGGCTCCCGCGAGGTTGCCGAAAAACTAGCTGCCGAAGTCGCCGAAGCCAAAGCTGCCTACCAGGAAGCCCGCCGCGCATGGCAGCGGTCCCTTCATGCAGAAGGATTGCCGGCCAAACTTTCTCCGGCCGCGGTCCGTCGACTTGCCGCGCGGTGCCGCGAAGAGGCGGAAGTGGAAAAGCGCAATGCCGCCTTGCGGGCGGAGGCTGTGGCGCAACAGGAAGAACTTGCCGCGATCGGCAGGCAGGTCGAGGCGTTGCTCGAGAAGGCACACGTTGCAGCGGTGGAGTCCCACGATCTTTCTGTCGGCCAACTGCTGCTAAGTAAAATCGACCTGCTTGCGCAAGAGTGGTCGGAACAGACTGCATTGTTTGCCGAGCGGAAACAACTGCGGGGACTTCGGTGGGGGCTTGCGCGAGAACACCGCCAGTGTCGGCGACAGCTCAAATTACTGCAGCAGCGTAAAGCACGGACGTTTATTGATCTCGGGCTCTCGGCGAGTGAGGATCTGCAGCAGTTGGCTCAAACGTGTGCGACCGCCAGGGGCTATGAGGCGGAGATTGCTTCCCGGAAAGCGGAGATGGTTCTCGCGTGCGGCACAACCTGTGAATTCGAAACAGTGGTGAGCGAACTCGACGGGGTGACAGAAGATCAACTGCGGCAAGAGAGAGAACGGATTGCAAAGCAGAGAAAAAAAACCGGTGAGAAAATAGTGGAACTCGCGCAACAGCGGGCTCGACTCGGCGAGCAATTACTCTCGTTGGCCAACGATCGGCGCGACGCCTACTTACAACTCGAGCTTTCGCGGGTTGAGGCGCGACTCGAAACTGCCACATCGCGGTGGCGCGATCTTGTTTGCACGGCACAACTCCTCGATTCGATTCGGCGCTGCTATGAGCAGCAGCGACAGCCGGCAGCACTTCAGGAGGCGAGTGTGTATTTGGACCAGATGACCGACGGAAGGTATCGCCGGGTCTGGACCCGACTCGATCGGGAAATGCTTTGCGTCGATGATTTTCAGGGTCGTAGTCTGCCGGCATCGTCACTCAGTCGAGGTACGCGTGAGCCGCTGATGCTTGCATTGCGTCTGGCACTCGTCAGTCAGTTTGCTCGTCGCGGCATAAGGATGCCGTTGGTCCTCGACGATATCCTGGTTCATTTCGATGCGGAGCGGGCGCGGCTGGCGGTCACTTTATTGCAGGAATTTGCGTCTGCTGGCGGCCATCAGATATTCTTTTTCACCTGTCATAAACATCTCGTCACCCTGCTGACGGAAATGGGCGCCGAAGTGCGACTGCTTCCGGAAACGCGCGCCAGGACCGACAAGGCGGCGTCGGATCACTCGCAGGCGGCATGACCGGTCAGGCCGTCGGGTCACCCGGTGACGGCTGTGCCGTGGAGGAATCGAGAAAAGCGGCAAGAAACCGCTTGCGGATGTCCCAGGTCACGTACGAAAGATAAATATTTCCACCGATCGATGCGAAGAGTACGAGCAGCAGCCAGAGGCTGACGCCGCTCTGTTGGGCTGCCTGCGTCGTGTCGGCCGGCCCGTCCTGTGCTACACCATCAGCTGGACCGGCAGTTTCCTGCGGCTTGCTTGCCGCATCGGTCGGTTCGTGCTCTTTCAGCACGCTCGGCAGTTCGGTGACGGCAGGCGTTTGCAATTGAGTCTGAGTCACACCGAAAGCATCTGCAGCTGGGACCTCCGGCGGGGGTGGTAAATTCAATTTCGCCGGGGGGCTGACGGTTTCAGGCGGAGGCGGAAGATCGAGGCGGTGTGTCGGCGGAACCACAGGCGAGTCGGCTGTCGGTGCTTCACGAAGCGGCACGCTGTCGCCGAGTTGGTATTCTTCTGCTCCCGGAGTTTGCTCCACCGTCGGTTGCCGGCGGTAGTCGGGAACGAACGTTTCTTTGCTCGGCGGCAATTCGGTGAGCGGTGCTGACGGTGCTGACGGTGGTTCGGTCGCGGGCGGTGGTGGCAGGGTGGCCAGATTCGACGGCGGTTTCACATCGCCGCTTGCGTCGCGGGTTGCTGCTGGAATGGGCTCTGTGGGGATCGACCGGATCTCCATGCCCTCGCTATCGGGTAATTCCGTGGCGGCTACCCACCGGGCATCGCGCTCGGCCGCATGCCCCTCGTCGGCAGGTTCGGCAGGGACCACGATCGAATGATCCGAAGCAGCGGGCTCTGTCGGGTCAGGTTGTGCAAGGGAGAGGGTCGGTGGCGCAGACGTGTCCGGGGTAGCAATCGCATCAGGCGGCGGTCCGCCGGTTGCAGGACGAGCCGTCTGACGTGGCAAGGGTTCGTTGCCCACAATGATCCGATAGCGGCGAACGGAACGCAGCATGGGACGGACGCCCACTTCAATTTCATCTCCTGCGCGAAGCGATCGCAGTTGCTCGGGCGAGATCTGAATGATGTATTCCAAATCTCCCTCTTCGGTCGGCTGCCATCCTACATCGACGCCGATGACTGCTGCGAGCAGTAAACTGATTCCATGCATGGAAGCATTCCTCCTTGTTCTGCGCTCCGGAGCATTTGCTGCATGATACCTCTGTTGGCCGGGGGTGGTAAAGGTTATTTCCTGACGTCCGCGCGACTCCCTGTTGGGGATGTCGAATCGGGCGGCGGATGATAAGATTTCGCCAGATTGGGTGTCGGTTGCGGTCGCGACGGAATAGAGCGGAAGGTGGCGAGTTGGCATGAGAGGTATATCGACCAGATTGCTCAAGCGGTTGCTCAGCGGAGGCATTCTGGCACTCGTGATCTGGGGAATTTACCGCACGATCGCGGACGCCCTCGGCGAACTGGACAATCAGCCGGTACCCTGGCATCTCGATTATTTTTGGCTTTGCATTGCGGCTCTCCTGTACCTGGTGGGAACCGTACCGTTGATCGTTTTCTGGCATCGGGCATTGAAATCGGTCGGATGCGATCCCGGTTTTCGCGAAACCGCGCGTGCCTACTGTATCGGGTCGCTCGGAAAGTACGTTCCCGGTAAAGCGCTCGTGGTGGTGATGCGGACCCGCCTTCTGTATTCAGAGCGTGCCGGGGCAACCGCAACAACGGTAAGTATTTTTCTCGAGACGCTGACGATGATGGCGGTCGGTGCGTTTCTGGCCCTGCTCTCGCTCGTCCTCTGGCTCGACGATCATTTGAACGATGAGCGGTTTCTTTTGCCATTGGCAGTAGGTCTCTTGTTGCTTGCGGGATTGCCGACCTGGCCTGCGATTTTTCGTCGCATCGTTCTTCGCCTCGGGACCGCGCGGCTTGACGACAAAATCGAGGAGCGGCTTGAGGGTATTCGTTTTCCTTTGATGGGATTCGGTTGGCTTTGCACTGCGGCCGCATGGCTTTGTTTTGCCGGAAGTTTATGGTCGGTGGTGCAGGGGATGGGGCTCGATCGCGAAGTGACCGGTGAAGGCTTTCCGTATTTTCTTGCGGCGATCACGATGGCGGTGGTCGCCGGATTTCTTTCTTTGATCCCCGGTGGTGCGGGCGTGCGGGAATACATGATTACGGTGATTCTCGGCCACTTCTATTTTGCCGAGGTTCTCGAGCTTCCCTTCGCTGCCGTGACGGCGCTGCTGGCGGCCGTGCTGTTGAGGATCATTTGGCTGGTGGTCGAGTTGCTGCTCGCCGCTGCACTCTATCCGTTGAGGCATCCGCCACGTTCCGCTTCCGGCGAAGGGTGAGTGATCGGCACGTGGAGTTGTGCGGCTTACGAATTGAAACGCTCCTCCGCGCCAGATAGAATGAGGTTTTCTGCGGGCGTGCCGCATAATCGGTGGGCACTCGGCAATGTCCTGATGACGAGGGGAGTGATCCGCGTGATTTCAATAGTCGTCCCCGTATTCAACGAGGCAGAATCGCTCGAGTCATTGATTCAAGAAATCGATGCGGTCGCTTCGAGCGAGTCGCTGGCGGTAGAAATTATCGTGGTCGACGACGGTTCGCGCGACGGGTCCTGGGAGGTGATCGCTCAGGCGGCGCAGCGGGATCACCGCATCCGCGGAATCCGATTCCGTAAAAATTTTGGCAAGGCGTCGGCACTCGATGCCGGGTTTCGCCTCGCGCGGGGCCACTTCGTGATGACGCTCGATGGAGACCTTCAGGACGATCCTCGCGAAATCCCTCGTTTTCTGAAAAAAATGGAAGAGGGTTTCGATGTGGTGAGCGGTTGGAAAAAGATACGTCACGATCCGCTTAACAAGATCATTCCATCCCGCGTTTTCAATTGGCTCGTGAGAATGACGACCGGTCTCACGTTGCACGACTTCAACTGTGGGATGAAGTGTTACCGCCAAGAGGTGCTCCGCGAGGTCCATCTCTATGGGGGCATGCATCGGTTCGTTCCGGTGCTGGCGGCGGCACGCGGGTTTCACATTGGCGAGATTGCGATCAGTCATCGGCCTCGCAAGTATGGAAAAACGAAGTATGGTTCCAAGCGTTTGCTCAAGGGCCTTTTGGACTTGATCACGGTTCTGTTTCTTACCGGTTATGGGCATCGGCCTCAGCACCTGCTCGGAGGCGTTGGCCTCGTGTCGTTTTTACTTGGCGGGTTGGGGATGCTCAGCCTCGCGATCCAGTGGGTCATCTCGCGGATGATCCCAGGCATTCCGGTACTTCACGTGAGCGAGACGGCGCTTCTTTACTATTCGCTCGGCGGGTTGCTTATCGGCGGACAAATGCTCTCGCTCGGATTGATTGCCGAGATGCTTGCCGCGCAGTCGAGTCGCGGTGCGGCCCGCTATTCGATCACCGAACAGACTGATTCCGTGGAACCTGGCGACTCGGCCGCTACCGCAAAGATCCCTGCTGTAGAGGAGCAGTCACACGAGGCATGATGCACAGCAAGGAAGGAAGCGATCCGATGCAAAGCCCAGAGCAGTCGCTGCCCGGGAGGTCGACCCCTGAGGTCAGCGGCCGGCGGACGCGGTATGCTGCCTATTCGTTGCTCATCGTCCTTTCGGCCGGCATGATCAGTGGCCGGATTCTTGCGGTGACGGCAGTCGATGTGGCTTCCATCGAAAAAATGCGACTCCGCTCATCCGTTGATCGTCAGCGTCAGCAACTTGCGGCCCAGGGTCTTCGCGGAGAGGCGCTGGAAGATGAGCTTGCAGATTTTCGCATCAAAAAGGCGAAGCAGCTCCGCTTGTCGCGGCCTTTCCTCAGTGCCAATGATCGCAGTCGCTGGTGCACGATTAGGGCGCTGGTGGACGACGGCACCTATGCGATCGATCAAATTGTCACCGATCCGGCAGAGTATCCCCGTTGGCAAACGATCGATCAAATCAAGCACGCGCAGACCGGTGAGCCTCACCTCTATTCGAGTAAGCCAACGCTCCTGCCGACGCTTCTGGCGGCAGAATATTTTGTGATTCAGAAACTCACCGGATGGACGCTTGCCGATCAACCGTTCGAGGTGGTGCGGGCCATGCTTTTGGTGACGAACGTACCGGCGGTGATCCTGATTCTGTGGGTGATCGTGCAGTTGGTGGAACGATTGGGATCGACCGACTGGGGGCGCATTGCGGTGGTGGGGACGGCTGCCGGGGGCACCTTCCTGACGACTTTCGCGGTGGTGCTCAACAATCACCTGATCGCTGCGACCTGTACGTCGATTGCGTTTTTCGCGGTGGTGAAGATTTGGATCGACGGCAGTCGAGAAAAACGCTGGGTGATGCTCGCTGCATTCTTTGCCTCTCTTGCGATGGCAATTGAGCTTCCTGCGGGGTTACTTCTGGCAGTCCTGGGGATCGGATGTCTGTGGTTCGTCCCGCGCAATACCCTGCTTTACGGGTTGCCGGTCGCATTGGCGGTCCTCGCCCTCGCGGTCAGTACCAATGTCCTGGCGCATCGGACGGTGCTGCCCCCGTATGCGTTTCGCGCGGAGGGAGAGGACTGGCAGAGCGGCAATTGGTACGTGTACGACTATCGGGTCGGTCAGCGGGTCATTTCCAGCTACTGGAAGACCGATGCCGACAGCATGCAGGCGCGATCAAAGATCGACCGAGGTGAGCCATCGCAGCAAGAGTACATCGTTCAGAGTTTGATCGGTCACCACGGCATTTTTTCCCTCACACCGATTTGGATTCTGAGTGTGGCGGGCGTCATGTCGATGCTGGTGCGTCGCGTGACCCCATCGCTCAGGTCGCTCGGCTTTGCGATTGCCACCGTTTCGATCGGGTGCCTGGCCTTTTACTTTTCACTCGGTGAAGAATCCAGGAATTATGGCGGCATGACGAGTGGTCCACGATGGTTCTTTTGGATGATCCCCCTCTGGCTCGTTGCTTTGATTCCGGCTGTCGACTGGTCTTCGGTGAACTGGCGGCGCCGATTGTTGACCGGTTGTCTGTTGTTTTTCAGCGTGCTTTCAGCAAACTACCCGACCTGGAATCCGTGGGTGCAACCGTGGATTTACGATGCGATGGTTCACTTCAGTCGATGAACCGGTCGCCGCTCAAGTGCGTTAGACCGTAAGTGGCAAAGGGTCGGCCAGAAACGCTTCGTAGGCTGCCCGCATTTGCACTTCATCCATCGAGGCGTCAGCCCATACCCCACATGCCCGCGCGCGGACAATGACTCCCTTTTCTAAAGAGCGGTCGAAGATGGGGCGTGTGAGGGAGAAGTCAGAATGTTCTCTCGACCACTCGACGCGCACCGAGAGAAAATCGCTCGGTTGAATCATCTCGATATAACTCAGTGGGCCGAAACGGATCAGCAGGCATCCCGTACTAACGCCCGGTGTGAGCGTGGTCGTGGATTCCACCCGCGCGAGCCCCTCGCTCTGGTGGTCCGGAAGATGGAAGATTTCACGGCACCCCGATCCGCGGGTGCATGTTGATAGTTGAGAGTGGGCATCGAGCGATGCGGTTTGCGCGGCAACAATACACTCCAACTGATCGATTTCGCCGGTTTGCGACCGCTTCCAGTAGACTTGATGATCGAACGGTAGCATTCCCCTTTTTCCGTAATTGACCACGAGGTCTTCATTGCGGACATACGCCTCGATCGACTCCCCATCGGTGGCGAGGTGCGGCAATTCGAAGAGGCACAACGAGGGGCCCCCGGAGCGACGCCAGTCGAAGCCGTTTTCCGGTTGATTGAGGGCCAGCTTCCCGGTTCCACCACCCAAGGAGGTGGTCGCCTGCAGATCATTGAGTTGCCAGAGTGAAGTCATTGAGGAGTTCCGTCGCGAGCTATTACGAGGGGAGGGTTACCGAGTCGTCGGGGCATAATGACACGGAAACAGAAACGTTGCTGAACCGCGCCCGTGTTCGTCCGCACGTCCGTCGTTCTAGTACAGCCTAGCGCAAAAAAAAACCCCGCCGCTTGCACAAGGCAGAACGGCGGGGCCGGAACAGAGAAGAGGCCAAAAATGAAATGTGTTCCTGAATAATTCCAGAGAAGGTTTAGGTGTTAACCACACCCTCTTCTTTAGATAATAACCAATCGATTCCGTGTGTCTACATTTTGACCACAAAAAAATAATGCGTTTTTTTCTCAGCAAAAAACACGGTTTTTGCTGTATGAAAATAATACAGTCCCGGACATCGGTAAGTTGGCAAAGGCCTATTGGACCGTTTTTCCATACGGATTAAGTTGGGCTCATGGAAGTGTTGACCGAGATCGCGAGAGTGTGTGAGCAAGCGGCCCGACGTGGTGGTGCTGCGCTTCTTGATTGGTCGCAACGTTTTACGATTCGTGAAAAGGGGCCGGCCGATTTGGTGACCGAGGCGGACCTTGCCGCCGAAGAGATTGTGCGCCAAACGATTGCCGATTCATTTCCCGATCATCAATTCGTGGGTGAAGAAACGACCCCCAGTGCCGCGGTGGAAGGGGTTTTGCGGGAGGCGACCGAGTGTGTTTGGATTGTCGATCCGCTTGACGGGACAACCAATTACGCGCACCGAGTTCCCCACTACGCCTGTTCGGTCGCAGTGGTCCGCGCCGGCGAGGTGCTTGCCGGCACGGTGTATCATCCTACCGCAGAGGAGTGTTACGTTGCCGTGCGACAGGGCGGTGCGTTTCTCAATGGAGAACCGCTTGCAGTGAGTCGCACACAATCGCTCGACGCGGCGCTGGTTGCCGCGAGTTTTCCCCCGAGGATCGACCGCAGCGGCACGGAGGTTCAGAAACTGCTCGGTGTGATCGAACGGGCCCAGGCGATTCGTCGAACAGGGTCGGCTGCGTTGAATATGTGTTACGTTGCATCGGGCCGTCTCGATGCGTACTGGGCGACCGGGACATCGGCCTGGGATATTGCCGCCGGTTTGCTACTGGTCCGCGAGGCCGGGGGCACGGTCACCGATTTGAGCGGGGGTCCTTTTTCGCTTTCTCAGCCACAGCCCCTGGCGTCGGGAACTGCCGAATTGAATCGCGAATTGGCCGCTATTCTGGGTTCCTAGCTTCCCCTGGCCACGTTTTTCACGCTCTTATTTCGGCAGGCCGCTCGCTGCCGCGAATGTTTGGGACCCTGTGGAATCTGGACTATAATAAGAGACTGTGGCACATCTACCGGAGGCCAAAACCCGGGGGGCCGGGCACCGCATGATCGGGATGCCTGTGCGGTGGAGGAACGGTCGAGTGAGAGTAGGTGGCCGGTTGTTCCGTGCGATTCTGCCGAACGATTGAGTGTGACACCGTGTGGCGCCGTGTATCCAGATTGGATTTCCGATCCCCTCGCTCGAGATGCGCTTGGAGCGGATTTTTTACTTCGCTCAGTTGCACGCTCCTCTTCATCTCTACCCTGTGGATCTCTACGCTGTGGCCGCCCGCGCTGTTGGTCGCCGCGCCCCCCTCGCCCGCGACTCCCGACGCCACCAAACCGGTTGCGGTGAGTCCAGCGGAGATCGACCCTCAGGAGCGGCTAAGGCGTGAGGCACCTCGAGAAATCGGTCCGGAAATCTACTACATTCCGGATGCCCGAGGCCGTTTGCGGCCTGCGGTCCTCAACGAGTTGACGTTCGAGGAGTTTAAACGCCTTTTGGGCCGACGAGCGTCGCAACGCGGTCTGCCGCCCCAGTATGTGCTTACTGAACTCGATGTGACTGCCGATGCGGGCAACGATACGGCAGACTTGAAGATTTCAATCCGCATTTTGAATCGTGCCAGTGCGGATGATGCATGGGTTCCGATTCCGCTCAAGATGGGCTCCCTTATTTTTTCTCCGGATCGCCCGGCACTCTACGAAGGGGAGGGAGACTTCTACATCAATTACGATACGGATCGGGAGGGCTATGTGATCTGGTTGCGTGGCGGGAAGGAACAGCCGCATCGCTTTACGCTGCAGGGCAAGGTCTTACTGCAGCGCGTCGGCAGCGAGAGGCAACTCAAGTTGCGTATTCCTCGCGCCACCCAATCGGCCTTCGAGCTACGGATACCACAGGCCGACCAGTCGGTTCGCCTGCTCTCCGGGGGTAGCATCGGGGAGGTGCAGGAGAGCGAGGGTGAGACCCGGGCCCGCCTGGAGGGCATCGCGGGTGAAATGCAATTGGCCTGGAGGCCTGCTTTGGTCCGCAACGCACCGCGGATGCAGGCGCTCGACGTGGCCGGTCGCCAAAGAATTGAGATGGATGGTGGACAGATCCGCACGGAAGCCGTTCTGCGGATCCAGAGTTTTGCCGGTCCGTTTGATCGCTTTCGCGTGAAGTTGCCACCGGAGTCGCGGTTGCTGAGAGAGAGCGCTGAGGGATACTCAATCCAGATCAATGAGCAAGAGGGTGACGCGGGCGAGAGTGGTTGGGTCGACGTAAAGCTGAATCAACGTACGAAAGGCCCGGTTGAGATTCGACTTGCATCTCAGCAGATACGGGATCTCTCTCGACCGGAGGAGACGACTGAATTGGCGGGATTCGATGTCGAGGGATCGATTCGGCAATCGGGACGAATCGATGTGTTTGTCACCGGCGATTGGCAAGTGCGCTGGAGTAACGACGAGAATACTCGTTTTGATATTCGCCGTGTCGATGCCCCCTCCGATCTGCCGCTTACGTCAGATTGGGCAGCCAGTTTCGAATATTATCGGCAACCGTATTCGTTGAAGGCAGAAATTGAGCCACCCAATACCGAAGTGGCAGTCGAGCCCGAATTGTATTTCGACATTGAGAAAGACCGAGTGGTACTCGATGCGAGATTTAAATACCAGATTCGTGGCGCGCGCGTTTTCGATCTCCATATCGATATGAAAGACTGGAGCGTGCTTCCCGGTGGCATCGGCCCGGTTGAGCGTATCGATAGCAGTGGGCTGAGAGTCAATGACGATGGTCAGTTAACGATCCCTTTTCAGCGGTCGGTCGGGGGTGATTTCGAAATATCGGTGCGTGCAGAGAGAGCCCTTGCTTCAGATGCTGACGTATTAACTTTGCCACTGCCGCAACCTCAAGCGGACCGCCTCGATGCTACCGTCGTGGCGATCAGTCCGGCTGACGATGTAGAGTTCATCCCGCGCGAGGGAGGACAATTGCAAGATCGCGTTCCATCGGGAGCCAAAGCAAGATTCGATGTCAGGCAACAGGAGCCCTTGTTTTATCTCTTCGAGCGGGGTGAAGAGGTACCCACGGCGATGACCGGTGATATTCGATTTCGGCAGCGTGAGATTAGTTCGCAAGTGAAAAGTCGCATTCGACTCTCCGCAAAAGAAATGGAAGTTGAACAAACGCTTCGATTTGATGTTCGATATCAGCGGATCGATTCGATTTCACTCCTGGTGCCGAAGGAATTGCTCGGCGAGGCTGATCTGATCCGCCGTGGGGGCAAATCGCTGCCGCTGTTGGTGGTGGATGAGGATCTGTCAGCTGAAGTTTCCCAGGTGCGTGTTCCGCTAGAGAATGCGATCGGTGAGGTGGTGCTCGACGTCGCCTATCGACGGGAGGCCGATGCATTGGAACCTGGCACCCTTTCGTCGATGACCACACCGCTTGTGATGCCCGCGGAGGGGACGCTCGAGGAGAATGAACTCTTGTTGGAGTCGGCCGAGGGAATGGAAATGGATTTGATCGGCGAAGCGTGGGAACCGGTCGATAGCTCGGATGGCGCGGTTGCGGGAGAGGTTGACTTTGAAGCCGCTCGCTATCGGATCGAAAAACCGATGAGTGAAGTTGTGGTTCTCGCCGGCATGAGCGAAGACTCGCTCAGCCGACAAATTACGGTGCGGCGTGGTTTTTTGCAGACGTGGCTTACGCCGCAATCCCGATATGATCGTGTCACGCTGTTGCTGGACAACCGAGCGGCGTTTTTCGATTTCGAATTTCCGGAGGATGTTACCAGATCGGGGATCGGTGTCCGACTCGACCGAGAGCGAGCCGATGTCCGCTGGCTAAGTGGGCGTCGCTTGCGGATTGCGTTGCAGAGCCCGACATCCCACGTTTTGGAAATCGAATGGAAAACGCCTTCCCGTCCGATGGAAGATAACGCTTTTTTTGGACAGCGTGTTGGCTTGGCGATGCCCGCGTTACCGGACAGTGTGCAATTGCAGCGACCCCTCTACTGGCAAGTGGTACTTCCACAAATGCAACACCTGTTGGCGGGCCCTGCAGAGGCGGTGTCCTACAATGAGTGGCAGTGGCGGCGTGCCGGCTGGCGGCGGATACCATTGGTCGGCGAACGGGAACTCGCTCAGTGGGCCGGTGCCGACGCGAGGCAAAACGATCTCCCCGGTAAATCGCGGTTAGCGACCGCAGGAATCAATCGCTACCTGTTCCGCCTTCCGGAGTGGCCGCAACAGTTATCGGTCCTGACAATTCCCCGGACCATGCTCGTTCTGATACCGGCAGGAATCGTATTGGCCGCCGGGATGGCCTGTATCTACATTCCCCGCCTTCGTCGCGGTAAGCTGGCATTTGCGTTGGCGATCGGTTTGTTGGCGGCGGGGCTGCTCTATCCCGAGCCCGCGGCAATGGTCATTCAGATGGGCTTGTTGGGTCTGGTGCTTACCTTGCTGGCCATCTTCTTACGGAAGATGCTCCGCGGTCGAGGAGTCGAACAGATTATTATTGAGCGGACGAGTGGGTCGAGTCATCGTCAGCGGACGACCGAGTTGCATCACTACGAGATGGTGCCGCAAACGACTTCTTCGGTGACTCAGGTCAGCAGTGGGGAATCGTCTCTGCACGCGGGACCGCTGGAGGCACCGCTCGATGGATCGGTTGCGGAGCCCAAGTCATGATGAGCGTGTGCCGCATTCTTGTTGTACTCGGTCTTGCTCTCCTTGCAGCGATCCCGTCGGCGACTGTCGCGGAAGAGGCGGAGGGCAGGGGGATCACCTTTCGCAGGGTCTACGTTCCGGCCGATCGGTTGAGCGAAGGGCCCTTCGGCAACCGAATATACAAGCCGATCGATGCCGCAGTATTTGAACGTTGGGCAACAGGGATCAAGGCGGGGGCGAAGCCACCCCGGATTGGCGATGCCCTCTTCACTGCTGCTCTAGGTGATCAGAATCAATTGACGGGTGAGTTGGCGATGAAGATTGAATCGCCGGCAGGCGAACTTGCCGCGATGCCCCTGGAGCCTTGTAACCTCGCGCTCGGAGATCTGCAGTGGGAGCAGGAGGGGGAAAAAATTCCTGCCCGGATCGGAAGTGATCAGAGTGGACGTCTTGTCCTTTTTATTCGTGGATCCGGAACGCTCCACGCCAATTGGTCGCTGCGCGGCAAACGAAATCGGGGTGGTCAGTTGCAATTCAACTTCGAGGTTCCCGCAAGCGGGACAAAGCAACTCCTTCTCGAATTGCCTCCCGGAACCGAACCCGACGTGAGGGGGGCCCTGATCGACGTGCCGCCGGTAACTGCCGACTCAATGCGGCGATGGGAATTGCAGTTGAGCGGAGGGAGTCGCATTCCCCTTCAGATTTCCCGCAGTGTTTCCGATTCGGGCGAGAAGCGATTGGATTTGCTCACGCAATCGCGGTCTTACGATTTTCGCATCGATCGCATGCAACTCGATCAGGAATTGTCGTTGAGCGTGTACCGCAAGCCGATCAGGCGACTGTCGCTGGCGATCGATCCGGAGTTGCGGCTCGTTGAGGCGTTTGTGGGTGAGGAGCCCATTGAATGGCTCGAGCAATCTTCGGCCGATTCGGAGCAGCAAAAGGTGGTTCTCCTGTTCCCGGAACCGGTTGCGGGCAACGATCGGATCGTGCGGATTCGGGCGATTGCTTCACCGGTTTTTGATGCAATGTGGAGACTTCCGCGGGTCACTCTCGAGGATCTTTCCTGGCAAGAGGGCACCACGACGCTCCTTGTTTCGGCACCTCTCGTCACCGAGCGGCTGGAACTCTTCGGGTGTCAGCAACTCCGGGCCGGGCGGGTTCCGGGCCGGGAAGGCGCAGAGGTTTTTGAACTACAGGACCATGGTCCGGATGCCGGCGCAGAGGTGGTTCTGGCACTTTCGTCAGGCGAGGGAACGGTTGATTGTGTGACCACGTATACGGTGCGGGAGGGGGCCATCGAAGGCCGTATGGTCTGCGATCTGAGTGTACGGGGTCCTCCGAAGTTTCAGATACGTGCCCGCGTTCCCGACGCATGGAATATCGAGTCGGTTGTGGCCGACGACTCGGGCGTACTAGCCGGATGGCGACAGGAGAGGGTGGCCGACGGCAACGTATGTATCCTTTCGCTTCGTCGCGGTATTTCCTCGGCGGCGCCTTTACGGTTTGAGATCACAGGAAGGCGAAGTCGCACCGGGGCACTGGAGTTGGCCGATTTGCAGATGCTGCAATTCGAAGGATTCCGCCGCAGGAGAGAACTTATCGAGTTTTCCGCGTCTGATCCCTATCGCGTTCGCGTCGACGACCGCAACGCGGTCCCGCGACTCACCTTGGATCAGCTCGGGAGCGGGGACCGTGAAAGGGTCGAGGAGAATTTCTCCTTCAAAAAGCGAGATGCGGAGGAGGAGGGCCGATTGCCCGAGGATTTGGTTGCGGAAGATTCCGGCGAGGCAGTTTCCGGCGAAGCGGGGTCGCGCATCTGGTATGACACCTCCGACAATCAATCGTTTTCGGTCCGACTGGAAAAACCGGTCCCCCGGTTTTCCGTAGAAACCCGGATTGAAGCCCAAGTAAGCAACCGGAATTTGAACGAACAGTGCGTGCTGGAGTGCACGCCTCAACAGAGCAGTATCGATTCGATGCAGGTCGTGTTCTCCCAGAAAAGGGACTCGCCGATTCGCTGTTCGGTAATCGACCACCAGGGTGTCGTTCTCGATGGAGTACGAGCGGTGAAGAGTGAGGTAAAAGAACGAACGGCGGGGGATACGCGGGAAAGATGGACTTTACGTTGGAACCGCCCTCTGAGTGCGAAGTTTCAGATTCTCATCGATCGGACGACTCGCTTGGATCAACAGATCGACATCGCTTTAGTGAGTCTGCCGGAGGCGGCAGAGCAGCGGGCCACCGCCTCGGTCCTCGGAAGCCAAGGGAATCATATCGCGGTCGCAAATCAGAAATTGAAAGCACTTCCCGTCGAAGAGGGATCGGATTACGCGCGCAATCCGATGCAGGCGCGTTTCCGCTACGATCCGGAGCGAGACGTGGATGGTGTCCGTGGCGGACGATTGTCCGTTGTCCGGCGATCGGCGACTGTCGGTTCTGCACTCATCTGGCGGGCGATTGCCGAATCCTGGTTTACACCAGAAGGGCAGGGGACCCACAGAATGACCTACTACTTGGAAAACGAAGGTCAGGCATTCTTTACGGCGTCGCTCGGTCAGGGCGAGCAATTTGAGAGTGCAGAAGTGGATGGTGTGCAGATTCGGATGCCACCGGTCGGTACGGACGTTCCGCTCGCAATTGCCTTGCCGGAGGACCAACGCTTTTCGGTTGTCGAGTTGCAGTGGAGTACGCCCGCCGTTACCGGTTATGTGCCTTGGATCCGTAAGGTCCCTTTGCCTTTGCCCGAGATCGATGTTCCCGTGATCGAGTGGACAAGAGTCGTACATGCGCCGCCCGGTTACGTGACGACCGATGGTTTGACGGGGGTGGGAGCAGATCGCGTCGGGTTGAGTTGGCAGCAGCGGTTGTTTGGGCCCCTTGCCCGACTCGAGTCGGCCCCTGTTTTCGATCCTTTTGATTCCGAGAGTTGGTCCGCGATTCCGCTGGTGACGCAAGATGCCAAGCGGCGGGTGACGAGACGTGCAGAAAAGTTTGTCACTAGGATGGGGATCGTTCTCTCGCAGAATCCGCAGACCGCCTCGTGGGGTGACCTCGCCCGGCTTGGTGAGTCGGTTTTGGGGGTTGATGACATCACGGGTGAGCGACTGTGGGTCGATGTCGATGCGCTTTCTGCTGTGGGAATTGGCCCCGAGACTCCGATTGAAGTACATCAGGCACGAACCCCAGCAAGACTGGCAGCCGAAACGTTGCAAGCCGCAAATCTGGTACTCGCCGCGACGCGGCAAGGGTGGATTCTATCGACTGCTGCCGCGTTGCAATCGAGCGAATCGGACTGGTTGATTGAGGGAGTGGTTTGCCGGGTACCCGGTACTCGAACCGGTGACACGAATTCGGCGTTGCCCTCTTCCGCCTTACCTCTCAAGCGATGGAGAGAGGAAAAGTCAGTGAGCGACTTTCCCTGGCAGCCGGTGTGGCGGGAAGGATTTGATTTTGCTGAGCGGCAGGGTGGCTCCACCCTTTATCTGGACCGGTCGCAGACCAACCTTGCATCGGTTCAATTGGTCGACGTGCGATCGCTGCGAGGTTTGCAGTGGACCCTCTTTACGGTAGTGGCACTTGCGGGCTGCTTGTGGGGTCCTTTCGATTTAAGAAAAGGTTGTCTCGGTTTGTTGTGCCTGGCAGCCGCAGCCCTCATGTTGCCGGCAACGGTCGCGCCGCTGGCCACCGCGTCGTTTTGTGCTGCAGGTGTGGCTTTTCTCTTTCATCGTTTTGCGCCTTTCGCAGTCTTTTCCGCAGCAGCGCCCGACCAACGCCCGCATACGGCTCCAGAGGACGCGGTGACCAAGACGATGCGACTCTCCGGGTCGGAGATAAGTTTATTGTCTCTCGCAGGCATCCTTTTCTTCTCACAAATGGCATCGCACGCGGCGGACCCCTCGAAAGGTTCGGCTGTCGTAGTCATTCCGGTGGATAGTGAAAGTAAAAAGGGTGGTGACACGTACTATCTCTCCCCCGCTTTGTTCGAGGGGGTCTACGAGGAAAGGTTATCGTCGCCCTCGGTGATTGATTGGTTGCTCACCGGCGCTCACTACCGAATCGAGTTCGACTGGGAAGAGAATCAAAAGCGATTGGAAGTGGAGCAGTGTACCGCCTCGATACAAGTTGAAGTTGGGCTTCGCGAAACGCGCGTGCTTATCCCGATCGCTTCGGAGGATGTCGAACTCGATCAGTGCCGGGTGACGATCGATGGAAAAGTTTATGACGGGATTGAAAGAACGCCTGAGGGCGCCTTTCTGATTTCGATCGACGAACCGGGTATTTATTTGGTTGAATTTTCTTTTCCGTTACGCGTTGTCGATACGGGAGGGTTGCGACAGGTCCGGGTTCCCATACCGGCATTGGCAACATCGACGTTAGAAGTCGACTTGCCCGTCGATGCCGTTCCACCTGAGGCCCTCTCAGCACAGGGGGCGACCCGGAGAGACGAAGTTCGGAATCGACTCCACGTTGACCTCGGAAATACCGATCAACTGGTACTGCAGTGGCGTGAAGGCGCGACTGCAGCAGAAGGCGATGCGGCGGATGTGGATCAGTTGATCTGGATGAAAGTGCAACCCGGTGCGGTGGTGGTTGATGCCCGCTTGAAGATTGATTCACGGGATCGACGCAGTCAACGGATACAAATTGCGACCGACCCGCAACTTCGCCTGCTCTCGCCCCTGCGTGGTGAGGTCGACGGGCAGTCGGTTCCGATCAATCATGTTCGCACCGAACCGGGCGATCCTCAGACGATTGAATTGCAGTGGGATAAGGCAGTCGATGGTGAGTTAGAAATCCGCTTACCATTTCTTTGGGCGGGTGTTTCGGGCATGGGGACGGTGCGTATTCCCCAGTTCGACGTGGTGGGCACTCGCGATTACCGGCGGTGGATTGCCGTTTCCGTCGATCCATCGCTCATCGTCGATCGGGATGCCGTCAGCGGCGACTCTTTGCTCAAACCGTTATCGATCGCCACGGCGGGAGAAACGTGGAATGTGGCAGGCCAGGCGCCCGACTTCTTTTATCAACAGACGGGAAGTCAGACCGACTGGAGTTTGCCGACGCGACTCGAGGACTCCGAAACGGTCGCTTTTGCGAAGGTGGCTCTAGGTATCTCCGACAAGGTGACGGAGGTGGTCGCCGAATATGATCTTGAAACCACCGACGGACATCGCTGCCAGTATCATATCGATCTCCCCGATCACTTTCAGCCTGAGCGAGTCGAAGTCTTCTCCGAGGGAGTCGATCGAGTGCTGCGCTGGTCGACGCACGAAGAGTCGGGCGTGAATCAACTCACTCTTTTTCTCGCGGAAGCGGTCCGGGGAATCCAGCAGTTGGTCATCCACGGACATATGCCCCATTCTGCGGAAAGCCTGCGAGTTCCACGGTTCACAATGAAAGATGTGACGATGCGCGGCGGCCAGATTGCCATTTATCGCGGTCCTCGCGTTCAGGTCCGGCTGGAGGGAGAGAAGGTCAACTGGCAACGATTGGACGATCCGGTGCCGATGGCCCGGATTCCGAAGAACTTCGGTCGCGCGGTCGGAGTCTATGAGTTCCCTGTAGATACCTCGGCACCGCAGATTGCCATCGCGCCAAATCCGATCGACGCCGAGGCGATTCAAGTCGTTTCGCTCAACCGGATCGACTCGAAATGGATCGTTGACGTCGATTTGAGAATCGAGGTAAAGCGTGGCAGACTCGACACGATCAGGTTACGGATTCCCGATGATTATGCGGGGCCTTTTCGTCTCGATCCACCTCTTCCCTTTACGATCAAGCCCTTGCCGGGAGGTGCCGGTTCGCTGCTCGAGGTGCATCCGAAAGATGCGATTACCGATGCGCTGCGATTCTCGCTTCGAGGTCCGCTCGATATCGCGCCGGAGGATCCTGTCCGCTGCCCCATCATCTCAACGCAGGACATCCCGAGGGTCTCCCGATTTGTGGTGATCCCGAAAAAGGTTGATTTGCAGGACGCCTCGTGGAAGACGGCGGGCCTGGTGCCACGACGCCTTCCCGAAGATTCAGAAAATGCACCGCTTGCGGGAACGTCGGTGACCTCGTTTCAGGTTACGGGCCGTGACTATCGCGCGGTCCTCGAGTCGGTGGGACAGCCGGCGCAGGAACCGGAAATTCCCCTGGCGACTGTAGATGTCGCAACCGGGCGAGTTGATCGGTATTTCGGTCGAGTTATTTTTCACTTGGTCCCGGCTGGGTTATCGCGGGTGCGGCTCTGCCTTCCTCACGACTCTGCAAAATTACTCCGCATCCGTGTGGATGATCGATCGACGACGATGGCGGAGCGTGACGGGTGTTGGGAAATCGAACTCCACTCCAGTAATCTGCTTCAGCGGATCGAGGTCCTCTATTCTGCTCCCTACAGCAAAAGAGGGAGAGGTATGCGGGGGGTATCGCAACCTTCACTTGCGGTGGATGGCGAAAAGATACCTGTGGACTCCACGCTCTGGTCGTTGGCCGGTGCCGATCGTTCCGGACGCTGGCATGCAAAGGGTTCACCCATCGATACGGAGAGTGCCGTGGCGCGCCAGTACGAGCATTTACATAAAAGGATGCGTACATCGCTCGATGTGTTGTCGGATGTCACGTCGGCCGAACCGGTTGAAGCCCTGCTTCCCTGGTATAACCGCACGGTGAGGCACTTGGTATCGACTGAAGCCGAGATGGACTCGCTGGTGGCAAAGCTTCCGGCCTCGGTGCCAACAGCGGTCTCCGCCGAGTTTGCCGCACGAAGTGAGGTGCTAGCGGAGCAGGTGCGTGACCTTGCCGGCCGGTTAGTGACGCAAGGAGTTTTCCCCAAGGTGGAGGCATTTCGAGACGTGGGACCGCTCGGTCCGGACCCTTGGCAGGGAATCTTTCCTCGTCCTCAGGCGTTGGCCGCTGAGGAGCCGCAGGGGACGCTCGCTGTTGAGCCGCCCGCAGGGCTCTCATCGACGCGATCTTTGCGTTGGTGGCTTGTGGCAATGGTACTGCTGGCAGCAGGTGTGATCGGCTTTTCTCCGGAGTGGGTCGACCGCTGGATGCATTGCAGTGTCCCGTTGCTACCGCTGCTATTCGTAATCGCCATGTTTTATTGGTTGTTCTTGAGCCCCAGCATTCTTGGTTTTCTGGTGATGACTCTCATCGGGGTCACTGCTCTCGCGTGCGGTTGGAATCGCGCCGTGGTCGAAGTGCCACCGAGATCGCACCAAGGAAGCGAATAAGTAATCGCGTTGATTCGATACGTCTTGATGTGATTGGCGGTGCTATCATTTTGCGGTCGCCTTGCGTCCTATTCGTATTGGCCCTCGAGAGCCAATTTGCTAACGTGTCGACTCACTTGGAATCTGTGTAATTCTCTGAGGCCGACATGGAGGGAGGCCTGCTTATGTCTTCTCGTTCTCAACAACGACTTGGCGTTCACATTCGCTGGATGATCCGGCGCGATATGGCCGATGTTCTCGAGATTGAAAACAGTAGTTTTGAATTTCCTTGGTTCGAGGAAGATTTCATTCGCTGTCTACGGCAACGTAACTGCATCGGCATGGTCGCAGAATATGACGAGCACATTGTCGGCTTCATGATTTACGAGTTGCATAAGGTGCGTCTGCATATCTTGAATTTTGCAGTACACCCGGAGTTTCGTCGGAATCACGTCGGCGAGCAAATGGTCTCCAAGTTGATCAGCAAACTTTCGTATCAGCGACGGACGCAGATCACTCTGGAGGTCCGCGAGACCAATCTGGAAGCGCAGCTATTTTTCCGCGGGCAGAATTTCCGTGCGACCAACGTCCTTCGTAGCTTCTACGAAGATACGCCGGAAGACGCCTATTTGATGGAGTACCAGTACCGCCAGGAGCCGACGGAAACGATACTCCCCTTCAATCGAATCACGCGTTTGGCCGGTTGACGATACGTGGGATATCGCTTTCCCCTTGTTCTTTCGCGTGGTACCTGCCATGGTGTGAAGGTCGCTCGGCCCGGGAAAATCGCGGTGGTCGCTGCATCGTGTTCGATACGAGGAAGGAACGGGTACCCCCATCGTCGCTGCTTTGATTCTGTTGATCCTTGCGGCAGGTATGGTCGTCTTTCTCTCGATCTGCTTCATTCGCAGTCCGTATAACGTGCCCCAAACGATCGTTGCCTGGATCAATCTCTGTCTCACCCGAATCCTGTGGCGGGTCGAGGTGGAGGGACATATTCCGGCGAGTGACGGTGTCGGCGGAGTATTGATTTGCAATCACCGTGGTTCGGTCGATCCCTTTTTCGTTCAGTTGGTTGCAGGTCGGATCGTTCACTGGTTTGTTGCGAGAGAGTACTTCAAGTTTCCGGTGGTCGGGAGCTTCTTGCGTATCAGCGAGAGCATTCCTACCAATCGTGCCGGAATCGATACCGCGTCGACCAAGGCTGCGATCCGCATGGCGCGTCAAGGAGATTGGATCGGCATGCTTCCGGAGGGTCGAATCAATCGAACCGAAAAAATTTTGCTGCCGGGTCGCCCCGGGGCGGCGCTCATTGCCTTGAAGGCACAGGTTCCCGTGGTGCCTTGCTATCTCGAGGGCGTGCCGTACGACGGCACGTTCTGGGGTTGTCTCTTCATGGCGGGACGGGTGAAGTTAACGATTGGCAAGCCGATCGATCTTTCGCCTTATTATGGCAGAGATCGCGATCATCAGGTATTGGGGGAGTTGACGCTGCTGTTCCTCAAGCGGATTGCCGAGTTGGGAGGGCGGCCCGATTTTCAACCGCAGTTGGCAGGTCGTCGTTGGTCGCCGATTACCGAAAAAGAGGACGCCGCGTCATCCTGAGTCTTCGTGAGCAGTCGCGAAGCGAAGCGTTTGGCAGCTGCATGTAAGTTTGCGCCGAGGTGTTCGCGTTGCGTCGAGCGAGCAAGGAGCGTGGCAACCGGATGGGTCTTGGCAATCGGCGTCAGTGGTGGCGGAATGTCGGCGAGTCGGATTTCAACCGATTGCGACTGATCTGAGAAACAAAAGTCGGCAAGACCGTGCGGGAAGACGAGATCCTCCGGTGCAAAGTATACCGCTTTTGCGAAATGTTGATGCGGCTCATCGAGCGAGATGGTTTCGATCGGTTCTCCGCGGCAGGCACGCACATGTTGCCTCACGATCTGTGTATCGCACGCAAGATCAACGATCTCCGCCGAAGCGGTGAAGCGAGGGTTGACCTCCACGGGTCGGATAACGTCGCCTTGCACCACTGCGTCCACTCCGAACAGGCCGCGCAGTGAAAAATGTCGAGCCAGCGCGCAGCCGATCGCCTCCCATTCTGCTCGAAGGCGGCATTCGAGTTTGAGCGGGCCGAGCGACCCGGCGTAACCGAAGGTGCGGGCGTTAAGCCACGGAGTGCCGATCCATTGTTCGGTGACGGCTACGAGACTCGAGTTGCCACCGTGTGCCAAAAACAGACCGCTCTGCGAGTGCCCCTCAATAAACTCCTGGTAATAGTTTTCGTTCCCCGTGCTCGGGTCTGTCTGCTCAAAAAGACGAATCCCCAACCCGCCGCTGCCGCGCAGTCGTTTGATGAGCCAGGGTGACGCTGGCGACCGCGGGGGCGTTCTGCGAGTCTCGACGCCCGCCAGTCCAGCGCACACAAGCGCCCGCTGCACTTCCAACGGATCACGAACACGGCGGACCACCGCGAGTGGGCACCCGTAAACGGGCCGCGATGCGGCGAGTTGGGCAACGATCTGCGGATGATTTTCCATGCCGCCTGCGAGAAGGACCGGTGCATCAGGCAAATCTGCGGCGACTTGAGCGATCGATTCCGGAAAGCGAGGACAGGTCCGCACCGTTGCAACTCGGCAGAGATCGATGTCGCCGAATTGGTCGATGGCAAAGGGATGAAAGCCGGAACGTACGGCCGCCTCGGCTGCGGCCCGGGCACTGGCCCCGACAATAAGTAGCGGTTCCTGCATGTTCGGGTCCTCTCGACGGGGCGAGGGAATGCAACGCATCCCCTCCGAATCCTTTTAGAGACTCTATGCGACAGCGTCTTGCAAATCAAACTGACTCTGGTATCGTTTCGGGTCCTGTGTTGCGGTCCCGCCCCGATGGAGCGGTGGGAGGCTGCGACCACCGGATGGCCTGCTGTCTGCGTGAGATTGATTGAGAACAGGGCCGTTCGGCTGAAAAATCATCAACAGCCATTTTATTTTTTCAGGAGTACACACCATGTCGATGTTTGTAGGTGAATCTCTCAAGGGCGATGGCAATGAAATTGCCCATATTGATCTTTTGATCGGGAGAAAAGATGGTCCCGTAGGCGTTGCCTTTGCCAATGCACTGGCCCGTCAGAGTGAAGGACATAGCAATTTGTTGGCCGTGCTCACCCCGAACCTGGCGGTCAAGCCCTCCACGGTGATGATCACCAAGGTAACGATCAAGGGATCGAAACAGGCGGTGCAGATGTTCGGTCCGGCCCAGGCAGCCGTTGCCAATGCCGTTGCCGATTCGGTCGCCGAAGGTGTGATTCCCAAGGACCAGGCCGAACAACTTTGTATCGTCTGCGGCGTCTTCATCCACTGGTTGGCTGAGGATGACAAAAAGATTTACGACTATAATTACGAGGCGACCAAAGAGTCGATCGCCAATGCCATGGCGGGTGAGCCCTCGGCAGACGCGATGCTCGCGGGCAAAGACGCTGCAGAGCATCCGTTCCGCGGATTCTAGCATACCGCAATCGAATGACTCCGCCTCGAAAGGTCGGAGACAGCATACGGTTCATCGCCCCTCGAACGTTTCGGGGGGCGATGCTTTGCGCTGTGCGGGTGGCGGCGCGCGCCAACGCTAAAATTCCATTTGCCGGAACGCGCGGAAGCCGATTCTCAACATGAAGTAGACGGTCCAAATTCCCACGGCGACCGCGATGAGAATGCCAATGAGCATCGCCGTCTGCGTTTTTTCTGGGGAGAAAAATTCGGAGAGGTGCCCCAGTCCCACCAGGGCGTCGAGATGGCAGGGCCCTGCAGCGACGCCGACAATGAAGATGATATAAACGGCACTGAGAACAAGATTCAACGTGCCGCCAAATCCGGAGGCAATCTTCGAGGGACTGATGGCCCGCAGATTTGGGATGCTGGCACCGAGGCCCACCGCAATGGCAGCCAGACCGGCGCACAGTAACAGACAGACCAATTCGTGTACCGCTACGATAGTTCCCGGCAGTTGGAGTAAGCTGTCGCTTAAAAGAATCAGCAGGCTGCTCGGCAGAAAGGTGCCGATGCTGGCAAAGAGGAATTTGCCGCGAAGGATCGTTTCCCGTTCGATGGGAAGGAGGCCGAGAATCCAGAATTTTTGTCCCTCGAGGCTGATCATGGGGAAAATAAAACGCGTGGTGAAGGTGGAGAGGATAAGCCCCACGACGAGCAGGTTCAGAAAACTCACCAGATTCACCCAGCCCGCAAATGGCGCCGCGTCTTGAATGCTTTTGATATTGAGAAAATAGAGTCCCACCAAACCAAAAAAGATCAGAAACTGAGCCCATTGGAGCGGATCTCTGCGGACCAAACGGAAATCTTTGATCAGGAGCAGCCGGATTGCAGTGGGGGATGAAGATAAGATTTTCGTCATCCATTGATCGAGCCAACGGAATCCGATCGTCCGCCGATGCCGGACTGCCGTTTGCAGCCGATTGTAGCTGACAAAAAGAATTCTGCCGGCGAGGAGACTGGCAATCATCTGCAGGAAGAGGGCATTCGATGCAAGTAGTGCAAAAAAGAGAATCGCCTGGGCCCATGACTGATATTCGAGTCTGCCACTTTCGCTGCGGGCCGCTTCCAAGATTCCGCTACAGAGCCACCAACTGGGGAAGAGTCGGTTTTCGGCTGTACTGAGACGGATCATCGTTTCTTCAAACCATTCCGGAGTGAGCAGTTCGTTCTGTCGACTGAAAAAGACGGTCCAAACGCTCCAGGCAACCAGCCCGAAAACCGTGAGAGCCGAAACGACGACAATCGGTCGCCTCAGTGGGGCAAAGAAATGCACTGTCGCGAGACAAACAATCGCGCCGAGGCCGGTGGGGATAAAAGCAAAGGCAATCATCAGGGGCAGCAGCAAGACGTAGTAATACCAGTTGGCCCCGACAACGATGCCATACGCCACCAACATCGGGCTGCCGATCAGAATGAATCCCCAGCCGCTGAGAAAAACCGCCTCGGAGAATTTATATTGAAAAATGCGTTCCGGACTGGTGGGGGTCGTCATCAGGAACCGCACCTCCTGCGACTGGTAGATTCCTCCGTATAAAAGGATCGCACTCGAGAAGAAGAGCATGATCATCAGCGATGCGTAAAAAATGTTGAATACCTTTTCAACGGTCTCCTGCGTGAAGGCGCCCGCTTCTTTTTGAAGGAAGAAAAACCCCTCAAGCATGATAAAGAAGAGCGCCACCCAGATGACCATGCTCATAAAGGCGGCCAGCGAGGCGCGGAGGCGACTTGTTGCCAAAAGTTCACGGAGCGTCGTTTTTAAGATGCTCCTGTGAAGCCAACGATAAAGTCTCGCTTCCTCCACTAAATTGAGCAGGCGTGGAGGTTCGGCGATGGGCGACTCAGGCGACATTCAACGGTTCTCAAGCAGGGTAGTATCGACTCGCGGCGTTCGTGATCTTGGCAGGTGTTGACTAATTCTCTTCGTGGGTCATCTCAAGGAACATTTCCTCCAACGTGGAGTTCTGCTGGCGGCATTTTTCCTTCAAGTCGGCGAGAGTTCCCAGGAACCTGATCCTACCTCCGACAATGATGCCGATGCGATCCCCGATCTCTTCGGCGATCTCCAAGGCGTGAGTCGACATGAAGACGGTCGTACCAGCTGCTGCCTGGGCTCGCAGTATATCTTTCACTAAACGGATATTTTGGGGGTCGAGTCCCACCATCGGCTCATCGACTACCAGCACTTCGGGTTTGTGAAGAAAGGCCGAGGCAAACACGAGTCGCTGTTTCATTCCGTGCGAGTACGTTTCGGTCAGTTCATCGATGAACTTGCCCATACCGAACCGCTCAATTTCACAGTCCGCGTGCTCGGTGCCGTGCATGCCATACATATCGGAAATAAATTGCAGAAATTCGCGGCCCGTGAGTTTGTCGTAGAGGTGAGGCTCGTCCGGAACGTAGCTGAGTTTCGACTTTGCTTCGCGCGGTTCTTTGGCCACATCGTGTCCGCAGACCCGCACATGCCCCTGGTTCGGTTGCAGCAACCCGACCGCCATCTTCATGGTCGTCGTTTTGCCGGCACCGTTCGGGCCGAGGAACGCAAACAGTTCGCCGGCGGGTATCGAGAGATCGAGGTGATCGACTGCCAGGCGATCGCCGTAAGACCGGGAAACACCGTGGTATTCGATCATGGTGGCGGTTCTCTTCCTAGGTCACCTTCTTCGATTTCAAGACTTTGGGATCGTGCCACCGCATCCCAATTTTTTTGAAGTTCAAGTGCCAAGCTTTGCGCCTGGTCATCAACGCGACGGAGCAGCGTAAATCGCGAACCGAGGAGGACAATTTCCTGTTTGAGTACCATGCCGTTATCAGGGCGGACCCACAAGCGTCCGAGGTATTCGTCGGCGGAGCGGGACCCGGAGCCTTCGTCGCGTCGATACACGACGAGTAGCGTTTCCACAAGTTGGTTGTTCCAGATCATCGGATCGTACCGCTCGACAGTGGCGACGATTGTTCCCTGTGGCGAAGTGGGAGGCCTGAAGGGGCTGATTTGATACGTGGACCACCGTTGGCGGATGCGCAACCGTGGCATATAGCCATGCGGTGAAATCTCGCTACTGATCAGAGAGTGAGATCGCAGAGGTACCGCCCGCTTACCGAGGAGGCGATTGCCCAACTGGAACGATAGCTGGAGTTCGTCGCCTTCCACTTTTCCTGCAATCTGCATCCATGGATCCATTCCGCTTGCGGTTCGCTTGCCTAAGAAGATAGAGGAACTCAATTCTTTGAGGCTGTAGTCGGAATCAAGTAAAGATCGATTGGCCAACTCCAGATTGAAATCCTCGGAACGACGTCCCCAATCGGCCAACTGTTCGAGTAACCACGCCGAAGCGGCGACGTCCGTCTTCGGCCAATCGGTAAATTGAAGGCGACTGAGCAACTCGAGTTCGCCGTTGGGCGTCTCCGCCACATGGTTCGCAGCCCACCCGACCGAATGAAAATTCCAACGCATGTCCCAGATGACGGGCATGTTGTCGAGCAGTTGTGCAGCGGTGGCTGCGTGATGATTGGGGGGGTCCCCCCGGTGCAGGGCAGGCATCAACTTGGAGACGAGCAACCACGACATCGTCGCGAGCCAGAAACAGACGACCGTGATTTGATAAAAACGAATCGACATACGTGAATATTGCTGTCCGCCTGCGGTTCTCTGCTCGGGCAATCTAACATGCCGGGCAACAATATGCCAGAGTTTCACCCGTCGCGATGCCAAGCGGCCGCGAACTGTGACCAGGCGCATTGATGCGCAAAATGCGGTTGCCACCGGATGGTGAAACGAGGATGATGCCCGCCGGACGCAGGTCGCTCGCCGCAGAAAAAATAGACGAAGGAAATGCCGATCGATGCGTGTACTGATATTCAGCGCGGTTGTCCCCCTCGCATGCGCCCTGGGTGGCGGTTGCGATAGAGCGGGCAGTTCCGGGCAGTCAGTGACGGCGAGTATTGATACCGAACTGCCCGATACCCCGGCCGCGCAACAGAACGCAAAAAGCGAGCCCCCGCTCCTCGACCCTCAGTTCCCGGTCGTGGTGATCGACACCTCTCTGGGGGAGTTCCGCGTGCAACTGGATCTGGAAAAGGCACCGATTACGGGAAAAAACTTTCTCTGGTACGCCAGCAACGGGCATTACGATGGGACGATTTTCCACCAGGTGGTGCCCGATTATATGGCGCTGGGCGGAGGCTATACGCCCGAATTCGTTGAAAAGCCAACGCAGTTTTGGATACGCAACGAGGCCTACAACGGATTGAAGAACAAGAAGGGCACCATTGCCATGGCCCGCCGACCCGACGAGGCCGACAGCAGCACGTGCCAATTTTTTCTGAATTTAACCGACAACCCGCATCTGGACCATCAAAGTCGCGATAGTGTTGAAACGTATGGTTACTGTGTTTTCGGTAAAGTGGTCGACGGCAACGAAGTCCTCGATAAACTCAGCGGCGTTTCGGTTGCGGATCGCGACGCCTTCTCATCCGTTCCCCAGCCGGCGGTTGTGATCCGCAAAGTGACGGTGCCGAAGTCGCCCTGAGCGGGACTGCGGGGTACCGCACCGACGTCGAGTCCTGCCCTTAGCGATCGGCTCGACATGCTCTGCGCACTCTGCATGGGCGAAAGGTCGGGAAAAACCGTGGAAAAGGGGGGAATACGCCCGGAAAAAAAAGCGGTCCATTTTGTTGCTCTTTTGGGGGGTGGGTGTTATAATCCCGATTCTTTTCTTACGGAACTTTTGGGGCGAGTTAATTCGGAAATGCCCGTCAACGGAGGGAACGGACATGTCGAAACCTGCTTTTTTCCTGCAGGAATGCGGTACCTGTGGCAGAAATCTAAGGATCCGTGTGGAGTATCTTGGCAAACGGGTCGTTTGTCAGCATTGCAAATCCCATTTCCGGGCGGCCGATGGCGGCGGGAGGGGTGACTCCCCGGTCAAAGTCGAGAGCGTGATTCTCAAGCGTGCCGACCAATTGCTTGCGGCCGCAGATGAGATGAGGCAGCGTCCGCGATAGCAAACGGTCCATGATGAGACATCGGAGTGCCGAGCCCCGGTTCGGAAGGGCAGGGTATTGCTCGGGGTTTCGCCCAATCATTCTCCAGCGGATCGCATCCTGTTGCTCACCCTGTTGATAGGAGGCCTTGGAGAATCACTTGACCGCGATTTCGTTTCCGCATTACTGCTTCCTTGCCGGAGTTACTGCGCCAAGGTTCGTTGGAGCATGAAACTTACTGTGCCGATGCGGTAATGGCCTGCAAGTCGTCGAAGAATCCCGGGTACGTCTTTGCTGTGCAACCGGGGTCGAGGATACGGATTCCCGGAACCCGCAAGCCGATGAGTCCCAGGCTCATCGCCATGCGGTGGTCATCGTAAGTTTCGATCGTCGCAGAACCGAGAGCGGTGGGCGTGATACGCATGCCACCGGGCATTTCCTTAACGTCGGCCCCCAATTTCCGCAACTCCCGCGCAAGATCACCGATCCGATCGCTCTCCTTGTGGCGGATATGTTCAACACCCTCGATGGTGGTGGTTCCTTTGGCAAAAAGTGCCACAGCGGCCAACGTCTGCACCGTATCGCTGAAGTCCCGCATGTCGACGGTGATCCCCTCAAGTGGGCCGCCGACGACGGTCGTGCCGCCTTCATCTTGCTCCAGGCTACACCCCATTTGCCGCAGGCAATCGCAAAAGGCCACGTCTCCTTGCAAACTGTCGGATGTGAGGCCCTCGACTCGTACCCTGCCACCGGTGATTGCCGCTGCAGCCCAGAAATAACTCGCCGCTGATGCGTCGGGTTCAATCGGGTAGTTGCGGGCCAGGTACGGCTGCGGTGCGATGTCGAATGTCATCGCTTCGCTGCGGGTCACCTTCACCCCGAAGGCATCCATCACCGAGAGGGTCATCTCGATGTAGGGCGCCGAGACGAGCGGCCCCTCCACTGAGAGCTTTAGGGGGCTCATGGCCGCCGGCGCGGCCATGAGCAAGCCGCTGAGGTACTGGCTCGAGAGATCGCCTCGAAGTGCGATTCTCCCGCCCGCCAGTCCGGAAGCCCGCACGACGACCGGGGGGAACCCTTGTTGGGAGTCGACTGCAATGCCGCACGTCTGCAGCGCTTCGGTCAGGGGGGCAATCGGCCGCTCGCGCATGCGGGAATTGCCATCGAGCGTAAAGGTCCCCTGCCCGGTCGCGACCAGAGCGGTGAGAAAGCGAAAACTCGTACCGCTGCCCCGCAAATGGAGGGTCGCCTCGTTGGCTGGAAGGACCCCATCGCAGCCCTCAAGTTCGATCTGTCCGCGATCCCAATCCGCCGTCAGTGCAATGCCCAGGGCCTCCAGGGCCTCGGCCATGGTCCGCGTATCTTCACTGTCGAGTGCTCCATGCAGCGTTGATCGCCCGCGAGCCAGCGCAGCGCAGAGCATTGCCCGGTTGGTCAGGCTCTTCGATCCGGGAGGACGAATCGACGCCTCGATCGGACTTTGGACGGGAACTATTTCGAGCGATGTGGACAAATGTCATATCTCCCGAGACGTGGCGTAAAAAGCATCATGCTATTCTCGTTTGCTGCACTCGTCTCTGGCAAGCGGGCCTCTGGCGAGGTGCGTTGGATGCCTTTGGAGTGTTGGCCTCGTTTTTCGGGATTCGCGGCCACAAGAGTCTATTTTTAGGGAGCGGCTCCCTCGGTTTTGTGGTTTCTCTCTCTGCAGATTTGGGGATAATAGGAGTAGATAGTGGTGAGTCGGTGCAGTCGTTGCTCGGTTGCGGGGCGCCACCTTGGGGCCGACCGGCAGCGGAATGACACTGAGCGATGACACTGAGCGATAACACGGCGTGATGAGATGGGATTTGCCAGATGAGGGTGCATTCAAGGAGTGAGGGTATGGCGGGGCGATCCTGGTGGGGCATGGCCGCATGTCTCTTCGGGCTCGCAGTCAGTTCCGTGGCGGCCGACGAGAAGGTCGACTACCAGCGGCAGATCCAACCGCTGCTGGCCCGGCACTGCTACGCCTGCCACGGGCCGGATCGGGAATTACAGGAAAACGAACTGCGACTCGACCGTCGCGAAGACGCACTTGAGAGTGCGATTACCCCGGGCGACCCCTCCGCAAGCACGTTGTTGGAACGAATCCTCGAGGACGATCCCGAACTGCGGATGCCACCGCCGGCATCCAAAAAACCTCCGCTCACCGACGAGGAAATTGACTTGCTCGGCCGCTGGATCGAGCAGGGGGCAACCTTCACAGAACATTGGTCGCACCAAGTGCCCGCACGGGTCGCACCTCCAAAGAGCGGCGGTTGGTCGCGGGGGCCAATCGACGACTTCGTCGCGGCCCGCCACAAGCAGCAAGGACTCACTGCCGCGTCCGCTGCGGATCGCCGCACCTTGGTTCGTCGTCTATCGCTCGATTTAATCGGTTTGCCACCCACCGAAGGAGAGGTCGACGCGTTTCTTGCGGATACTGCCCCCGGTGCCTACGAGCGGCTCGTCGACCGACTACTTGCCTCGCCCCATTTCGGCGAACGGATGGCCGTCTATTGGCTCGATCTGGTGCGGTATGCCGATACCGGGGGCTATCACGGAGACAACGATCGCGATCATGCACCTTACCGTGATTATGTGGTGGAGGCGTTCAATGAAAATCTTACCTACGACCGGTTCATGCGGGAACAACTGGCCGGAGACCTGCTGCCGGACCGGACGCGACGTCAACAGATCGCCTCCGGTTTCAACCGGCTGAATATGACCACCCGCGAAGGTGGCGCTCAGCCCAAGGAATATATGGCAATCTATGCCGCCGATCGGGTCCGCAACACGGGCTCCATTTTTCTGGGCCTCACGCTCGGCTGCTGTCAATGTCACGATCACAAATTCGATCCCTACACGCTGCGCGATTTTTACAGCATGGCAGCATTTTTTGCCGACGTGCAGGAAACGCTCGTCGGCATCCAGAAGCCGCTGCTGCTGCTCGACCCCCAGCAGACGCAGCGGATCCACGACCTCGAGGAGGCCGCCTCTGCGGCCCAATCGCTGCTCGACGGAGAGTCGGCCGCATGGGATGCCGCCCAGGTGCGTTGGGAGGCCGAGGAGGAGCGCTCCACCGAACTGGTTTGGACCGATCCGGCGCAACTCCAGATTGCAAGTCAAGCCGGCAATACGTTTGAGCAACTCGAAGATCGTTCGCTTTTGGCGCTCGGGGATCGTGCGGCAAGCGATACGTACGTACTAGAGATGCCAATCCCGCCGAAGGGTCTCTCCGCCTTTGAAATCGAACTCTTTCCACATGCCACCCTTCCAAAACAGGGGCCGGGACGGGCCGGCAACGGAAACCTGGTGCTGTCGGAGTTTGAAGTCTGGCGTGATGGCGAGCGATTGCAGGTGGCCGAGGCGGTGGCGAGCCACTCGCAAAGCGGTTGGGAAATTGCCAAGACGATCGATGGCGACGAGGCGACCGGATGGGCGATCCGCCCCAAGATAGGTCAGCGGGTTACGGCCTATTTTGCCCTGGCCGAACCGCTCGCTGCCGGCGCGGAGGGCAATCTCGAAGTTCGACTGCGACAGCTTTACGGTAGCGGCTACCTGATCGGTCGCTTGCGACTGCGGACGACCGACGCGGCAGAGCCACTCGAGGCGATCAAGCCCACCCTCCCGTACAAAGCGGTTTACGACGCGCTGGCACAGCGCAGCGACGGGCGCACAGATGCAGAGAAAAAACTGTTGCGTCGGCACTTCCGTGGAATTGCGCCCGAGACAGAGGGCGTGCGAACTTTGATTCGTGACGCGGGGAAGGAAAAGAAAACCATTGAGGAGTCGGCCCGGCGAGTGTTGGTGACGATGGCACGCGAACCGAGGGTCGTGCGGATTTTGTCGCGTGGAAACTGGCAGGACGAAAGCGGAGAGATCGTTCAGCCCGCCATCCCGGCGTCGTTGGGTACGATCGAAGTGGCTGCCGGAAAGCGGGCGGGAAGGCTCGAATTGGCAAATTGGCTCGCCGATCCCCAAAATCCTCTCACCGCCAGGGTGTTTGTGAATAGGCTCTGGAAACTTCTGTTCGGGCGGGGGTTGGTCAATTCGCTCGGCGATTTCGGTACGCAGGGAACTCCCCCGAGCCACCCGGAATTACTCGATTTTCTCGCCGTCGAATTCGTGGAGAGCGGCTGGGATATGAAGCATCTGCTCCGGCAAATCGTACTCTCGAGTACCTACCGGCAGTCCTCTGATACGGCTGAGGGGCAACTCGATGAGGACCCTGAAAATATTTGGCTTGCGCGGCAGGGCAGATTCCGCCTCGACGCCGAGATGATCCGCGACAACGCGCTCGCACTGAGTGGGTTGCTGGTATCTCGGATCGGTGGCGAAAGCGTGCGGCCCTACCAGCCGGAAGGATATCTGGCCCACCTGAACTTTCCCCAGCGTACCTATCAGGCCGACCAGGGCGAAAATCAATACCGTCGCGGCCTCTACACCTTCTGGCAGCGCACGTTTCTACACCCCGCGATGGCGCTTTTCGATGCCCCGTCGCGCGAGGAGTGTACGGTCGCCCGCCCGCAGTCCAATACGCCGCTCCAGGCGCTGTTGCTCCTTAACGATCCGACCTTCGTCGAGGCTGCCCGCGCCTTGGCCCTGCGGATCCTCGAGCAGGGTGGTGATGACGACCGCGCCAAACTTCGTTACGCCTATCGTCGCTCGCTCGCCCGAGATGCGACCGATGGAGAACTAGAGGTACTCGAGCAACTTCTGGCAAAGCATCGCGATCACTATCGGAATCACGAGTCGGAGGCAGCGGCCCTCGAGTCCAACGGTCTGTGGCAGACGCCCGAGGGAGTCGATCTAGTGGAGTTGGCGTCGTGGACCAATGTGGCCCGCGCGGTCCTTAATTTGCACGAAACGATTACCCGCAACTAAAGGGAATGAATCACTATGCAAAATCATGACCCGATCATGCAAGCGATTTGCCGCCGCACCTTCCTCGACCGATCGCGCGTCGGACTCGGCGCGGCAGCCGTATGGTCGCTGCTCGGTCGTGGGCAGGTGGCGGGTGCCGAGAGTAAACGCCCCGGATTGATTGAGCCTTTGCACCACGCCCCCCGGGCCAAACGGGTGATTTTCCTCTGCCAGGCGGGCGGCCCGTCTCATTTGGAAACCTTCGATTACAAGCCAAAACTGGCCGAGATGGATGGCCAGCCCATGCCGGAATCCTTTACCGAAGGGCAACCGATCGCCCAACTGCAGAACAACGAGCTGCGCTGCTTCGGGCCGCAACGGAAATTCAATCCTCACGGTCAAAGCGGACAGATGATCAGCGATGTGTTTCCGCACACGGCCAAATTGGCCGACGACCTATGCATCGTGCGCTCGGCGCAAACGAATCAAATCAACCACGATCCGGCCCACACGTTCATGAATACGGGGACGCAGATTTCGGGGCGTCCGAGCATGGGGTCCTGGATCACCTACGGACTCGGAAGCGAAAGCGAGAACCTGCCGGGTTTCGTGGTACTGACCTCGGTGGGAGGCGGGCAGAGCCAGCCGATCGCCGCCCGGCAGTGGCACAGCGGCTTTCTGCCGAGTCGCTACCAGGGGGTGCAGTTCCGCTCGACCGGCGACCCGGTCCTTTACGTCTCGCGTCCCGAGGGGGTGGCTGCCGGCCCGCAGGAGGATGTGCTTTCGGCCGTCTCCGCGCTGAATCGACTGCGGCAGGACGCGACCGGCGATCCGGAAATCGAAACGCGGATCGCGCAGTACGAACTCGCGTTCCGTATGCAGCGGAGCGTGCCGGAACTGATGGATATTTCAGACGAACCGGCGCACATTCTCGATCTCTACGGTACGCAGGGCGGGGACGGGAGTTTTGCGGCCAACTGTTTGCTCGCGCGCCGACTGGCCGAGCGGGGCGTACGATTCATTCACCTTTACCATCGGGGCTGGGATCACCACGGCGGAGTCCGGGAAGGGGTCGCCAAGACGGCGGGGCTGGTCGATCAGGGGACCGCGGCCCTGCTTACCGATCTGAAGCAGCGCGACATGCTCAAAGATACGCTCGTCATCTGGAGCGGCGAGTTCGGCCGCACGCCGATGGCGCAGGGCAACGGACGGGATCACCACATCAAGGGGTTTTCGCTCTGGATGGCCGGGGGCGGCATTCGCGGCGGGATGTCCTGGGGAGCAACCGATGAGTTGGGGTACCATGCCGTGGACAACGTGTTCCACGTCCACGATCTGCACGCCACGATGTTGCACCTGCTGGGAATCGACCACGAGCGACTCACCTACCGTTTTCAGGGGCGCGATTTCCGTCTGACCGATGTCCACGGTCGCGTAGTGAAGCCGCTTCTCGCCTGATCCGCTCTCGGCGGTATCTTGAAGCGGTCGCAGACAGCGGATACGGTGATGACAGTTCAGCCCCCTGTCCGGAAAGGAAAAATTCACGATGAGCGATGCAGTGATCCGTGGAGTCGTCCACCTCATTGAAGAAACCAAGGAGTATGGCCAGCGAGGATTCCGCAAGCGATTGGTCGTCCTCGAACAGGATAAAGGTTCCTTTACGAATTACCTCCCCGTCGATTTTACCAAGGACAATTGCGATCGGGCCGATGAGTTCAACGAAGGAGATGAACTCGAAGTGACTTACCGGCTTAATGGCCGCAAGTGGCAGCGGGATGCGGCGAGCGAAGTCAAATGGTTTCTCAGTGCTGAAGTACTCAACTTCAAGGTGCTCAGTCAAAAGGGTGCGGGGGTTGCGGCCGAGGGACCGAGCGACACCGAAGACTTCATTCCCGACGACAGCGATGACGTGCCCTTTTAGGACGCGGGCAGTTTTGCAGTCGGGTAGCTTCGCAGTTCAGCGGAAGTCGCGCGAGCGATGACTCAGCGACATGATCGCTTCGGGTAGTTCTTCCAGTTTCTCGGCGATCAGGTGGATCACCCGATCTTTCCGTTCCAGTCGACCGCGGGCGATCAGGGCGACCGCCTCGTTGGCAATTGAGCGAAATCGCTCCCAGGTTCCCGGGTGGATGATCAGGTTGGCAATCCCCGTTTCATCCTCAAGGGTGAGGAAGGTGATCCCGCTGGCCGTGCCGGGGCGTTGGCGATGCAGGACGAGGCCTGCCACTGCCACTTTTCGATCGCAGGGGTGGGTTTGCAGGTCGCGGCAGCAGACGACCCGGCGTTGGCCGAGAGAGGGACGGAAAAAAGCGAGCGGGTGGCCGCGCAGAGAAAGCCCTTGCGTTTGATAATCGGTAAAGACCTGCTCCAGATCGGTGGGTGCGGCGAGTTGTTCGCAGGTATCGTCTTGCTGTAGTTCGTGGTCGAAGAGAGGATATTCGCGACGACTCTTTTCTTGTGCCAACGCACTCCAGAGTGCTGTGCGGCGATTGAGTGTGAGCGAGAGAAAGGCATCGGCGCGGCTCAATTGGGTGATCGTTGCCCGCCCGAGGCGGGTGCGGCGGGTGAAATCCTCGATCGATCTATAGAGGCACTCTTTACGGCAGTCGACGATCTGCCGGCCGACATCCCGGGGGAGCCCGCGGATCATCCGCAGCCCCAGGCGGAGTTGCAGCACGCCTCGGTGCTTTTCCAGCGTGCATTCCAAATCGCTCTGGTTGACGTCGGGTGGTTGCACGACGACTCCCATTTGTCGGCACGATCGAATCAATTGGGCGGGCGCATAAAATCCCATCGGCTGACTGTTTAAAAGACCGGCAGTGAAGGCCGCCGGATAGTGGTGCTTGAGCCAGGCAGACACGTAGACCAACAGCGCAAAGCTGGCAGCGTGCGATTCGGGAAATCCGTAGAGACCAAAACTGCGGAGTTGCGAGAAGAGGAGATCGCAGTACGCGGGGCTGTATCCTCGCTGTTGCATGCCGGCGATGAGTTGTTTGCGGAACGGATCGATCGAACCATCGGTCCGCCAGGCCCCCATGGCGCGACGCAGGGCATCGGCCTGACCGGGGGTGAAGCCGGCGGCGGTGATTGCCAATCGCATGGCCTGTTCCTGAAAGAGCGGAACCCCCAGCGTTTTCTTCAGAACCGTCCGGACTTCATCGCTGGGATAGTCGACCGGTTCGCTCCCACGTCGTCGCCGCAGGTAGGGGTGCACCATGTCTCCCTGAATGGGGCCAGGGCGGACGATGGCCACCTCGATCACCAGATCATAAAACGTCCGCGGTCGCAGTCGGGGCAGCATGCTCATCTGGGCCCGGCTCTCGATCTGAAAAACCCCGACCGTCTCGGCGCGACAGATCATGTCGTAAACCGCGGCATCTTCGGCAGGAATGCTCGCCAGGGTCAGTTTGCGTCCGGTGTGCCGCTCGATCAGGTCCAGCGCCTTGCGGATGGCGGTGAGCATTCCCAGTGAGAGACAGTCGACCTTAAGGATTCCGAGCGCGTCGAGGTCGTCTTTGTTCCACTCGATCACGGTCCGCCCCGCCATCGCCGCATTTTCGATCGGTACCAGTTCGCTTAACCGGCCGCGGGTCATAACCATGCCGCCGACATGTTGCGAGAGGTGTCGCGGGAACCCGCAGAGGGCATTGGCCAGGCGAATCCAGCGAGCGAGAAGCGGGTCCGGCAGGTTGAGTGGACCGGTGCGTTCTTTGATGGTTTCGATATCGATTTTTTTCAGGCGACCTGCGTTCTTGGCAACCCGGTCGATCGTTTCGGCCGCGATTCCCAGCGAGCGACCCATATCGCGAATTGCGGAGCGGGGCCGGTAAGTGATCACCTCGGCGGTCATGCCGACGCGGTGGCGGCCGTATTTCCGGTAGATGTATTGAAGCACCTCTTCGCGACGCTCGTGCTCGAAATCGACATCGATATCGGGTGCTTCGTTCCGCTCCCGACTGACGAAACGCTCGAAGAGAAGATCCATCCGGGCAGGATCGATTGCCGTGATGCCGAGGCAGTAACAGACGACAGAATTGGCGGCCGAGCCTCTTCCCTGGCAAAAAATCCCCTGGCGACGGGCAAACTGAACCAAGTCCCAGACGGTGAGGAAGTAGGCTTCGTAGTTCAATTCCGAGATTAATTTCAGTTCGTGTTCTATGCGCTGCGAGAGGTCTGCGCCGATTCCCGCCGGATACCTCCATCGCGCCCCCTGCCACGTCAGTTGTGCTAAGTGCGCCCTTGCGGTCATTCCTCGGGGAACGAGTTCTTCGGGATATTCGTAGCGAAGTTGGTCGAGCGAAAAGTGACAGGCGTCGGTAATTTCGAGCGTTCGCTCGATCGCCTCGGGTGCGGCCGCATAGAGTTTGCGGATCGTGGCGACGCTCCGCAGGTGATGTTCTGCATTGGGGGGCAAGTGCTGCCTGATATGCCGGACGGTCGTCGAATGACGGACTGCTGTGACCGCCTCGTGCAGCGCGCGGCGCCTTCGCGTGTGATAGCGTACATCGCCTGCGGCGACGAGAGGCAGTTGGAGCGATTGCGAGAGCGCTTGCAGTTGCGCAAGTTTTCCGCGGTCGTCCCGATGCAAGTGAAGGGTGGCCATTAAACTGCAGTCAGATCCGAAGAGATCGCCATAGCGCTGCAACTGCCGGAGGTGCACAGCGTGCCGCGACCAGTTTTTTTGTGCCCGCAGCAGCTCCTCGGGGGAAACGGCCGCGTGGAGCCCTTCTGAGAACGCAGCGACATCATCGAACGAGAGGCGGCAGTTCCCTTTTTTTGCCCGGCGGCGTCCCCGCGTGATCAGTCGGGCGAGGCGACCGTAAGAGGCCCGATCGGTGGCAAGCAGTACCACCGGCGGTGCGTTGCGAGGAGTAATTTCAGCACCGATCAAAAGTTTCAGCTTGGCGGTGCGCGCCGCCGTATGGGCTCGCACGATACCGGCAAGCGAATTTTCATCGGTGATGGCCAGCCCGCTGTAGCCGAGGGCCGCGGCGCGACGGACCAGTTCTGCGGGGTGGGAGGCACCCCGAAGAAAAGAGAAGTTGCTGCGGCAATAGATTTCTGCGTAGGGCATGATGTGTGATCGGGGGCTGACGGTGGGCGAAGGGTCTGCAGGCGGTTCAATCGAACTGGCCGTGCAGAAACCAATCTCGAGCGGTGCGAAAAATCCAGAACCGTTTCAGCGACGTGGTCTCGACGCGATAGTAGTCGCGAAAAACGCGCCGCGCGCGATGGTGTGTGTGCCGGCTCGATTCGATCCGCTCGGGGCCCTCGATCAACCGCACCGTGTGATGGCCCCCGAGGCAGTAAAATTCGAGCGGTAGATCGTCCCGGTCGCAGCGGGTAATCTCGATGCGTTGCGGGTTGCGGTGCAGCCAGAGGGGACGAAGATCGATGCTGTGGGAAGTTTTGCGTATTGCCGGTGTGCGATTTCTCCTCGAGCGGCGTGCTGTCGATACGAATCGTACGGCCCGTTCGGCAATCGCATCGGTTCGCAACTGCGGCTGCGCGACGGCCCGCGATCCCAGACGACCGTGCAGCCTTTCGAGGCAGCGCTCGAGCGAGGCAGCAAAGGGGTTGGTTGGCAGGGAGTCTGTCGAGTGGGCCCCCTCGTGGTGGTCGAACCAGGTGAGTTGCCGGTATTCTTGCTGGGCACTCTCGGTCACGGTCAAAATGATATCGCAGACCGGAGCGGTGAGGGGCGTTCGTTCGAGACGGAGTCCGAGCAATTCGGCGAGGTGGGGTACGTCTCCGCAGGCGTGGTAAAGGGCCACGGCGAAGTGTACTTCGGTCCGATCCTGTAGTTTCAGCCGACAAGCGATGCCGAGCGGGATGCGGCTGCGATCAGAAAGGGTGTGACCGATTCGGTCCACGAGTTGCCGGAACACTGCGTTCACAAGATCGCAGTCGCAGGTAGGGAATTCAAAAGACCATTCGGCGCTGGTTTCCTCCGGTGGTGGAAGGATCGGTAAAGACTCTGCAAGGTTCCCGGTGACGCGATCGATGCTTTGGGCCACTTCCTTTCCAAACCGCGAGGCCAGTTGTTTGCGGGGCAGGGCGAGAAGTTGCCCTACGGTATGGATGCCCAACAGTGCGAGCGACTCGATGGCCCCCGGCTGTAGCCTCAAGGCGGCGACCGGTAGCGGCGCGAGTGTTTTGAGGGGAGGAGTTCCGGGCGCAAGCTGGTGTAGCGCGATTGCCGGCGCCCGGAAGGGGGGGGGATCGTCGAGGACGGGGTATCTGCCGAAGTGGGCCAGGGCCCAGGCGGTGCCGATCGAGTTGGCGAGTCCCAGGTGCGCCCGCACGTGTCGCCGACACAAGGCACGGGACAGCGTTTTTACTAATCCTTGCTCTCCACCGAAGAGGGGACCTAATCCGGTGATCTCCAGCAGGAGCGTACTGCCGGCGATTCCCCGCTCGCCGGGCTCGCGCTCGATCGACACGCAGGGGCTGAACTGCTGGCACCAGAGCGCAAAGGCCTCGAGGCGCTTTTGCTCCCTCTCTCGCCGATGGGGCGCCTTGAGCCGCTCGCCTCGTTCTGCCTCGTCGGGTGGAAGGGGGTCAGGGAGCCAGAGGCAGAGATGGCGCCTGACGGAACGTTCCGCTTGCATAGTCCATTTCCAGTTCAATCCGGTTGCCGGCCGCCAGATGCGCACCGCGCAAACGCTCGATGCAGAGCCGATGTTGAAAAAAAGGGGAGGCGTGCCTTCCCGGTCGGTGTGCGTCGGTCGCCGTCACCCTCAGCCGCGTTCTGGCGGCAGTCGGTTGCCGGCGCGTTGTTTCCGCACGCAGCAAGAGCCCCAAGGTGTCGTATTGTTCGCAGGCGTGCTGCAGGCGACGGAGGTGACGGAGCGTAGGCCGCACGGCCCGCCAGAGTACGGCAGCAAATCCCCGGCAACGGACTGCCTGTTCCAGAGCCCAGATTGCTTCCGTACTTCGTTTGGGCCGGAGGACAATGAGTTGTTGCGGTGCGATACCGATTGCAGTGGCCGGATGAGGATAAAATTGTCGGCAAGGATCGAGGACGGCAATAGCGCGGCCGTCCCGGCTTGCGACGCGTGCCAGGCAGAGGGCCAATGTTCCGCTACCGAAACCGCGATGCAGAATTTCGATCAGTTCACCGGCGGGCAGTCCGTGCGGAAAAATTTTTTCTAGTACCCCTTCTTCCTCCTCGCGCGCGGCAGTGTGCGCATGTCGCTGCGTTCCGGTTTTCTCTTGTGTTTCTGTTTTCTCCCCTATTTCTGCTTCTGCTTCTGCCGTCTGCCTTGCGGGGGCCAGTAAATCACCGAGTGTGGCCTTTAATTCCGCAAGCGACGCAGTTCTCGACAGAAGCGAGGGGTCAGGGGGAGTCATTTTCCTTGCTCGCGGGTCCTTGTTTTTGACTTTAAGGGTACTGTACAAATGTATCGTATCGGTGTCTAGTTCTAGCTGAGAGAATCCTGGGAGAATTTCTTAAAAAGCATGTATGCCCATCCGCCGTTCCACGCCGAAAAATGTGGCCGTTTGCCGCATGGATCGCTCACTCGCCTGCAGGAATCCTTGCTATGCGCTATCCCGTCCCGCTTCTGGTCCTGATTTTTGCGCTGGGTCACCTTGGCGGTTGCAATCGCCCTTCCCCGTCGTCCGCACCACCGGATCCGGCACAAGTTGCCGCCGAAAAGGCGCGTCGCGAAGCGGAACGGCAGACGGCAGAAGCGGCAGAAAAGATTGCGGAGGCTGATCGACGGCTTGCGGAGGCAAAAAAACAGCGGGCAGCGGCCGAAGTGCTTTCGGCCGAGACGCAGCAGCGACTCAAAAAAATAGCGGTCGCCGAAGCGGCAGAGAAAAAAGCAGCCGAGGTTGCCCGCGGTGCGGAAAAGTCGGCCGCGGCCGCTCGCCAGCGCGCGATCGAGGCCCAATCGCGTGCTCGCCAAGCGGAGGCTGCGGCCAAGAAGAAAGAAAAAACGGTAGAGAAAAAACTTCAGGCCGCCGAGTCCGCGCTCGCCGCTGCGGAGGCCGCCCGTAACGAAGCGACTCAGGCGCGAGACGAAGCGGCGCAGTTCCGTTCCTCGGTCGTGCAGGATGCCGATGCAGCCCGCCAGGAGAATCAAACGGCGCGCGAGGCACTCGAAACGGCCCGGCAGCAGCAACAACTTGCCGAGAAGGCGGCAGCCCTTGCCAGTCGTCAGCAAAAGGCGGCAATCGAAGCACAGCAGGCGGCCGATAAGGAGCGGCAGTTGGCCACAGCGGCCCGCACCCGGGCGATTGCAGCGCAAAAAAAACAACGCGATCTGATTGCCAAAGCAGAAAAGAAGCGGCAGGCGGCCGAGGAAGCGCATCGCACCCTCGCCGCAGCTAGCGAGGAGGTTCGCCTCGCCAGAATTCGCCTTGAGAAGTTACAGGAAAGTGTCGAGGCAAGCCAGCGGGCACTCGGGCAAACGCAACAGGCACTCGAGTCACAGCAGCAGACGGCGACTGCGGCGGTTGCGGCTGCGGAGAAGCAGCGGCGGGCAGTCGAGCAGGCAACCAGCGGTCTGGAGAAGGCCCGCCGGTCCTTTGCTGATGAACGCAAGACGCTCCGCGAATTGCGAGGGGATGTTACGCGAGATGTCGCTTCACTCAAAAAGCAAAAGAAGCAACTCAGCCGCACAAAAAATGAACTCCAGGAGGAGCGCCAACATTTAACGGAGGAAAAAGCAGTCCTTGTCGCCGCATCCGGTGACTTGGCACAGCAGCGGGAGCAACTTGGCCGCAAACAGAAGAAAATCGCACAGCAGCAGAAGGATGCCGAAGCAAAATTGCGATCGATCGAGGCAAAGATTGCGTCGGCTGAGAAGAGACTCGCCGACCGGGAGGCCCGCCTGGCGGACACGCGGCGGGCGGCTCCCCCTAAGCGGGTAGCCGAAGCGGAGACGGAAGCCGACGAACCGGCGGCGGAGGATGATGCGGGGCCGCAGGACGAAAACGATGCGACAGAAAAGCCCGAAGAAAAACCGGCCGCGACCCGTTAGGCCTCTTTCAAGTTTGGTCGCTGACGAGCGATTCCAGGTGGATTTTCACGCACGCACCGAGTGCCTGGGGGTTGTAACCCCCTTCGAGCAAGCTCACCACGCGTCCCTGGCAGTGGACCCCAGCAACGTCGAGCACGCAGCGACTTAAAGTCGAAAAATCGTCCTCGCAAAGACCGAACGAACCGACCGGGTCGGCGTGGTGTGCGTCGAATCCCGCACTCAATACGATCAATTCGGGGCGCTGTTTGGCGGCGATGGTTTCCAGACTCTGGCGGAACTTTTCGAGATAATCGTCAGCGGCGATGCCGAATGGTAGTGGCAGGTTGCGGGTGGTGCCCAGGCCGGGCCCACTTCCGGTTTCTTCGGTCCGCCCGCTTCCCGGATAGAAGGGCCAACGGTGGGCAGAGAAGAACGCAACGTTGGGATCGCGATAAAAAATATCTTGCGTGCCGTTGCCGTGATGCACGTCCCAGTCGACAATCAACACGCGGCTGACCCCCTCCGCGTCTCGCGCATGGGCGGCAGCAATTGCCGCGTGATTCAAGAGACAGAAGCCCATGGCCCCATCGGCCAGGGCGTGGTGACCGGGTGGGCGGAGGAGGCAGAACGCATTTTTTGCCTTGCCGGCGCAGACGCGACTGACCGCATCGCAGGCTGCCCCGGCGGCGCGGCGGGCCACGAGATAAGAGTGTGGCGATACGACCGTATCTTGCTCGATCCGACCGCCCCCGTCCCGGGTAAACGCTTCGAGTCGGGCGAGATATTCTGGGGTATGCACCCGCAATAAACTCTCTTCGCTCGCTTCAGTCCACTCGACGTCATCGCACCGATCCGCCAGATCGGTGTCGGCGATGGCGGCATTGACCGCGATAATTCGGTCGGGCGATTCAACGTGATTGCCTGTCTCGTGCTGCTGAAAAAAGGGATCGCGGCAAAGGAGGGTTGCGGACATCGGGTCGATCGCAAGCGTCAGGGTTTCGGGTGTCGGCGGAGAGGTGGGACCCTCCTCCTTTTTGATGTGATCATAGGCGAAAAAAGCCTGGGTCCCAAATCGATGCGACCGATGGGGTCGAGTTGAGAGGCCTGCAGCGGGGAAATCGCACTCTCGGGGTGGGAGCGGCGCCCGATTTCCCCTCCCGCTCACCTTGTCTACCCCACCCACGGACCTCTATAATGGGCGGTTTGTGTTTCCCCGCGGTGTCCAAGTTCCGCCTGTTTCTCTCGGGAGTCTGCCACGCATGTCTGATCTGATGGAATGTGATTTATCACAACTCGTCCTTTCCAATAGTTCGTTCGGTCCGCAGGAGATTGAAAAAATTTCCGCGGCGATTGCCGGAGACGGCGGTCAGTTCAAGGTGCTGAAAAATTCGGTGGGCGATCTGGAGATGCAGCAACCCCGTTCGCCGGCGACTGCTGTTCGGTTGGGTGTTTGCTATTACTTGATGGGGCGCTATTCGCTTGCGACTGAGACGCTCAGCCAGGGAGACGGCGGCGCGCTGACCCAATTTTATCTCGGCCGTTGCCATTTCGCTGACGGAAACTATGCCGCCGCCAAGACGAGTTTCGAGGCTGCTGCAACCGCCGGCTACTCGGCCGATGCGTGTGCGTTGGCGATCAGCGAGGCGGAGCGATACATGGGAGATGCCGGCGGTGCGCTTGAGCGACTCAACGGACTTTCGGGTGCGGTCGAACAGACTGCGGAGTATTTGTATCAGCGTGGGGCCTGCGTTGCAGCCATCGGAGGGAATCCCGCCGAGGTGATCGCACTGTACGAGCGGGCTGTGGAGACGGAACCGGAACACCCCGGCGCACTGTTTGGTCTGGCGAAGGAGACCGATCGCAACGGCAACGATGATGATGCGATCGAACTGTACGAGAGAGCGGCGGCACGCTTTCCGGCTCACGTTGGCACGCTACTGAATCTCGGCATCCTCTACGAGGATAATGGAAAGTACGATCGCGCCGTTCGATGTTACCAGCGGGTGCTGGAGATCTATCCCGACCACGAACAAGCGCGACTTTATATGAAAGATGCCCGTGCCTCGGGCGACGTGATGTTCGACGACGACGATCATCGCGATCGGGATCGCATGAGTCAGATTCTCGGTATTCCCGTTTCCGATTTTGAGTTATCGGTTCGGAGCCGTAACTGCCTGCAGCGGATGGGCATTGAATCTCTGGGCGATCTGGCGCGTACCACCGAACACGAACTGCTGGCGAGTAAAAACTTCGGTGAAACGAGTCTGGTTGAGATTCGCGATATTTTGGCAGCCAAAGGACTGGAGTTGGGCGCGTTGGCACACGAAAAAGCCCAGCCCGACGTTCCCTTCGAGCCGGAATCCCTCTCGGATGATGAGCGGGCGATGCACGAACGACCCATTCACGATTTGAGCCTTTCGGTGCGGGCCCGAAAATGCATGGTTCGCCTTGGGATCAATACGATCGGCGAACTGCTGCGTAAGACGGGTGACGAACTTCTGGAGTGCAAGAATTTTGGTGTCACCAGCCTGAGGGAAGTCCGTGAAAAACTGGGGCCCATGGGATTGCGACTCCGGGGAGATTGATCGCAGATTTTTCTGCCGTATGACTGCCTATGTCCGCTTCGGCTTTTTCTTTTCAGTTGCGACATCGAAGTAGCGAATCGCAGGCGCGTTGCAGTTCCTTTTCGACACCGCACGGCACGGTTCATCTGCCCGCTTTCATGCCGGTCGGTACGCTCGGAACGGTCAAGGGCCTGTTAGTCGATCAACTCCAGAGAAGCGGTGCGGAGATGGTTCTGGCCAACGCGTACCACCTGGCGCTGCGACCGGGCGATGATGAGGTTTGCAGGCTCGGTGGTCTGCACGAGTTTATGGGTTGGCCGGGGCCGATTCTCACCGACAGTGGCGGATACCAGATTTTCAGTCTGGCCAATCGCACACGCATCAGCGAAGAGGGTGCCACCTTTCAATCGCATATCGATGGCCGGACGGTTGAGCTTACCCCGGAGCGTGCGGTGGAGATTCAGGAGGCACTAGGAAGCGATGTGGCCATGGTACTCGATCACGTGGTCGGTTTGCCGAGTTCGAAGCAAGAGGTGGCCGAGGCAATGCAACGATCGCTCCGTTGGGCTGCCCGCTGTCGCGACGCGGCGACGCGAGAAGATCAAGCCCTTTTTGGTATCGTGCAAGGGGGACTCGATGCAGCACTCCGCGAGGAATCGGCCAAGGCGTTGACGGGGATGGATTTTTCGGGATACGCGATCGGCGGGCTCAGCGTGGGCGAGACTCAGCATGAGATGGTCGACGCGCTCGATGCGACAGTACCTCATCTGCCTGCCGACCGCCCCCGCTATTTGATGGGAGTCGGCCGCCCGGAAGATTTGCTGGCGGCAATCTGGCGGGGAGTTGATCTGTTCGATTGCGTATTGCCGACCCGCAGTGGTCGACACGGAGTCGCGTTCACTGACCGGGGAGTCCTCCGCTTGAAGAATGAACGTCATCGAGGCTCGACCGATCCGCTGGAGGCGGACTGCCCGTGCCCGGCGTGCGAGCGGAGTTGCGGGTATCTGCGGCATTTGCTCCTGGCCGGAGAAATGCTCGGCCCCATCCTCTTGAGCCTGCACAACGTAACGTATTACCAGCGATTGTTGCGTCGCACGCGCGAGGCGATTCTCGCTGACTCTTTGGCCGACTTTTGCCGGGCGAGGTATGCCGGTTGGGGCGTCGAAGCAGCATTGGGGTCGGGGAGGGAGCCGTCGGCACCCGGTCGTTGATCGCGAGCGGCAAGGCTGCTCTTGCTGCCGTTAGGGCGGCGATTTAAGATGGGCCCCTCTCCTGCGTGTCGGAACGGATCGCACAGTGCGGCCGGGAATTGACCCGGCCGGAGGATACCCAATCTCAGAGAATCGGTAGTTTATTCAGCGGGAAGGGAAGCGAATGCCTGCCTTGGAAAATGTGATGTGCACGTTGTTTGCCCAGGATCCCGTGCCGGATCCGGGCGGGGGCTTGATGCGACTTGCGCTTCCGGTGCTCGTGATCGGCTTTTTGTTTTATTTCATGTTGATCAAGCCGGAGCGACGGAAGCAGAACCGTCATCGGGAGATGCTTGAAAATCTTAAGAAGAACGACCGCGTGGTGACGGCCGGAGGCATCAAGGGGATTGTCTCTGCGGTCAATCGCGATCAGCAGGAAGTGACGCTCACAATTGACGAATCGACCGGAACGAAAATTCGAGTGAACCTCTCGTCGATCGCAGGTGGCGAAGATGATGCTGATTCTGATCAGGCAGTAAAATAATAGGGAAGGGCGGTTGAAGAATGTTCGTCGATTTCATACGCGATGCACTTTGTTTTGCTCAGGTGGAAGTGGTTCGCGATAAAATGTGGTACGAACATTGGTACGGGATCGTTCTGATTCTTTTTCTCATCTTCGCGATTCCACTCGTTTTGGGGCGACTGATCGCAAGTTCGGTGAAAATGGGCGACTATGCCAGCAAGATCGCCTTGATTCTTTTCGCCGCACTGGCCGCTTCGGTTGTCCTCGTATCACGCGAGCCGAATTTGGGAATCGATCTCGGTGGCGGCACGATTCTCGAGTACGAGGTCGATCAGCAGAAAAAAAGTGAGATTGATGCTGCTAACAGTACGGGCCAAGGCTTGATGGAGAAGATGGTTAACTCGATCCGCCAGCGACTCGATCCCGCCGGCGTGCGCCAGGTGAGTATCCGCGAGTCGGGGCCCGAGCGTCTTGAGATCAAAATCCCACGCGTCTCGCAGGCCGAGGTCGAACTACTCAAGAAAAAGCTCATCACCGCGGGTAATCTGGAGTTTCGGATTCTTGCCGATCAGGAGATGGATGCCGCGCTGGTACGGCGCGTGCAGGAAGATGAAGATCCGGGAGTTCGCGTCATCAAAGACGAGGATCAACCGGCCAGAAAAAGCGAATCCCTGCACGATGTCTGGGTGGAACTGGCCCGTAATTTGAAGGGCGATGTGTTGATCGACGACGGTATCGAACGGGCCCGCTGGGTGCCGGTCGATCCAGAGCAGGCAGTCGAGATCCGCAACGATCCCGATTTGATCACCAGACCAAGTCCCGATGGCAAGGGCATACAGCAGTTGATTATCGCGGGCCGCGCGTTGGCCGAGTGGGTGGAGGTAGGCGTCAAGACATCCAAGGTTGCGGGCGAGGAGCCGGTGCTGCGGATCGATCTCAACGAGTATACGGTGCAGCGACCCCGCGACGATGGCGGGATCGATGCGTTGGTGAAGATCGACGCCCAGAACGTGACCGGCGCGTATCTCAGCGGCGCAAGCCCAGGGACGAGCGATGCTGAGAGGGCGGTCGATTTCAACTTCAACATCACCGGGGCGAAAAAATTCGGAAAATTGACGTTCGACAACCAGCGGCCGAGCGGTCGGAAGCGGCGCCTCGGCATCATGCTCGATGGCGAATTGCTCTCGGCGCCGAATCTGCAGGCGGTGATCCGCGATCGAGGCCAGATTACGGGTAATTTTAGCATCGAAGAGGTCAAGTGGTTGGTCGGCGTACTCGACGCGGGAACCTTGCCGGCGGCGCTGAATGAGATTCCGATCAGTGAACAGCGGGTCGATCCGACGCTCGGAGAGGCAACCATCGAATCGGGCAAGCGGGCGATCGGTATTTCCCTGATTGCAATCGCGCTTTTCATGCCGTTCTACTATCGCTTCAGCGGATTGGTCGCGTGCTTTGCCTTGGTACTCAATCTCGTGCTCGTCCTCGGCGTGATGCTGGCGATCGGCGCAACCTTTACTCTTCCCGGTTTGGCCGGTTTGGTACTGACGGTCGGCATGGCGGTCGATGCGAACGTGCTGATCTTCGAGCGGATTCGCGAAGAGTTGGCGGGTGGGGCAGCCTTGAGGATGGCGATCCGCAACGGCTTCGGACGTGCGACGCGAACCATTGTCGATGCGAATCTGACGACGCTGATTACTGCGATTGTGCTCTATGTGATCGGCAAGGATCAGCTCCGTGGTTTTGCGGTGACCTTGATCCTCGGTATCGGGATGAGCATGTTTACGGCGATCTTTTGCTCGCGTGTGATTTTTGACATCGCCGAGAAGCGTCGCTGGATCACCAAATTGGGGATGATGCGATTACTCGGGAAAACGGACATCAATTTCATCGGCAAACGATATATTGCGGCAGTATTTTCGCTCGCCCTTATCGGCATTGGCCTCTACGGGGTCTTTTTGCGAGGCCCCAATCTGTTCGATATCGATTTTCGCGGTGGTGTGAAGGTGGAGGCTGTTTTTGTTGAACCGACCGACGATGGCGCGGTCCGCGAGACGTTGTTGAAGTATTCCTCTCAGCAGGCAGCGGACGGACGATTGACCGATTTGAAAGTTGTGGGGGTCGGCGATAACGGATTTTTGATCGAGACGACACAATCCGACCGTTCGCTTGTCGAAGATGCAATTCGCAGCCTTTTTGCCGGACGCTTGCAGACCAACTCGCTCACGTACGATCCGCAGGCGATGATAAAAATACCGTCTACGGGTGAGGCTGACGACGCTGCATCGGGCGAGACTGCGTCCGATGACTCGGGTGCTTCCGACGGCGAAGAGAAACCCAAGGATCTCTTTGCCGGGGGCAGCGAAATTCCCATCGCATTCTCCGAACCGATCAATCAGGAGACGTTGCGGGAGCGATTGGAGGATCTGACGGAAAAACTCGAATTAGGAACTCCACGGATCGCCCTTTCAAACCCGAACGTATTTGGCGAAAGTTCCATTCGCGTCAATGCGTGGGACCTCAAAACGACGCTCGACAGTGCCGATACCGAAAAATTGCTCGCAGCTTTGCAGCAAGAATTGACGCAAGATCCTGTTTTCCGTTCATCGACCAATGTCGGCGGACAGGTTGCGGGTGATACGCAGAATCAAGCGTTTGTTGCCCTGTTTGCAAGTCTCGTCTTTATTATCGGTTACATTTGGGTTCGCTTTCAGCGGGTGACCTTCGGTCTGGCAGCCGTCGTGGCCCTGGTGCACGATGTGTTGGTCACTTTGGGGGTCATCGCCCTGAGCCAATTCATGGCGAGCATTCCGGGGGTCGCCGAAGCGTTGCAACTTGAGGCGTTTAAAATCAGTTTGCCGATACTCGCGGCCTTTTTGACGATTATCGGCTATTCGCTCAACGATACGATTGTGGTGTTTGATCGAATCCGTGAAGTGAAGGGGAAAAGCCCCCAACTGACTGCCGAGATGATCAACAAGAGTATCAACCAGACCCTCAGCCGTACGCTGCTGACATCGCTGACCACCCTGATTGTCGTCGTGATCCTCTATTTCCTCGGTGGACCGGGAATCCATGGTTTTGCCTTCGCACTGGTGATCGGTGTTATTGCGGGTACGTACAGTTCGGTCTTTATCGCCTCACCGGTCCTGCTCTGGATGTCCGGCACGCGGGAGCCAAAACCGTCCGGCAAGGCAGAGAAGTCGGGTGGGGCAGTAGCTGCCGGATAATCGGCGCATTCGGCAGGGTCTTCCAGGCCCGATCCCGGTAGCCGAAAAATTCTCCTCGCCTCCCGATCGGGAGGGGGTAATAATTGGAGAGGTCTCCATTTGTCTCTCCCGTTGCCTCTTCGGAAGCAAAGATGAAAAAAGCTTTAGTCGTGATTCTTTTGCTCGCTGCCGGTTTCGGCGGCGCGATGTTGTTTCGTCTGCCGGCCGATGCGGATCGTACCGCGTGGCGGACGCCGGATCGCGCTACGCCGCGGCCTGCCGTTACGCTCGGGCAGAAGGAGGATGTGATAAAGGCCACTCCGGTGCAGGGTGTTCCCGCGGCTCCGCTGGTCCGGCCCGAGGAGGAACGTCCCCAGAATCAGCCCGAGCGGCCCGCCGTACTCCAACCCGGTGCTCGTCCGCCACTGCCCCGGCTCACGCAATTTGAGGACGCTGCCACTGGAGAGTCGGAGCCGGCTGCAGCGCCTTCTAAAGTCGCTCATCCGGCTGTGGTAAGCGAAGATCGCGCACTGCCACCTCCGGTGGCGAGGCTGCATACGATCGTCAACGGCGACACACTGGAGCGGATCTCGAGGCGTTATCTCGGGGACGCAGCCTGGGCCGATGCGATCTATCGAGCCAACCGAAATATTATCAGTGATCGGGATCGCTTGCCGCTCGGCACGACGATTAAAATTCCGCCGGTGGAGCAACTGGCGGGCACGCACGGGACGCAAAACGCAGCGGAAAAACGCCTCGTACCCCTACCGAACTGGAATGCGAAGAGCGGTCGTTGAGATTACCGCCGTTTATTTATCTATTACCTGTCGCTCGTCTTCTCCCTTCCACGCCATCACTGGGTCACGTAGCCGATCGCGGAGCCGCATATTCATAAATGCGCGGATGTCTTCCCGGGCACCGAGTCCCAGATCGCTCTCGGTGAGGAGCGTTTTTCCATTAAGCTCCGTATCGAGTGACTTGAAGAACAGTGTCCATTTACTTGGATCTTCCCCAGATGTTGTGTGATTTCTTTTTAGTCGCTGATAGATGTTTTTAGCAGTCTTCGCCTCACGAGTCTCGCGTTTGTTTTTCTTTTCTTCGGTATCTTGCTTCGCTCCTACAAGAATGAGTGTTGAGACGTTGCTCGTACCCACCTCGCGATCGTTCCATAGTTGGTCGATCTTGAGATCTTTCGATTTCCTCTCGGGCGACACGAGGACTATCGCTTTGATATCTTTTTTCCCAAGCCGATTGTTAATCAGCTCTCGCGACTTATGAAACGGAGATTTTGGTGACCAGTCATAGCTTGCGTAATAGGCAGCAAGGATGGCCCCTGTGCCAACGCCGATAATACAGGTCGCACTGATGTTCAGTTTCTTCGCATTGTTCTCCTTGAGTAAAAATTTTCGGACCGCCTCTAGGTCACCCGTAATGATGTCTCGCGGAGCGACGCTCCTAGGCGTTAGCTTTTGGGATTGCCCTGAGGCGGTTTGCATGAGGGTCGATCCACCGTGTCCCCTCAGGTCCGGGAGGATGACGGCATAACCTTGACTTTGGAGGTATTCGGCCAAAAGTTCGTATTCGGTTCCTTTTTCCTCCCAGTCGTGGATCACAATCACAGGGACCGATTTCTCACCCTCGGTTCCCTCGTAGTAGACGGCACTGAGCTTTGTGCTCACCTTCCTGTTCTGTTCCAGTGGAGTATGACTTTGTAGTTCGATTTCGACTGGAGCCGGTGGCGGTTCTTCTTCTTCCTTAGCCGAGGCGACAGGAACTGCGATCCCCAAAAGCATGCTCAGAAACAGCAGTAGAATGCCCCCTGATCGCCGACGGACGGCCCACGGGAACACTGAAATTCGGTAAAATTCGCACGGGTTCATGCCAGCTGGAATCCTGGTTTTTCGTGGATTGTACCCTTGATGATCTGTCACAAGTACCGCGTGACATTGTAGATAGGTTGTATGTATCGGTCAACGCAAACGATCGGGGTAAAGCGGCGCAATCTTCGAAAGTCGTTGCGGTACCCTGGGCCGAGTGCGGGGTTTTAATGGAGGTGGACAGTTGTGTCTGTAACTGTATGGCGGCCGCGTGGAGCGACCGTGGGGACGTGAGGTAGACGACGTGAAGTGGAGAAAGGCACTACAACTCCGCTGGCAGGCGTATACGGGCGAGGAAGATACGCCCTTTGATGAAGATATGCCGGCCTGGCTGGTGAGTGTGACAGTGCACCTTTTGCTCTTCGCTCTGTTGGCCCTCTTTCTTCGCGAAACTCCGCCCGCAGAACGCCCGATCGAATTGGTGACGACCATCGCGGAGCCCGCCCCGGAGGAGCCGCCGCGAGATTTCTTTTTTTCCGAAATTGAAAAGGAAGAGATCGGCGCGAACAGCCTCAGCCACTTGGAGATGGCCGATGCGGCAGCGGAGCTATCAGCAGATTTCTCGGAACTGACGAGTGAAACGGAAATCGAAGAACCGGAGCAAGTTGAGATCACTGAAATTTCATTGGAATCCCTCGTCGATGCCGACGTGACATTTGAAAGCCAACCAAAAGTTGCCGTGCAGGGCGCGGCGGGCACGGGGGTGAGTGGTGCTTCAGGTGCAATCGACCGCATCACGCAGGAAATTATCGATTCGCTCGAGCAGCGAGAAACACTGGTCGTCTGGTTGCTCGATCAGTCGCGGAGTCTCTCGGGACAGCGCGAAAAAATTCAACAGCGATTTCACCGGATTTATGAGGAATTGGGGTACATCGAATCGACTGGAGATTCCCGCTTCGATCGAAACGACTTCAGCCCGCTCCTTTCTGCCGTCGTCGCCTTCGGGGAAAATATTACCGAAGTGGCGCGTCCGACTGCGGATGTGGCGGCACTGCGGGGGGCGGTGGCAGGTATTGACAATGACACGAGCGGGATCGAGCGGGTCTTTGCCACGGTTCATCAGGCGGTAGGGGAGTATAAAAAGTACGCGGTCGGTGCGGATCGTCGCAACGTGATGTTTGTGATTTTCACCGACGAGGCCGGTGACGACCCGCAACTGGTACAAGAGGGAAAAAGTATGCTCGATCTGGCGGTCGAAGGTTGTAGAAAGTACCAGATGCGGGTCTACGTCGTGGGGGTTCCCTCGCCTTTTGGTCGCCAGCAAGTCGAGGTGAAATGGATCGACCCCGACCCGACGTATGATCAGACGCCTCAATGGACCATGGTCCGGCACGGCGCGGAGTCATTTTTGCCGGAAAGGCTCAAGCTGGCGTTTCCGGGGCAGGCTCGACAGGAGGAGCCGCTCGATTCCGGTTTCGGACCATTCGCCCTCACTCGCTTGGCAGTTGAGACGGGCGGCATTTACTTTTCAGTCCACCCGAACCGAGATCCCGAGGGGCCCACCGTCCAAGTCGTGCAGAGGAACGAAGTTGCCCACCTCTCCGGTTACATCAAATATTTTTTCTCGGCCGATACGATGCATCGCTATCGCCCCGACTACGTTTCGGGGACTGAGTATATGCGGCTGCTGGATGAAAATGCCGCCAAGCGTTCACTCGTCCGAGCCGCTTCCTTCTCCTGGACTCGTCCGATGGAATCGCCCCGTCGTGTGTTTCCCAAAAGAAGTGAGGCAGAGTTGGTTGCGATTCTCAGTGATGCTCAACAGGTCTCGGCTAAACTGATTGCCGGTACGCTCTCTCAGATGGTGGTGGAGCTAAGGCGTGGAGAAAAAGATAGAGACAAAATAGTGCGACCCCGGTGGCAGGCGGGATACGATCTGGCGATGGGGCGCGCGCTGGCGGCTTGGGTGCGGGCACAGGGATACAATCATATGTTGGCACGGGCCCGGCGAGGCATGCAATTTGAAGATGGCCGCAACGATACGTGGGTGATTCGGCCGAGTCGCGAAATTCTCTCGGGCAGTGCCCTCAAAAAACAGGCGGCCGATGCGACCGAATATTTGAATCGGGTCATCGAGGAGCATCCGGATACGCCCTGGGCGATGCTCGCGCGTCGAGAGCTATCCGAACCGCTCGGTTGGCAATGGACAGAGACCTTCACAAATGTGAATCCCCCGCCGCAACCGGCAGTGTCGCAGAACAATGCGCCTCGAACGCCTCGCGACGATACGGTGCAAAGGATCGAGCGAAAGCAGACACGACCCCCACCACGACTTTAAGTGGTGTGCAAGGTTACTCCGAGTTACTCCGAATAGAAGCGGTCGATTTTGACTGCGTCCCGTGAGTCGTAAGCGTAGAAGTTGCGGCTGACCTGGTCGGCCAGGACGCGAACAAAACTTCGGCGAAATCGCCGTTCCGCATTTTTCTGATTTGCCAGATCGAAGGGAACACCGTTTTCAGGTGGATAAACGACCTCGAGGGGTTCCGCCTTGTAGACGGTGCGATCTTCTGCCACATCGAAGACACGGACTTCCGCCGAAGCGGTGCCTTGGAACATACTTTTACCCTGATAGAGCTTGAAATCGCTCAGATCGATGGCAATCACTAAATCGGCGTCCATTGCTTTTCCGAATTCCTCGAGCGAATCGAGTTGATGCGCGTCGCTCCAATCCAGAATCTCGTCGGGGTCGATACACTCGATCTCTTTGACTTTCTCGCGAAGATTATCACTCACCGCTGCAGCCAGTTCCCGGTCTGCCCCGTAGTGTTGCAGCGCAAGTGCCGTGTGAGGGCGACAGATGACCGCCACGCGGCGTTTTTCAAGCCCATCGTAAAGTGCCGCGCGATCGTTGGGGTTCACGATCCAAAGCCCCGTGGCGAGCATCGTGCAGCCGGACATCGAAAGCAAAACGATGCAGGCAAAGAGCAGGATTGCAAAGGACGAGCGGCAGAGGGAAACTGCGTGGCGCATTGGATTCTCGCGGGTTGGGGGCAGCTCAAACGCCCGTGTGGCCGGTGAGGTGAGGCGGCACGATAGCGATCGGGCCCTTTGCCAGCAAGGGCATTTTTATGCCCGGTTCCCACCGTGAAAATAGCGCATTTTAATCCCACGCCACCCCGATAGCATCGCTGCCATTCCGGCGAGGCAGACGAGCAAGGCGAGCGGTAAAAGCGATCCGGCTGATGCGAAAATGGGTCCCAGGTAATCCCAGATGGGGGCCCATGAGAGCAGGACCACCGCGGTTGCCAGACACAAAAAGGGCCCGTATGGCACCACATCTTCTTTGCGAAGCGCGTATTGAAGAAGTCCTATGCAGAGGCCGGCCAGTGGTGCGAGAAAAAATATCACAAGCGTCGCTTGCCATCCGGCAAAACTACCGATCATCGCCAGAAGCGTCACATCGCCGAACCCCATCGCCTCCTTCTTTAAGGTGGCCCGTCCGACAAGGCGGATTGACCAGATAAGCACGGTGCCGCATGCCATGCCGCAGAGGCCGCTGAGGAGTCCAACCCAACTGACTCCCCCTTGGCTCCAAGTGTAGATGACGCCGAGCGTCAGGGCGCCGCCGACTCCCAGCAGCACTGCGGTTTCCCGCTTTCGACGTCCGCAGAACAGGGCGACCCAGAAATAATTCCAGGCCTTTCGTAATCCCGCGCGTTGATGCCACACCCGGGGCAGCAGGGCCACTACCCAGAACCAGAGACAACCAATCGCCAGACCGAGTTGGCCGAGGGCTGCCCCGCTCGCTTCATAAACTCGCGGCGCCATTAAGTGGATGAAATCGAGGTGGAGTTTGTGATCGGAGTTTTGCGTCAGGTGACCACTCAGTACCTCGCCCCCGGGTACGGCAATCGTCGGCAGTGTCCAAGGATTAAGGGTTACCAGTAACAGGCCGAGAAGCGTTCCCGGCAGCGTGATCGTATCGGGAATGGTTTTCTCATCGATATCGATAAAGGTGATCACCGTAAGCAGGCAGAGAAGTACCGCGTGGGATGCGAAAATGGACAGGTTTACCTCTCCCGCTGCCGGCTTGGGCCACGGATTGGTGGCCGCCTCAGCCGGAAAGATCAATACCGTCTCGCCCTCGACGTCAAACCAATAGAGCACCGTGGCGGCGAAGGCAAAGCCGAGTTCGAGTAAAAGCGGGCGAACCCAAAATCGCTTTCCCCAAAAATGCGCCTCGCGCCGCAGACGCAGCCATCCGATGACGGGAATGCGGTCGAGCAACGTGCGTCGTGGCAGCCCTGCAGGCGGGAGAGACCAAGGGCTGACCGCACGGCGATTCCACGCCAACTGATAAATGGCCCAGTTGAGAAGACTCGCCACACCGAGGGCCAGAAAGAAACAGACGAGAAGCCGCGTTTCAAGCTGCCATTGAGTTGTCATCACAGGAGAGTTCCCTCACACAGGCCCCACAATGCATCGTGGCATCGTGCATTCCTTTAGGATACCATCTCAGTCGGTGTCGGGGGGGTGAATCGTTGTGTGGGTTATGATTTCAGCTGCGATCTGGTCGACTTGCCTCTTGTCGGTCTCGACCACCAGATCGGCACACTGCGTATAGAGGGGCTCGCGCTCTTTGAGTAAATGGCGTATTTCGTCCGACCGTTCCAGGTTGGTTAAGGGTGGTCGCTGGGTCGCAGATCCGGGGTCACATTCGAGTCGTTGTTGAATCGTGTCGGCAGATGCACGCAGCCATACACAGGTGCCCGCATCGGCCAGCAGTCGACGATTCTCTTCAAGCAATACGATTCCCCCGCCGCACGCAATGATCGGGTACGGTTGGTCGAGGATCTCTCTCAAGGCAACCGTTTCACGACGCCGAAATCCATCTTCGCCTTCTCGATCGAAGATCTCGCTGATCGCACAGTCTACCACTCGGGTAATTTCAGCGTCGGTGTCGATCCACCGCTCACCGCTTATCTTGGAAAGGCACGTTGCAACGCTGGTCTTGCCGGTGCCCCGGTAGCCGATGAGCAGCACGCGTTGCGTTGGTGAGGGAGTAGGCATGAGCGTTTTATCCGCAAAACATCGACTGGGTTGCTCTACACGTTGACTGCACCAACTGAATTTCGCAACGTTTCTCGCATTGTTTTTTCGGGCGGTTCGACTCCGGTGAACAAGCGGAACTGCAGCGCAGCTTGGCGGACAAACATTTCGGTGCCGGTGACGGTGACGCACCCCTGACTGCGTGCCTCTTTGATCAAAAGTGTATTCTCGGGATTGTAGACCGTATCGAGAACCGTCATTGAGGGTTTGAGGTAGTGCCGGTCAAACGGAGTGTCATCGACATTCGGATGCATGCCGACCGGCGTGCAATTGATGAGTATCGACGGTTCCACGCCGTGTCGCGATTTCCAGGAGACGGTACGACAGCTGAGGTGATCCGCCAGTTTCTGGGCACGTTCATCGGTTCGACTGGTCACGATCACCTTCGCGCCGCGATTAAGCAGGGAGTAGGTCACCGCTTTTGCAGCGCCACCAGCCCCGAGAATCAACACGGTACGGTCCTCCAGGGCGTCTTCTCGCTCCGGCAGTCTCGATTCCAGGCTGTCGATTGCGGCGCGACTGTCGGTATTGTAGCCCACCATTCCCGAGGCAGAAAAAAGGAGCGTGTTGGCGGCACCGATACCGGCAATCACGCGGTCCACTTGGGTAAGCATTTTTGCGACCGCTTCCTTGTGCGGAATGGTGATGCTCAGCCCGCGGAGGCCCATTTGGGGTGCGTCGGAAAGAAATGCTTCGAGTTGTTCGTGCCGAATGCGCATCGGCAGATAGACCGCATTCATGTCGAGTTTGCGAAAAGCGGCGTTGTGAACCAACGGGCTATGACTGTGGGCGATCGGATCCCCAATCACCGCATAGACATCGGTATCTGCTTGGATGTCATCGTAATGGTAGACGTCCCGCATCTCTGTAAAACTCAGTTGTCCCGGGGCGAGGCTCCGTTCGGCGTGAAACGTGGCATACGTGAACGGGGCCCCGAATTTACCGGCCAAGACCCGCGACGGCGTACCAATCTCCCCCATGCAGATTCCGACGGTGGGAATCTTCGCTTTTTTTACCATGTCGAGCATGCGGATGTTGTCGGCAGGTGTATTTGCGAGCGTTGCCAATTTGATGATGTCGGCATCGAGAGTCGACATCCTCGCGTGAATCTCCGCGAGGTCAGGGGGTGTTTTGCGGAAATCGTGCAAGCTGACGATCCGTTTGGTATTGCCGAAGCGAGGAATTTGCTCTGCAACGTCCTCTTCAATGTCGATGTACTCCACTCCCTCAGCCACCGCCATGCGGAGAATCGATAATCGTGATTCTTCGCTGCCTGAGAATTTTCCCCCGTCCGAATCGCGCCGACAGGTGACGATGACCGGGCCAGGGCGATTTTCGAGAAGTTCGCGAAAGCGAATATCACCCGCAAGGTAATCCAATCGTAGTTCCACGAGTTCCGCCCCCTGGCCGACCAGGTGCTGGTGCTCGGCAATCATGTGGCGATGGCGGCTTCTTCCGATGGAAACGCAGATCATGGTTCGGTATCAGTGAGCGAATTTAGGTCCTGAGAAATTGTCGGTCCAGATCTTCTCGCGTCAGCACGAGTGTCGTTGGCCGTCCGTGAGGGCAGTGGTGCGCAACATCGGAATCGGCGCGTTGAGCTACGAGGTCTTGGATTTCCGCCGGCGCGAGAACGTCCCCGGCTTTGATTGCGGCCTTGCAGGAGATCATATGAAGCAGGTCGTCGATCAGGTCCCGACGGTTCGCTTGTCCTTCCGGCTGGGCAAGCTGAGTGGCGAGTGATCGGAGCAGATCGCCTCGATTTTCGTTGGCGAGCAGGGCGGGCAATGCCGTAAGCAATACCGTCTCACCACCGAAGGGTTCGATTTCAATGCCAAGCGTCAGGAGTGTTTCGCGACGTTCGATCAGTACGGACGCTTCTTCTGCTGCAAGGTCGATCGGTTCGGGAACGAGGAGTGGCTGCCGGTCGATCGGTCCTGCGAGAACTTTCTTGCGCAACTTTTCATAGAGGATGCTCTCGTGCAGGGCATGTTGGTCCATCACGATCACCGCGTTGTCGCTTTCGGCTATCAAATAGCGATGCATCACCTGAATGGCCGGAATTGGCTCCCCGTAGCTCGGGCGATCAACTTCGGTGGAAATTGCGGTCGGCGAGGTAGAGGGCTGAATTTCGATGTGGGGACGTGGAGTGGACGAGAAGTTGCTTGCCGCGGAGTGAGCCGCTTCCGGTTGAAGGGCGGGAGGATTCGGAGAGAGCGGCAGACGTACGGTACGCTCGGCCGGCGCACCCTCCGGCTGCAGCGGAGCGAGTGTTGCATTTAAATTTTCTTCGAGAAACCGATTCCTGATCGCCGAGAGCAGTTGCCGGTAAAGTTGTTGTGCATTGCGGAAGCGGACTTCGAGTTTCGTTGGATGCACATTCACGTCGACCTGATCGGCGGGCATGCGAAGCGTGAGAAAGCAGATCGGATAGCGTCCGCGGAGCAAAAGGCCGCGATACGCTTCGCCGAGCGCGTGCTGCAGCGAGCGGTCGCGAATAAAGCGTCCGCCCAAAAGCAGATATTGCATTTTGGTATTGGGCCGACTTTCCTGAGGATGCGCCACGTAGCCTGTAATTTCGATCTCTCCTTCACGACTGTCGATTTCGAGCAGTTTGTCGGCGAGCGGCCTGCCAAAGAAATGTGCGATACGCTCCCTTAAATCAGTCACTGGCGGTAGATCGTGGAGGAGTCGCTCTTCATGAGTGAGTGAAAAGTGAATGTGCGGATGCGCGAGGGCAAGTCGCGTGAAGATTTCGGTGCAGTGCCCCAGTTCGGTGCGGATCGTACGGAGGAATTTACGGCGAACCGGCGTGTTGAAGAAAAGGTCAGAGACGGCAACGGTCGTGCCTGTAGCGGCAGCAACCGGGGTGACCTCGCCGATGGTACCACCGTCGACCCGCAATTCATTTCCCGCATCACTCTCGGCCGTGCGGCTACGGATTCGTAGGTGGGCCACCGACCCGATTGAGGCGAGCGCCTCTCCGCGAAATCCGAGCGTGGTGACATCGAAGAGGTCATCATCACTTTCGATCTTACTCGTCGCATGGCTGGTGACTGCCATGGCCAGTTGATCGGGAGCAATGCCCGCCCCGTTGTCGACAACACGCACTTCCGCGGTCCCCCCCTCACGAAGGATCAGGTCAATGCGAGTCGCTCCGGAATCGATTGCATTTTCGATCAATTCCTTGACCATACTGGCCGGACGCTCTACCACCTCGCCGGCGGCAATCTTGTTGACGACGTGCGGTGGTAGTTGTTTGATTTCTGTCATCAGAGTTGCCTTACTGCCGCGCAATGCAAAGGACTTTTCGTCACAGTTGATATTCCTTGATCTTCCGGTACAGGGTCCGCTGACCGATGCCGAGGAATTTTGCCGCCTCTTCCCGATTGCCGCCAGTAAGCGTCAGCGTGTCAGCAATAAACTGTTTTTCTACATCGACCAGCGGACGTCCCACCATACTGCCTAAGCTCGGGGAACCACCCTCGATGCTCGTATCTGCCTCTTCGGTGAATTCCTCAGGAAGGTCACTCAGCCCGAGGGTTCCATCATCATCGACCACTACCATACTTTCCACTACGTTGCGAAGTTGCCGCACATTGCCGGGCCAGTCGTACGCCATCAATCGTCGACGGGCAGCGGTCGCCATGCCATTGATCGTTTTGTGGTGTCGGTCGGCAAACTGGCCCATGAATTCTTCAATCAGCAGCGGAATGTCATGGGTGCGCTGGCGGAGATCCGGAAGGATGACGGTAACGACCTTGAGTCGGTGGTAAAGGTCGCTGCGGAAGCTGCCGTCGGCGATTGATTCCTGCAGGTCGCGATTGGTGGCGGAGAGAATGCGTACGTTCACTTTGATCGTCTCATTCGATCCGACGCGGGTAATCTCTCCACTCTCCAGAACGCGGAGCAATTTGATCTGTGTGGGCATCGGCATGTCGCCCACTTCATCCAAAAACAGAGTTCCGCGGTCTGCGTATTCGAACTTCCCGACGCGGTCTGCCGAGGCGTCGGTAAAAGCTCCTTGAATGTGGCCGAACAATTCGCTCTCGAGGATGTTTTCCGAGAGTGCGGCGCAGTTGAGTGCCACGAAAGGCCGATTTTTCCGCGGGCTGTTCTGATGGATGGCCTGGGCGACCAGTTCTTTGCCGGTACCGGTCGCACCCTGAATCAGGACACTTGCGTCGGTCGGCGCGATGCGTTTGAGTTTTTCGATCACAGCATTCATCTCGGCGCTGTTGCCGATCACTCCTTCGAAACCGAACTTCTTATCAAGCCTTCGATTGAGTTCCATGTTGTCTCGGCGCAGTTTGAGCGACTCGGCAACGCGGTCGGTGATCGTCCGCAGGTGGGTAAGCCCAGCACCCTTTTCCAAATAGGTGAAGGCCCCTTGTTCCATTGCGGCAACAGCGGTCCCTACTGAGGCATGGCCGGTCACGACGATCACCTCTGCCTCGGGGAGTGCTTCTTTGGTATGCCGGAGGATCTCCATGCCGTCGACCTCCGGCATCACCAGATCGGTGAAGATGAGGTCATAGATGTTCTCATCGATCAGGTTCTGGGCCTCCGAGCCCGAATCGGTCACGGTGCAGTCGTAGCCGACGCGAGTCAGGCTCTCGGCAACTGCATCGGCATGCGGTCGGTCGTTATCGACAATCAGCACGCGGAGCGGATCGGTGGGATCGACTGGTGTTTCCGCCTGTTCCGGGTTGGTCATGCCGTGATTTTAGATCAATTAGGGCATGATCATAAGGGGCCTGCCATTTTGGCAGTCTGTAAAAAACTCACGATTATCGTTTTTTTTCCCGAAGATGATCAGGGGTTAAAGCCAACGATTCGCCTGTGGCTTAATGATGCATTTTTGCTTTAAGTCAAATATGATGGAACGCTAGACAAAGGTGACTTTGGGCCTTGCCGGCCTCACTGCTCAACGGCAGAAAACGTGCCATGCTTAGAAAATTATCAGTTATTCTAGCCCTCGTTACTCTGTTCCTAACTTTCGTTTTTGTCTTAGGCGTCTTTGCCGCGATCTTTAAGTGGGTCGACCAGCCGATAGCTACATTGGTTGCCGATATTTCTTTTCCGGCAATTTTCGGGGTAGTTGCACTTCTTCTGGTATCGCTTTTTCTCGAAGGGGTCATGGAGGGAATCTCACGTCGGCGTGCAGAACGAAAAGAGGAGTCTAGGAAACGTGAGGTGAAAAAATTACACGACAAAATCTCAAGTATGAAATCAAAAGTTGTCGCGGTTGAGGAAGAGTTGAGTAGCATGAGAGACAATGCTAACGCTGCAGGGTCTGGTGTCGCACACGTCAAAGAGAAGATAGCCGAGATTCAGGATGACGTTGAGCTTGCAAAAGTACCCCAAGGTGTTGGGGCAAAAGATTTGGTCCAAGAGTTCGAAGAGCAGAAGGAATTACTCAGGAATCAGCTTTTGGATTTGATTGACGAGTGCAATGCGCTTGAAAAAGAGAAGGAAGAGTCAGGTGAATTGAGGAAGAAACAAGATGCGGAGTTTAAAGGAAATATTGAGGGTAAATTAGAAGAATACACAAAGATTCATAAACAACCTCCGCCCGAGCTTGATGGTGAAGGTAAAATTAAATTTCTAGAAAAGTTGGCTGCGAAAGTTGATCTTTTGGAGCAGCAAACTAACAAGATCCATTCCAAGGAAATGAAGGACGAAATACGCAATAGCATTAAAGTGGAAAAATCGCGTATCACGAAAACTGTAGAAACACTGAAAGCGGTTAGGTTACCACCGGGTGGTGGTGGCAGCGATCCTGAACCCCCAGGTCCGCTTGATTCAAGTATAATGAAAGAGAGTGGCAGCGGTCGCAATCCTGAACCCCCAGGTCCGCTTGATTCAAGTATAATGAAAGAGAGTGGGCCGCTGCAGTTTGACTAGCTCGCGAATAGTCCTTTCAGGTTGGGACATCAGAATCGTGCACATCACTCGCCGGTGATCTGACGGGGCGTCGGTAGCTGGATCGTAAACTGGGTCCCCCGCTCCGGTTCGCTCTGCACCGAGAGCGTGCCACCGTGGGCTTCAATAATCTTTCGTGTGGTCGGTAGCCCAAGTCCGCTGCCCCCGCTCTTGGTCGAATAGAACGGATCGAAGGCGCGGTTGAGGGTCGCTGTGTCCATTCCGATCCCGTTGTCGATCAGGTCGATCGCCACGCCTCCCGGGGTGCTTCGGGAGCGGACCATCAGTTGCCCGCCGTCCGGTAAGGCCTGCTGCGCGTTGAGGATCAGGTTCAAAAGCGCCGCTTGCAAACTTTCAGGGTCGATCTGCACGCGCGGCAGGTCTGCTTCGAGGTAGCGGACCAATTCAATGTTTGACGCGGTGGCCTGTGGTTCGAAAAAATCAAGCACGCGCTGGAGCGAATCGTTCACGCTGTGGGGCGCCAGTTCAGCCGGGCGAATACGGGCAAACTGAAGGAAATCATCGAGCAGTTTTTGTAGTCGAGTGCATTCGCGCTCGACCACTTCCACTTTGCCGGCCGCGCGCCGCTCGCATGGTGTCTGCGGATCGGTAAGATCCTCACTCAAAAGTTCGAGATTGAGGCGAATCGTGGAGAGCGGGTTCTTAATCTCGTGCGCGAGTCCTCCGACCAACTGTACGAACTCGGCAAACTGACCGGCAAGTTTGTGCTCGAGTTCCTCTTGCGTTAGCTCGTCGGGCGTCGTCATATCACCCTCATCGATTCACCGCACGAAAGCGGGGGGCATGCGGTTCCGGCCCCGCAGGGCCGGAACGCACGTGGTTCCCAGCGAAACTCTTATTCCTCGCCACCTTCGCTCGCTGCGCCTGCGAGTTCCTGCTCGGCGGCTTTGCGACTCAGCTTGATGCGATCCTGTTCATCGACCGCGATCACCTTCACCTCGATTTCGTCGCCGACGTTACAGATATCTGTGACGCTGCTGACGTAATCGTTCGAGAGTTCGCTGATGTGACAGAGCCCATCGCGGCCAGGAAGAATTTCAATGAAGGCACCGAAATCTTTCACGCTGCTCACGGTTCCTTTGTAGATCCTGCCGACCTGGACCGAAGCAGTCACCGCCTCGATTTGCGCCAACGCTTCGTTGCCGTCTTCGGCGTTGTTGCTGGCGATGGTGACCACACCGTCGTCGTCCACCTCGACCACCGTGCCGGTGGTTTCCTGGAGCGAACGGATATTTTTGCCACCCGGTCCGATGAGCATCCCGATTTTTTCGGGATTAATCTTGGTCCGCAGTAGACGCGGCGCCCAACCGGAGATGTCTTCCTTCGGCTTGGGAATCGTGGTGAGCATCAATCGTAAGATTTCCATACGGGCCTCGCGCGATTGTGCCAGCGTGGCGCGGATGATCTCTTCGCTGATTCCCTCGATCTTCAAATCGAGCTGAATTCCCGTGATCCCGTTCTGGGTGCCGGCAATTTTGAAATCCATGTCGCCGAAGTGGTCTTCGTCGCCGAGGATGTCGGTCAGCAGCGTCCAGTTGTCCCCTTCTTTGACCAGGCCAACGGATATTCCGGCCACCGGATTGGTGATCGGGACTCCTGCCGCCATCAAACCGAGGGTGGCACCGCAAACGCTCGCCATGCTGCTCGAACCATTCGACTCGAGAATATCGCTGATAACGCGGACGGTGTACGGGAAGACTTCGGGATCGGGCAGTACCGGATTCACGCTCCGCTCCGCAAGGGCACCGTGGCCGATTTCGCGTCGTCCCGGTCCACGAATCGGACGGCATTCGCCGACCGAGAAGGGGGGGAAGTTGTAGTCGAGCATGAACTTTTTCGAGTATTCTTCGAAAAGTCCATCAACCCGTTGCTCGTCGCGCGAGGTGCCGAGCGTGACGGTGATGAGTGACTGCGTTTCACCCCGTTGAAAGACGGCCGATCCGTGGACGCGCGGCAGCACGTCGACGTGGCATTCGATCGGGCGGAGGGTCTTGCCGTCGCGGCCATCGGGACGCGTACCGGCGAGAATCAGATCGCGGACGACTCTCGCTTCAAGATCGTGCCAGGCCTTGCCGAATCGCTGCGAGCAAATCGCACCCTCTGCGTCCGGGTCGGGAATCATTTCCGCGATCACTTCTGCTTTAAGGGCCGAAACTGCATCGGCACGCGCTTGCTTACCGGTTGTCTGTTTGGCCGCTTTGAATCGATCGAAGTATTTTTCGGCCAATTGGTCGATCAGTTGGTCCGCTTCGGGGATTTCGTATTCCGTTTTCTCCGTCGCCACTTTGGCTTGCAGTTCTTCCTGCAATTCACAGAGGCCGATAATCACCTTGTGGCTCTCGAGGATCGCTTCGGTCATCAGGTCTTCGGGCATTTCGCGGGCGAAACCTTCGATCATGGCGACAGCATCTTTCGTTCCCGAGACGATCAGGTCGAGATCGCTCTCTTCCAAGTCGTCGTGGGAGGGGAACGGCACGAACTTGCCGTCGATGTGTGCCATGCGCACCGTGGCACACGGGCCAAGGAAGGGAAGAGGCGAAACGCAAAGTGCTGCGGAGGCACCGTTCATTGCCAGCACATCGCCGTCGGTCTGTTTATCGCTTGCCACCACAAAGCACTGAACTTGCACTTCGTCGTTAAACCATTTGGGGAAAAGGGGGCGGATCGGCCGGTCGACCAATCGCGCGGTGAGCGTTTCTTTGGTCGTGGGACGTCCTTCTCGTTTGAGAAAGCCACCGGGGAATTTTCCGGCGGCTGCCGTGCGTTCGCGATAGTCACATGTGAGAGGGAAGAAATCGATTCCTGCACGGGGCTCACCCGTCGCAACTGCCACAAGCACTACCGTATCGTTGTAGCGGACCAAGCAACTGCCTGCCGCCTGTTTGGCCAATCCACCGGTTTCGATGGAAAAGACATGCTGGCCAATTTTTTTTTCTACTTTGATTGTTTCCACTGTTTTTTTTCCTACATAAGTTTCATTGAATTGAATGTTTCATACTAAATCTGTTTTAAATGTCTGTTTCGCTTTGTATCGCTGCGCGTATCGGGGCGCAGTGCGGGTGCCGCTTTTGGCAGACAGAACGACGCGATCTGCAAGAGGACTATTTGCGGATGTGCAGCCGCGCGATGATATCGAGATATCGCTGCGGGGCAACGCGTTTGAGATAGTCCAGCAATCCCCGGCGTCGACTCACGAGAGAAAGGAGACCCCGCCGGGTGGAGTGGTCCTTCTTGAAACGTTGCATGTGAGTCGTGAGCGAGTTGATCCGGCTGGTCAGGATGGCAATCTGAACTTCCGGCGAACCGGTATCGCCATCGGATTGACCATGCTCTTTGATCAGCTCTTGCTTTTTTTCCTGGGTGATCGACATCGTGCGGTTACTTCTGTCACCTGTGCCTACCGTCGCGGTCCGTGCGGAGCGAGAGGGCAGACCAACTTGGCCCGCCATCGGTGGGTCGGGATTTCCTTTCTGGTGGGGCCGACCGCGCTGCTTTTTCGTGAGGTCGACCGAATACAATAACTACCAACAACTTAAGCCCCACAGTGTAGCAGGGCAGAGGCAAGGTGCAAACCCACCCTTCGCCCCCGGCGGGTCTTTGCAAGCACGGTTTTGTGGCAATTTTTAGCGGTTTTTCCCATGTTGCGTCTCAATTCGCACTCCCGCAGGCTGGAGGGTGGCCTCGATCGCCCCACTGCGGCCCGTGTGCAGCAGGTGGCGGCCCTCCTCTGCGTAGGCGCGCCGGACAGCAGGTTCGGGTTCTACCAGTCCGCTGCTGATCACGCTCCACGTGGGCCGGCACCAGCGGACGACCTCCGCGGGCTGACTATTGCGGCTTCCGTGATGCGGGGCAAGTAAGACATCGCACGCCGGAATTTCTGTCTCCAGCATGCGCTCGAGTCCCGCGCCCTCCAGGTCCCCGGTCAGTAGAATATGGTTGCCGAGATGCTCGATCAACAAAACCAGACTATTCGCGTTATCGACGCTGCCGTGCCGCGTCTCTGCAATGCCGGCGGCGGTGGGATGCAGCACGCGACAGCGCGTTTCGTTTATGCGAAGAGTTTGCCCGGCGGTGAGCGGTCGAATCGGCACCCCCTTTTGGGAGATGGCTGCGATGAGCGTGCGACTTGCGTCGTCCTCCTTCCGCAGCATCGGAGGTGTCAGGTAAATCGTGCCGACACTGAATCGCTCGAGCAGTTCGGGGACTGCGTTAAAGTGATCCGCATCGGCATGGGAGATAATGACAGCATCAATATGTGTTCTTCCACGCGACCAGAGGGTCGTGGAGATCGCACGCACTGCGGCCGAGGGCGAACCCAATCGTCCCGCGTCGTAAAGGATGGTCGAGTCATTGGGGAACTCTAAAAGTGCCGAGAGCCCCTGGCCGACATCGATGAACGTACACCGTAGTGAATTCGGTTGTTGGGGATGTTTTCCGCTGATCACCGCCACGACTACCCAGAGCGAGAGCAGGGCAGCGGCTCGCGGCGGCTTGATGTGCCTGATGCGGTAGCGGGGCAGCAGCATCCAGAAGGCGAGGCCGGCATAAAACACGACGATCCACCAGAGCGGAGGCCCGGCCATGTAGGCATAACTCCCCGGTAGGTGGCTGGCCGATGAGACCGCCCATTCCAAAACTCCGAGATTGGCATCGCACACCTTCGCGAAGAGTTGTGCCAGCGGTGGGGCGATCCAACCGGTCAGCAGGATGCCGAGTCCGGAGGCGAGGGCGAAGGCAAGCGGAAAATAGAGTAGCGGTGTCAAGATGACGCCGATGGGAGTGAAAAGGTGAAAGTGGTACATGACGAGCGGGAGCGCCACTAAAAAGATTGCCAACCCCGCACAGGTGAGTTGCCAAAACCATTGCCATACACTGCAAAGCATCCGGACCGGCCAAACGCGCGAGCGATCGATGAGTCGCTGGAGCGGATCTCGCTGCCGATGGCGGATTTTTTGATAGATCGGTTCGATAAAAATCAATGTCGCAACGGCAAGAAAAGACAGTTGAGAGCCGACGCGGAACAGGTTGCTCGGGGTCCATGCCAGGACAATTATCGCGGCCAGTGCCAAGGCATTGAGCGGGTTGGTACGGCGCGAGAGTTGCATGGCCCCGCAAAAAACCACCACCAGGACGGCGGCCCGCATGACCGGTGGCCGCGCATCGGTGAGCAGGGCATAGAAGACGGTGAGCAGTGCAATGGCCAACAGCAACAATCCGCGTGGCAGAAGGGTAAAACGGAGCAACACAAAGAGCATGCCCACGAGAATACCGATGTGCAGGCCGCTGATCGCCAAGAGGTGGATCGTTCCGGTTTTGATAAACGCTTCGGTGCGGTCGTGCTCGAGTTGTTCCCGTTCACCGAGCAGGACGGCAGCGGCAAGTCCGGCCCGCTCGTGCGAGAGGTATCCCCAGAGTAGTCGACTTCCGCTGTTTCTCAGTCGGGCAAACCAGTTTGCAAGATTCCAGTGATTGACGGTGCCCGTCCTTTGAAGGCATGCGGGGTGAGAGGCCCGCAGGACGCAGTGCTGACGCTGCATCCGGCGGTAGGCGGCAAAGTCGAACTCGCCGCGGTTATTGGCCGGGGGCGGGCGGAGGATACGTCCAAAGACTTCGAGCTGCGTGCCCGGGAGAAAGTCGGGCAGTTTACCATCGACCAGTAGCATGGCCCGCCCGGAGGCGGCCTTCCAGGTTTGTCGATCCCGAATTGCCTGCACCTGGACTTCGACCCGGCTTCGGTTGCCGGTCGGCATGGTCCAGAGCGGGTTTTTTTCTGGAGTTGCCAGATATTTGATCGGAGCGGTGGTCTCGATCCGCAGCGCGGCCCGCTGCGGAAAAGCGGTGGAGTAACGGCCGATGTCGGTTTCATCAAACAGATACCAGCGAAGGTGATGCCAACTGCCGCCGAGCGTCGCGGTTGAGACGAAGAGCAGGAGTGCGGCGGTCCGGATCGGAATTCTTTTACTCAGCATCAGCCATAGCAGAAGCAGTCCGGCCCCCGTAACGCACCAGAGACCCATCGGCAGGGGCAAGAAGCGATCGATGGTGATGCCGGTGGCGAAGGCGGTGAGAATCCCCAGCAGCGGGCAGCGGTGTACGGTCACCTGCAGAACTTCATTGAAGTTCTGCTTTTGGTTTACCCGGGGCTTTCGGTTTTCGGCGCGCATACCGGCAGTGTACGCGTAGCCGCGCAAAAGTGCGAAGAATCGGTTGCCAGCGGCAGGCAGCCTTGTCGATCAGGCCTTAGGATTAGGCCCGTATTCATTGTCGCCAGAATCGCTGTCCTGTACATAAAAAATAAGCAGCATGACAGCGCCAACAATCGGGATTAAGCCAATAAACAGCCACCAACCACTGCGTCCCGTGTCATGCAAACGACGCACCGCCACGGCAAGATACGGCAACAATACTCCAAACGCGTACACGTTGTATATGAGTAACGCGGGATGATCCGTGTCGCCACCAGCAATCACGACTCCAAGAAGTCCTAGTGCGAAGCTGATGATCGTATTAACGAGCACAAAAAACCAGAACTCCGCCCGTCGTGCGCGTCCCTCGAATACAGCATATTTCTGTAAGACTGTTAGGTAATAATTCACAACTCGGCCCTTTCGTTGGAGGGTGAAAATGAGAACGCCTAGTTGATGAGCGGATGCTGACCGGTTGCCCCCAGGTAGGCACCAATTGAAGCATTGATGATCGTTAACACTAAGCCGATAATGCTCAGAACGATCCCGGCTACCGCTAAGCCACGGTTCGATGAGGGCAATCCCCTGATGCCTAGAACGAGCCCCACGATCGTGATGGGAGCCCCGAAAAGAGGGATGAACCAAGCTAGAAGCCCAAAAATACCTAAGATAAGCGAAGCAATTGCGTTACCCGCTCCCGAATCGCCAGATGACATTTGATTTACCCCTAATCAAAAGATAGTGTTCATCGGAGTCGTTATTTGATCTGATTTCCCTCCGATAGGGAAGGGGTAGTGTGGAAGCCTGAACTTGCGGGG
>CACOUL010000010.1 GCA_902630355.1 Planctomycetaceae bacterium
AAAGATTAAGTGTCCCCAAGTAAATGAGGTAAATTGCCAGCGGCATTAGAGCGGTGGTGGTAGAAAAAAAACTCATCAATTCGTTGGCACAGAGACTCAATTACACAATTAATTTAAAGAAGAGCTAGAGACAGCATATCGTGTTGTTTAACTCATGTAACAAACCCCAATAAAGACTCAGTGCTTTGGTGAACCAGAATCAGGTTTAACCATTTTACAACAGATAAAGGAACTAATTTATCTAAATGTTATCTTTCATAAAACAAAAATTATCGCGTGAAGAAAATAATCCTAAGAGAGTCTTACTCGTTTCTCTTCAAAAAAGTGGCACCCACCTGATTCAAAATTTATTTTCTCAAGTGGGATTTCAGGTGCATTTCAACCGCAGTGGCGGACCGATTTGCTTAAGCGACTTCAGTCGAAAAAAGGATACTTATATCTCATCGCATTATGCGCCCATGGATGATGTTCAGATAGAGTTAGAAAAAAACCCCGAATCGATGAAAATTATTTTCATGTTTCGGGACCCACGAGACGTCCTTGTATCGTGGTTTCACTGGATTCATCCAAAAAACAAAAAACCACAACACGGTCATATGCGATATATGCAAAAAGTATATAAGCATTTCAGCGATGAAGAGATAATTGAAATGTTTATCGCCAACGATAAACTACGACAGCAAGAATATAATGTGATAGAGCATTTTTATTTTTCGCGGATTTTGCTTTTTCATCCGAACGTTTTAAAGGTACGATTCGAGGATTTAATTGGCCCGCGCGGAGGTGGGGAGCACCAGAGGCAACTTGAATCAATCAAGGCCTTCACACAATATCTCTCAATAGATCAAGCTGATATTGAGTCGATCGCTGACAGCCTATTCTCAGAAGATAGTGCGACCTTTCGTCGGGCTATGGTAGGATCTTACAAAACGTTTCTCACACCAGATCAGCTTGATTATTTCAACAAACGCCACGCGAAAATTCTTTCACAATACGGTTACGAGTAAGCCCACCCAGAAGAAGTCGCAAAGCCACGCCTTGCTCAAAGGGTACCTATTGGGCGGAAGTTGTTTTTTTTGGCAATTGTAGCCACTCGAGTACTACCCATCCGACTTTTGCCATCGATGCCCCTGAGCACCTCTCTGGTGTATCCTCCGAAGTGTGCCAATACCGATTGGTGGGAAATCGAGGATAATCGAAATCGATTATTTGACAGGTGGGTATTTTTCCCACGTTTCTCAACATCAAGTGATCGTCGCGGATCGGCGTTCGCATTTTGGGATGCGTGCGTGGAATAAACTCATCCACGCCGAGTGTTTTAGCGACCTGCCAGATTTCTTCAGTGATTGGTCGGGTGTCTTTCCACCAAACGCTGTTGCGGTCCTGATAAATCTGCAGATGTCGATCGCCGACCATATCCAGAAGAACTCCCTTGATGTATCGATGTGGTGGCGGAACGCTTTGGTACTGCCTGGCAAAAAATTCGGATCCCCAAAAATATCGCTGTCGTGGAAAATCGGAAAAGACAAATTCCTCGGCGTCGACCAAAAGAAAATCAACTCCGTAAGGCCCCTTCAGTTGTGGCATCTGATACGCGAGTTCCATTAAAAGGGCCACGCCACTGGCGCCATCATTTGCACCGATAAAAGTATCCCCGCGCTGTTTCTCCGGTACACGGGCGTTGTCACCCTGAGGACGAGTATCGTAGTGTGCGCAAATGAGAATACGTTCTTTTTTTTCCGGGTGCCATTCAACAAGTATATTTGCCGCCTCTTGAGGCGCCCGATTCACTGGATGGGGAAAGCGGAAGCGCTGCATGCTCACTTTTCCCCCAAGTCTGCTGAAATGGTCGACGAGCAATTTCTGCTGCTCTTGCATGGGCATCGACCCGGTGATCCGCGGTCCCAACGCACAAATTTGGTTAAGAAATTGAAAGACACGCTCCTCATCGAGTGGATTTGAAGGCTTGGTGTTGGCCGCCACGAGTGCAATGTTACTAGAGTTCGATTGATTCTCTGTGATTTCGGCAACACTGCCTCTGAGCGTATTGGGCGGAAGATTTTCAATCGAACGGGATAATTGCCCCTCCTCAGTGATCCCCTCTTTTTTTTCGGCCGACGTGCCTGCCGTCTGACAACCCGTCAAAAGGAAACAGACACCACCCAACAAGCACAATGGCCAGAGCCTCTGGAAACAAACTGCTTTTGAACGCCAAAACATATCGCAATAAATCCCGAAAACCTTGGTCCCTCTTCCTCGAAAATACACTGCCCTTTCGATAACTGAAATCACACCACCCCACGGTTGAATTCTCATAGACCGGTGTGTCCTTGGCGCACGGGGCAGGATTGAGTGTGGGGGCCACATAACGGGTGAGCCACTAGGTATTGTAGCCCTCCAGAGTCTGCGCACCGAATGGGAGATTTTACGGAATTCAGATCATTTTCACGGCGAAAAAAAGCTCAATGGCTTGAATATCGATCACAGCAGATGTTACGATATGCGATTCCCTAAATTCGTGCGAATGACGAACGAACCAAGTAATCATGTTTTCCAAAGACCAATATCAGTTGCTCGATTTCGGCGACGGCCGTCGCCTGGAGCGATTTGGAGAGTATATTCTCGATCGCCCGAGTCGAGCCGCAGAGGGAGTTCCTAAGCAGCAACCGGAGTTGTGGGAGTCCGCACATGCTTCCTATGTGCGTCGGGGAGCTAACGAGGGAGCGTGGCGAAGCACGAATCAAATGCCCCTCTCCTGGAAAATTCAACATGAAAATTGCGATCTTGAGTTGAAGCTGACCGATTTCGGCCACGTCGGCGTGTTTCCCGAACAATCGGGGAATTGGGATTGGATGACGCGACAATTAAAAAACACAAACGAAACACTCAAAGTACTCAATCTATTCGCTTATACCGGTGGTGCCACGCTCACGGGTGCGGCACATGGAGCCGAAGTGGTCCACGTCGATTCAGCCCAAAATAGTGTACTCTGGGCCCGCCGCAATACAGAATCTTCAGGGCTCACCGATGCCTCGATACGCTGGATCACAGAAGATTCAAGAAAGTTTGCCACACGCGAATTGAAAAGAGGCAACAAATATCATGGTGTCGTCATGGACCCACCGAGTTATGGTCATGGTCCCAAGGGAGAGGTATGGAAAATACAGCAAGATCTCGATGAATTACTCGATCTCTGTATGCAACTGACGACCAATGATCGTAGGTTTATTTTGATAAGCTGCCACACCACAGGGTATATGCCGCATGACTTAGAGCAAAAATTGCGGGTTGCTCTAGGAAGTGGTCATGGAGGAACATTTGAATCAGGAGGACTCGCGATCCGATCCAGCGATGGACGACAACTGCCTTGCGGTATTGCCGTTCGCTGGAGCAGAAAAGCAGACTGAAAAATCAAATAAATCATGGCCGATTTCCCCGCCATCACGAGCCCGCGGAATGAAAAAATTAAAGCGGCCGTCAAACTACGGCGGCGCAAGCATCGTGGCCGTCAAGGTAGAACACTCATTGATGGCGCCCGAGAGTTAAGCCGGGCGATCGCCGCAAATATCCAGATCACGGAAATTTATTTCTGCCCCGCTCTCTGTCAGACGAGTGAAAGTTGTCGACTCTTGGAGCAGATCGATGAATTTACGATGGATGTCTACGAAGTCTCGGAGAACGTCTTTGAACATTTGGCGTTCGGAGAGCGAGCTGAAGGGTTTATTGGTGTCGCAATCCCGCCAAAAAATGATTTAGACGATCTGGAGATCCCTCAAAACCCACTGGTCGTGATCGTGGAGGGGATCGAAAAACCGGGGAACCTCGGAGCGATTGTACGCAGTGCAGACGGTGCGGGTGTATCGGCTGTGATTTTGGCAGACCAAAAGACCGATGTGTTCAATCCGAACGCCATTCGCGCGAGCTTGGGCACCGTGTTTTCTATGTCTATCTGTTCTGCAGAGTCAAAAGAAGTGTGCAATTGGCTTAAGGTAAAGGGATTTCAGGTGATTGCAGCAGCAGTTGATGCGAAAGATTCTTACGTTGAGGTCGACTATACCGTTCCCACGGCAATTATTTTGGGAACCGAGTCAACCGGTCTTTCCGGTATCTGGAAAACTGCCCATCCAGTGAGCATCCCCATGTACGGTGTCGCCGACAGCCTGAATGTTTCTGCAAGTGCCGCCGTCCTTTTCTACGAAGCCCAGCGGCAGAAGGCGCTCGGTTCACAGGCACACCTCGTCAGCTAAGAGAGCGTATAGCGGGCCACTGCATTGAGCGCAGTCAAAAGCCGCTGCTAACGACTTGAAGTCAGAGGAGACTTTCAATGAGTAGTCGCATTTTTCGCATTTCAGCCATTTGATCGACTTCGGCAATCGGTTGCATATCAACCGATAGTGCCCGATTGTACTTATTTTGCGCCAAAAGATTAACTAGTCGCCCATACTCAATATCTCCCTGCCCCACGCGCACTTGGAGATTTTCTTTATTGGTATCTCTGAGATAGACGTGCTGCGTGTATTCAATAATCTGTTCATATGTGCGACCAGCCTGTTCTCCGTAGTGGAAATAACTGGGGTCCAATGCTACACCAAGTCCCTTGATATGATCACAAAGTACCTTCACCGTATCAGGGTCCTCTGAGATACGCCCGGCTTCCGTCTTGATCGCAACCACTGTGCCATCGGTCGATGCAATGTCGACGAGTTGTTGTAGGTGTTCTACCTCCGCATTGAATGGTGTCCCGAGTTGGGCAGACCGCAAAATCAAAGTGACGACCTTCGTCGCCTTGGCAACGGAACAGATTGCAGCAAACTGTTGATAAAATTCATCTCCCTGAGCGGTAATTTCAACGTCATAAGCCACCGGGGTAAGCCTATGTGTTTGTCGACAAATCGCAATTGCCCTCTCCGGATCGTTTGCAATCTCAGACGGCCTGAGAACCGCAGCTGACTCATGAAAGGGTATCTCCACTCGTGAATACTCAAGGTCAACGAGTTTCGATAATGCTGCGTCCAGGGCGAGTTCTGGAAAACAATTGCTTGATGCAGCGAGATACAAGACTTTTTCTCCTCAATTCAACACTCGATCCTACCCAGCAATCCAGCCCCCGAGGGCCGAGGGTATGCGGTGGGTGTGTAATGTAACTTTCCGAACGAGTCCCCGCCACCACCACCGAACAAAAAAAGAACCCCGACACTCCAAATCGGGACACGTGATGCCATCCACAATCCACCACCTTGAGGGCAAAGTCGCTCATTCACGGTCGGGTTCAGTTTTGCTTGGCTAGGTCCGATTGCCCTGAGAGCGAGCAATATTAAAATGAGGTCGTCCCTCGATCGAGATCACCGAAACACATTTATACACTCGCTACTTCCCCTGCAAACTCTTATCGGGAGAAAGACCATGGACCCCAACGATTTTCACAATCTCGACCAACAGTCGGATGATGAAAAAAAAGGAATCAATGTGGCGAAGGTAGTCAGCGCACAGTATGCCGGCCCCCCAACAACCGAGGCTCGGTTGCCACAGCGCATTATTTTAGAACAACAAGGAAAAACCTTGAGGCGAATCCTTTTCCTGCTTTTATTGATCGCACTAGGTATTTCGGTGATGTTTAATTTTGGTCTGCTCGCGCAGTATCACAGTTATGTTCAAACGGATCCCCAAATGACCGAATTTTTGGAAGCGGGCAATTTCGCTGCGAACCAAAAAATTGCGATTATTGATGTTGATGGAACGATTCTTCAGGGAGAAGGGTTTATAAAAAAACAGATCGATCGAGTTCGCAAAGACGATCAGGTGAAAGGGATTGTGGTAAGAGTTAATTCTCCCGGTGGTACGGTAACCGCAAGCCACTACATTTATCATCACCTCAAGGAACTTAGGAGCGAGAAAGAAGCGAACGGCGAAAGCTTCCCCATGGTGGTGAGCATGGGGGGAGTGGCCGCTAGCGGTGGATATTATATCTCGATGGCAGTGGGCGACGCTCCTGATGTTATTTTTGCAGAGAGTACGACATGGACAGGTTCGGTAGGTGTCGTCATTCCCAGTTATGATATTTCCGGATTTCTCAACGACCATCAAATCGTGGACCGATCGTACGTAAGTGGTAAATTTAAACAAATGGGCAGTTTTACCCAAAAACAAACTCCTGAGGAAAAGGAAAAACTCCAAGAGCTAGTCGATGAAAGTTTTCTTGGCTTTCTCGAAGTGGTCTCTTACGGACGCCCAAAAATGTCTGCAGATGAAACTGCAATGACCGAGGTGAAGACGGGACAAATTTTTACGGCTCAACAAGCATTGCGACTCGGGATGGTCGATCGCATCGGATTCTTGGAAGACGCGGTGAACCGGGTGGCAGAATTAGCCGGAATGGACGAAGGGCAATACCGAGTCGTACGATATGAACAACCAAAGGGATTTCTGGATGGTGCTTTCAGCATGAACGATTTCCCCTTCCCTGCGACTCGAGTGAAGCGTTTTGAGTGGACCACTCCACGCGCCTACTATCTGGCAACGTGGCTTCCCGAAATAACCAATGCGGTCTATCGTGCCATGCCATGAGGGAGTACGCGTGAAAACGCCGCAAAACGCCGGTACAACACAATAGAGCCGAGAAAATTTATGCGAAATGATCGCCACCGGTTACTTGCCCGGGATTGTGCGGAACCGCGGGCCTCGCGCGTCGACGCGAAGGATGTCGATAATTAACCGCAGGCGAGCATCAAATGAATCTTGCTTCGCCAGCTGCTGCTGCAATCCGGAGGAAAGCCGGGTCACCATCGAGGTATATTCTTTCCTTTCCCCCGGTTTCGAGAGGCTCATTTTCTCGCGTTTCATATTTTTGATCAGCAGAAAAACAAGCCGACGATTTTTTTCCGGTGGCGAAAGACGTAGAATTTGGTCACGCTGGTTATTATTAATGCGTTTTAAAATTTGCTCCTCATTTCGTATTGCGACTCCCTCCAACCACTGCATCAGGATGATGCGATCTTTGTTCGAGTAAAACAACGGTGGGTCGGAGTGACTTGGAGGGTGTGGCGAATTCTCTTTCACAAGTTTCTGAATAAATAAAATTTTGTCTTTATCTACACGTAGCGCAAGTTCCACTTGGTCACGTGAGTCGAGTTGCTGATACCAATGTGCGTAGGTTACGAGCAACTTCGACAAATTGTCGGCATCTTTCGCTGCCAACAAGTCCTGGTGTAAATCGATCAAACGGATTTGTTCCTCACTCGGTATTTGCTGAAAAAAGTTGTAATTATCAAGTAATAATCTCTTTTTTACGTAAGTCATGGCGTTTAGTCGAAATCGCTTCTGGTCTTCGGACTCGACTGAATCTTGTACAATCCCCGGATAAGGCGCCACCTCTGCGCGTGAGGAAAAGTACTCTATTTTGCCGATTTGTTCCACAAATGTGACGTCGTCGACAAGTTGATATTCGGGAAGATTTTCCAGCAAAACCAAGTGTTCTAAGAGGACCTCGTTGCGATCATCGATGAGAGCGATCGTCGTGAAGTAGCCGATCGCAACGGCAATGACTGCTGCTCCACTAATCAAAAGCCACCGTGGACAAGCCTCCCAAGAAAATTTATTGCAATCGACCTCCGGAATTCCTGATGAGCGAATGGCCACCATTTCCACGGTCGACGCCGCAAAGTCCGGGTTCACCTCTTTCGTCGAGAGTTGATCCAAAAGCGACCAGTTTTTTTGGAGAGATTCAAAACGATGTTTGATTGCCGGATCATTGCGAATTTGTTCTTCCAGTTTGTTCTTCTCTACCTCCGAAAGTTCCCCGTCGAGGTACGCCGATAATTGCTCGTCCATGCGTTGAGAATCATCTGAATATTTATTTTTATCGTTCATGCGACCAACACCAATCTTTTCAAGATTTCGTATTTGGGTGCTCTCCGGTATGAACGTAGGACGCGAGGATATCTCGCAGGCTCCCCCGGGCCCGTGATAAAAGTGACTTGACGGCCTGTGGCGAAAGTTGCATGACTTTTGCAATATCGGCGTAACTCATTCCTTCGAATTTGGCCAGCAACAGTGCCATCCGCTGCCGTTCGTTGAGTCCCCCGATGGCAAGTTGTACGACGCCTCGCGTTTCGACCTTGTCGAGTTGCCGGTTCGGCATCTGACCACTGGCAGCTAACGCCAATTGGGCTAGTGCATCGCCCGCGAGGCCATCAGTATTTCGATGTTCCACGTGAACTTCCCGGCGTCGGGCGAGGGAGCGTCGCGCATTAGAGGCAAGGTTGTTCGCAATGGTAAAAAGCCAAGTGGAAAATTTCGCGTTGGGCAAATATCTCGCCCTGGCGCGGTAGACCCGCAAAAAAACTTCCTGAGCAAGATCTTCGGCGAGGTCCCGGCTCCCCACCAAATGCTCAAGAATCCCGAGAAGCCGATTTTGGTACCGGCACACCAATTCCTCAAACGCCCCTGCGTCGCCGTTTTGAACGCGGAGCATCAGGCGAACATCCGGGTCTTCAGCTTCATAGTCTTTCTGCTTAGACTCGCTGCCAGACAAGCGACACCTTTCAAAATAATCGTGCCCGAATAGTATGAGGGTCGAAACCCGACGAACTCGGCCAGTTGTTGAGTTTAAACCAAGTATTCACGTTTCGCTAGGATATCGAATAGAGCAAACGATACCCACAGGTAGTCCACATTTCACAGCAAGCGAACAACGAGAAAATACAAGGTGAAAGCAATCTGATGGGCAAAAGTTATCCGATGAATTGCAAGTACAGAATTGCCGCCATCCAGATGCGATCGACGCTGAACAAACAGGACAACAATTTCACGGCCGGCGAACTCATTCAGCAGGCCGCTTCACAACAAGCCGCACTCGTTACCCTACCAGAAACATTTAATTGCCTGGGATCCTATCCAAAGATGGTTTCGCAAGCCGAAGAGATTCCGGGAGAGACGAGCGAATGGATTGCAAAACTCGCCGTAGAAAATGAAATATTTATCCACTGCGGAAGCATTTACGAAAAAGCAAAAAAATCAAATGCTATTTACAACACGAGTTTTTTAACTGATCCCTCAGGAAACATTATTGCCAAGTATCGAAAAATACACTTATTCGATGTTAGTATCCCAAATGAATTCAGTAGTTTGGAGTCTTCCTGGATTCAACCTGGCGACGAAGTCGTCGTGGAAGATACCTCGATAGGAACACTTGGATTTTCCATTTGTTACGACCTCCGTTTCCCAGAGCTTTATCGCCGTCTAGCCAAACGGGGTGCCCACCTTTTTTTTGTTCCCGCCGCCTTTCGTGCAACGACCGGCGCTGCCCACTGGGAAGTGCTACTTCGATCTCGGGCTATCGAAAATCAGGCATACATCGTTGCGCCAAACCAATGGGGTGATCATCCAAAACTCAGCAATTATGGAAATTCAATGGTTGTCAATCCCTGGGGGGAAATAATTGTACGATCTGACAATACGAAAGACGATGTGCTCATCGCAGAGATCGATCTGATGCAACTGAACGAAATACGACAATGTCTTCCTGCCTTGGATCACCGTCGAATCGATGCGAGTTGATACTCAAAATGGACTTAAGTTCTTAAAAAGTCGGAAGAATCCCACTTTTTGCTCGTTCTCCTCTGCAGACATGCGAGCTTTCACAAAACGTTGTTCAATCGATTGCAACGAATCAGAGTTTGCATGCAGAGATACTTTCAGCGCTTCCACATTATTTTTTGTTGCCCAAAAAACTTTTTTGTCTGCGTCGCTTGACAATTTTTACGTCCGGCGCAAAATATGCGGCTAGTGAGAAACTGACTTTCATCTATGACACCGTTTACTCGGTATTCAATAAATTACATGAACGACAATGAGTTGAAGTAGTCGCGTTGATGTAATTTATTGTTTATCTCTTCACATGTCGGCAACGGGTTGCGATTCACGCCGTGTGGGGCGAAGGGTAATTCGGGATTTGGCTGACGAGTCAGCGTCTCTTCCACAGAAGTTTGAAGCGCATCTCCACTGATGAATGATCAAAGTGGAGTAAAGCGACAAGCGGTTGGGGGGCGACGACTGCAAGGATCGACAGTCGGCGACTAGCGTCGTGGCCTGGATGTCCCCTCCATCCTTATTCTCAATCTTCTGTCGAGAACTGATGGCCAAGAGTTTAATCAGTCTGGGAGCGAATCTCGACCATCGAGAGGCCACGATGGTCGAAGTGGCGGCTCGGCTCCATCGTATTTCTCGTGGCCATCGCGCGGTCTTTAGTCGCGTGTATGAGTCAATTGCAATCGGCGGTCCATCCGGACAAGGCGGATTTCTTAATGCCGTTGCCTTGATCGACACAGATCAAGATGCCCACGAGATCCTTCATACCTTGAAACAGTGGGAAATTGATCTCGGGCGTACTCGCAACATCCGCTGGGGCCCGCGCACGATCGATCTTGATCTCCTGCTTTACGGTCAAGTCGTTTGTCACACGTCCGAATTAACGCTCCCGCATCCGAGAATGACCTTTCGGCGGTTTGTTTTAGAGCCGTGCTGCGATGTTGCTCCGGAGATGGTGCACCCGATTGCCGGGGTATGTCTTGAAGATCTACTGAGACAACTCAACGCCGAGTTCAATGAGGTTGCAGTACTCGGGGGGGGTCCGGAAGATCGGGAAACGTTGCTGCAGGGCGTTTGCGAGCGACTCGTTGCACATGGGATCGAATTGGAAATACTTACGGGCGAGAAACCACCATGTGCAAAAAATTGGACGGAAGCATATGGTGATCACAAGGATTCAAAAAATCAAAAAGACGATTTATTGAGGTGGCGGATCCACACTGACTGGAAACACTCTGGGCAACTGCTAAATACACCACACAAAATCTCACAACCCCCCAAACTTCTGATTGCGCTTATGGAACCATCCCAAATAGAAAGACTCTACTCCGCATCCAGCGATACCTTCGGAGGTCCCCAATTAGTGATCGATAACAGTTCGTCAAAAGAGGCAGCCGCCGACGATGTGGCCGCCGCTATACTGGCTATCTCACATCTCCCTGTCCCATCAAAACGATCGCTTACAGAGGGAAGCGAAAGGCAACATAAAGGTTGATTGCATGCCGGAACCCGAGGTGATCACAAACGTTTGTGCAATGCGCGAGGTCGTGCAAGCGAAACGTGCTTTGGGAAAAACCATTGGTGTTGTGCCTACCATGGGTGCTCTCCACGCGGGCCACCTCAGTCTTGTGGAAAAATCGATTGAAAAGTGCGATGTGACTGTGGTGACGATTTTTGTGAACCCGACACAGTTCAATGAAAAAGGCGACTTTGATCGCTATCCTCAGGATTTAAACAAAGATCTCTCGACACTCGCACCCCTTCGAGTCGATTACGTCTTTGCACCCACCACCGATTCGATCTATCCGCCGGAAGACTGCCTGACGATCGATGTGGGTCGTCTGGGGCGCATTCTTGAAGGTCGCTTCCGCCCCGGACACTTTGCGGGTGTCGCTACGGTGCTACTCAAACTTTTTCATATTATCCCTGCCGACACTGCCTTTTTTGGCGAAAAAGACTATCAGCAGTTAAAGGTCACGGAGCGTCTTGTGCGAGATTCCCATCTGCCAATACGCATTGAGGCATGCCCCACAATTCGGGAAGAGGATGGTCTCGCAATGAGTTCCCGCAACCGCTTTCTTCCTGAAGGCGCTCGAGAAAATGCACAATCAATCTACCTGGGGCTGCAACATGCACAGTGTATGGTTGATAGTGGGGAAACGGAGACAGAAAAGATAATACAAAAGCTGCGCCAGCAGATACAAACATCGGGCGGTTCGATCGAGTATGTGGCTATCGTGGACCCGGAAACACTCGAACCGGTGCAAACGATTCGACAGGCGGTCGTGGCACTGGTCGCAATCAGAATAGACTCCCTTCGATTAATTGATAATTTGTTGCTGCAGCCAAAAATGTAAACTTGCTTTAACATCCGCGTATTTGTTCCATGCGACCAACCCTTTTCTTTATTCGAGATCATGTGGCGGACATTCCCGTCTTTGGGGTCGGCCTTTTATTTTTTTTGTGGATGCTCGTTGGTGCCGCAGTTATTTTGTGGTTGGTGCGACGCCAGGGAATAAACTCCGACACCCTTAGTTACTTGCCAGTCTTTTTGATTGTGGCTCTCGCAATTGTGTTTGTGCTTCCCACGCTGGTGGAAACCGATTCTGGCTTGCCCATACGCAGTTACGGAGTCATGACGATGGTGGCTATTATCAGTGCGGTGCTACTGGCCTCACGAAGGGCTGCCGCCTGCGGACTGTCAAAAGACACTATCTATGCCTTCGCGTTCTGGTTTTGTGTTGCGGGATTCATCGGTGCCCGCGTGTTTCATGTGATTGAGTACTGGCGACCCGTTTATCGGAAGGAAGCGGCCGATGGCTCCTTGGCACTCGTTCCCACCCTGCTGGGAATGGCCAACATTCCTCAGGGCGGTCTCGTCGTTTATGGCTCATTGATTGGCGGGATGGTCGCCTTTGTTTGTTTGGTGCGTCGCTTCAAATTACCCCCTCTGGCATTCGCAGATTTCATTGCCCCAAGCATGTTGCTGGGCCTTGCGATAGGGCGGCTGGGCTGCCTGCTTAACGGTTGTTGCTTCGGCGGCTTATGCGAGTTGCCCTGGGCAGTCACCTTTCCACAACAAAGCCCACCCTATAATCGACAAGTCGAACAAGGGTTGGGCTGGGGCCTGCTGATCGATACCAGCGAACAAACGAAGCAGGCTCCGACTAAAGACCGTCCGAAATCTACGGGTGCCGCCCCCACGATACTCTGGCGAAACGGCGGGCTCGCACAGCAGGGACTCAAGCCAGGAGAGAAAATTGTCGAGATCAATGGAAACCGATTCTCTACCGAAGGCGATTCTGCAAGCGTACTCCCACCCGTACCGAGAAACGCTGGCACAGTATCGATCGAAACTGAAGGGGGACGGACGTTTTTGCTCTCACCACACCCTTTCCCCGAACGGAGCCGTCCCATCCATCCCACGCAACTTTATAGTTCCCTCTCTGCATTTTTGCTCTGCTTTTTCTTAATCGCATATTCGCCCTTCCGGCAACGCGACGGAGAAGTATTCGGACTGATGATTACCATCTATCCACTGATTCGAATTCTACTCGAGATTATCCGGACCGATGAAATGGGGCAGTTCGGTACGGGGTTGAGTATTTCGCAACTTATCAGCATCCTCATGTTTGTTGTCGCGGCAATCTACTGGGTCATCGTGTTTCGTCAGCCCCGCGGGACCCTCCGCTTTTTTCAGAGTGGTGCCAATGTACCGAATCCCAAGTGACTTCGGCCATTCATTTTGCGACTTCAGTCGACCCGTGTTTTGAAGCGTTTATTCGGGATTGCTGCCAGCAGGTCGATTCTTCAAAACGTGCCCGATTTGACAACCTAAATTTAAAGGGCAATCATGATGGGGGTTAGATCATTTTTACCATGATTAACCCATAATTTTGGGAACTTATTCCTCACTTCGATGTCCAAGAGACAGTTAGCGCCGTGAATAAGATCATTTCTCGCGTCTCTGTAGACGACCAGGAAATTATCGAGGCGACCTTAAACGGTTGCACCGACGCGTTCGGTGAACTCGTCGAAAAATACCAGCAGCGGCTCTACGGTTCGATCGTGTATCTTTTTGGCGTTCGTGATGCGGAGGATGTGGTCCAAGCAACCTTTCTTAAGGCATTCAAACAACTAGGCAAATTTCGAGGAACGAGCGAATTTTACAGTTGGCTTTATCGTATCGGATACAACACGGCCGTAGATCATTACAAATTGAGAGTGCGAACCATCTCCCTAGATGATTTCGAGGAGAACACCGGAACCCACATCCCCAGCAATAAGCAAGGTCCCGACGAAGCGTTGGAAGAAAAAGATCGATTGCGACAACTTCAAATAGCGCTCGATGCACTCAGCCAGAAACACCGAACGGTTATTGTTTTACGCGAAATAGAGTTACTTACCTATGAAGAGATCGCCGATTTACTTTCCATCCCCGAAGGAACCATCCGCAGTCGATTGCATCGAGCAAGAGCGCGTCTACTGGAAGAATTAAAACGGGTGATGCAAAACGACCTGGAGTAATCGGTAATTTACAAACCCCAAAACAACTCAAGATGAAACTAACCGATGGTGGACAATAAAATTCAAGACGAAATGATCAGTGCGTATCTCGACGGCGAGCTGACTGCCGGTGAGCGCGCACAAGTTGCACAGTGGATCGAAAACGATCCGCGTGCGAGAAATGTATATCAAGAACTCCAGCAACTTCGAGAGTCGTTACAGAATCTACCATCCGAAAAATTTGATAAAAATTTAAAGCAAGATATTCTCAGTCAAATTAAAACGACAGGAAAGGATTCCGAAACGACATCAGGGACACTTGTCGCGGCTGCGATGATGCCCCCACCACCGGAGACGGAGTATGCAGTGGCCGCCAGCGCCGCGTGTCACATGGACGCCCCCCCAGCCGCGATGTCGTATAAAACAGACAAGACATCGGCCGACGAAAGAGTTTCAGTACGTGGTGACCGCAGGCGAATTTATCTCTGGCCCGCCGTGGCGGTGGCGGCCGCCATCTTGTTGATGATCTTTTCTTCCCGGCGGGAAACCAAGACAGAGCGCACGGTGGCCCAGAACCGTATGGACAGCCTGGAAATGAAGAATATTCAAAGTGAACTTGCTGCCCCCATCGCCATGGAGTCTCGTCCGGCACCGCCAACTGACACAGATGACGCAGAATTTGAGGCGGCACCACCGGCGACGAGTGAGGCGTTTGATGATTTCACCTCGAAGCCAACGCCGACTGCAGGGAATAGTTTGCCCGAGGAGTCAAGCGCCGCCTCCCAGCGAGCTCGGGTTATTAGGCCACCAAATCTTTCAGCAAGGAGCAAGCAAGCTGGAGTCTCTTCGGTCTTCAGCAAGACGCAGGATGATGATGTTGAACTCGTGAGCAAAGCGGAAAGGGTTTTGTCTTTAGTTGACCAGAACCCGGGAGACCCGATCTCGCCCATTTATTTTGCGTTTGTGATCGACGGAAAAATGGATCTGCGTCAGCAATTGAGGCAGATCACGCAAGGGGAGGAAACAGAACTTCTTGAATTAGCTGAAATTGAAGAAAGAGAAGATTTAGAACTAGAAGAACCATCGGATGAAGAAGCGTTAGAATTTTCAGAAGCAGAAGTCGAACAACCATATTCACAAAGACTGACAACACTCCGTGTTTTTGAACTGCGTGGTCCAGCGGCCATGCATTTTCCGCAGGTGATCGCCAAGCTCAAGGGAATCTCATCCTACGCGGGACCATTAGAGGTTGTCGAGCCGAATGCGGAGGGGGCGGTCGCGGAATTTGATTTTTCTGATCCGGTACAAAAAAGTGCCGACCCCCAAAGTGCCAAAGCGACCACTCGTCCGGTACGTCTGATCTTTATCGATACATCCCGCATCCCTGCCTTTGAAGAATAACCTTCTTGTCGATCGTGGCTTGGCCTGTCGGTTGAGCGATTGATGGGGTACAGTGTTTGGCACGTAGTTTTTCGCGAACGAACTCGAGGATTTTCCCATGAGTGCCGTAAATATTCGCTGCCGTGAAAATGGTCCCTTTGTGGTCGAGGGAGAACTGACTCTAACGGATCACGAAGGAAATCCATTTCCCATCGACAGCACCAAACCGGCCGTGGCCCTTTGCCGTTGCGGTGCCTCGAAAAATAAACCTTTTTGTGATGGCACCCATCGCAATATTGAGTTCAAGGCAGACGATCTCGCAGTGCAATAACCCCACACATTGCGGCAGCACGTGGACGCAAAGGCTAATGATCGGGTATGACACAGATCAAATCCCAACAGGACGACCCACAACAGATAAATGTGCTTTCCGAGCAATATTGCCAGCAATGGGACAAACTGGTAAGCACCACGAATTGGACAAAAGGCAAAATTATTTGCCAATGGCGCGAAAGGCTGCAAACTGCCGGTTTCTCCGCCCATCATTATTCTGATGAAGCATGGAGTCGTCGTGTCGGAAATGTGACGCCTCAGCACACGGGTCGCCTGCGAAAGGTTTTTGTCCGATTTGGCACTTTGCAGGAGGAATACCCGAAACTGTACTGGAGCCACTTCTTGAGTGCCTTGGACTGGGAAACACCCGAAATTTGGCTCGAAGGTGCACAGCGAAACCGCTGGTCGGTTTCCGAAATGCGAAATATGCAATCGACCACCATGCGGCAAGTTGAGACGACCGAGATGCAAGAGGACGATATCTTATTGGCAAATCTTACAGATCATGTTGTGCAACCTATTGCCGGAGCGAATCGCCCAAGTGGCTTGCCTGAGAGTGGACCCGCTTCGAGTGCCACGGACGCTTTTAAGGACACAGAGACAGAGAGCGGACTAGAATCACATCCTGCCAACCAAACTGCAGTTTCCCCGCTTGTCGCCGCAAAAGAAGATTCGATGGCGATCGATGATCTGCCTCGTGATTTTCGCAGAGTTTTCTCTCGCCTGGAAACGATGATCCGTAAGCATCAAGCCTCAGGCTGGGAGTCGGTGAAACCCAACACACTTCTCTTGCAACTCGAAAAATTAAAGGCGATTATAAACTCACCGGAGTGATTACCCCGGCGATCCCCCCTTATGCTCGCTCGGCGAAGCGCCGCGCCTGTGCTATCAGGTCAACACCCACCTGTTCTGACCAGTGTGCGATGAGTTGATGAAACAACGGGCCCGGATTTCCCTGGCCGATCGCTTGCCCGTTGAGTCGTGTCACCGGAAGAAGTCCAAACGGTGTGCTGCTTAAGAAAACCTCATCAGCCTCTAGTACCTCCTCAACAACGAGTGAGCGGTGTCGCCAGGGTATTCCAAGTTCTTTGGTGAGTTGTTCAAGATAAAGTAAGCTGATACCCGCAAGTGCGGCGTCTTCGGGAGGCGTGCTGATCCCTCTCCCTGCTTTATAAATGAGAATATTTGCAGTCGATGTCTCAATCACCTGCCCCGCAGAGTCGAGCAAAAGGGCACGGGCACCCTCTTCGATCTTATGGGCCGCTTGATCGGCAAGATAGTAATGCATGCGGCTTCGACACTTCAACTCTGCGGGCCAACAACGAGAAGAGACTTGTTCAACATGGGTGACGACCAGAGACTGACCCGTTTGGTATTTTTCCTTCCATATCCCAAATGGGAGGGGAAACGTATGTAATCCCACGCAGGGTAAGTCACTTGCGGGTTCACCAAAACGTGATAGTGTCCCGGGGGTGATAAACAGCGAGAGCCCCAAATCGTCCTGAGTATCAAGGAGTCGATAGTTATTTGCTACCAACTCAATCGCAATCTGTTTGATCTCGTCAGGTGTTTCGCGCGGTTGAATACCGACAATCTGGAGGGATTGCGCGAGCCGCTGCAGGTGCGAATCTATCTCGAAGAGTTTTCCGGAAAAGGTGCGCATTTGCTCGGTGACACTTGTTCCGAGCACAAAACCAGCGTCCGTCACCGGCAGCGCCATTTCGGAGATCTGCAGAATCTGGCCGTTGAGATAGGCCTTGGGTATATCCATCTACTCATTATGGCCAGTGGCATACTCAGGGAACAACCCACAGACGGTGAGGAGCTTTTTTAATTACCACCTGTTGAAAAAGTCTCTCTGTGGCTGGTCCGCAGGAGTTATTACTTCGCGAAGGTGCCGCTGCGAATGAGTTCCATGGTTGTCGAAGATTCAACATACGGTCTCCACGCGTGTTGCTTTCCGATTGAACCGCTCGCATTAAATTGCTCAATGGCGTCTCGTTCGTCGGTGGGCAAATGGCCGTCCGGCAGACCAGTGTAGCCGAGGGCAGAAGGCCCTTGTCGAGCGCAGTGACAGTAAAGTTTCCCGTAGTGTTTTAGGATACGATCACAATAGTTATTGATCAAAGTAAGATGGTTGACAACTTGCAAGGCCATCCCAAACCGGTGATCGGGAAGCAGCCACGTACTATCGAGGGCGGCTGCAAAAAGGGTGACGCGATAACCGTCCGAATCGAAACCGGACGTGAGATCCAAGGAAGTGCTATTTAACTCGCCCCCTGCCAGAAGTTCCATTGTTGCAGACACGACGCGGGCCCCAAAACTAAACCCGATCAAACTCACTTCGCTCTCTGGCGGGAGACTTTGAAGTACGCCTGCTAAACGAAAACCTGCCGACGTCGTTCGAGCGGCTTTAATCCGAGCATCGGGTACCGGTCGTGTGAGAATCTTGGAGGCTGGCCACGACCAGATGATAAAGCGAATGGGTGTTTGGATTTCCGAATGATTCACCAGTCGCCGATAGAGTGTCAACCCGTCAGAAAACGCCTCACTGGCCGTCGTCAGATTTCCGTGAACCCAGACTACGGTTTGAGGCGACGGTGTTGTTTTCAGGAGGGGATCGAGTTCGGCCCGCTCCCACGTTTTGCCGGTCAAATCAAATCGCCACGCAGCGAGTCCCTGCGTCAATTGCTCGGCAGTTACCATACCTCCTTGCTCAACACAGTCGAGGCCACGACAACTCAAAAGCCAGACCTCATCTTCAGTCCGCAGCGCGGCCGGCTGATCGTTAGGACAATCGGGACCCCCTTCCTCAGCGAGGATGATTGAAGAGAGTGCCAAAAAGAAAAAGATCGTCGTGCAATACTTCAACTTATGCGTTCCTGCGACCATCGAAATGCCTTGCGATTGAAAAATCATCGTCACAAATGAGTAGTATTTGACGTGAAAATGGTCACATTTCATTTTCCCGTTTCCGGTTACCGATCAATCGATGTGCGAAAGAGAGGAAAGCCGTATCAATTGTTCGGTCATACAAAGCATAGCATCCCTAAAAGAGGTTCAAATGATGAAAATAAAAACCATCTGTTTCATTTGCACATCATCCGCAGTGAGGTAGAGTTGTGCGTCGAACTGTTTTTGCCGTCTAATGAAACACCGTTTACGGAGATATAAGCCATGAAAAGGCTTCTGATTCTTGCAGCCCTAGTGGCTATCTGTGTCGGTTGTAATCGGCACCATTGTCGTAAAATGCATCGTGGCGCCCCTTGGCGATGTGGCGCACAGACGATGCCCTATTCACCCTGTAATCCTTGTGCCCCCTGTAACCCCTGTGCACCCTGTATGCCTTGCGATCCTTGTGGAAGCGCTTCGATGGGTGCCGGTTTTTCTGGTTGTTCTACTTGTAGCACACCCGGGTCGTACGAGCAGGGTGTCGTGCTTGGATCAGGCACAAACGTCAATCCGCCAACGATGACGCCAGTGGCCCCCGGTTCATAGTCCGCCTTGCGGGGGTCGCTGAGAAAAGCTCGGAATATTTCATGCGCAAAGTGCGCAATCCCGGGCGCAGTGCGTTTTTTTGAGCTAGGTTAACAAGGGATCCCCCGTGGTTCACTCATCCTAGTTTGAGGAAGGACGTCACTGTGCGGAAACTTCTGATCGTGTTCATGCTCGCTCTTCCCATGCCCAGCTTCGGGCAATTTTTGGACGAAGAGAACCGCACCTCCTCCGATCAACTGGCGTATCCTAAGCCAGTTCAGCTTCAGGTTGGCATCGTGATCCACGCGACCGCCAGCCCACTCAAAGGTGTTCAAGGCTCCACTCCGATTCCAATCGAATGGCCCGAACAGCAAGTGAAAGTCATTGGGGAAAAATCATCTCCTCATGTCCGCCGAATTTCCTACGAAATGGTGGGCGATACCGTCAAGCGAATGGTGGTCCACATCCCCTTTGTTCGACCCGGCGATACCGCAGAAGCGCTCGTTACTTTTGAATGCACGCGGTACCACATTATGGAGCCGTCCGGAACCGAAAAACTGACAATTCCCAAGCGGAAACAAATTCCTCCCGCCTTCAGGAAATATCTTGGCCCCAGCCCCTACATCGAAACAAAGCACTCCAAGATACGGAAATTGGCGAAAAGTATCGTGCAGGACAAAGAGGGTGCCTGGAATCAAGTCGAGGCAATGTACGATTGGGTTCGAAACAATATCACCTACAAAAATGGGCCCATCAAAGGCGCCTATGAAGCACTCAAAGATGGCGAGGGGGACTGCGAAGAAATGAGCAGTCTCTTCATTGCTCTCTGCCGAGTGAATGGAATCCCAGCTCGCACGGTTTGGATTCCCGGCCACTGTTATCCGGAATTTTATCTGATGGATGAGAGTGGAGAGGGAAAATGGTTTCCTTGCCAGGTGGCCGGTACTCGGGCTTTTGGAAGCATGCCAGAATATCGCCCGATCTTGCAAAAAGGCGACAACTTCAAAATGCCGGAGAAGAAGGGCCGTCAGCGCTACGTTTCAGAACAACTGAAAGTCGCGGACATTCCGGGTGGCAACGAGCCAAAAATTGAGTTTGTGCGCGAGATTCTTGCCGATTAAAACCACGCTGCCCCCTCTTCGCAGAGAGTATCTCGGATCGTTAGACTCAAAAAATCACGAACGGCCGTCCGTTCGGCAGATTGCGAGCCGAGTCTCCAATTGAGGGATTTAATACGATGTCATCTCCCGGTGCCTCCGGACCTCTCCATCAGGTGAGTCACCCCCTGCTTCAGCATCACCTGACACGCCTGCGCAACCAACTCACGCAACCGATCGAATTTCGAAACCTCATTCGGCGCGTTGCGGTATTGCTTGCATACGAAGCAACCAAGGACCTCGAGACCTCCCCGCTCCCGATTGAAACACCGTTGGTGGCAACCGAAGGGATGGCTCTCAAGCAGAGCGTTGGTCTGGTTCCTATCCTGAGAGCCGGATTAGGTATGGTGGATGCCGTTCTGGACCTGATTCCCCAGGCCGAGGTGTGGCATCTCGGACTCTATCGGGATGAAAAGACGGCCCGCCCGGTGGAATACTACAAGAAACTTCCCCATAGCGAACCGGTCGATGTTGCCCTGGTACTCGATCCGATGCTGGCCACCGGAGGCTCGGCATCCGCCGCTGTTTCTACTTTACGAGCATGGGGCGTTCCCAAAATTAAACTCCTCACAGTCATCGCCTCAGAAGAGGGCATTGCAGCAGTCCATGCCCAGGACAGCGAAGTCCAGATTTTTGTGACAACGGTCGACCCCGAACTTAACGATCAGAAATTTATCGTTCCAGGATTAGGGGATGCGGGCGACCGGATCTTTAATACCTTCAAACAGCGCGACTGACTTTTCGGATGACTCGATCGGGTAATCTTTACAGAATAGAAGCCAAGGAGTACTGCCTTCGATGGAACGTTTGATCAGTGTGATCGGGCTTCTGGCGATGATCGGCTTCGCCTATCTGCTCAGCTCCAATAAAAAGAAATTCCCCCTTCGCATTGTTGTAGGCGGCCTGATTCTACAGGTCGTGCTTGCCCTGCTCATTCTCTGGACTCCGCCCGGAAAGGCAGCTTTTCAAGCGACTGGAGACCTTTTCACCCATATGATTGCATATGTTAACGATGGGTCGAAATTTATGTTTGGAATGAGTCGGGAGCCTCAGGTCCCCATTTCAATCTCCCATGGTGATCAGCAAACGACGCTGAACATGTGGGAACACGAAGATGAAGATCGCCTGGATCATTTAATCCAATCGATCAAATCAAATGCAATCAACTCGAAAAATGGGCAACTGAGTATTACGGTTGGCACAACAAATAAAACGATTGATGTGAACGCAGCGGATTGGGAAGCGCAGCTTCGCGATTGGTTTTTGGGAGCCATTCACTCCTTCCGCAGTTCCGGTTTTCCTCAAACCAAACAGTTACTCTCATCGTTTGCTTTCGGCGTACTGCCGACCATTATTTTTTTCTCCTCCTTGATGTCGATGCTCTACTATCTGGGGGTGATGCAAAAGGTGGTCTCCTTCTTTGCCTGGATCATGCAAAAGACCCTTGGTACGAGTGGTGCTGAAACGCTCTCGGCCGCCGCCAATGTTTTCGTCGGGCAGACCGAAGCGCCTTTGGTGATTCGCCCCTACGTATCGAAAATGACCCAATCGGAGTTGATGGCGGTGATGGTGGGAGGCTTTGCCACGATTGCCGGAGGCGTACTGGCCGCCTATGTGAGTTTTGGCATCGATGCAGGGCATCTTATCACCGCCTCGGTGATCTCAGCACCTGCAGCGCTGCTGATCGCCAAAGTCATGCAACCGGAAACCGAGCACTCGGTGACGCTCGGAAAGGTGGAGATGCATGTGGAGGATCAAGAATCGAATCTGATCGAAGCGGCCGCTGCCGGCGCTACAGCAGGCATGAAATTAGCCATTAACGTGGCGGCGATGTTGATTGCCTTTCTGGCGATTATTGCGATGTTTAACGGACTGATCGGTTGGAGTGGCACATGGTTTGGGTTTGAAGGAACCGACCACCGATGGTCTTTGGAAAAAGGCCTCGGCTGGCTCTTTTGGCCGCTCGCTTTCCTGATGGGTATTCCTGCCGAAGATTGCGGAATTGCGGGCCAGTTGTTGGGAACCAAGATGGTGGCCAACGAGTTTGTCGCCTACTTTCAACTCGGTAATTTAACGGAGAATCCCACGCAAACACTCGCTCCAAGAACCGTGACCATTCTCACCTATGCACTCTGCGGGTTTGCAAATTTTGGCTCGATCGGCATCCAACTCGGAGGCATCGGTGGCGTTGCCCCGGACCGCCGGGGTGATCTGGCTCGTCTTGGTTTGCGTGCGATGCTTGGTGGAACCCTCGCTGCGTTTATGACTGCCTGTATTGCGGGAATCCTCATCTAGAGATACACCATGCAGATATTGCTGACCGAAGATGAATTACGAGAAGGTGTCCATCGGATGACCTCCGAGATTGCCGAGCATTACGGCAATCGCCCCCTGACGATTGTCGGAATCCTTACCGGAAGCGTCGTGTTGATGGCCGACATGATTCGCCTCCTGGAAATGCCGCTTCGTGTGGGCGTGCTTCAGGCCCGCAGTTATCACGGTCCAACAACCACGCGCGGTTCTTTAATAATTAACGACGATCTGATGCCCGACATTGAGGGCCGTGAGGTGTTGTTGCTCGATGATATTTTCGATACCGGCCACACACTCAAAGAGGTAGAAACTCGCATTCGTCGTTTCCATCCAGCCGATGTACGTTCCTCCGTCTTGCTCTACAAGGAGGGGCGGCAGGAAGTGAAAATGATTCCGGACTTCATCGGCTTTAAAATCCCCAATGAATTCGTGGTCGGTTACGGACTCGATTATGAGGATGCGTACCGTAACCTGCCCTATTTGGCCGCACTCGAGGAGGAAGACCTGAAATTGGAATAGTAGATTGCCCGCATCAGGACTGCGTTAAAAAGTCGCGATTCCCGTCGAGCAACTCCTCGTTTTCCAAAAGTTCTTCCCGCGTCATCCAGTAGATATCGGCCACCTCGCGAGGATTTGCCACAGGGGTCGATCCCTCGCAAAGCGAGGCCGCCCACCAGTGGATTCGCGTTTGTCTGCGGGTAACGTTCTCCCAAAGTTTACCCTGAGGTGTAATCTCCACACTCAACTCTTCCTGCAATTCGCGGCGTAAGGCGATTTCTTGCGTTTCACCCTCCTCCATCCCTCCTCCCGGAAAACAGAGTTTCCCCGGCGCCACCACGTGCTGAGATCTACGAATGACCAGGAATTGGGCATCCTGTTGAATGACCGCCACCACCCCTTCGCGGCGCCGTGATTCCAGTTGAGGGTTTGAGGCACGATTCACCACGTATTCCTTTTTACAGGTTTCCCCAACTCACGTTTTGTCGCTCGAGGTAAACGGATCGGGCAGGAGCGCAGCGAGAGAAACCTCGGTGACTCGATCACTCTGATTTGCATCGATGAGAAATAACACCAAATTCGGAGCAAACTCATACATCACTTGCCGACAGGCACCACAGGGGGCGACTCCACCGGGCGAGGCGATAGCCATCGCTTCAAAATCGCGTTCCCCCGCGGTGACCGCACAAAAAACCGCCGTTCGTTCTGCACAATTGGTGAGGCCGTACGATGCATTTTCGACGTTGGTACCTGCATACAGCGATCCCGACTTTCCTAAGAGCGCGGCTCCCACCTGAAACTTCGAATAGGGGGCATAGGCTTGCTGTGAGGCAGCCCGCGCCATTGCAATGAGTTGATCCCTTCGGTTGTCGTCCATTGCGTTTCCTTCTATTGGTTTCCGGGGAATTTAGTTCCCAGTTTCCGTGATGTGTTCCATAACAAGAGGAGAGAGGGTTGGTCGTTCGGGGCCTATTTCAATCGCCTCGCGCAAATGGTCCAACCAAGCTGCAGCGGGCGGGTCATCGGCAAAGATTCGCGCAAGAAGCTGACCTTCCTCCACCTCCTGACCTATCTCCACGCAAAGTTCAATTCCGACCGATGGATCGATCAAATCTCCCAATTCTTGTCTTCCTCCTCCGAGTTGGACAACAGCTCTTCCGAACCGGCCGGCATGTATTTGGGTAACAGTTCCCGCCTGTTTGGCGATAAGTGTCGTGGCTTTGGCCACTTTTCGTTCCGCGTCGAGCGATCCCCCCTGCGCGGTGACCATCTGAGCGAATTTTTCCCGCCCATGCCCAGTCTCAAGCAACGTTTCCAAGCGGCGTTCCGCTACTTGGAAATCACTTTCCACACCGGCCGCCAGGAGTGCTTCGGCACCGAGGGCGAGTGAAATATCGCGCAAGCCGCGGGGCCCGCCACCCTCGAGGGTCGCCACCGCCTCATTCACTTCGACCGCATTTCCGAGCATTCTTCCCAGCGGCTGTTCCATGTTGGTGATCATGGCCCTGGTGGCCACCCCCATTTGCGACCCGAGAGAAACCATACTTTGCGCCAGGCTGCGGGCGTCTTCCACATTTTGCATCGATGTGCCCGAACCGCATTTCACATCCAGAATCAATGCGTCCAATCCTTCTGCTAGTTTTTTACACATAATGCTGCTGGTAATTAATGCCAAGGAAGGCACCGTTGCCGTTACATCGCGAAGCGTATACCACTTTTGGTCTGCGGGTGCGATTTGTCGACTCGTCCCCGTAATGGCACAACCGATTTCCTGCACCTGCCGCTGCAATTGCTCAAGCGTAAGATCGGTGCGAAATCCCGGGATCGCTTCGAGTTTATCGAGCGTGCCCCCCGTAATACCGAGTCCTCGGCCGGAAATCATCGGTACCCGAAGCTCACAGCAAGCCAACAGTGGTGCGAGAACAAGTGATACCTTGTCCCCCACCCCACCGGTCGAATGTTTGTCAATCAGCGGGCGATCGTCCTCAGGCCAACTCAGCGTGGTGCCGCTTTCGAGCATCTCGAGTGAGAGGGCATAAATTTCCTCCTCGTGCATTCCCCGAATACAAATGGCCATCGAAAGAGCTGCCATCTGATAGTCGGGTATTTCGCCGCTCACGTATGCACGGATGAACCACGCAATCTCTTCTTTTGTGAGAGATTTGCCATCTCGCTTCTTAGCAATAATTTCTGTGGCGTGCATCATGCGATGTGATGATTCATCGAGTGTGAATTTTCTCAGGTTACTTTGAGAGCTCTCTGCCCGACTGAGTGTAAAAGTTCAAAATACCGAGGAGTATTTTTTTTATTTTCTGTCCTGCGATCGCAGCGATTTCAATTACTTCCTCTGCGGTCGTCTCGGTCAATGCATCCGGCCGGCAGACGTTGGTGATTGCCGAGAATGCAAGGGTCCGTACGTCATATGACTCGGCAACGAGGACCTCGGGAATCGTCGACATTCCTACCGCATCGGCCCCGAGCTTGCGCAGGTAACGATACTCGGCCCGCGTCTCGTAATTGGGACCCAGGTGTCCGGCATAGACACCCAGAGGCGCCTCAAAATCGTTCTCTCGCGCAATATGGCGTGCCATGGATTGCAATTCCGGGTGGTACGGTCGAAGCGTCGACTGGGCCCACATCGTGGGAGCGATATTGGGAATCCCATATTCGGGTCGCCTATGCATTCGATTCAAGTGACCGTTAATCACCATCACATCCCCAGCAGAAAAACCCGGATTCAGACCGCCTGCGGCGTTCGAGACGATGAGCGTGTCGATGCCAAGGCGGCACATCACATGTACCGGCAGCGTGACGTTTTTTGTGGAGTATCCCTCATACAGATGGAACCGTCCCTGCATGACAATGACCTTCACGCCGCCGAGTTCCCCACACACAAATTGCCCATGGTGTCCAATCGCCGTCGATTGGGGAAAATGGGGAGTCTCTTCGTAAGGTACCGCACACGGTTGCTCGACCGCCGTTGCCAAGTTCCCCAAACCGCTGCCTAAAATAATGCCGACCCGTGGCGTGTTGTCCCATCGAGACTTCACATATTGGGTCGCCTCCTCGATTGCCACCCCCGGAGTCACTGAATCGCTATGCATGGCATATTTTTCCTGCCGTGGCAGCTTCGTCTTCTACGTGCGATTGCTATCCTTTGCCAATCTGCTTGACAACGCCTTCGACCAGTTCTCGCAGTTTCGGTTCTGCTGAGTTGGCGACGGCAATAATCTCGTCCACCACGGCAGGCTCAAGTGCGTCGGCGAGACACATGTCAGTCACAACCGAAAAACCAACCACCTTGAGACCGCAATGGACGGCCGTAATGACTTCGGGCACGACCGACATTCCCACGACGTCGGCGCCAATCAATCGCAAAAAGCGATACTCGGCCCGCGTCTCGAGATTAGGCCCCGTAACAGAGACTAACACTCCTTTATGGGCAACGAAGTCGCATTTCCGCGCGATCGCAAGTGCAGCATCGACCATTTGAAGGTCGTATGGCTCTGACATATCCGGAAAACGCGGACCGAGTCGATCGTCGTTCACTCCGATCAGTGGGTTATCGGTCATTAAGTTGATATGATCCTCAATCACCATAATGTCTCCTGCCCGGTAATTGGGATTCATGCCCCCCACCGCATTAGAGGCAATCAACCATTCGGCACCCATGGCTCGCATCACTCGGACCGGGAGGGTGATCAGTCGTGCTGCGTGGCCTTCGTAAAGATGAACGCGGCCTTCCATGGCAACGACTGGAATCCCCTCGATTTTCCCGCAGATCAGTCGGCCGCGATGGCTGGTGGCTGTGGAACTGGGAAAGTGGGGAATCGACTCGTAATCGATTTGAGTTTCCACGTCGATCCGTTCGACGAACGGCCCGAGGCCGGTTCCCAGAATAATGCCGGCTCGGGGCTGTTCGTTCCATTGCCCGGCAATGAAAGCCTTGGCCTCTTCAATTTTATCGTATAGATCGAGCATGTTTTGACCCGCTAGTAATTTCCCGTTGTTTCGCCGGTTGATTTTTCTCCCCGCTCTTCACGCACCAGCGCCTCGGTACTGCTGGTCCCGAGTCGCGAAGCGCCGAGACCGATAAATGCCCGGGCGTCGGCGAGGGAGCGGATACCTCCCGATGCTTTGACGCCGCGCGAAAAATGCTTTCGCATCAGGCAGATATCATCCTGTGTTGCCCCGGTCGATTGTAGATTTCCATCCGAACCTTTAATAAACCCAAAACCGGTAGACGTTTTCACATATTCCGCCCCGGCGCGTTCCGAGCAACCGCAGATTTGCACTTTCTGCTCATCATTCTGCAGCAGGCCCGTTTCAAAGATCACCTTGACCAGCGCGCCATGTTGGGAGGCCACCTGGACCACTTGGCGAATATCTTCTTCCACATAGGACCAATCGCCCTCCAGCGCGCGGCCGACGTTGACCACCATATCGAGTTCCACTGCCCCGTCACGACACGCTGCTTCTGCTTCGGCCACTTTGGCATTTGTGCTGGTGCCCCCGTGAGGGAAGCCGATCACGGTGGAGACTTTCACGCTGCTTTCAGTGAGTCTTTCCGCAGCGCGGGTCACCATGCTCGGCTTAACGCAAATACTGGCGACCCCCAGTTGGTCGCATATGGCACAGGCCACATCGAGGTCGGCGAGCGTTTGCGTGGGGTGCAAGACCGCATGGTCAATGTATTGGGCAATCGAGTCTGACATGGCCCAAGTTTATCGTGATCAGGTTTGTAGCGTCAGGGGCAGGGCACCGACCACAAAGACGATATTCCCGGACTACTCGCGATATTCCACTTCACCGCCGTTACGCGTGAACCGGTTGACGAATACATTGACTGGCATGTCTTCCGATTCAAATTTAACTGCACCATCGCCGTAGAGAACCATTGCTCCGCCTGGATGAAAACTATAAACCTCACCGATGTTTGTGTGATTGATCAGTTTATCCCTATTAAAAGTTTGGCTTTGGATTCCCGGATTGAGCTTTATCGACGCTTTCCAGTTACTCCACTGAGTATATGCGTCATAAGCGTTTCCAAACGCTTTTCCATCGCGGTACCGGTAGGGTTTTCCGGCGGACTCAAAGAGCATGAATGTGTTGGCCAAACCATCACCAATCGCCGATGTCCGCGTCTGTTTGTTGAGTTGGAGCATCCCTGCGCCCAGCGATGCTTCCGTTCCCTCATATCCATGTGCCGTTTGATAGTAGTCAAAAAGACCGTCATCGATGGCGTATACCGAACAGTAATCGGTGGCAGCATGTGGAAAGTTATAATTTGTTGTGCCCTGGGCAATATCTGCATCGCGATCAGGCGCCGAGGGACAGAGGAAGTGAACAACATCCTGTGCCGCGATACGCTGATTCGTGACATTAAAATTGTTGCTTGTAAATCCCAACCGCTGCTTAAACAGACCTAACTCAACTGCACTCAGTTCGTCATTGCGTTTTGTTGTATTATCCCAATGGCGCTCCATGTCAAATAAGTCAGCAATATAATCGAGTTCCAGATAAGGCAGGACATACGCCAACACGTGGTAGCGTGGTTCATCCTCAAACTCGCCACTCGTAGCGCCGGTGGCTGCAGGTGGGAAGGATTCCTTGCGGCTTTCATAATTTTGAATCGCTTGCCCGAGTTGCCGCATTTGATTTAGGCAATTGGTCCGCCGGGCCGATTCCTTGAGCGAGTTGAATGTCGGAATTAAGATGGCCATCAAAATTCCGATTACCACCACCACCACCAGCAACTCCACCAAGGTAAAGCCAAGAGGTTGGTCGGATTGAATCTTACGTGTAAGCAATTTTTTTAAAGAACACATCGATTTCACCATCGTATGGATAAGCAGGGTCTACTCCTCCGACTCGTCCGCGTCTGAAACGAGTTCAAACGCAGGAATGACGATCACGTCGATTTCGCTATCGTCAGGTTTTTGGATTGTCGCATCGAATCTGGGATTCGCCGGATCCCCGTAGATCTCGCGGAGCGCTTCCCAATTTTCCGGATAACTATCCGGTTCGGTCATTTCATCCGGAGTCGGCCAGCGAACGAAAACGTTGTATTCACCTTCGGGAATGCCATCGCCACCCGCGTAAGTGGAAAGCACGAACTCACCATTTTCGTCAACACTGCTTACGGGCCTCATCGTTCTCATCGCCTCGGTTGAATTTTGTGGCACAAACTCGATGTAGGCTCCGGCAGCAGGCTCGCCATCCAAGAGAACCTTCCCTTGAACGGGGATCACCGGTAGTTGGTCTGGACTTCCTCCGCAACCAGTCCAAAGGGATAAAAAAATGCCGAACAACGTCCATCGCATGAATCGAGTCATAATTTGGATTGTACTTTCAATCGAATATTTAGCCCAAACAACCTTTATAGTCTATCTGTTTTTTACTCAGGCATGCAACCAACACCCGACATCTCGAAAAATACGCACAGGATCTGAAATGAATTCATGTGGTCCCGTTTTGCCCTGCGTTATATACTGATCTGTCATAGTAAATTAACCCCGGACTGAGAGGAATGAGTCCGCGATGAGCGAACCGGTGAGACGTAGTTCAGTAGAAGGATTCAAAGAAGCGAGTGAGTTTTTGAGGGGCGAAATTCCCGAAGAACTCGTTGATGAAAATGCCTTTTTTGGTAAGGGAAGCATACAACTTCTCAAGCATCACGGCAGCTATCAGCAAGACAATCGCGACGAACGGAAGGCGGCTCGCGAGGATGGACGCGGCAAGGCCTACTCTATGATGCTTCGCACCGTGGTGCCGGGCGGCAAATTCTCCTGCGCTCAACTCATGGCCGAACTCGATCTTTGTGATGAGGTCGGCAATACCACGCTTCGAATCACGACCCGCCAGGCGCTCCAACTGCACGGCATTCTCAAAGGAGATTTAAAAAAGACGATCCGCCGGATCAACGATGTGCAGGCAACCACCCTTGCTGCCTGTGGCGATGTAAACCGGAATGTCATGTGTAGCCCGGCGCCTTTTCGCAACAATCCGATTCACGATGAGCTGCAGCAAATGGCGGACCGATTATCGCAACACTTTATGCCCCGTACTAAGGCCTATCACCAATTGTGGCTCACCGACGAGGAAACGGAAGAGAAGCAACTGGTGGGCGGCACGGAAAATCCCTTCGAGGTCGAGCCAATCTACGGAGCCGTATATCTGCCTCGAAAATTCAAGATGGGTATTGCGCTGCCGGACGACAATTGCATCGATGTTTATTCTCAGGATCTGGGCCTGCTGGCGATTTGTGAAGACGAAAAAATTGTAGGTTACAACATGCTCGTCGGCGGCGGTTTTGGCACAACGCCGACTGCCAAAAAAACGTTTCCTGCATTGGCACAGCCCCTTGCCTACGTCCTCCCCGATCAAGTGATTGCGGTGGCGACGGCCGTTGTGGAGGTACAAAGGGATTTTGGAAATCGTGCGGATAGAAAAAACGCGCGACTCAAATATCTCATTCACAATTGGGGACTCGAAAAATTCAAGCAAAAGGTAGAGGAATATTTGGGTCAGTCGCTGACCGATCCCAAGCCACTGCAAGTCACTGGATTTGACGATCACTTGGGGTGGCACGCTCAAGGAGACGGCAGGTGGTTTTACGGATTGAACGTAGAAAACGGCCGGATCAAGGATGAGGGTCGATTCCAACTGAAGACTGCGTTACGAAAAATTGCGGAAAAGTTGGACCCTCCATTGCGCTTCACCAGTCACCAGAACATTCTCTTTACGGAAATCGAAGAAGGACAAAAAAAAGAACTCGAAAATATTTTGGAGCAGTATGGCGTGCCGCTCACGGAGACGATCAGCACGGTGAGGCGCTGGAGTATGGCTTGTCCGGCGATGCCGACGTGTGGTTTGGCAGTCACCGAGAGTGAACGAGCACTCCCTGCGATGATGGACCAGTTGGAAATAGGGCTCAAAGAGTTAGGTTTGGAGAACGAGGTCTTTACCACTCGGATGACCGGTTGTCCAAACGGGTGTGCAAGACCTTACAACTCGGACATCGGGTTGGTCGGGAAAACCCTCGGAAAGTACACCATTCTTCTTGCCGGTCGTCGCGAGGGGGATCGACTCAATCGTATCTATCAAGATCTCGTACCCGCCGAGGAGGTGGTGTCCACCCTTTTACCACTCTTTGCATTTTTCAAGCGCGATCGGCAAGAAGGTGAAAGTTTTGGCGACTTCTGCGAGCGGCAGGGATTTGATCGGCTCCGTGCCGAGACTGAACCGGAGAGCGAAGTTGCCTAGTTATTCTTCGTTGTCCAACTCTTGCGCATCATCCGGACTTGCCTGTTCGGATTGATTATTTCCCGTATCTTGGGATGCGGTATGCTTCTCCCGCCACGGTTTTCCCTCCCGATAGCTCTTGAGTTCCGCTTTGAGCTGATCGTCTACAGCCGGGTTGCCGAGTTTTACGGCCTCCTCTGACCAGCGGACTGCTTCGGTAAAATCACCCTTCTCGGCAAACGCAGCGGCAAGCGTGCTGAGAATATGTGCTTCCTTATACTGGGTGACTTCGCATGCCCGCTTTGCGAGTTCGAGCGCACGCTTCGCGTCCCGTAATTCATCCTCGGGGGACGTTGCGAGAACCCACGCCAAGTTATTGAGAATACCCGAATCGTTCGGCTGGAGTTTTAGCGCCTGATCATAATCTTTAATTGCCTCAGCCTGTTTACCAATGTTGAGAAACAAATCCCCGCGATATTGATAAATGATCGCATGTGGCAAAGAGCGACCGAGTAATTTATCGTAGATTTGCAACGCTTCTTTCATCTGATGATTGCCCGTGTAATACACGGCGAGATTCATCAGCAAATCATTTTCCTCGGGAAGTGCCTCGACCGCCCTTTCCATTCCGGCAATCGCTTCATCCAGTTGACCATCCTCTGTGAGAACGGCGGCACGCATCCGGATGGCGTGGAGTCGCTTGGGATCGACAACCAGGACACGTTCAATGTCTTTTAATGCATCGGTGTATTTCTTTTGTCGCCAGTAGATTTGTGCCCGGAGGAGTCGCCAGCCAAGATTATCGACGACCCGGTCGATTGCTCGATTGATATCGTCGAGAGCCCGATCAAATTCTTTCTGGTGGAGAAATATTTCCGACCGATAGGCATACGGGTCTGCACGGTCGGGATCAATTTCGATCACCCGATTAAAGACTTCAAGTGAATCGTCCGCCCGGTTGGCGAATAATAATGCCAAACCGAGCATTTCGTTCACATCCGCATCGCCAGATTTCAAATTAACTAATCGTCGAAAATCCTCGACCGCTTTCTCCGGATTGTCATTGCTCAGGTAGTGTCTTCCCCGCATGCGAAGCGCGTCGACGTGATCCGGTTGCAATCGCAGGGCCGCATTGAAGTCTGCCAGTTGATCCTTGGGGGTCTCCCTTATTTCCCCCCGAAGGGTCAATGCCATCGCCTGGATCACGGGGTCGGCCTGAGACTGCGCGATCGCCATATCGAGTGCGGACTTCACCCTCTTTTTGTCTCCCCCGGGAAGCAGGTGTAATTTGCCGATCAGCAGATAAGCTTCGGGAAATATTTCCTGATACTCAACCGCTTCTTCGAGGTTCACGCGGGCCGAGAGAGCCAGGGTTGGCCAATTGTCATTGGGTGGAGATCGCTCGAAGATCTCGTTACAAACACGACTCGCCCGTTCAAATAAGGTAGCTGCGAGAAGTTGTCGCGCAAATTTTAGATTTTGTTGATCTAAACCTTCGCGTATCGCCTGTTTGCAAAGCCGGGTTACCTCCGACAAATCGCCGAAATTACTTGCAGTGATCTTAAGTCGCGTGGCCTCATGGAGGTATTTCTCTCCTTGGTTCACCTTCTCTTTTGCATTTGCGGGTTGAGACGAATCCTCAACCACCTTACTTTGCGAGTCTTTCTCCACCGTCGTCGGAGTGTCCTCGGCGTGAGACGTGGCAGCGGTAGGTAGAAGCGTGCCGATGAAGGTTACAAAGAGGAAGCGCGACATCTTGCAGAGATTCATCATGGGATTTTCCTCTCCCGCTCGGTATACAGCGAGCTCGATTCCTGGGCCATGCATTGTACCCCGAGAATCCAGGACGGACCACCAGAACGGTTGTGGCGAATACCGAAGGAGCGCGAAGCGGGGCCGCTTATTGGTTTCTCCAGAATCCTGGGAGAAACAGGACCAGAATCGTGAAGATTTCGAGTCTGCCGATCATCATCAGCCAAATAAAGAGAAACTTGGCTTGAGGAGTAAAGTAGGTGTAAGTGTACCTGGGACCCACGGTGCCAAGACCGGGACCCACATTGTTCAGTGTCGCCGCCACACTCGAGGCACAATCGATCAGTTTGTGATCCATATGTTCCATCCCTGTCCCTCCTCGAATCCATGTGGCATCTGGTTCGGTGGTGATCAGAAAAAGCCAACTGAAAACAAAGATGATGAGGATCAATCCGAAATAGACGAGTATGTTTTTGCGCAAGTTTTGATCTTCTACCGGCTGTCCGCCCAAACGCAATGGCCGAACGACAGTCGGATGATAAGACTTTTCGAGTTCCAGTCGCATGATACTCAAAAACATGATGTGCCGAATTACTTTCAGTCCACCTCCGGTGCTTCCGGCACAGCCGCCAATAAACATCAACAGAAGTAGAGTGCCCCGCCCGAAATTATTCCACTCATCGAAATTCGCTGAATTACTAAACCCGGTAGTCGTCATGATAGAAATGACCTGAAAACCGCTTTGTCGCAATCCGGAAGTTATCGATTGCCAGAAGTTATCACCGAAGTAGAAAAACTGATCTCTATTTAGGTAACCAAAAAATAGAATCAAAAGAGAGACGCCCAGAAGTGTCAGGATATAGGTTCTCCATTCCACGTCCTTGAGCAACTTCAGCGGTTTGCCGATTGCCATAAAATAAAGAAGGGTAAAATTTGTACCGGCAATCACCATGAACAACATGATAAATGATTCGGCCCATAGCGCTCCGGTGGGACCTACGCTTGGTATTTGAGAAAAGTGGCCAACGCTATTGTTGTAGGTGCTGAACCCACCGGTCGCCATGGTTCCAAACGAGGTGCAGAAAGAATCGAACCACGATAGCCCGCAGACGGCAAGCACGATCGAAAGGATGATTGTCAATGCGAAATAGATAGTGGCAAAAATCCACGCGGTATGCTGAATCCGGGTCCGAGGCCCTTCTTTTGTCGGCCCTGGAATTTCACTCCGCATCAGTGTTTTTCCCGCGGAGCCCTGTCCGAGAAGCGCGACAAAAAGCACGATGATTCCCATCCCACCGAGAAAGTGTGTACTGCTTCGCCAGAAGAGTATCGAGCGAGGCACCAGAGCCTCGCCCGCATGCATTTCCACGTCGGTCAACACAGTCGCCCCGGTGGTACTGAAGCCGGATTGTGCTTCGAAGCATGCATCCCACACCTGCATCACCCGCCCGGGGGCCATTTCGGTCCGACTGATGAGGTAGGGCATTGCTCCGACGGCCGTGGCCAGAATCCAACTCAACCCGACGACTGCCATTGCCTCTTTACGATAAAGTGAACCTGTGGCGTTGCGCCCGAGATACCAGAAAATACTACCGATTCCGAGCGCAATAGTGACCGCACCCAGCAGACCGAAAAATCCGTCGTATTCAAACTGCGCACTTCCGCCGATTGCGGGAAATGCCCACGGCAGGCTAAAGACCATCGTGGCCGCAATTAAAAAAACGATGCGGCTCATTAACTTGAACAGGAGAGCAAAGTTCATAATTGTCCGACTGGTCGATTAATTAAAAGAACCTGCATGAATGACAAGCATTTTTGAATGCATTGTCCAGGATAACTTAATAGCAAACTAAGAATTACCGGAGTCGAACATCGCGACCGTATCCTCAATGGCCGAATCATCGATCAATGCCACTACCGTGTCACCCGGTGCGAGTCGATCGTCCGCACCCGGAACGCGAACGTAATCTTCCTGCACAATCACGGCAATGAGACACTTTTCCGGTAATTGTAAATTGGCCAATACGTGGTCCGTGCACGGGGCATTTTCACGCACCACTAATTCGATGACGTTCAAATCGCCACCACCAATCGCGGTACGCGATATGATTGGTCCGCGGTAAAGCAAACTGAGAACCTGACGCGCCATGACCTCACGCGGACTGACCGCCCGATCGATACCCAACTTGCCGACGACCTCTGCATAATCGGGACGCTCGACAACCGCATTAATCGTCTTCGCACCAATTTCTCTCGCCGTAACGCAGGCCATGATATTGTCTTCGTCGTCCGCCATGCAGGCCACAAACACATCCGCACTCCCGACACGCTCTTCCTCGAGGTGTGCTCTTTGGGTTGCATCCGTGTGAACCACCGTGACGCCGGGAAGGCTTTCGGAAAGAAAATTACAGCGCTCCATATTGGCGTCCAATAAAACCACTCCACAACGACTGCTCTCGAGTGATTGCGCTAGGTGGTATCCGGTTTCGCCTCCACCGGCGATGACCACTCCTAATTTTGAGGGGGAACCTTGCTGGAACATTTCCTTCACTTCGTCAATTTCGTCGCCCACGCCTATAAGTGTGATGCGATCGCCAACCGAAATTTCATCCTCTGCAAGCGCAAGCGAGGTTCTTCCCTCGCGCGTGATCGATGCGATTCGAACCCCGGGTGGTAATCCCAATTGTTTGATGGGCATGCCGAGGGTTGGGGCTTTGTCGGTCACTTGAATCTCGTCGACCTCCAATTCGCCACGGGCGAAATGCTCCATGGTGACGCTACCGGGGTGACGTATATTGTGTGCGATCTCCATCGCTGAAAGATGTTCCAGACTCAGCAAGCGGTCGATGTGAAAATGCCGCTGATAATCAAAAGTGCTCAGGTCGTTGTATACCGGTGCGTAGACGCGGGCGACGGAGCGTGCAGCGCCCATGGCTTTCGATAAACTAGCGGCAATTAAATTTACCTCGTCATTTCCGGTGACCGCTAAACACAAATCAGCACTTGCGACTCCGGCCTGAAAAAGCACACTCGATTGCGATGCCGATCCATGAATAGCCCGCACGTCCAATCGTTCATTGATTCCTGCAATATTTTCCGCATCCTGATCGACGACAATGACACTGTGGCGATGCTGACATAAAAGGTCGGCGATCGAAGTGCCCACGGTGCCGGCGCCCAAAACGACGATATTCATAATGCGGGAACCCCAGGTGAATGTATGTGACGAAAAAACTGAACCAGGAAATCTAATCGATCCAGTCTACTTCCGGACATTGAGTTTTTCATCTGCAATGAGCAGATCTTCCAGAATTTTTCCGTCAATGACAGTATCTTGAATTATCCGGGGAACGTCCTGTTCACCGACTCCACCGTACCAGGTTTTTTGCGGATAAATGACCGCGACGGGACCCAATTCACATTGGTCCAGGCAACCGGCTTTGTTTGCCCGTACGCGCGGTTTCCGCCCACGACGCGTAATTTCTGCTTTAAAGTAGTTACGTAATTTTTCGCATCCAGAGGGATCACACGAACCGCGCGGATTCTCCGTGGCTCGGCGATTGCAGCAGACAAAAATATGACTTTCGAATTTTGACATTTAAGGATCCGGTTGCGTTTCAAGCACGTTTTTCGCTGTCGCTTCTGCCCTCTGAAAAAAACGATCATCCAGTCGGCGACAACCTTCCTTGATGTAATAGTCTACCAATTCGATCCTAAGATCTCGGGGCGTCAACACCCCGGCTTCCCAGCGGACGAATAGATCTGCGTGTTGTCGCCTGCGTCGCACGATTCCTTCAAACTCTTCATCACCTGCGGCCCCACCTTCCAATGTATCGAAGGCATCCAGTCGAAAGGCGTTACGAGTATTTGAGTACTCACGACTCGCCTCCTGCGCAATGGCATCGAGCGTTTGAACAACGGCACCCAATTTGGCGGCGGCAACCAAGTCGATATTCTGATTAATCCCAGTGGCATTGGTCAGCGCCGACCTCAGTGCAGGTGTCTTTTCCGCTGCCTCCGCTAACTGCAATCGCATCGCTTCAAACCAGGTGAGGGAAGGGTTCAACGTACCGTTCCGCATTTGCTGAGCGAAATGATCGTATATCTCCTGTTCGATCTGTCGTCTCGGCGAATACATCGTTCGGCAGCGGTGGACCACAACGGTGTCGGGAGAAAATAAAGGTCCCGTTGGGGAAAGAAAGTGATCGGGCATGGAGACATCCAGTTTCGCTAGGTTAGCCAGCGTATTTCCCTTGGCCGGATGTTCATCAAGTGGAAAAAAATCCTCCAGCGGCCTGTCAGTCTCTTGCGCACACAAAAGAAGTAGTCCCGCACAATAGCCCTCTATTCGCTTTCCCTTCAAATCAGTTCCTTTTAATGATTTGATCGCATCGGTCTGGAAATTGAGATCAAATTTCGAATTATTGCCAATAATTGAATTTGCAATTCGCCCCATGGTACTCGAGACGTCGCTATTTTCATGCCGGAGAATAACGAAATCGAGAGTGCGTTCAACAAACTTGTCGACGGGAGTCGCTGGAATGACATTTCCGATTTCAGGTAAGTCGACAACCACAAAGCGTCGCCGCCCATCTTCTCCCACTTCCGTAGTTACGACACCAGCGTGGGTATAGAGCCCCGGATGAAGATCAGTGAACCGATTGTAAGGAGATGGATTTTTCATCAAAAGCCAATCACCTGCTCGTACGACAGCTAACCCAAAACGATAATCTTCTTCCTCAGCGCCAAATTGATCACGCTGATCGAACCATTCGATTAAATCGGCTCGACGCTTTCTGTCTGATTCACTTAAATTGATTGGCTCCAACCGATCAAGATAACCGGAAATTGCCGAAGCCGTGATGATCGGTGGAGTCAGCGATTGATCACCAGGATCTCGTGCATCCTGCGGCACCCCGATGTGACGTATCGTATCGGCCACAAAAATAAGCAACTCAGGGCTAATATTTTTCTGGCGAAAAAGTTGCGCTAACAACGGAAGCAATCTTACATCTCTCGCCGCCCGTGCAAGCTGTAATATTTTCCCTTTCAAGTGATCCGATAATTGTGACTGCGTGGGATCAACGATAGTATCCAACAAATAACTCAGCGATGTTAAAGCGCCAACCGCATGCCGTTTTTCAATATAAAGATCAAGCAAGTCGTCGTAATCTTCCGAGTCAGACTCGAGTTCGTAGCCGACATCCGAAAAAAAATCGACCGTATAATAGCGAAGCCTCCCGGATAATTTGATCAATTCCGTTGCGCACCCCAGAAAATGCCGAGCGGCCTCAGTACGGATTTCTTGGTCTTCGATCGCAGCAAACTCAGCCCGCTGTCGATACAGTTGGCTTAGTGCACGGTTAATTTTTATATCGACATCCAAAATACGGCGAACCATTGAGAGCAAGTCAGCATTGGTTATGTCGCTTCCAAACGTGCTTTGCGCGACAATCCACCTCTCAACTTCAGGGACCAGCGATTTAATTTCTTGAGTGGTCTGAAGAGTATGCCCTTCGGCTACTTTCGGTATGACATCAAGCAACCGCGCAACCGGCGTAGTTTGGGCGTCGCAAATACCATGGGAATAGAAAAGAACTCCCACCACCAACAGCAACACACCGCAATGCTTCGTCAAAAACGATCTTTGAAGATTAAAGATGTTTTCGGTGCGCGCGAATGGCGTTGGACGGCGTGCTTGAAGGTGCGCAAAGGACATAGCAGTGTACGGGCTCACGTATTGAGAGGAAGCCACGAAAAAATGTTTCGCTGTGATGGTCAGCGAAGTCGATTCGACCATCTACTAACTACGACTACACCAGGTATTGGATGAGGTAAAGAATCCCAAATGCAAGTAGCATAAATCCTGTAATCCATTTGAATGTCCGCCACGCACGGCGCACAATAAGCCCGAGTTGTTCGTGATGTGTTCCGGCGTAGACAAGACTAATGCAGATGATCAGTGGTAGGATCAACCATAATCGAGAGGTAGAAGAAAACAATACAAGATCAATCATCGCAACAACTCTTTCTTCAAATTAAGCCGATCCGTTCTCTTCTTCCACCGGCTTCGATTTGCCCCTGCGAACAGGACCAGCCGCCGCGTCAAAAATAACCAGAAGATTGAGCAGTCCCGCGATCATCGTCAGCACGGTCCCGAGTTCATAATCGCCGTGATCCTCGAGTTGCCAGAGGGCGGCTTCCGTGGGCTGATCACTGTTCAGAGGTTGCTGGTCATACCATTGGGGTGGCAAAGAGGGGCGCCGCATAAAGTCTTTGCCGAACGGAGTAATATTCACCGTCTGCAGGATTGCCGGCCAAGCCGGAAGTCCCACCCATACCTGACACAAATACTGCCATCGCCGATCACCGTTACGCCAACTGGCATACACCACCCTCTTTCCGCCGAGAGTCCACCCCACAGCAAAAAGACTCAGGATACAAATCATGAAAATCACAGCTTTTGCATACCGCCGCTGATATACGTGTCCCGCCCCGGGCCAAAGCAGCGCCCAAAAAGCTGCCCGCAGCGGATCGCGCAAGTCGATTCCCTCAGGGTTTTCTTGAGACTGTGTCAACTGATCTCACCTTGAATCGCGCTATTTTCTGCCGCGCTACCGGCAAGTTTATTTGTTTTTTTGAAACATTCCGACCCACCGTTATAGCGATTGGCAGAGATCGATATCAATATCCAAAAGGAAAACCCTGGGTTTATCGAATTCCTGCACAACCTACCACGTAAAATAATCGATGTAATCTTGAAGATCACGGCACCTCACCTATACCGCTTCGGAGGCCATGGCCGAAAAAACGGGGTCAGATTGAAGAAAAGCAAAGTCATCATCCTGGCGAAGACATTTGCGTAAGGTGACATCGATATCGATTGCATTTTTCAAATACCGCAATGATTGAGGCTTGCATCTTACAAGACTCCAATAACAAGCGAGGTTGTAGTGTATCAGTGCGGACTGAGGTTCGAGTAGTACTGCCTCATGAAGGGCGTGAAGAGCACTCCAAATTTTTCCGACGCGTTTATAACAGGACCCGAGAACGATAAGTGGGCGTGGATTTTCCGGGCATCTCTCTACGATGATTTTAAGATCCGCGATCGCTTTTTGATGATTTCCACACCGCTGATGCGCCCGCGCCCGCAAATAGCGTAAATAGCACGATTGAGCTACCGCATGTTGCTTGCGTTGAATGATCCTTAACGCATGACCGGGAAGATTCAATTCCAAATAGCCTTCAGCTTCATCAATCATTTGATGAATGCACGTTGAAGAAATTGGCATGCCTGTAACCCCACAACAGAGTAAGGGTAAGATAACTACTTTGCACCTTCTCCCATTTTACCTTGGGGTGATAGCAAAGAAGCATGACGGCGAGACGACTAAAGAAATCAGCATTTTTGAGGGAAGATAAATTGCCATAAATCCATTGATTTTGGCTAAAAAGTAGGACGATTTCCACTTTCCCAAAAACAAAAAAATAAAAAATGCACGGCAAACCACCCGGGTTGTCACTAATGAAGATAGGGGTGATTTGAAAATCACTAATTTGTTGGTGGGTTCGATTGTCAATCAACCCATATCGTGCAATTGCAATGAAGGATGAGAGAAAAGCATGCGTTTAACCCTCAGAACCTTGCTCGCCTATTTGGATAATATTCTGGATGATCATGATCGGATTCTTCTGGAAAAAAAGATCCAAGAAAGTGACTTCGCGCAAAATCTGATTCGACGAAGTCGCGACACGATGACTGATCAAGATTTGTCCGCCATGGATCCCATTGGATACGGGATTCGGCAAGACCCGAATCTGGTCGCTGAGTATCTGGATAACACGATGGCAAATGAGCAGATTGAGGAATTTGAACGCCAATGTTTGGATATGAGTTCCGATGCGGACACGCGACTCGCCGAAATCACAGCATGTCACCATATTCTGACGATGGTTCTGGGAGAACCTCTGCAATTTGCGGCCTCGAGTCGCGAACGGATGTATCGCATAGGTGATGATGGAGCCACTCCACTTGCGGCCGGAAACAGCGAGTATGAGAGTGCCACTCCGGTGAACTCACAAACTGTCAGCGATGCTGTGGATGAAACGCATGACAGTACTGAAACCGATTCAGAACTGGATTTCGAGTCGGGCTCCAGAATCCCCGGATATCTCCGAGATGATGAAAAACGGAGTCGGTGGCTGCCACTGGTCGCAACCACCATGGTTGCCGCCGTTATTACCGGCCTGTTGTTGGTTCTGTTCGGTTCCGATCAACCGGTCGAAGAGTCAAATAATGGGATTGCCAGAACGGAATTGCCGGCAAGCGTCACGGGGGAGGCACCCGCCGAGGGTGATGAATCGCCTTCCGGCGCGGACGAGGCCCCATCCGCTGCACCGGTGGCTTCGCCACCCGCCGCCAATGCAACTGGAGAACCGGGCGTTGCCGATGTTGCACCGCCTCCGCGAGCAGTCACCCCAGAGACTCCAGAGCCCACACCGCAAGCGGAATCTGAAGAGTCCCCGCAAACCGCTTCCGCCGGTGCAGGGGAGGATTCCGCGGACGTACCGGACACCCCGGAAGAAAGTACCTCATTAGGGGATGAGTCGCCTGACAATGTGGCAGACAAAAAAGATCCAAGTAAAGACGAAGATCGGCCGGATGCGCAAGAGAATGCGCCAAGTGATGCAGGACAATCGGTCAAGCAAGTGTTGGGACGGCTCATTTCGGATGATCAAATTTTGCTTGCAACGCGAGCAGGATTCGATGATTTCCGTTGGCTCCCCCCACAATCCAATCTAGAGACGGGACATCAACTTTTGGCGTTGCCTACTTTTCGTCCCAATTTAGTGATGATTGCCTTAACAGTCGAACTTGAGGGGGGCTCTCTCCTGAGCCTTCTCGATCTCAACGAAGGTGGGGTACCCACGATTAAATTATCGTATGGTCGTATGGTCGTGCGCACTAATCGTAATGACGGTACGTTTAAACTGACGGTGAACCAAGATCGCATTATCGAGATCACCTTAGAAAGTACGGAAACGATCATCGGAATTGAAGTCCAACCCCAGCAGCAACCCGGCCTTGATCCGGAGTTATCTGAGCAACAGGTGGCAGTCAATTTATATGCAATGAGTGGCGCGGCAACGTGGCACGAGGGCGCGATCCACGGAACGGTGCAAGCAGGCCAAAATCAGAATCTGACTCAGATGCCTCCACCGGAACCGGAGTCGGTATTGCAAATTCCGGAATGGATGGAAAAGGCACAGATGACCAAACTGGAATCGAGAGCGGTTCCCGCCATTCGAAACGTGGTGCAAGCGGATCGAAGCGTGAAATTAAGCTTGTTGGAGTTGGTCGAAAAGCGCCGCCAAGTAGAAGTCAAGCAACTTGCGCTGCGGTGTTGCGCCCATATCGGTTATTTCGATCCTCTAATCGAGGCGCTTGGAGATGAGAAAATGAAGTCCCGTTGGGGGAACTGTATCCTGTATCTGAGCGACGCCGTATGGCGCGATCCTGAATATGCAAAACGTGTTCGCACGTCATTGGAAGATATTCGTAATGAAAAAGGATTTGATCTTTATCGCATGCTTTGGGGTTATACCAATGAAGGCCTCATCAACAATGGCGAAGCCACCCAATTAGTCGAGTTTCTCTCCAGCGACGACTTGGACTATCGCGTGCTTAGTCACTGGAATCTGAATCAAATCACGGGGAAGGGGTATTCCTACCAGCCTCAGAAATCGGAACAACAGCGAAAGGGATCGTTAAAAAGATGGCAATCATTGCTCGATAAGGGGAACATCAAGCATTCAAACGAGAATTAGCTTTACAGCTTGAAGTTCATCCTGTGGCAATAACGCGATGGAAATGAAGTTGAACCTCCCCGTGCAATACGCGTCGCACACCCTCTACCAAACAGTGCGGTTCATTTTTATTTTGACCCCAATCAATAACGTCACTCAATTGTGATCCCGGAGGTACTTCGAAGGTTGATTGGTAAATAATTTGATTGCCTGCATCGAGTTCCGGCACGATGAAATGGCACGTTGCACCATACACGAGCATCTTGTCGCGATAGGCTGCATGGTAGGGATGCATCCCGGGAAAACTCGGCAAGAGACCGTGATGGAGGTTAATAATCCGTCCACCTGCGAACGCCCAGCAGGTGGTGGGAGGCAAGACTCGCATATACCGCGCGAGCACAATGTAATCGATTTTCTCTGAATCAATAAGAGAAACAAACTGTTCCTCGTCGGGACACCCTTCCTCATCGCCGATGTGCTCCCAGCGAACGCCGAATTGTTCACCCAGCGCGGCACATTTCTGATGGTTGCTAATCAAGAGCGCTGGATCGGCCGCAAGCGTGCCTTCTTCAATGCTGCGAAGCAATGCGCTCGCGGAGGCTTCCTGATGGCTCACGCAGATCGCCAGTCGCGGACACTTTTTATGACTGTCCGGTGACCAAACTCGGATATCAAGACCCTTAAGCCTGCCGATCTCTTTCAGTGATTGCTGTAAATTCTCCAGGGAGGTGTTTTTGATATGAATCCGCAACATCATCGCAAACTGGCTTGCCATATCGCGATCATACATTTGGATTTCGGCAATATTTGCACCCTCTCCCGTGACATAGTGAATGATCGGGTCAGCCAGTCCGCAGTGATCGGGGCCCAGTGCGGTAATAATAACTTGCAAAAAAACTCCTTTTCAACTATTGGGTGAAATGAAACAGCGACATACGATATTCCACGTCCTCCTGCTGAAGATCCAACCTCACCGCAACACCCTTTCCTATGGCTGGTCGAACCTTTTCCATTTTGATAGGCTGTGCGACGGGCAGTTTGGGACTCTTAAAGAAAATAGATACTTCAAAAAATCACCATGATCAATACAGCAATAAAGAAACCGGATCGCAATGATCTTCAAGACGGACAAGTTTTATGTGAATATTGCACCGGGAAGTGTTGTCGATATTTTGCCCTTCCGATCGATAAACCGGAAGAATGGAAGGATTTTGAATATATTCGCTGGTACATGGTACACGGCGAGACAACAATCTTCTGCGAGGATGACGACTGGTATTTGATGGTACACAACAAATGTGACCACCTGCTAGAGGACAATCGTTGCGGAATTTATGAGACGCGTCCGAAGATTTGTCGCGACTACACAACAGATGAGTGTGAGTACGAGGACGATTGGACATACGATCGTTACTGGGAGACACCCGAGCAGATGCAGGATTACATGGATGCGGTGCTGCCCAGAAAACGTGGCCAGAGCATTCGTAGCGCGAAGCCCCCCTTACTGCCAGTCCTCGGCTAAATAGGTGTATCTCTTGCCTTTGATTACGCCACGCACCCTGAAGGGATTTCGCGATCATCTGCCTGAGACGATGCTCCAACGCGAGCGGCTGATCGATACGGTTCGCGGTGTCTATCGCGGTTACGGGTTTGCTCCGATTGATACACCCGCTCTGGAATACGAGGAAATTCTCCTCGGTAAAGGCAGCGATGAGACCGATAAACAGGTATATCGTTTTGAGGATCACGGAGGCCGTCGAGTGGGCCTTCGATTTGATTTAACCGTCCCCTTAGCCCGATTTGCCGCTCAGCATATAGGTGATTTGGGCACCCCCCTGAAGCGATATCAAATTGCCAGTGTATGGCGCGGAGAGAATACACAAAAAGGCCGTTATCGAGAGTTTGTACAGTGCGACTTCGATACGATCGGCACACAAAGTATCGTCGCGGATATTGAAACGGCTCTGGTCATCCATGATCTGTTGCTGGCACTGGGTTGTGAAAATTTCAAACTCCATATCAATAATCGTAAAATTCTCACTGGTCTAATAGCCTCCCTCGAAGCCGAAGAGCAAATCACATCCATCCTCCGGATACTCGACAAATTATCAAAAGTAGGCCGCGACAAAGTAGAGGAAGAGTTACTATCGCGCCAAAAACTTACCCGAGATCAAGTCAGTGCTTTATTTCAATTGACTGAAATCGAGGGGTCAAACGAAAAGATTCTTGAAGAAGCAAAAACCTTACCTTCCAAAAACGCAGAATTCGAAACCGGATTAGCTGAGTTGAAGGAACTGATTTCCGGCCTCACGGCGGCGGGTGTGCCGGAACATAGGGTTCACCTCGACTTATCGATTGCCAGAGGGCTCGATTATTACACCGGCAGTATTTTTGAAACATTTCTGGACGCGATGCCGGAGATCGGTAGCGTTTGCTCTGGCGGGCGATACGATCATTTGGCTGAGACTTATACGAAGACAGAACTCCCTGGAGTCGGTGCATCGTTGGGGCTCGATCGCTTGCTCGCGGCAATGCAAGAGTTGGGATCGCCCTCACTTGGTTCGACTCCTGCCGAGGTATTCATCGTTTATTTCGACGCCGAACACCGAGAAGAATACCTGAAAATTTCCAGTCAACTTCGAAGAGCGGGCCTCCGTGTCGAGTTGTATCCGGAGCCAAAAAAAATAGGACATCAACTCAAGTACGCCAATCGTCGCGGCCATAAAATCGCAGTGATCGCTGGTAGCGATGAATTGAGACAGGAAACCTGTCAAATAAAAAATCTTGACTCGGGTGCTGCCACAGAGGTGGTTTTAGACAAGGGGTGCGAGACGTTGATCGAGGCGATCAAAAAAGATTTGGCAATGTAAGTTACGCATCGGGTTGAGGAGTTTTACCCGTTTGCTTGAGAGGCGGGTCGATTGCTCGCTTCCATACTTGATACGTCTGATCACCCGCTTGAAATTGAGTCGGTCGCGGCTGACCCTCCTGCACATACGCGCGCCGAAGCGTATCGGCATTGATCTCATAAATTCCCTTGATTACCGTCTGTCCGTCTGGCAATGTGACATCAAAGGCCTTTGGTTTTTCTTTGGGATAGAGGCGGAATGAGTAATCGTCGTCCACCTGCTGCATGCCAATTGTCAGTTTCAATCGATAGCGATTGCCATTGACGATACGGGTCCCGCGTCGCTGTGCCTTGGGAATCCGCTGGGCCAGGTTGTCACGGTAGTAAACGAAATCGACAAGGTTCCACTTCCCCTGCATCAGAATCAGGTCACCATGAATATTATCGCGCGAACCGTCATCGGCTCGAGCGAGTCCGTAAAAGTAGACACCCGACATTCCGAGACATACCAACCAAATCGGTTGCATCATCCGCTGGGTTTTGGTTGAGGTCGAAAGCATGGCCCCATTTTATCAAGAGAACGGAAGAGCCCCAAATGCAAACAAACCCCGCGATCCAGGGACCGCGGGGTTTGTATTGGTATCAAAGGTCGCAAGGCATTCCGATACCGGCGAGGGTCGGACTGCTAGGCGGATTAATACATATCGTAGTCGCCGCCGTGTCCCCCGGCCGACTTTTTGTCGTCCTTCGGTTTCTCGGCGATCAGGGCATCGCTGGTCAGCAGCAACGTAGAGACACTGGATGCATTCTGAAGGGCAGTGCGTGTGACCTTCGTCGGGTCGATAACACCCGCCTTTACCAGATCCTCGTACGTGTCTGTCGCTGCGTTGTATCCACTATTCTCACTTTCCTGAAGGACTCTCTCACAAACGATGCCGCCATCCTGTCCGGCATTGTTGGCGATTGAGGTCAAAGGTGCCCGGCAGGCACGCACAACGATGTTGTACCCAACCTCTTCGTCTTGTGAGAGACCATCGGGAGATACGTTGCTCGAAGCGCGAAGTAGCGCCACGCCACCACCAGGAAGAATGCCTTCCTCGACCGCCGCACGTGTCGCATGCAGTGCATCTTCGACACGAGCCTTCTTTTCTTTCATTTCACTTTCGGTAGCGGCACCAACATTCACTTTGGCAACACCGCCAGAAAGCTTTGCCAACCGCTCTTCCAGTTTTTCACGATCATAGTCGCTCGTCGCATTATCGATTTCCGTACGAATCTGATCGATACGAGCCTTGATATCATTACTCTTACCCGCACCTTCAATGATCGTGCAATTGTCCTTATCGACGATAACCTTTTTTGCGCGACCAAGGTCCGTAATCGGTAGGTTTTCGAGTTTAATACCCAAATCTTCAAACACGGCAACCCCGCCGGTCAGCACCGCAATGTCTTCGAGCATTGCCTTACGACGATCACCGTAGCCGGGAGCTTTGACTGCACAGCAGGTGAAGGTCCCCCGCAACTTATTGATCACCAATGTGGCAAGTGCCTCACCCTCCACATCTTCAGCCACGATCAAAAGCGGTTTGGACGCATTTGCGACGGCCTCGAGCACCGGAACCAAATCTTTTACGTTTGTGATTTTTTTCTCGAAAACCAAAACGTAGCAATCCTCAAGTTCAGCCGCCATCGAACTCGGATCGGTGACGAAGTAGGGAGAAAGATATCCACGATCAAACTGCATACCCTCTACCCATTCGACCTCTGTGGCCAGACTCTTTCCTTCATCGACCGTGATCACACCATCTTTGCCGACCTTCTCCATGGCCTCCGCAAGGAGTTCGCCAATTTCATTGTCGTTGTTTGAGGCGATCGCACCGACTTGTGCCATCTCTTTTTTGGTTTTGATCTGAATCGAAGCGTTTTCAAGGTAGTCGCTAATGTCTGCGATTGCCTTCTCAATTCCGGCTTTCAACTGTACCGGGTTCACTCCGGCAACGACCGCTTTGAGGCCCTCGTTGAAAATTGCTTCCGCGAGAACGGTTGCGGTAGTCGTTCCGTCACCCGCGACGTCGCTCGTTTTGGAGGCAACTTCGCGGACCATGCGAGCACCCATGTTTTCATACACATCTTCCAGATCGACTTCCTTGGCAACGGTCACACCATCTTTTGTTACCGTCGGGGACCCGAAGCTCTTTTGTAAAATAACATTACGCCCCTTCGGACCAAGCGTCACCTTCACGGCACGCGCCAATTTGGAAACACCACGACGCATTGCATCGCGAGCCTCTTGGTCAAATGCAATCATCTTCGACATGAATCATCTCTCCTTGTGCCACCGGCCGATGCTTATCGGTCAGTCGGTTTATTTCTTTTGTTATTCAATAACAGCTAAAATGTCGTCTTCACGCATGAGCAGCAGTTCGTCGTCGCCCACTTTAAAGTTCTCACCCGCGTAGCTTGAGAAGAGAACCCGGTCTCCCACCTGCACTTGCAGGGTTCCTCGACTACCGTCATCGAGCGGTCGGCCGGGACCCACACTGAGGATCGTTCCGCGAGCAGGTTTATCTTTGGCAGACTCGGGCAAAACAATTCCCCCGGCCGTCGTTTCTTGCGAATCCTCTCGTTGGAGAACAACTCGATCTCCCAGAGGTTGAATGTTGATTTTTGAACCTGATTTTTTCTTGACTTTGGTCGCAGTAGCCATCGACTTCTTTTTCCTCCCATTAGGACGCTGCATGGATCAGGGCGGGACCGCGCAGTGGAGCAGCGATCCGACATTAGGTGGGTTTCCCGGGCCTTCAGGCCAAACCACCCGCCCGGGCAGACCGTCACCCGAACTGCCACTATGGGCACAACGGGGCCCAACGGCCCCTTAGAACGCAATCCGCGCGCCAAGGATGACCCGTGAATGCAAATTTGACGCTAAATACATGATAGCGTGGAAGTTATGGTGAATATCGAATGGAACATCTTCAGCGAGTGTCACGGGAGTCCCACGCACCGGCCAGTCTGCACTGCCATTTTGACAGTTTTGCGAAGGTATCCGACGCACATCGTACGGCCCTCTCGGGTCCCGCATCGTGCCCGGTTGCGAGCGAAAAACGTTATTCTCTCACTAGGTTTTCTTACCTCGATACACGCTTTGGACACGCTTTGGATTTTCTCATGATGGATGCTCGACCGTCACTCTCACGCGACGCGATGCGGAGCGAACTTACTGGAAAGGTATTTGATGTGTTGGTGATTGGCGGTGGGGCCACGGGTCTCGGGGTCGCTGTGGATGCGGCGAGTCGCGGATATCGGACGGCGCTGGTTGAGGCACACGACTTTGCCAAGGGAACGTCGAGTCGGAGTACCAAGCTGGTGCACGGCGGGGTCCGCTACCTGGAGCAAATGAACTTCTCGTTGGTGACTGAGGCCCTCCGCGAACGAGGGATCATGGCCCGCAATGCCCCTCACCTGGTAAGCAACCTGGCCTTCGTGGTACCACGCTACAAATGGTGGGAGGGCCCATTCTATGGAATTGGAATGAAACTATACGATGCGTTGGCGGGGGAACTCAACATTGAGGCAAGCCGCAGTTTGGGTCGAGATGAGACGATTCAAGCGATACCCAATGTACAACAGGAGGGACTCCTGGGCGGCATCATGTATTACGACGGACAATTTGATGATGCTCGTATGGCGATCACCTTAATGCGGACTGCCGTATCGCACGGCGCTACGGTGATGAACTATTGTAAAGTCACGAACCTCCTAAAAAACCAAGATCATGTCTGCGGAGTGGAGGTAAACGACTGCGAACTGGATGAAACATTCGATGTTCGCGCTCGGGTGGTCGTTAACGCGACCGGTATCTTTTCAGATACCATTCGCCGCCTCGACACTCCGGATGCCCCGCCGCAGATTGAACCGGCTCAGGGGATACACTTGGTTTTGCCCGCGTCATTTCAACCCGGGAAAAATGCCATCATGGTTCCCCACACAGATGATGGCCGAGTCTTATTCGTCATTCCTTGGCATGACCGCGTGGTTGTGGGTACTACCGATACACCGCGCGAGGAGGCTGAAATAGAACCGCGAGCACTTCCGGAGGAGTTGGGCTTTGTGCTTCGCAATGCGGGTCGCTACATGCAGCGGGAGCCATCGATAAGTGATATTCAAAGTGTTTTTGCTGGCCAGCGTCCCCTCGTGCATCCAGAGGGTCGAACCGGAGATAGCAAGTCCATCTCAAGATCACACGAGGTTTTTGTCAGTCACAGCGGATTGGTCACGATTGCGGGCGGTAAGTGGACCACCTATCGCAAAATGGCGGAGGATACCCTCAGCCACGCCATTCCCGTGGGGGGGCTGACACCCGCACCCTGTCAAACCGAACATTTGCCTCTACATGCTGCGCCTCAAGATGTGCACAGCCTCCACGGTCTCACCGATACCCTTCGCTTTTACGGAACGGACGCTGAGGCGATTGAAAAGATCGCTCGCGAGGACCCTAATCTTGCGGAGCCGTTGCACCCATCGCTGCCGTATCGGGGCGCCGAAGTGGTCTGGGCGACGCAGCATGAAATGGCAATCCACCTGGAGGATGTGCTTGCACGCCGCACCCGCGCTTTACTGCTCGGCGTTGAAAACTCAAAACAAGCAGCACCTCATGCCGCAAAACTCATGGCAAAGCAACTTGGCCGCAATGAAAAGTGGGTCGATCAGGAGGTAGCGCGGTACAACGATCTGGCCGAGGGCTACCTCGCTTCAGAACCTGTGTGAAACCATCTCGTCGCTCCTCAGCGATATTTTAAAGAACAATTTTCTCATGTGTGGACGCTTTACACTCAAAACACCAATCGAATCGATTCGTCGCCAAATGAATCTGTTCGAGATTAGGCCACAAGCGCCCCAAGGGTTCCACTCGATACCCCGCTACAATATTTGCCCGAGCGAGGAGATTCTGGTGCTCCGCAAAGGACTCCGGAGTCCCGCAGATACAGCCCGAGCACCGTCCGTAGAATTCCTCACCATGCAGTGGGGATTCTCTGTAGAAAAGACGAAACGGATCGTGAATACGCGAGCGGAAACACTCCTTGATCACGAGAGACCACCGCGCGGGGAGCCCGCCCGGCGGTGTGTGATTGTTGCCGACGGGTACTACGAGTGGAAGCAGGAGGGGGCCCATAAAATCCCCTATTATTTTTTCCGTCCACAACAAAAAATATTCGGCATGGCCGGATTGTGGCGAACCCGCAAAGACCACGCAGAAAATAGAACCGAGTCCTGTACCATTCTTACCGTTCAGGCAAATGAAAAGGTCGGCAAAATCCATGAGAGAATGCCCGCGCTTCTTGATATTGAACAAACTTTGCGTTGGCTTGAAGTGGACTTACGGCGTGAATCGCTCCAAGACTTACTCATTCCTGCACCGAACGCTTGGCTCCAATCGCATCCCGTACATCACCGCATCAATCGGGTTGGAATCGATGACCCGCAATGCGTCAAACCGGTTTACTACGACCAACAAAAAAGTCTGTTTTAGGCGGCCTTCTGTAGGGCAAATCGTGCGCCAAAGAAAAACACAAAATTGATTTTATCCAAATCAATTCTTGTTGAAGCAGAATTATCAATTTGCCGATGTAAGGATAGTGTCTCTAAAAATTCATCCAAAAATAATTTTCTCAAATATATTCCACTTGATCTGTGGTTAAAATTTACGTATTGAACTACGCAATCTTCGGTTTCCAATTCCGTCGGAGGGACTAACCAAAAGCGTTGGCTTGGGATTCATAAAAGCGGTGCAAAGCACTGCCGGTCCCCGCCATTCTCGCAGCGACCTCCACCGTCGCAATGGGCCGAAGATCAATGAGGCTGCGGTTTTCTCCAAGGAGAAGGCCGGCGGCCTTTTTTATTTGATACATCCATTTATGGAGTATCGTCGCACTTCAGATCGCATCGTTGGCAATTGTGGAAAAGAATCACGCCAGTGGGTCTTGTTGATGGTTACCAGGACATTGTGAAATGATGGCCCGTATTTGCGACAAAAATTCTCCGCGGGCGTAGACTTGATCACAACCAACATCCTGTGCAAGTTTTATTTTCTGAGTATGCACATGAGGCACAAACGCAATCAGGGTGACGTTTATTCCTTGTGATCGTATCCAGTTTGCCACACACTCGATATCGAGTCCGGGTAGCATGAGATCGATCAACACAACATCGGCTGGCAACTCTTTCCAGGAGGATTGCAGATTTTCAAGAGAGAGAACCTGCTCTAAAGAACAGTTGAGGTCCCTCACAATACCATCGACGCGCGGGACAATCATGAGGTCGTGTGTGAGGAGGGCGAACTTCATGACACTTATTTTTGCACGGTGGTATCGAACCGAAAATCGTTTCAACGCTCGTCGTCAGTCGGTCAATCCACGCTCTAGCCTTCCAAGAAGTCGTGATTGGCGACTATTGGTTGTACCGTTTTTAAATCAGTTACACAAAACGTTACAGTAATGGTTATGGAAAAAATTCAGGACATTCTCGACTACTTTCCGGTCGATTGTGTCTCAACGCAAGTGGAGAGTTTAGGGTCGGCTGGAGGTTTCAGCGGTGCTCTGCTCTGGAAAGTCCATGCTCCCCGGGGGCCGCTTTGTCTGCGACGTTGGCCGCGCGAACATCCGTCGCAAAAACGACTCGAGTTTATTCATGGATTACTGGGGCATGTGGCAACCAATGGATGCCCTATCGTGCCAGTGCCCGTTCATTTGCGATCCAGTACACCGTCGACGTTTGTGAAACAGGATGGCTATTTATGGGAGCTTGCGCCTTGGATGCCGGGAGAGGCCAATTTCGAACAAAATCCATCGACTGAAAAATTGTGTAACGCGGCACGCGCGCTCGCCTCTTTTCATCATGCCTCGTCCGACTACCGGAGACCGACCGCATCGAGTGGGCCCGCTCCGGGGGTTTGCGAGCGGTTGGAAAAAACGCGCATTTGGCGACAGAATGATTTGGAGCGAATCGATGCCCAGATCAAAACAACAAGCACGCTTGCTTCCCCAATCGATATCGGTCAATCGCAAATGATTCTGAATCATGCAAAAAATACGATTGAGGCAGTCGAGCGCGAGCTATCGGCGCTTTCCACATTGGACGTACCGATTCAATCTTGTATTCGCGACGTTTGGGAGCAGCACCTTTTGTTTTCGGGAGACGAAGTCACCGGACTGGTCGATTTTGGTGCGGCCCGCCCCGATACTGTGGTAGTGGACATCGTACGACTTTTAGGGAGCCTTGCCATCAACGACCAGCAATTGTGGAAAATAGGCCTTCAGGCGTACGAATCATTGCGTCCACTATCGTCGGCCGAGCGATCCCTGCTCCCGGCACTCGACCGTAGCGCCATACTGCTTTCGGGGTTGAATTGGCTTCGCTGGATTTTTCTTGAAAATCGCAACTTCAGCAATTGGTCTGCAGTCACTTCGCGTTTGAACAAAATTATTACACGTATTGAAAATAGTTAAATATCTATGAGTCGTAGCTTGCCTTTGTGCAATCCTTAATTTGATTGTCTCATCCCCCGTACAATGACCGATAATCCTCAGGAAGATTACATTGACCGGCACGCCGGGGCCGCAATACAATAAAGAGTCCAATCTCTACGGCAGGGACCCTTCGATGCGATTTCGCTCGTTACTCACATCGCGACACCGTGCTTTTCTCGTCACGGCAGCAGTGCTAGCGATCGCGCTGCCGTTCGGAGGCGAAGTCCAGTCCCGGGCGGCCGAACGGGTAGAAGTGTCGGCCCAAATTTTTCCTCAGCAGGGGGCAAAGGCAGAACTGCGGATCACGGCAAAAATTATCCCCGGTTGGCACATTTATTCGATCACACAAAAGCCGGGTGGGCCCAAACCGACGCGCATCAATTTAGTCGCCTCCAATCGTTACCGCATTGCAGGGGATTTCGTCGCCGTGCCCCCGGCCGTAGTTCACCACTACGACTTCTGGCCCGATCTTGATGTCGAGGAGCACGAGCAGCAGGTGACGTGGTCCGTCCCAATCGAGGCAGAAAACGGCTGGCAGGGCGTTACGATCGCGGGAGATGTCCAGGGACAAGTTTGCAAGGATCTCTGCGTCAATTTTTCGCAAACATTCGAGGCAAGCGTTGCCCCCGGTGCGGCCGCGATCAGCGACTCGACCGCTGGCCTGCCTCCCCCAGTCTCATCAGTCAGCCCCCAGTCGCAACAAAACCTCCGATCCGAATCATTCAGTACGCCTTACGTCGATGTTTCGGGCGAACTGGTACCTGGAGGTGTGGAGGAGGAAGGTCGAACGCAATTGATTCTTCGGGCAACGCTCGCGCCCGAATGGCACGTCTACGCTTACGAAAAGCAGGCACCATCCGACCCCGTCCGATCGCGTCCGACGCTCATCGTACTGGATCAGCGGGATGGTCTCCTTGCCGGCACGCCTCGGGCGAGTTCGCCAGTGATTAGCAAAGCGCGCGATCAGTTCCCGGAGTACGTCGATAATTTTCACCATGGCGATGTTGATTGGATTATCGACATCGAGGTGCCTGACGATGCACGCATAGGGACCCATACCCTCAGTGGCTGGTTTGGTTTTATGGCGTGTAAGGACGACGGAACGATGTGCGATCCCCCCAAGGCAGCAAAGTTTGAAGTCAATCTTGAAGTGGGACAGAAGTTGGCGACGAACAGCAGGGTAACGTTCGTTTCAACAAGCTATGCGAAAGCGGCTTCTGCAGCAGAACGGGCCGCTCCGTGGGATTTAGTGATTCCGCAAGCGAAAGCATGGACCTGGGGTTCGCTGATCACCAACATGGGGTGGGCCCTGCTGGCCGGCCTGTTGTTGAATGTGATGCCATGTGTTTTGCCCGTCATAGGGCTCAAGGCAATGTCGTTTGTGCAACAGGCAAATGAAAGTCGGAGCCGTATTCTGACTTTGAATCTGGCGTTTTCTGCTGGGATTCTTTTTGTATTTCTGATCCTGGCGCTGTTTGCGGCTTTTGCAGGCCTCGCCTGGGCAGACCAGTTTCAGGATCCACGCTTTGGAATTGCCATGGCGTCACTCGTTTTTGTGTTTGCCTTGAGTCTCTTGGGCATCTGGGAAATTCCGATTCCCGGTTTTGTCGGCTCGAGCGCCGCGCAGTCTGTCGCCGAGCGAGAGGGCCTTTCGGGCGCATTTTTTAAAGGCGTCCTGAGTACACTTTTGGCCACGCCGTGTGTGGGTCCGTTTATGTTTACCGGGCTCACGTTCGCCGCCGAACAACACTCACCCGTAATCACGCTGGTTATTTTCGGTGCGATGGGCATCGGCATGGCGCTCCCGTTCCTGCTGATCGGTGCCTTCCCCGCCTGGATTCGCTTTCTTCCAAAGCCTGGAGCGTGGATGGAATCTTTTAAGCACTTGATGGGGTTTGTCTTGCTGGGAACAGTCGTTTGGATCTTTTACGCATTCGTGCCCGACCATTACTTTGTTCCCGCACTCGGTTTACTTTTCGGACTCTGGCTGGCTTGTTGGTGGGCCAACCGTACCCCGATGACCGCTGCGCTACCGGATCGGCTTTATGGTTGGTTGGTTGCGGCGGTACTCGCCGCTTTCACAGGATATGCCTCATTCGCGCTACTCGAAAAATCACCCCAACCGCAAACTGCCCAGGCCGCCTCAGGCGACTGGGAACTTTTCTCACAAGAAAAGCTCGATCGCCTCCGGGAGCAGGGCTCGACGGTGCTGATTGATTTTACGGCCGACGGCTGACTGATCTGCAAAACAAACGAGGCAGTTGCCTTGCAAACCGAGACGACCGAGTCGTATATGCGCGAGAATGGAATTATTGGTCTTATTGCCGATAAGACAGAAGAAGCCCCGGAAATTGATCGCCTCATGCTCGAACTGGGGCACAGTAGTCTGGGAATTCCGCTTTACGCTCTCTATCCGTCCGATGGACGCCCCCCGATTGTTTTCAGTGGGTTATTAACCGAAGGGACGCTGCTGGACCGATTGAGGGAGGCAGGGCCATCACGCGGGTTCGGCACCCAGACGGCCAGGGCATCGATTCCCAAGTAAAGCTTCAGCTTCCCTCTCGCAAGAGATACCGGAGTATTTTATTCCCGATCGGGTGTAGTCCGCGTGTCCTGATGCGTTTCTTTTTGTAACCATCCCGGCCCCGAAGTATCGCGGGAAAAACCTTTCGCTCCCAACGATAAAATTGTCGAATCGGGAACCCGATGCAGCGGGGTATAACTTGGATGATGGGATTCCTTAAAGGGTTGATTGGATCGCGCATTGTAGCAACAGATCATCGACCATCGCGGCGCCTCCGAGTGATTTGCATCGCTGCAATGAAGCAGATTGGGGTGAAAGAATAAAACATCCCCGGGTCGCATCGCAATATGTTCCACCCGAAAGTTCTCAAGCACCGCACGCATCCGCTCAGGTTCGACTTCTGCTTGCTGACCGACGCGCCGGTGCTCGAGGCGGCCCATCGTATGGCTTTCCGGAATGACCTGAAGGCATCCATTCCGTTCAGTCGCCGCATCGACTGCAATAAAGCAACTTGTGAGTTGGGGGCGTAGAATCCCATTGTGATACCAGTACCCGTAATCTTGATGCCAACTCCAGGCGCCCCCGATCCCCGCCTCTTTCATAATCATTTTTGAGTGATAGTGGTAAGGTTCATCTCCGAGGATCTGTTCAGCCGCATCGACCACTCGACGACACCGCGCAAACATTCCATAAATGTCATCGCCCGGATGATTCCACACGGAAAGGCTTACGGGATTTCCCTGTCCATCCGATTTTTTAAACGCGTGATTCTCAAGTTCCCGATCTTCCTTCGCAGTCGACCGCAGAAGGTCGATTTCATCTCGGTGAAAATGAGATGCGAGACACAGATATCCCCTGTCGTGATAGTTGCGGAGTTGCGATGCTGAGAGTTGAAATCCCATGTACTGTTTTTCCCGAGAAGCTTTCACATCGGGTAAAAGTCGCCGAACGAAACCCGATTGTGAGGGTGAGGCGTGTTTTTGTCTATTTGTCGATGAAAATAAGGGGCCCCCGTTGCCGGAGAAAACCGCTTTCCAGAAATGTCTCCGGTTTAGGTTATTTTCCCCGGTACCTGTCTAACATAAAATCTGAGGTAGCGTGAAGGCATTGGATCTTCCTCTTGAAACTCACCGGATTTGTTGCGCACCGTAGCTATGACAGAAAAGAAAAAACCTGCCGTCGGTATTGACCTGGGTACCACGCATTCCGTTGTCGCTTATTTGGATAGCGAGGGCCGGCCCACGACTATTCATAACCTCGAAGGTGGAATCACTACCCCGAGCGTGGTCTTTTTTGACGAAACGGGCCCAGTGGTCGGCAAAGAGGCGGCACGTACTGCCGCTTTCGAGCCCGAAATGATTGCCCAGTTTGCCAAGCGGGACATCGGGGCAGCTGCCTATCAAAAGCAGGTTGGCGGTATGGAGCTTCCGCCCGAGGTCATCGAAGCGATCATCTTGAGAAAACTCAAGGAAGATGCGGAGCTTATCCTGGGTGAGGTCCAAGATGTTGTCATCACAGTGCCAGCCTATTTTAACGAACCGCGTCGGAAAGCGACTCAGGATGCGGGAGAGTTGGCCGGGTTGAATGTACTCGACATTATCAACGAACCGACGGCTGCCGCCATCGCATATGGCGTGCACCAAAAATTTTCACCCTCGGACGAACCGATCGAGGGTAAGGAAACCGTTTTGGTTTACGACCTCGGCGGTGGAACCTTCGATGCCACACTGATGGAACTTACCAACAGTCAATACACTGCGATTGCGACAGCAGGTGATGTGCATCTTGGAGGGATTGATTGGGATAATCGCATCTTCGAGTTTGTCGCCGAGCAGTTTATCGATAATTTTCAAACTGATCCACGGGAAGACGATTCTGCGGCGGAGCGACTCAGGCAATCTGCAGAGGTAGCAAAAATGGCGCTCACGGCAAGAAGCGCCTATAAAATGCACTGCGAGTACGAGGGCAATCGCCTGCGTCTTGATATCACGCGAGAACAGTTTCAGGAATTAACGCAAGATCTTGTCGAACGTACGCTTTTTACAATTCGCCGGATGCTGAAAGAGGCCTCACGAACGTGGGATGACATCACCAGAATTTTGTTGGTTGGTGGGTCGACGCGGATGCCCATGGTCATCGAGGCACTGGAATCCGAATCGGGTGTGGTGATTAATCGTTCGATTTCACCGGACGAAGCGGTGGCTCACGGTGCCGCCGTCTATGCCGACCTGGTACTCTCACAACAAAGAGGAGAGCCCACGGATCTTTTAGTGAAGAATGTCAACTCGCATGACTTGGGTGTCCTTGCAGTGGAAGCGAGTACCGGGATGCCGCGGCGCAAAATACTTATACCGAAAAATTCACCACTTCCTGCCATGGGATCGGGCGGATTTAAAACTCGGGACGAAAATCAAAAAACGATTGCCGTCAACGTGATTGAAGGTGGCGATGCGAGCGGTCGCAATGCAACGAAGATCGGTGCTTGTGTGGTGTCGAATCTTCCCGAGGGCCTTCCTGCCAAGACGGCAGTCGAGGTTCAATTTCAGTATTTAGAGAATGGGCGACTGACGGTCGACGCCAAGATTCCGAATACCGAAGTTCAGGCCACGTTGGAAATAGAAAGGGCTGCGGGTCTCTCAGAGGAAAAAATGGAATCCTGGGAAAAGTGGATTGCCGAAGGTGCCATTTTGACTCCGATGGCTGATGTGGAACTGCTTCAAGAAGAGGATTCGGACGAGGTCGACGAGATTGAGGAAATTGATTGGGAAGATGACGGGGAAGCAGCAGACGACGCGGTCGAGGAATTTCAGTTCGAGGAAGATTCCACGGACGACACCGATTCAACCGAGTCGTCGGCAGAAGCTACTCAGGAGTCAGGTTTCGATTTTTCAGACTTTTCACCGGAGGGTGAAGCGCAGGAAGATAAGCAAGATCAAGATATCCAGGAGAACGAGTTTTTTGCCCCCGAAGACACAAATGATTCGTCCGAGGTCGCCTTCGACGGATTGGTAACCGAAGGGTCGGAATCACAAGAGGATGTCGAGACGGATGATTCGGACCTGGCAAACTTTCTCAAAGATATCGAGTGATCTCAAGGCCATGGGAATCATGCGCTCCGCATATCACGCGGTGAAAAACGTACTGTAGGGCATGTTTTTAAGTATCGTGCCGGAGTGTTTAATTGGGCAATTCAGGCGACCTGGCTCAACTCTTTTTGCTAGCAGTGATTGATTTGTGAGCAAAGCCAGTTTTTGAGCTTCTTCGCACAATGAATCTGGCTTACCTCCTTTTACCCTTTCGCAGACGTGTTCTAAACTTCAGGAGGGGTTCGTGACGAATGAAGGAGTTGAGTGGATTTATTTGTTTCAGGAAATAAATAAGGGTCAGATAAGTGCTGCAGAGAGTATGGATTAAAGGAAGCCGACATATGATTCGCAGCTTGCTGCTTGTGGCCACTCTCGTGGTCAGCTTTGCCGCACAGAACTCTGGTGCCCAGGACTGGGCAACGAAGATGTTTGATCGCGTGGAATACGATTTTGGAAGTCTTGCCCGCGGTGCCAAATCTGAACACACGTTTAAAATTAAAAATCACTTTGAAGAAGACATTCGCATTCAAAGTGTCCAGTCCAGTTGCGGCTGTACTATCCCACAGATCAGCAAAGAAGTTCTGGCCTCAGGTGAAGAAGCCGAGTTGGTGACTGAATTCGATACGATCAAGTTCAAAGGACCTCACTCGGCAACGATTACGGTTACGTTTGCCCCACCCTTCTCCGCTGAAGTTCGGCTGCAAGTTCGAGGTTATGTCAGACAGGATGTCGTTTTCGAACCGGGTCGCATTGAATTCGGCCAGGTTCCCGCCGCTGATGGCGCCAGCCAAGCAGTTGCGATCTCGTACGCCGGTCAGGACGGCTGGAAAATAGAGGATGTCCGCAGTGCCAGCGATAATTACGAAGTTGAACTTCGTGAACTTGAACGCGCAGGCAGTCGCGTGGAATACGAAATGCTCGTCCGCCTCAAAGAGACTGCACCCACCGGCTATCTCAGCGATCAATTGACGTTGGTCACAAGCGATTCAGAAAGGCGTTACATTCCCCTGATGGTTGAAGGAAGGGTTGTGCCGGCCGTTGATGTAGAACCCAAATCATTGCATCTCGGAGTGGTCAGGCCCGGAGAGTCAGTAACGAAACAACTGGTGGTTCGTGGAACGACACCCTTCCGCATTCTTGATGTTGCCTGCGAGAAGCCAGATGATTGTTTCCAGTTTGCGGCAAACGATAAAGAGAGAAAGCTGCATTTAATTCCGGTCACGTTTACAGCAAGCGATACTCCGGGGAAAATTGTGGAAACAATTCAGATTACCACAGGGTCCCAGATCGCTGCCGATTCGGGTGATCAAAAAGCACTTGAGGTCGTGGCGCACGTGGAAGTACTCGAAGATTAAACCGAGTTGTCTCGCGGTATCGTTCTCAATTGCCGCTTCCGAGCGAGTTCACCCTCCATAACCAGTCTTGGATGGACCCCTCCGGCAGGATCTGGAGAATCGGTTCTGCCTTGCCTAAAAAGAGAAGCACGGCAAGCCCAAGTAAGAGTCCGACGAATCCAAAAAATACGATTCCGAATAGATGCATCAGCGGTGAGATGCGTCGCGATGATTTTGTCTTTCTATCGGAACGGATTATTTCTGTTGCCACGCCATCCGCCGTCGCACTGCCGAAAATCGCGGCATCGATCAGGGGGCCACTTTCCTGATTCAAATCGCCACTGTCGAAACTGTGATTCGCATCTAACGCCTGAGTCGAATTCCTGACTCGCACCATAGGCAGCGCATCGGACTCGATCTTTTCCCAAAAAAAAGACCCATCACAGAGCGAGCATTCCACCTCGGCTGAGAGCGGTACGTCTTGAGAGACCCCCACTTTTTTTTCACAGTGAGGACAGCGAATCAGATTTATCATGAGGCGGAATGGCTTTCAGATTCAATCAATTGATTTCAGAGATTGTAGATTTCTGACATCTTTCCCCGCAAGTAGTCGATAAGGAAATGATGCGCAAGGGGTTCCCCGGTGACGCGCTCTACCAACTCGCCCGCAGAGTACCGCTGTCCCCACTGGTGGATGTTTTCTTGGAGCCACGTGCGAAAGGGGGCAAAGTCACCATTGGCAATCCGCTTATCAAGATCAGGGATATCTTTTTTACACTGCGCAAAAAATTGTGCACTGTATAAATTTCCAAGTGCATAGGTGGGGAAGTAGCCGATGGCCCCACCACTCCAGTGGATATCCTGCAGCACGCCCTCGGCCGGATTTTGCGGTCGCATACCCAAATAGGATTCATATTTTTCATTCCATGCATCCGGCAAGTCCGCTACCCGCAACTGTTGATCAACGAGCAGTTGCTCTAACTCGAAGCGAATTAGGATGTGAAGATTGTAGGTTACCTCATCTGCTTCCACCCGAATCAACGAGGGGGTAGCCGTGTTCACGGCGGCGTAAAAATCATCCAGAGACACTTCCGCGAGCGATGAAGCAAACAGTTGCTGAGCGCGAGGATAGAAATATTTCCAAAAAGCGCGGCTTCTTCCGATCTGGTTTTCCCATATCCGCGATTGCGATTCGTGAATCCCCAGCGAGATGGTTTGGCCCGGGGGCAATCCGTACCATTCCTTTTGCAGTCCCTGCTCGTAAATCCCGTGTCCCGCTTCGTGTAGGATGCCAAAGAGTGCAGTGGGTAAAAAATGTTCGTCGTACCGTGTGGTGATTCGCGTATCGTCGGGACCGATTTCAGTACAGAACGGGTGGATTGTGGTGTCGAGTCGTCCTCGCTGAAAATCAAACCCAATGGCTGCGGCAACCTCGTTTCCGAACTTCTTTTGTTTTTCGATATCGAAGGATCTTTTGAGGCACTCGTCTGCAATAAGCGGACTGCGAGAGGTGATTTCTCCGAGCAGCGACACAAGATCTTCCCGGAGTTTTCCTAAGATGGCCGCGGTCTCAGCGGTGGTGGCCCAGGGTTCATATTCATCGAGCAGTGCATCGTAGCGACACTCGGTAAAACCGACCGCATCTGCTTCTTGGCACTTCAATCGCACCATGTGTTCAAGATTTGGAAGGAATATCGAAAAGTCGTTCTGTTCGCGTGCGCGCTGCCAGTCGTGCTGCCCCTGAACGGCAGTCCGCGTAATTTCCTTCACTAGCGAGGAGGGCAATTTTTGTTGTCGGTCAAACTGCCGCTTCGACTCGCGGATCACGGTGCTGGTGAGTGAATGAGGTTCAGCATCGAGGGTTGAATCGGTAAGCTCGTCAAGCCACTCGCCGAGCTGCGGGTCGGTACGGCGGCTGTGAATCAGGCCGGCCAGGTAGGTCATCTGCTCTCCGCGATACCCTGCCGCCTCAGGCGGCATACCTGTCCTCTCATCCCACCCGAGCATTGATAGCGTGGATTCAAGAATTGCCGTTTCGCGAAGAAAAGCACAAAGGCGATCGAAAACAGGCGGATCGGTATCGGACATCAAAATTCCTTTTTGTCGGATGTGAGATTCCGCAGAACGAAACATCGACCTGCCAGATTGTTCTGTCAAAAAATGCGGATTGATTTTAATCAAAATAAGCGTAGAACGTGAGTCGCGGCCCCCTATTTTCTATCAGGCTCTATTTTTGGGAGAGACGTGCGTTGTGGTTGCTCTGGATGTTTTAATTGTGGCCCCCCATCCCGATGATGCGGAGTTGGGTATGGCGGGAACGATATTGAAGTTCAAACAGGAAGGTCTGAAGGTAGGCGTGTTGGATTTGACCAGCGGTGAGCCTACACCCCACGGTTCAGAGGAAATACGCCGTGAGGAAACCGCGGCGGCGACCGAAATTCTTCAACTCGATTTGCGTGAGAACCTGGGTCTTCCGAATCGACGTCTCCAGGCGAGTCTCGAAGCGCGTAAAGAACTGGCCGGTTTCATCCGGAAGACGCAGCCTCGCTGGTTGTTTGCGCCCTATTGGGTCGATGCCCATCCGGACCATGTGGCCGCAACCGAGTTGGTGGAGGCTGCCCGATTTTGGGCGAAGCTCACCAAAACGGATCTTCCCGGTGACCCGTGCCACCCGGAGAGAATTTTTTATTACTTTTCAATCCATTTGAAGTGCGTTCCTCAACCAGCATTTGTTGTGGATATCAGCCAGCATTGGTCGCAGAAGATGCAAGCCTTAGAGTGCTATCACAGTCAACTTGTCGCGGGTCGCCCGACCGAGCCTATGACCCTGCTTGAGCAGTTGCATCACGAGGCAGCATTCTGGGGTAAGTCGATCGGAACGCGCTATGGAGAACCTTTTGCGAGTCGCGAACCGGTGGGCCTCAGTAGTCTCTCGACCCTTCTCTGAGGCACCTCTCGCCATCAAGGGTATCCGCGATATCGTTTCTATCTGCTAGCGGGCAATCGGCATCACGTCCCTTGGCAACAAGGGGTAAATCATCTGTAGGGACTATGCCGATAAAAACTGCATTGCGGTTTATGTAGCTGGCAAGCGCACGAATTTTCACGATAGCCGGATCAGACGAATAATCCGGAGTAACGGGACCAGACCTGAATGGCCGATAAAAAGCGTGGTGCCAAATACATCGGCGAACAATCCCACAACGCTCGACCCCACGGCCTCAGGCCGGGTAATAGAAGGAGAACACCCCGTGCCTCAGGATATTAATGTCTTAGCCATGGTCAAAGGTAGCGAGCGTTACGTCTTTCTGTTCGACGACAGTAGTCGAGCGGCCACATTGCGGCTGTTGGGGAAGTATGCGTCGGACCCCGATTTGAGTTTCACCTGGTATGACGCAGCGATCCTCTCGCAGCGCATACGGCAAGAGGTCCCGGTCAGTGAAAAACGCTTTGACCTTCCGCTTCCGCTCGATCAGGATGAACTTCTCTAAAATCCAGTGAGCCTCCACGTGGCCTTTCTATGATCCGCACGGCCATTGAAAGCTTCATCGAATATCTTCGCGTCGAACGCAACGCCTCGGATCTTACCATTAAGAGTTACGAGGAAGATTTAATTGCCCTGGTGCTCTATTTCGAGGAGACGGAGGGCCGCGAGGTACAACTTTCGGAAGTGACCACGCTCGAACTCCGCCGATTCGTTGCAGAATTGCAGCAGGCGGGTTATGCAAAATCGACGATCTCCCGAAAACTGGCTTGTCTGAGAAGTTTTTTCCGGTTTGCCGTGCGCGAAGGATGGGTCGAAGCAAATATTGCCAAGCCGCTACGCAACCCGCGCGCGGGGCGAAAATTACCCCACTTCCTTTCGGCAGAAGAAATTGCCCGCTTGCTCGAAAGCCCACCTTCCACCAGTGCTTCGGGAGTACGTGACCGCGCCATTTTGGAAACCATGTACTCGGCCGGTTTGCGCGTGAGCGAATTGGTCGGCCTCTCGATTGAAGACATCGACTTCAGCGCAGGACTCGTCCGGGTACGAGGAAAGGGTCGCAAAGAACGACTTTCTCCGCTCGGATCGTATGCTCAAAAAGCGATTAAAAATTGGCTTTCCCAAAGAGAGCCCAATCCAAAAGCGACCAAAGAGCATGCATCGGCCGTCTTTCTCAATCGCTTCGGCAATCGATTGACTTCTCGAAGTGTGGGCCGGATGCTCGAAAAATATCTCAAACAGTGCGGGCTCGACCAGCGCACGAGTCCGCACACGCTGCGGCACAGTTTTGCGACGCACCTGCTCGATCGTGGGGCCGATATCCGAAGCGTCCAGGAACTTTTGGGGCACAAAAGCCTGATCACCACTCAGATTTATACGCACGTCAGTACGGAGCGACTCCGCGAAGTCTATGAAAGTGCGCATCCGAGAGCCGGATAGAAAAAGAATGTGAGAACACTAGACGATGTTTCTGCGGACCGCCCAGACGGCTGCCTGCGTGCGATCCGAGACACGTATTTTACGGAGAATGTTCTGTACGTGTTCTTTGACCGTCTCGATGCTGATCTGCAGCGAGTTGGCAATTTCGCGATTGCTCAAGCCGAGAGCAATGTGCCTAAGCACCTGCGATTCCCGATTTGTGAGCGACACATCATCTCCCGCACTCTTTTTTGACCCTAGTGTCGAAGCCACACTGTAGAGCAAGCCGACTTCGATCGGCGATTCGCCGCTGGCGGCCGCTTTGATGACTCGCACTAAATCGTCGCGACTCGTCCCTTTGGTGACATAATCGCACGCTCCGAGCGCGTGTGCGCGAGCGACATACGTAGGATTATCGTAGGTCGAGAGGATGACGACCGGTATATTGGGCTCGAGCTTTTTTATTTGCTCCAGGGCGTCCAATCCGCTGCCTTCGTTCATGCGGACGTCCAAAAGAACCACATCAGGGCGTTTTTGCACGGTTTGCTCCACCGCATCTTTCGTATTTTCGACCGTGGCAACGACTGCGATATCGGTTCCCGAAAATAAACCATCCAAACCACTTCGGATCATCGGGTGGTCGTCAGCGATGAGAACAGTGATTGCCATCCGTCGAATACTCCAGCAGGTGTTGCCCGAATCAACCGTAAACCGGACACGTTACGATCGGGGAGTCTGCTTGAGTGATCTCTCGCGACCGGGGAAATCCAGCAGTTTATTATGCCGTAGACCCCCGGCCCTCGAAAGAGGGACGGGTGGGAGAAAAGGGTTTTCGCCGTTCCTGAAGCCGCCCCCATCGCTTTGCAAAAAAGGCCCGGCAGCCGGTGAGCCGGAAGTGAAGCCCGCAGGACGGCTCGGAGGAATTGTAACGATTACAACGGAAATTCAGCTCAAATAATACATCCTCTCTTTTGACCGCAGGCACGTTCTGACGTAGATACATAACACCACTGCATTTCCCCCACGCTTTGGTATTGGTTTGCCTCGGGCATTGTCATTGCCCCGGGGACACGATCACCGTAGATGCTGATTGAAGGGGAGTGCAACGATGAGCAAGGGTTCGATCCTTTTGGTCGATGATGATCTTCATGTTTTAAAATCCACCGCCCAATGGTTGCAGGAACTCGGGTTTGTCATCTGCGAGGCCGCAACGCTCCAGTCGGCCCGACAAGCGATCGAGCAATCGACGTTCGATCTGGTGATCTCCGATATTCGGCTTGAGGATGGCGACGGATTCGAATTGCTTCAGGCGGCCCAACAGGCAGATCGTTTCTTGCCTGTTATCCTCGTTACGGGCTACGGAACTTTTGAATCGGCCATCGAAGCGATCCGTAGGGGCGCCTTCGATTTTCTCTCCAAACCGCTGATGGATGACGAACTGCTCGCCGCCATTGAAAGAGCCCTCACACACAAAACGATCCAGCAAGAGACAAGTGTTAAAGGTAAGCCGCAGCAACAAGAGCGGCCGCGCTCCGATCGATTCGTGACGCGCGATCCTTCGATGGAAAATATTCTCGAGGTGGTCGATACGATTGCCGATACGCGAGCGACGGTCCTGGTGACCGGCGAGAGCGGTACAGGCAAGTCGATGATCGCGCGGGAGATTCATAATCGGAGTGAGCGGAGTGAGGGACCTTTTGTCGAGGTCGCGTGCGGGGCCCTTTCCGAAACACTCTTGGAGAGCGAGCTGTTCGGTCACGTGAAAGGGGCGTTCACCGACGCACGGGCTGACAAACTGGGAAAATTCCATCAGGCGGAAGGGGGCACCATCTTCCTTGACGAGATTGCCACGGCAAGCCCGGCCATGCAGGTCAAGCTGCTCCGCGTACTTCAGGAACTGCAGTTCGAGCAGGTCGGTGGCACCGAGACCTTTCAGGTCGATACGCGGGTGATTTTGGCGACGAACGAAGATCTGGGGCAGTTGGTCGAGCAGGGAAAATTCAGAGAAGACCTTTTTTATCGCATCAATGTCATCCATCTCGAACTTCCGCCCCTGCGGGAGCGACGGGCCGACGTTCCGTTGTTGGCCGAATTTTTTCTCGCCAAATTCTCCCACGAGGTCGGCAAGTCGATCGACGGTTTTTCGCTCTCTGCGATGGAACTGCTCAGAAATCATCCGCTGCCGGGCAATATTCGGGAACTGCAGAACATGATCGAGCGTGCGGTCCTGCTCGGTAAATCGAATGAAATCCAGGTGGACGATCTTCCCGCAAAATTTCAGCAGGCGGTGACCGGGAAGACGGAGGTGTCGAACAGGGAGGTGCCAAGCAAGCCCCAAACGCTCAAAGAGGCTTTAGAGGGTCCTGAACGAAGCATCATCTTGAGTGTGCTGAACGGAAACAATTGGAATCGCAACGAGACGGCCGAGACCCTGGGAATCAACCGCACGACGCTGTATAAGAAAATGAAGAAGCTCGGGCTCGAGGAAAGCCGCGTGGTGAGCTGTCCGTAAAACATGTTGGCGATACGCAACCCATGTCCGAATCTGCAACGAGCACGAAAAGGACGTGGTATTTTCTCCGAATCGCTGGGCTGATTCCGATCGCCGCCAGTATTGCTTTCGTGATATCGCGGTACCAACATGGCGGCATGGAGGGCACGCGCATTCCTCTTTCGCTCGTCACCCTCTGCTTCATTGTCGCCTGTTTCACTGCTTATTTCTGCAGGCGATTTTGGATTCCCGTCATCGGTCCGTTTCTTGCTGGTATTGCTGGGGTAGCAATCGCAGGCCCCTACGGTGCTGTCCTCGGATTGCTGGTGGGATGTTTTGCACTATTGATTCCACTTAACCAGGGCCCCATCTCGCGATTCTGTGTTTTCCGGTCCATCGCAACGCTTCTCGTCCTGGTCGGCCTCATCGGAAGCCAGTTCATTGGGTTCTATGGGATTTGGCTGCCTGGCGATAAGTCGACAAGTGAAGTAAGGGCACAATACGAGAAAGATTGGATTCGGGCCTTGAGGCTGAGTGAAGCGGAAGAAATTAATATTGTTGGTGATGAAATATGGTTTCGCGAAGATCTCGCCGGGAAAGTTCGCATTGAACAAGTTTCGGATGTCCGAGATGTACGGACACACGGTTGGCCGTTTGTGTACGCGTATTGTGCCCCCATTCGTTCAGATATGCCGGGGCATTACGCAACATCCACGCCGTGGTTATTTGATGGCTCCGAGCTCTTTGAATTTCGCGCGATGCCCCTCATTGTGAACGTCGCCCTGTGTTTTATTTTAATTCTGGCAACGACCCTGTGGATTTGGCGAAGCGGAACTAAGCGACTAAGATTTGGAATCTCAATGTTATCTGCATTGGTAACAGCCTTCGCGTGCCTCACGGCGATATCATCTACGCACGAAGCATTCTACGTTGATGAGTGGTGGGATGGCTGGCACGACGAGCATCTGCATGTTCTGGCGATTTTCACCTTGTGGCTTGCTCGGATAGCGACCTTCGTGGGAGTATTCTCCGTCGTCGCCATCGTGATTTCATTTGCTTCTCGGCTGACAACACAGTCTGGTGGCAATGTGACGTCGCCATAGTAGAAGTTATCGCGTACTGACCCTATCTTGTATGATAAAATTACTCGAGTCGAATGCCGCT
>CACOUL010000011.1 GCA_902630355.1 Planctomycetaceae bacterium
AAGCGCCGCCAAATCGGACCCATTGCAAAGCAGTTCGAGAGCACTACGGGGCAGGGTGGGGTCAGCCTGCGATAGATCCACCCAGCGGCCGTCCCAGCAACCGGCGACCGAGGGACCGTCGGGAGTGGCATAATTGAGCAAACGCATTTTCGATCCCGGGAAGCCTCCCCAAATTCAAAACTTTTCCTGCGTCGAATACCGGACACTCCAGCCTTTAAATCGCACTAATGCCCGTCGTTTTGGACCTCGAGCAAATTTTCGATTTTGCCGACACCCGGCAAATCGCGAAGGCTCTCCTGGGCAATTTGCTTGTGAAAAAAAGAGTCGACTCGACCCGCCAGACGAATGCCACCATCAGCTTCACGAACATCCAAACGGTAAGTTGCAGGAAAGTGGGGATTTCGCATCAAGACGCGCGCCGCCTCTTGTTCGAGCGCACTTTCTGCAGGGGAGATCGAACTTGAGTCGTTCATGGGGCGTGACCTTTGCAAAGATTATTGGCAATGGCGCGGTGGATTTTCTCGACACCGCGCTGCATCCGGTTGCAATGGCCTCCCTGCCGATGCCTCTCTCCAGTAAGGTCGAATACTTTGCTTGAATTACACCATGAAAGAACAATAAAATAAGCAAATTCAACGACGCGACCGGTGGACGTGACGACCGTAACGGGTATACCGATTGGGGTAGGGTGCGATTTCTGGAAATCGCAAATCGATGAGACCAATCAAACGAAACGGTGCATCAAGTGAAAGTTTCACAATTTAACGCGCATGTCGGGACGTTTCTGGCACTCGTCCCGCTTCTTCTCGCCCTGGCGCTGCAGGCCGAGGCGGCGGACGATGGTTTCCAAGTTCAGGCGGACGTCCCTTATGCGGAACGTGGCGGTGAGACGCTCCGCATGAACCTCTATATCCCCAAGGGCAAAGGACCTTTCCCGGCGGTTTTACTGGTTCACGGGGGCGCGTGGAAAATGGGCAATCGTTGGCACATGCATTCGGTGGGCCGGCAACTGGCCTCCCGCGGTTACACGGCCGCATCCATCACGTATCGCTTGGCTCCCGAACACCGCTTTCCGGCACAACTGGAAGATTGTGCCGATGCCGTACGCTTCCTGCGAAGCCACGCCGCGGAATACAAGATAGATCCTCAACGGGTCGGAGGTTTCGGTTACTCGGCCGGCGGCCACCTGGTGAGTTTGCTCGGCGTCTGCGGGGAGAACGCGCCATTCCCGTTTCTCGCTCCGAACCCACAGCAACCTTCATCGCGTCTGCAGGCCGTGGTCGGCGGAGGGGCGCCCTGCGATTTCGACTGGATCGATGAAGACCAGCCGACGCTCGCCTACTGGTTGGGGGACACGCGAAAAAACATTCCGAAGATTTATGAGAAAGCATCTCCAGAAACTTTTGTGTCGCCCGACGACCCGCCCATGTTTTTCTATCACGGCGCCCAGGATCGATTGGTTCCGCTCGAGAGCCCCCAAAAGATGTCGGCGGCCCTCAAAGAGGCGGGAGTAAAAACCTCGGTCTACGCGATTCCACGCGCCGGTCATCTCGGTGCCCGTCGTGATCCGGTGAGCATCGAGAAAGCGATCCGCTTTCTCGACGAGGTCCTCAAAGGGGATGACGAGGAATCGGCGGAGAAAAAAGCTTCGTAATCATACCTCGCGTGCGGTGGAAACAGACCCCGGCCTGTTTGACGTCGCCCCTCACCCCTGGTAGCCTCGTAACTGGAGGCGATGCGAAAGGCGCCGCCAGAACATTAATTATTAAGACACGGAAGGATCCTCTTCCCCAATACGGAAACGCGTTATGGCTCCGAGTGTTCTACGTCATCTTCCCTCGGTAACGGAACTGCTCGAATCAGGGCCTCTCAAGCCGCTCGTCGAGCGGGTCAGTCACAGTGTGGTGGTGGAGGGTGTCCGATCCTTCCTCGACGATTACCGCCAGGAAGTGGACCCCGCCAGCGACCCGAAAGATGTGCCGCCACTGGCCCAGATGGCCGAGCGGATTGCCCGAAGAATTTTGCTCGGCGAACGTTCCTCATTGAAACCGGTCATCAATGCCACGGGAATCCTTTTGCATACAGGACTCGGCCGCGCCCCGCTTGCCGAGGCAGCCATCGACGAGATGGTCACCATGGCGCGCGATTACGCCAGCCTCGAACTCGATCTCCGCAGCGGACAACGGGCAAACCGCTTCGACGCCGTCGAGGGGCTCCTCTGCGAAATCACGGGGGCCGAGGCGGCGGCTGTGGTCAACAACAATGCAGGCGCTACCATGCTGACTCTGGCCGCCCTCGGTGGCGGTCGCGAAGTGATTGTCTCGCGCGGACAATTAGTTGAGATTGGCGGGAGCTACCGCTTACCGGATGTAATGCAAACGAGCGGCGCTGTTCTGAGAGAGGTCGGCACGACGAATAAGACGCGGCCCGAAGATTACGAAAGTGCGGTGTGCGATAAGACGGCCGCTTTGATGCGAGTCCACCCGAGCAATTTTCTGGTGGTCGGTTTCACAGCCGATGTCGAGTTGGAGCAATTGATCCGCATCGGAAAAAAACACGATCTTCCGGTGATCGACGATATCGGATCGGGGGCACTGTTCGATCTTTCCGCCTACGGTATTCGTGATGAACCCATCGCCCGGCAGAGCATCGCAGCAGGCTCCGACGTGGTGCTCTTCAGTGGTGATAAATTGATGGGGGGCCCTCAGAGCGGCATCATCGTAGGCAAGCGGAAACAGATCGACCGCATCGTCAAGCATCCGATGGCCCGCGCACTGCGGGTCGATAAGATCACGCTTGCGGCGCTCGGTGCCACACTGCGACTCCTGAGAGACCCACAACAGGCAGCGCATCAGGTTCCGTTGCTTCAACTTTTGGCCACGCCGCTGGATAACCTGCGTTTGCGCGCCGAGGGCATTGCCACACAACTACAATTGACGGCGGGAATCGCCAAGAGCGAAGCGGTGGAAGAGGAGGCTTTTCTGGGCGGTGGATCGGTTCCAACGCAAAGCATTAAAACGTGGTGCGTCGCAATTGATCTCGACTCCGAGTCGCTCAACAACTTCCACACGCGATTGCGGACCGGAACACCATCGCTGGTGGGCCGCGTACAAAAGGGTCAGTTGTTGATCGACCTCCGCAGTGTTCCTCCCCGGCAAGACGAACAAATCGTGCTGGCCGTGAGTCGTGCCGCGACATCGACAAGCGGTACGGATTAGCGAAAACAGATCGGTTGCTCCTTTCCGCAGGCCTCACGGTTTTCTCGCTTTATCTGGTTTTTTAATCGGAAGCCTGCACTACCTCTGGCATCTCTGAAGCCATTGGGGCAGAATGAGACGCTCGAAACGCATTCTTTCACTTCACTCGGACAAAGGGTTGGCCAAGCTGTGGGCGAGTCGAATATGGCGATGAGCTTCGCGTTGAATTTAAAGAAATGTTTTCTTACTGTTGTCGTCCTCTGCCTGCTGACGGCCATGGCGACTACTGCAACCGCGCAGACCCGCGATATCCCACGGGAGCACCATGGCTGGGGACGCTGTGATCCGGGCGCTTGGCGTACCGCCAGGATTGTGACCGAATCGTTCGATGCCGATGGTCATTCAACGGGAATGACCACCACGATCGAACGGATCACCCTGCAACGAAGTCGCCGGGGATATGCGATCCTCCGGATCGAGTCGGTACTGGAGGTTGGCGGCAAAACCTTTGATTCCCCGGTCCGCACCATATCGGTCGGTTACCACGGGGAAGAGATCGGCAATCGGACGCTGATGCAAGAAGTGGGTCCCGCTGAGACGGTGGTGGAGGGTAAACCGATTCCCTGTCGGGTACGGGAATACGAGATTGAGAGTCCGGGCCAACGCAAGTCGGTCAAGGTACATTATTCGAGCGAGGTCGCACCCCACATCCTCAAGCGTGAAACACGCACAACGCTCGGCGAAGGAGAGGACCCGACACACCTGAATCAACTCACGGTCACTGCACTCAATCGACCGCACCCGGTTCTCGACGAAATTAAAAACGCAACGCACCAAAAAACAGTAAAGACCAACGGGAAGAGTACGGCAACGACGTGGTCGGTCCATGCGGCCGATGTTCCCGGAGATCTGGTCAGTTATCGCGCAGAGGAAAAAAACAAGAACGGCGACTTAATACGACAGAGCACCATGGAACTAATCGACTATGGATACGATGCCCCGGCAGATGCCATGGAAGAGGTCCAACAAAAGGTGAGACGTCGGAGCAAACGCCGTTCACGGCGTCGCAGCTAAAACGGCCCGTTGCAAGCGACATCGGCGCCGTCAGTGATCGGCTCGCGCGATTCGGCAGTCCCCCGTGCGGATTGTGGCGGGTTTATCTCCCGTCGGCCAACAAACCCCATTTGCGTCGGATCACTGATCGCGTAATAATGCTCGGTCATTCTTTCTTCTACCGTCGAGGAACAGCACGTTATGAATGAACGGATCGCGTATACCGGAATGACCTTTGACGATGTGCTGTTGGAACCCGGTTACAGCGAAGTCGTCCCTTCGGACGTTTCGGTCAAAACACGCTTAACGCGACAAATCGAACTCGACGTGCCGCTGTTGAGTTCTCCCATGGATACCGTGACCGAGAGCAGCATGGCAATCGCTCTGGCCCAGGAGGGCGGACTCGGCATGATTCACAAAAACATGTCGATCGACCGTCAGACAGAAGAAGTCGATATGGTCAAGCGATCGGCCAACGGCATCATTGTCGATCCCGTGACGCTACCACCGGATGCACGACTGCAAACGGCCCGCAAGTTGATGGATCAACACAATATTTCCGGTGTCCCGGTAACCGATCCCGACGGACACCTGCGGGGCATTCTCACGCGACGGGACCTTCGCTTTCTCGAGAGCTCGGACTTAAAAATCGAAGATGTCATGACCCGTGAGAATCTAGTGACAGCGACGGGGACTGTAACGCTTGCGGAAGCTGAGAAAATTTTAATGGCAAAAAAGGTCGAGAAACTTTTACTGGTTGACGAAGATTACAGACTGACGGGCCTGATTACGATTAAGGACGTCGACATGATGAAAAGCTTCCCGAACGCTTGCAAAGATAGCCAGGGAAGGTTGCGGGTCGGGGCCGCCGTAGGAGTTCACGACTACGAGCGAGCCGAGAGCCTCATTCGTCAGGGTGTCGACATCCTGGTCGTCGACAGCGCTCACGGGCACTCCGCCAACGTCATCGAGACTGTTCGAACGATTAAGAAACGATGGGAAATCGATATCATTGCTGGCAATATCGCCACGGCCCAGGGATGCCGGGACTTGGTGGACGCGGGTGCCGATGCTGTGAAAGTGGGAATCGGGCCGGGTTCGATTTGCACGACGCGCATTATCTCGGGCGTCGGTGTCCCTCAGATCACAGCCATTTCCGAGGCTGCGAAGACGATGGCATCGATCGACCAGGAAGTTCCCATCATTGCAGATGGTGGCATTCGCTACAGCGGAGACATCACCAAAGCGATTGCGGCAGGAGCCCACGTCGTCATGGTGGGGGGACTCTTGGCCGGTTTGGAGGAGAGCCCCGGGAAACAGATCCTTTATCAAGGACGTACCTTCAAGGTTTATCGGGGAATGGGCTCTCTCGGCGCGATGGTCAAGGGTTCGAGCGAACGCTATCGGCAGTCCGGAAAAGAAGAGCAACCCGACAAACTGGTCCCCGAAGGTGTCGAGGGCCGCGTACCCTACAAGGGTCGTTTGAGCCCCTTCGTTTATCAGCTGATCGGCGGGTTGAAGGCGGGAATGGGGTATTGCGGTACCCCGACGATCGACAAGCTGAGATCGGAATCGAAGTTCATTCAAGTCACCGCGGCAAGTGTTAGGGAGAGCCATCCGCATGACATCGCCATTACGCAGGAAGCGACAAACTACAGCACCGAACACTCCGGAAGCGAAGGCAATTAAGCGTGCGACGCCGCACTCGATTGCCACCCGGTTGTTGGTTTTCTCCTCGTTCACACTCTCTCTCGCGTGCGCGCCGACTGCAGTGCACGCCACCGATTGGTCACCCCGATCGCGACCGCTGCCGCGCAGCGAGGCAAAGCCCACCATCGTAAAAAGTTCGAATGATGGCTGGGAAAGCCGGGACAACGGACAAGTGTCGCCTCGCACCGCACGCCAGATCCGACCCGCCTCGTCTCGTCAGGATACTGTCCCGCAGAGCATACTCGATAATCCGTTCGACGATCGGGAAACCGAAAAAAACGGAGCGAAGCGGAATCGCGACGAGAGCAACAGGACCACGGCGGAAGAGGCCGATACTACGACCTCTCGATTCCCGAACCGGTCACAGTCGAGCGCTCGACCAATCGGACAGACGCGAGATACTGCCTTTCGTTTCGTCGATGGACGAATCTCGCCTCCGGCCGAACGACTGGAGTTTCCCGCCTCGCAAATGATCGTCCTCGAGTCGAAGACGTCCACCGCGCCGCAGGTCATCACCTTGTTGCCAGCCCGGGCGGAAGGCACCGACGCGGGTGATGCGACGGCAGAGAATACCGATGCGAAGGACGCAAAGAAAATCGAATTGATCGATCAGACACCGGCATGGGAAGAACAACCGACCGTGAGGATTGCCGCATCGCCCTCGCTCGCGGAAGATGAAAAATCGATCGTGGTGCAAACCATTTCTCGGGAGAGCGAAGCGAGCGATGAGCCGATTCATCTCACACCCCGACAGACCACGCAAACGACACCGCTCGTCGAGAATGATGCGTTGGCAGGTGACAGCGGCAGGCAGCCCCTCTCTCTCGGTTCCGAGCGCGAAAGCCGACCGCAAAGTGAGTTAAGCATCCTCACCCCTCCCTCAGAGCGAGGTGAGGCTCCTGAGTCTCCAAAACCGGATGCCAAAAAACAAGTTTCTGAAGATACTTCAGATCGCGAACCGCAGAGTACTCCGGGCGAGGACCAACAGACCGAAGCGACTCCACCACAAGAGCCGGTGTCCTCCCCAAGGCCAGCGGAAACCGAAAAGCCTGCCGAGTTGGTGGTCCCCACCGGGACAGAGAAGGCGGCAGAGCCACCAGCCAAACCTCAACGTCCGGCGCCACCACCATTCGATTCGTTGGAACTCGACCCCGAAAAACCGATTACCCCTCCCGTGGCCGCACCGCGGCTAACGCCCGATGCACCGTCACCTGCAGCGCCATCGTCTGCAGCACCGCCGTCTGCCGGTCCGTCGATCACGGCACCGCCGATCACGGCAGCGACGGATGGGTACGAGCGGGACTGCCGGATTTCGCGCGAGTACCTGCTCAATCGAACCCTCGCTGATATTAATCTCGATATCGCGGTGGCAGGGGTGCCGGGTGAAGATTTTCCCGTATCGTGCGATATCGAAACGCATCAGATTCCGATCAACGGTTATCGACTCGGTCAGCAGGAGCCGCTCAACTTTGCCTGGACCGCATCGGGGCTCTGCCACAAACCGCTCTATTTCCGCGAACTTCAAGCCGAGCGTTACGGACACACCATCGGTCCGATCTCTCAGCCGTTCCTCTCGGCGGCACACTTTTTCTGCAACGCGGCGGTGCTGCCGTACAAAATGGGAATGCGACCACCGCAGGAGTGCGTGTACGCCCTGGGGCACAATTGGCCGGGTGACCCGGCTCCGCGGTACCTGCCCGCCGTGCCGATTTCGCTGCGAGGCGGCATCATGCAGGCAGGCGCAGTCCTGGGAGCGGTTTACGTACTGCCCTGACGCGGCGTTGCTTAAAAAAACCACACCCGGTTAACCCGCATCCCCCATGACGGCAGGAGGGACTCGCTGGCGACACCGCCGGGACAGGGGAAAACACCTCGCTGCGTTCATGGCGATGGATACAGACGATCGTCTAAGTGACTGAGCATCGTCTTGATCTGCTGGATCGAATCCAGAGCGGTTTCTTCGCCCACCGCCGACAGTTGGTCGGTCTTGGCAAATTCCGTCAACTGGAAATTGGAGACGTCGGGCTCGATCACAATATCGGCCGGCTGAACCCCGATCGAGTTCATGTTCACGCTCTGGACCAGGTAGCTTCGCAAGACGGTTTGCAGGGTCGAGGCCCTTTTCATGCATGCCGTCGGCGTATCGGGACGGTTTCTCGCAAATTCGTGTTGCATCTTGGTCGTCACGCTGACGGCAATCACGAAATTGCATCCCTGCGCGACCAGGACATCGGCAGGGACGTTGTTAATCAATCCCCCGTCGACCAGTGCTTGGCCCTCCCGGTTAATTGGCGCCGCGAGAACCGGCAGGTTGATACTCTCGATGATGCCATGAACGGCATCACCCTCGTTCCGGGTCACGGCCTGCCCCGTCACCAGATCAACGGTAATCGAATGGACCGGAAGTGGCAGTTGTTGCAGACACCTGTTGCCCAGGTATTTTCTCAGCATCGGATCAAACTGGCCCGTCCTGTATTTGTACAGCAGGTACCAATGTTCCCCACGGGGCAGATGCCGGAAGAACCAGGACGGTCGCAAATCATTCACAAACCGGTCCACGGCGTAGTCGACGGCCATGCCCGATCCGTAAACTATCCCGGTCATCGCTCCCGCGCTCGTCCCGGCGATCCTGTCGACGACGATCCCATTTTGCTCCAATACTTTGAGTACGCCCAGGTGAGCCATCCCCCGGGCAGCGCCACCCCCCAGGGCGACGCCGATTTGCACCCCGCGGAGGAATTGGATCAGACGCTGGAGGCCATAACTCAATACCTTCCCCTGTTCCGGCAACAGTTTCGCACGACAGATCTTGAAGTCACGGGCTGCCAGGTCGCGCAAGTCAGAGGCGAGCGGTGCTTCTTCACCGTCCAGTAACCAGACCACGTTGATCTTATTTCGCCAACCGGGCGACCGATCCAATAACTTCTGCAACACGGGAATCGAGGCCTGCCAATTCTCTGCTGTGACGCACCAGAAAACCTGTTCACAGACTTCGACCAGGTTGCCGGCTCGCTGAATATCGTACGACGTGGCCAACTCGCAGACGACCCGCTGAGAATCGGCTAACCATTCACTGACCAAACGGCGGATCTCTTCCGGCCCCAGTTGGTCCTCACCCTCGCTCGGCGCTACTCGCATCCGAACCTCTTCTACCGGCCGGCGGTCACGGTCATCGGTCAACAAGCAGGGCGACTCTCCCAACGAGCCAAGTCGCTTTAGCAACTGCGTCGTCAGCTGACGTGTGTCTGGAGATTGATGAAAGAGGGCAATCATTCGGGCGCGAACGGGTGGCCGGTCCTGAAAAAGATTCGCCTTGATGGAAGTTGCCAGAATCCGCAACCAGTTCAGCAGGAATTGATCGTACTTCTTCGTTAATTCCAGGCAGCGCGCGTAATCGAAACGGAGCAAGGTCGACGGATCCGCCGCGACGCAATCGATCGGCATCGGCTCCCCCAGGGCAGCCGAAAGCCCTCCAAACTGTCCGCCCGCGATCTGGTAACGGGTCAACAGGGCTTTCCCTTGCACGTCAAAGACATCCTGCTTCAATCGGCCATGGACGATCAGGAAAACGGCCGTCATCGGTTGATCACGCCGATGAATCGCGTGCCCCGGTTCCGCGACAACCACCTCGGCGGCGTCAGCGATCTCACGACACGCCTGCTCGCTCAAACCATGGGAACAGGGGTGGGTTTTAAACAGCAGGTAGGGATCTCTGTTCAATTTACCGCTCGGGGCATAGGTCAACGTACTGCCTTGATAGCCATCTCCTGAGAGAACGACTCATCCACATTCTGGCAAGCCACAGCCACCGCCCCCACAAGGGCCTCTGCCGATCGGCAGGCTTTCGCACGACGCCCCGTTCTCTTGGCGTCCTCGCGGTATCGCTGGCAGACTCAACAATTTGTCGAGTTGCTCCCCCGCACAGGACGGGCACCGTGGAACCTCATCGGATCGCAAAAGCACCTCAAACTCTTTGTGGCAATCCCGACAGGCAAAATCAAAAATAGGCATTCACAGTACCACCATAAAATAATGCGAGAGAAACAAATATAATCACAACAGCCCTGCAACGAAATCCCAGATCGGAGTCCATCTATGCATATCCTCACCAAAGAACAAGCCGCGCAAATCGATCGCTGCGCAAATACAGACTTCGGTATCAGTGGCCTGATGCTGATGGAAAACGCAGGCCGCGGTGCAAGCGACCTGCTCTGTGCGCTGCAAGTCAGCTCTCCGATCGTGGTCTGCTGCGGGAAGGGGAATAACGCGGGAGACGGTTATGTGATCGCGCGGCATCTGCTGGCAAGAAGCTTCGAGGTCACGGTCTTAAACTGGGAAAATGCTGAAAAGATACGGGGCGATGCACGGACCAATTACGAAATTCTGCGGGCGATGCAGGTCGAGATCGTCGAACACGCCGCGAGGGAAGAATCTGCCGCGCACCGGCTACTTGCGGGGGCGGCATGGATTGTCGACGCACTTTTGGGAACAGGTACAAGCGGGCCCCCGCGAGCGCCGATCGATCGGGCGATCAACGCCATCAATCACGCTCCGGCCGAGACGCTGGCAGTCGACATCCCGAGCGGACTCGACTGCAACACCGGCGCTGTACCGGGAGTCGCCGTGCGGGCGAACCACACGTGCACTTTTGCCGCTCCGAAGGTAGGGCTCCTGGAGGGAGAGGGGCCAAAGTACACCGGGAACGTGCATGTGGTCGATCTCGGGATTCCACCGGAGGCGATCCGACGCGCGATTGCGCAAAACGATGTGGATTCCGATGACTCCTGATCAACCGCTTCCTGATTGCCCGCAGCGGCTAATCGATGCTCGGTGGGTCGAACTCAAAATCTTTCCACTTCATCGGCATCCGCAGCGGCTCGATACGAAGCATCACCTCGCCGTTTTGGAAGAGCCTCACGGTCCCCGTCGATTGGCTTACCGTTACGGACACCGCATTGGTTTTACGGCTGATCGCCGCAGCAGCCCAATGGCGTGAACCGAGTCCCTTGGTCATCGTGAGCCCCTCGGCCGACGCATCCACGTATTGAGCGGCAGCCATCACCGTACAATCGGGCGAGATGACGAACGCGCCATCCATCTGCGCCACTTCTTTGATTCCCTCCCGTACCCGACGGTCGCTCAAGCAGCGTTCCGATTTTTTGTAGCCCTTCACCGGGTCGAAGCCGACCGGATGGCAACGTTCCAGCACGGCCTTGGTGCTGCCGACGACGAACATGGTGCCAATCGCCTTTCCCTCGCGGCCCTCTCTACCGATGTCAACGGCAAGATCGACCACCGTTTTGAGGGTTTCGAGCGGCACCCGAGTTTCAAGCATGCGGATATCGCGAACCGTCAACCGGCTCAAGTGTTCATCCAGATGAATCATACTCACCGAATCGTACCGGTCTGCCTCAAATCCGCTGTAAACGGCGACCACGTCGGCTCCCGGTTGGACGATCTCATCAGCAACGCTCTCCAGGAGTGTTTGCGTCAACTTTTCAAACACCGGCGCCTGAGGCATGTTGATCAGCACCGAGGCAATCCCCGCTTCTGCGGCCCCGTGCAGATATTCTTCCCGATCGGCACTCACCAATAATTGGTGATCGGTGACCACCCCGCGAAGTTGCTGCCAGTCGACGGGTTCCTCGAGCATCACGAGAATGGCGTCAGCCTCATTGTGCACGGCGAGACGATTTGCGACATCGAGAATCGCCGTGAAATCTTCGCTTAACTGGGGCTGATTCATTTCGCACCGGATTACATCATAAAGCCAGAGAATGGGAAGCACGACGCAGAAAAAGCCTTGAAACCAAGGCGCATCTTCCGGCTTCCGCCGTGGGCATCCTAAATCGGACGCGAAGGAAATTCAAGCCTTGCCGATCTGCAAAAGAAAAGCAGACCGCGGCATGTCCTCCGATGCGACAGGGCCTCAGCTACATCCCGACTACATCGCTAAGCGGGGTCTCAGGATGCCTTGTCAGACTTATGCGACGCGAGGGTACGCGGCTTGGCGGCATTCTTGAACACGCGGTCGTTATAGATATTCAGCGCGTGCAGGGCGTGTCCCAGGGGCCCCACCTTCCAACCCGACTGCTTGCCGCGCAAGAGCAACCCCGAGAGATAATCGATCGCCCGGACCATCTTGGGATCGGTGAGCCTTTCGCGATCGAGAGAAAAGGCAAGCCACTCGGAAATGTGTCCCGTGGTGAGCAGCCGCCGATCAATATCGTTGGCAGCACCGCGGCCCGAAAAGAACTTGGTACTGAAACTCCCGTCCGGATTCTGCATCTTAAAGGTGTATTTCTGATAATCTTTCACATAAATGTCGGCCCGACGGAACTGCCCTTCGACCGGTTTCCCTTTGTGGCCACATCGATTCACCGCGTACGACAACCCGAAGAGACGATGCGTTCCGCCGCAGGCTGCGCCGATAATGGGCTGACGCATCTCTTCCTTCATCAAGCGAGGAATATCCCATTTTTCGCCCCGGTCATCTCGCCACGTCTCATCGATATCGAGATAGTGCGAAAGACCGATGAGCTTGAATGTGAGCTCTGTTTTCGGGCGACAACTTAGCTTTTCTCGCTCAACGAGATCCATGACCGTAAAATCGCGGCCCTCTACCTTCATTGGATAATCTTGTCGTACACGAGACTGAGCGAGCATTGCGAGAAACTGTCCCTCGTGGCCCTGGTTTCCCGGTCCGAGTCGTCCGTAGATCTGTCCATTTTTCAGATAGAACAAGCGAACTCCGCGACACGGGTTGTTGAAGCAAACCCAACCGATGGCGCTGGCCCGATTCCCTTGGTGATCGATTCTCACTTTCTTCTCAACCCCGTAACCGATGAAAGAATGCATCACCGACCAAGCACTTTTTTCTCGCACACTGATCTCTTGCTCGCGATACATCTTGAGTACCCGCTGGACCTTGCGTCGCAAGGCCATCAATTCCGGACTGAGTTCCGTCGATGTCTCCGGCGGTGTCGTCTCTGCGCTCGGTGTAGTCGGTGTAGGAGGCAAGGAGGATTGTGGCACGGCCACCTTGATACCTGCCGTATTTCTCGCGGCCGATTCGGTGGGTGTGGCGGAAGGTCTGCTCACGGTGACCGCGGGAGCAGCGGAGTCGAGGGGGGATTTGACTTGTTTGACTTGTTTTGTTGAATCGTTGCTTACTTCGCTCGGCACGCGCACCCGCCGCTCCTTCCGCCGGGCGACGCGAAGGGGAGATTCGGTTTTACGTGGTTCGGCTGCCACGGGCGGAGTCTCGACTTTGGCTGCCGGGACAATCTCGGTGGGTAAGGTGGTGGTGCGGTCGAACTTCGCGAGCGCGGGGGCAGACGCCGTGGATACCGACTCGGGATCCGCGGTTTCGCCCAAAGGATGGAACTGACCGGTGAGATTGCGGCGGATGCTACGGAAGGCAGTATCCTCGACCGAGAGGCTCGGCAACGCGGTGACCGGGAGGGTTTTTTCTCGATCAGTTTCTCGATCAGCCTGGGGGGCGATACGCGGGTGTGTCGGTCCGACTGGGGTTCGCACGACGGACCGTACCACCGGTGGTTGCTCGATGACATCGGTTTTGACGGTATCGCTTCCGCTTACTGCATCGCTTCTGGCAATGGCCTCGAAACGCGGTATGGGCTCTGCGAGCGTCGACTCTGTGGGTGTGGTCGGGACAACTTCCACCTGCCGGACTCGCTGTGGCGGGTCGACGGAAGGAAGAACCGGGACCGGTTGAGGTTTCGACGCCGATTCCGCTGGAGTCGTGGCCGCTGTTGGCGTTTCGGCCGCAAGTCGGGGGAATTCCACCCGGGCAGACGACCGTTGGTCCAGGGCCGGGGCGAGCGGTTCGCTCGAATCGAGCAGTGCCGCAGGGCCAGTCTCAAAAGCATGGGCAGTCTCAAAAGCCGGGGCCGCCTCGACCCGGGCAACAAACATCCCCTCTTCAAGACCGGCAGTCTTTGCCGCTGCCGGTTGAAGCAGTTGCGCAACAACCGACCCGCTGACAAACGCGAGTGTCGCAAAAATCCATTTTACGAGCGACGGGGCCGTGGACATCGAGAGTTCTTCCTACTTGCTTCTGGCTCGGGGGCTGCCAGCAATGAATGTGCGTTATTGGGCGAACCCGATCTCACACGGATCAACGGTGGGAAATCCGCAAAAATCGAGTCCGAAAACAATTTCCGGAAAGGCTTACTTTGATATCGGAAGAATCTTTCCCGGCGGTCCACCACGATCTAAAGGGTGCCAGCAAAAGAGTTCAACTTTGCGCGAAGCTTTGCTGATTTTGACTATTAATCCCAGAACAGCAGTCACGGGAGAAAGACCGTTTCTCCAGCCTTCACAACCCGGTCGGGGGAAGCCTGTTGGAGGGACCGGCTGTTAAACTTTTCCATCCGGGAAAGTTTTAACGCCACCAGAGAAGAGCCCGCTCGGCGAGAGAAGGGGGACGGCTGGAGGGTTCGGCACCGGCCTTCTCAATTTGCTCGACCACGTAGAGATCCCACGCCTCACGATCGTTGGCCAGTTTCTGTCCCGTCATCTTCTGCAGAGCCTGTACTGCCTCGTATTGAATCGCGGGATCCTCACCGGGGTCGAGCAGACTCACCAGTCGCTTTGCCCCGGCAAGTTGTCCGGTCGCCTCGATGCCATCGATGGCCGCGATCTTCACGTCCAGATCGGTGAGCCTGTTGTCGAGTACTTCCTGCAGGACGCGGACCGACTCTTTCGTCCCCCATTGTCCCCAACCGCGACAACACTGGATCTGTACATCGATACTCTCATCATTGAGCCCGGCGCGAAGAATCCTACCCGCAGTCGGCGTGTCGCATACGGTGAGGGTTCGGATCATTTCCTGACGAAGGAACGAATTGGATTCCGCCTGGATCTGTTCTGCCAACTGACTGGAAATTTCTTCCCGAACTTTTGCCGAGCCTTTTTTTGCCGACGCGCGTTGGCGACTGATCTCCGCAAGTCGATCTTTCGCCGTCGGACCAAAACGATCTACAATCTCCTTGGGAACCGGTTCTACGCTCACAAGCCCCAAATCATCTGCGAGCGGCACGGATGAAAGGTCGACGTGGCGACAACCGCAGAGAACAGCAATCACACCGGTAAGTAGAAGCGGCAGGTGTTGGAAAAATCGACGCATCAATCCGATCCTGGTTCAGAGAGCCACCCTTGGAGGGGCGGGACTATAGCAGAGGACCGCACCGCCGGCCAATACCGCCCTTCGCGTCCCCGACCCGGCAGTGCTAGCGAATTAACGCTCTTTTTACGCCGCAGCAGGCACGGCATTGGCTTTCGGGCTAAGATGGTCGCAATGCTCGATTGTTCACTCCACCGTTGCCCGAACCCGTCAACCGCGTTTGCTAGCGATGTGGCGCCGCATCACGGTTTGCGGTCCCATTGGCACCGCTTGGCTCTATCGATCGCGTGGGCAATCGCCTGGTCCGCCACCACCGCAGTGACCATGGAGGCAGTGGCCGTGGAGAACGTCACGATTGATCGTGACGGGGCGGTCGTCACCGTGCAGGGCAAGGTGATTGCAGAGGACCGAAGCGGCAACGTGATCCTCCAGGATCGCCAAGGAAAAATATGGCCTCTTGCCTCGGAAGTGATTCAATCGCGATCGAGGGATGACGTGCCGTTTACCCTCATGGACTCCACGGAACTTGAGAAGACGATTCTTGAGGAACTCCCCGGATTTTCCATTCACAAGACCAAGCACTTCCTCATCTGCTACAACACCTCGCGGGCTTACGCGCAATGGTGCGGTGGACTCTTCGAGCGTCTTTTTCGCGCGTACAACAACTTCTGGAAACGTCGCGGATTGGAAGTCTCCGAATCGGAAATGCCCCTGGTGGCGCTCATTTTCAAAAACAAGCAAAGTTATCGTCGCTACGCCGTCCACGAATTGGGGCCCGCCGTGGATTCGGTTGATGGTTACTACAATACGATCACCAATCGGATTGCGATGTACGATCTCACCGCCGCCTCCCACGGATTTGAACGGTCGATCCAGAAACCGGCAGAAATCAACGAACTCCTCTCGCAACCGATGGCCGGACAGCTCGTGGCGACAGTGATCCACGAAGCCACGCACCAACTATCGTTCAACTGCAACGTTCAGCAGCGATTTTCCGACATCGACGTGTGGCTGAACGAGGGCCTGGCCATGTATTTTGAAACGCCCGATCTTCGCAGCAAAAAGGGTTGGCGAGGGATGGGCGACATCAACACGGAACGACTTGCCCGGTTTCGCAATTACCTGAAGCGTCGACCTGCGGATTCTCTCTACAGTCTGATTGCCAATGGTGACCGCATGCAGGGGCGATCCGAGGACCGGCGGTTTGAGCACCAGGAGACAATGCTCGATGCCTATAGCGAAGCCTGGGCCCTGACTTACTATCTCCTCACATATGAGCAAAAAACGTTCGTCGAGTACCTCAAATTCTTAGGAGAGAAAAAACCAGGCATCAAGGAATCTTCGGAAAGAAAAATTGAGGACTTCGAAAAATTCTTCGGCGACCTCGAAGAGGTCGATAGGCAATTTGTAAGGCGGATGCAGAAAGAGATAAAGCGCAACGCAACGAAATTGGGCGGACAGCGGTAACGCTCGCAATCGCTCGAGCGACCCTCAGGCACGCATCCGCGATTCCACACGGCGGATGGCGTCTTCAATCGGGCAGTGATGATCTGCCAACTGGACCACATCGCCTCGATCGACCCAACTGGTCACCCGCTTCTGAGCAGAGATGACGGTCGCGTGACTGCGATTGCCAAAATATTCGCCGATCTCCGCAAGACCTCGCCGCGTGTACTTGCGGGCGAGCCACATCGCCAGCATGCGGGGTTGGGCAATCGATTTGATCTTTCGCGTCGAACGAAGGCTTTTCGGTTCGAGGCCAAACGTATCGCATACTGCCTTTTCGATATCCTTGAGGTGGATCGCGCGGTCGCGATAGAGAAATAGATCGGCGAGCGACTCCTCTGCGTGCGATAAGGTGAGTTGCTTTCCGGTTGCCATTTCGGTCGCCCGTAAGCGATTCAGCGCGCCGAAAAGTTCTCGCGGACTCTCACTCATCCGTCCTGCCACCAGTGCCTGAATATCCTCGTGCAGATCCCACTGTCGGTCAACGACGTAGCGACCCACGATCTCTTTTCGCATTTTCAAATCGGGCGGCTGCATCTTACAAACCATGCCCCCCGAAAACCTCGAGATCAATTCAGCGGGAAAACCCTCGAGTTCCGACGGAGGGCGGTCGGCCGCAAGCACAATTTGTCGACCGTGACGAAGCATCGTCTCAACGGTATGCAGCAATTCTCCGAGCGTTGCCTTTTTACCGCCGAAAAACTGAATGTCGTCGAGGATCAGCATTTCAAGATTGCGGTATTTGCGGCGAAAGCTGGGAAGTCCACTGTGATGCAACGCCTCAAGAAAAAGGCTGGTGAACTGCTCGGCGGTGAGAAACAAACCACGGGTGGCCGGCTGCCCGGACAAGGCAGTGCTCCATACACTCTCGAGAAGATGCGTCTTGCCGACGCCCGTCCCACCATGCAAAAAGAGAGGCGTTAAACATCCGGGGCTCTCAGCAACCATACAGACCGACGCCTGCGCAACACGATTGGCGTGCCCGACCACAAAATCATCGATCGACGCATAGGACCGCTGCCGTTTGGTGCTACGCGTCGCTTCGCTCTGCGGTGCATCCACGCGGGTTGCGACCGGCTCAGCCGAAGTTATGCGGTCTTCAGCGGCCTTCGGTTGCGGGGCGGCATCCACCTTGCGATCCGCCAGCGGAGCAATATCCTTGTCGAACTCTGTCAATTGATCATCGACAGTGAAGCGAACGCTGATGCCCTCGCCCAGTGCCGATGTGGTGGCCACTTCAATGGCTTGACGAAAATTTGACCGCAACCAGTCCTGATAAAAGGCGTTTGTCGCTCTGCAAGTCAACACCTTATCACAATACGAGAAAGCGGCTTTACCCTCAAACCAGAGTTGATACCGCTCTTCGCCGATCCCCTTGATCAGAGCATCGCGCAACGGCACACCGATTTCCCTACCCGAGGTGGTCACGTCCTGAACCACTCCTTCAAACGCCTGAACGGCGCGCTACGATCCAAATTTTAGCCACCAAAAACCACCATGCATCAGGAAGCGGGGCGACCACGATGCCCAATGCAAATCACTTAACTCACTTAGCGATTTGCCGGACTTTTGCCACTGGGCGACCCCCGCTGATCGCGACAAAACAGAGTTCGCCGCGGCATGGCTCTGCGATTTTACGTTAGTGAGGAGGACTGTCAAACCGCCCAAAGACAACTTCCAAACTTTTTTTCATCCGCACTCCGTCGCGGAACCAAATCGTGCAAAAGCAGGAGTCGGAGACCTCTCTCGGAGATCGAAATAAATGGACCGCGGTTCGTTCGGGCAAGTACCTCGGATGAATAACCTGTTCATCAATTCCGAGGCACCCCATTTTGTCATTTTGGCATGCCACCCCCTTGCACGCAGAGAGCCCATTTTAGCCTTCGAGAGGCGGCACGCCGCGCAGCAGGGCTTGTTTTTCGCCGAATGTTACGAAATTGAAACTGCCGTACAGGGCCCGAGCCTGCATATTTTGCAAATCGACTGCCACGGTCACCTGCCGACAGCCGAGACGATTTGCTTGATCGAGCGCAAATGAAACCGCCTCGCGGCCGAGCGAGCGACGACGGAACGACGGAATCACGCCAAGATAGACAATTTCGAGGGACGCGGTATCCCGGTGATTTCGCAGGAGCAGACAGCCCACATCTTCGCCAGCCACCCGCAATCGCATCCAGAGGTCTCGTTCTGCGGCGCCCACACTCTGAAAATCCGCCAAGACGCTCTCCGGCTCGCCCCAACGGCCCAGTGCAACGCAGTCGAGCGACTCCTCTGCCGAGTCCATGAGCGTTTGCGCAAAGGTCTCACGGTTCTCTTCGTCATAGGGGACCATCTCGCAGATACCGGAAGGCAGTGGGGCAGCGACCGCTGCGTGCGGGGCGATCACGCAGACAAGAAACTCGAGGCGAATCGTACAATCGTATCCGCAGGCTGTAAACCAACCCGCTTCACGGTGCTGCTTCGGATCGAGCAGCACTTGGGCCACACGCGCTTTCTGCCGGTCGATCTCCCGATTTGCAGCATCTAAAAGGAATCGGGCAATCCGATCCGCCTCCTGTTCTCCTTCGTTTGTCTCGGGGCCCCACAGCCAAACGTTACCGCCCGCCGACCATTCCAATCCTAGAAGTCCCACTTGCCGATCACCACGCCACGCCTGCAACTGGTCGATCTGCGCCGCCGTATCGTGCGGTCGGTATGCACTCGAGAAATCTTCGGCAGCGGCGTCTAGTGCAAGCCCCGGAATGCGACGTAATTCAAGCGCTGCGAACGATCCTTCAGACATGCCGCCAAGATAGCCTACGAAGAAAAAAGAAGCAGCCCGCAACCCCTTCTTTTTTGATCATTCGTCAAAATTGAATCGACTCAGATGCAACGATATCTCAAATCGTTGATGGGGCCGCGTCGTGTGAATGATTGTCCGCGGACGGATTCTCAGTTCGCCGACAGTGGATACCTCCTCCGAGGTGCGGTAGAGAAAGACGCCTTGTTCGGCCGATCGTTGCCGTTGCATCTGAAAACTGCGCGCGACATGGGCGACCAGCCTGCGGGCGTCGCCGGTGTCGCCCGTGAAATCGATGCGGTACAGCATTTGATCGGTGCCGAAAAAATAGGTCAGCGAACCAGTCACATCGCTTTCCTCAGTACCACTCACGAACGGCACACGATAACCGAAAAGACCGTCTTCTTTGATCCCGGTGGATACTTGAGGCCAGTTTCCCAAAATCCGCGGTATGGTCATCTGAAAATTCAACGCCTGCTCAAGCGGAAAGGGCGGGGCGGGCTCGAGGTGGACCGGACGCCAATCCGCTTGGGGCGTATCTTCGTGCGCTTCGCCGCTTGCTCCATCGATTGCCAACAGCGGCCAAGGGCGAGATTCTCCCGACTCCGAACCGGCAAAGAAACCAGTGAGCATCTGCGAGAGAGAATCCCCGGCCCCGGGGAAGAAACAAATGCCGAGGCCGATGAGCAGAATCAAAGCGAGAATGAGACCGATAAACCTTCGCATGCTCGTTCGCCATCCATGTCGTGCCGCATTAGCGAGCCATGTCGTGTCGCATCAGCGAGGTAGCCACTTGGATTTATCGGCAAGGGCGACGATCTGCGTTGGCTCCGGTGACCTCGCGGCCGGCAGTTTGGCCCGTTTGGAATCGGCGGAGCCCCTTTTTTCCCATACGACCGGCGCAATTGGTCCCGCTTTCGACCTCAGGGACCCTCTTCACCGTCGACCTCGGTCTGGCGGCGGGCCGTTCTCGCTCCACCGGACAACAGCGATTCGGTAAACCGGGTGCGGTAATGCATGCTGCTTTTGGCATTCGGATAGCCGGTCACCCGACGATCCAGGTCGATCTGCTGGGACTGCACGCGACCGGTTGCCATATTGAACTGAATCACGCCTTCAGATTCGCGCTGAACGAGTTGCGCCTGGATTTCCGGAAACTCGCGGATCGGTGTCAGAATCTGTGTCGCAATGCTGATCCTGGCAATACCTTCTTCTACACCGAGCAATTCGAATCGTTGTCGACACTTGATTTTTCTCGTCGTTCCATTCCGCAAGTGGACTACGACATCATCCGGAAAAACCCATTTGCTCCCCACGGTCACTTTGTTTTGCGGCAGCGGAAGTATCAACTGCGTCGGCGGGGTAGCGCCCGAGGCAAGTTCTTCCCGCTGATGGATGGTGCCCGTATCATCCATCACAATCCGAGTGAGAGGAGTGCCGACGCGGCGCGCCACATCTTCAAAGCCGGCAGGCGGCTCACCGTCTTCTCGACTATCGTAACTCACCGTTTCGCGCCCGGTCACATCATTTTTCATGTCGACATACTCGACCGCATGCTCAAATGTAACGCGGCCCTCCGCATCAATATCGACCACCTTCCACGTCTTGACCGAGACGCTCACCGTCTTCGCTGTCTGGTTGGTCCCCTCAATCGTCGTTCGTACAGAAGCCTGGTGTACCACCTTGGTGCGGATTGTTTCACCGGGCCGAAATTGATATCGCAGCAGGTATCGATCATCAACCTTTTCCCCCGACTGATTCGTCTCGGTCTTTACCTCTGCTTCGAGCGCCAGCACCTCTGCTTTCGCAAAACCAATACAGAGGAGTACCACCCAAAGATTCCAGTAGCGGGGGCAATGAAGCAACATCTCGGGGATCCTTCCCTTCCGATCAACTCACGTGCTTGCGATCCGGACTGAACTTTGCAGGCCCGGGCCACCTAATCCTGATTCGGCGACCCGAGTCTACCGGCCCAACCCAACTTCTTCCGGAGGGTCTGATAATACGATTGACCGGGGACCTGAATCAACTGGAACTTTGGTCCTGCCCGCCGCACATGCACCGAATCTCCCGTCTTGATCGGAGAAAGCAGTTGTCCATCAACAACAAGCGATGTTTCCGGGTGTGGCCGAACCACATGCAGCACATATTCGTGGTCGGCCGAATCCACGACCGGACGCACCGTCAGCGTGTGCGCCGCCACCGGTGTGATCACGAAGGCCTGCACCTCTTTCCGCAAAATCGGTCCTCCCGCCGAAAGATTGTGGGCCGTCGAGCCAATCGGCGTGCTGATGATCAAGCCATCGCAACTGTATGCGGTGACCCATTCATCGTCGACATAGAGATCGACTTCGAGAATTGCAAAGGGCGGGCCTGCCATGATCGCAACTTCATTCAATCCGATGGACTGAACCACGGATGCACCGTCACGCATCACCTCGCATTCGAACATCAGATGATCGATACTGGAAAATTGACCGCATTGAATTTCCTTCAAGACCGCAGGCAGTTCCGCGGGGGTGAGGTCGGCCAGGAAACCGAGTCTCCCCAAGTTGACGCCCAGGACAGGACGCTGGCGAACCCCCATCTGTCGTGCCGCTCGCAAAATCGATCCGTCACCACCGAACACGACCGCCAGGTCGGCCTCGACACTGGAAAGATCTGCCGTCCCTTCGAAGTCTTCGAACACAATGCTGGCAAAAGATTCAATCTCGGGACGCAGCGCGTCGGCAGCCTCGCGGACAGCCGGATTGTCTCCGTGTCCGAGCAGCAACACATTCAAATGATTCGCCTCACGCTCCGTTTGATTCATCACCCACCGGAACCTTTCTTCATCCCGCAAGCGATCGACGCGACGGCGACAGAGAAACGGTGACCGTCACGGCACGTTTCAAAATTTCAACTTGCCTGCTCCGCCAAATTTGCATGGCCGATTCCGCACTGGCCGGCCAAATCCACGCACGCCTTGACGATGCCGGCAGTATCGAGCCCAAGGTCGGCAAGGAGTTCTTCCCGGTCGCCATGTTCGATAAAGCGATCGGGGATCCCCAATCGCAGCAACCGCGACCCCATCCCCAGGTCGTTGAGGCACTCCAGCACGGCACTACCAAAACCTCCTCCGAGGGCGCCCTCTTCCACGGTCACCAGGAATTGCGATTCACCGGCAACTTTTTCAATCAAGGCGCGATCAAGCGGTTTGACGAACCTCGCGTTCACAACCCCCACGTCCAACCCTCGCTCCTGCAATCCTCGTCTCGCCTCGCACGCTTCCCCAAGCAGCGTACCGCAACAAAGAATCGTACCATCACTTCCCGAGGCGACAACTTCTGCCTTGCCTAACTGAATCGGCGCGCGGTCCGCAATTACCCCTTCGCGCCCGAGACAAGTTGCCGCCGTTTTCGGATAGCGAATCGAAACAGGTCCGTCATGCTGGAGGGCAAAATCGAGCATCGCCGAAAGATCTTCACCGTCTCCGGGCGCCATCACCGTCATTTGCGGAAACAATCGCATGTATCCGATATCGAATACGCCGTGGTGCGTGGGTCCGTCGGGCCCTGTCAGACCGGCGCGGTCCAGCATGAATGTCACTGGCAGATTTTGCAGCGCCACTTCCTGAAAAATCTGGTCGTAACTTCTCTGCAAAAACGTACTGTAGATGTCTACGATCGGCCTGAGACCCGCCTTCGCCTGACCGGCGGCGAAAGCCACCGCATGGCCCTCGCAAATCCCCGTGTCGAAAAAGCGTTTCGGAAAGCGATCGCGGACCGACTCGAGCCGGTTCCCCTGACACATTGCCGCGGTGAGGACCGTGACGTCGGAGCGGCGATCGAGTGCCTTTTCGATCGCATCGGCCGCAAGATGCGTGTAGGAGGTGGACGACGAATTTTTGACCGGAAGCCAGCCCTCTTCTTCAAGCGTGAACGGGGCCGGTGTGTGGAAGTAGACCGGATTTTCGGCCGCCGGCCGAAAACCGTGTCCCTTCTCGGTGACGACGTGCAGCAGGACCGGTCCTTCGAGATTTTTGACCATCTCAAAATATTTCCGCAACTGGGGAATGTGGTGTCCGTCAATCGGCCCCACATAGCGGAAGCCAAGTTCCTCAAAAAGCATACCGCCGTGCAATCCGGCTTTGATCGCTTCCTTGAAGTTCCCCAAAAACCGCTCCAAGGGAACGCCCACCAGGGGAACCCTGTCGAGCACACCGGTAAGACCCGTCTTCAGCCCGGAATAGGAACGCGTAATCCGCATCCGATCGAGCATATCCGCAAGGCCACCCACACGAGGACAAATCGACATCCGATTGTCGTTGAGCACCACCAACAACTTCTCTCGCATACCGCCCGCATTGTTCATCGCTTCATAGACGATTCCCGAAGGGAAAGCACCGTCTCCGATCACTGCCACCGCGTGTCGTCCTTCGTCGGGCCGAAGCAAAGCATCGCCACTGCGAAGACCCAGCATCGTTGAAATACTCGATCCGGCGTGCCCCGTCATGAAAAGATCGTAGGGACTCTCTTTGGGATTGGGGTAGCCCATCAATCCGCCCCGCGTGCGGATCGAACCAAACTCGTGATATCGGCCCGTGATCAATTTGTGTGGGTAGATCTGGTGCCCCGTATCCCACAGCAAGCGGTCACTTGAGAAATCAAACGCCGTGTGGAGCGCCAAACAGAGTTCTACCACCCCAAGATTCGAGGCAAAGTGCGCCGCGCGCTGCGAAAGCAAATTACAGAGTGTGTCGCGGATTTCCTCCGCCAACTGGACCAAAGACGCATTGTCCATTGATCGCAACTGTTCGGGGGATTCCAGTTGAGAAAGAATCTTGTCCATCACGAGTTCCGTTCTCCAAGATACGCAGCCAACTCCCGCAAGCAATCGGCACGCGAGCCCAGGGGCCCCAAAGCATCGCATCCCTGCTGGATCAGCGCAGCGACCCGTGCTTTACTTTCCGCCACACCAACGGCGCCCGGAAAGGTAAGCTTTCCCTGTGAGTCATCCTTCTGCACCCGCTTGCCCATCTGATCTTCGCTCCCACCCACATCGAGCAGGTCATCGACAATCTGGAATGCGAGTCCCACGTTCTCGCCGTAGGCGGTCAAAGCTGCAAGTTCCTCCGCAGAGGCGGAAGCCACAAGGCCTCCCATCCGTAAAGCCGCCACAAACAGGGCACCCGTTTTGCAACGGTGTATCGACTCGAGTCGCTGCTCGCAATGCGCGTTTTCCGACTCTTCATACGTCGCGGTGGCCAATAAGTCCTGCATTTGTCCACCCACCATTCCCTCGGCACCCGCTGCTTGAGCGAGAATGGATAGACAGGCCACTGCCACATCCGCTGGGCCAAGCTGCGACGCAATCAGTTCAAAGGCTCGCGACAGTAAAGCATCGCCCGCGAGAATCGCCGTCGCCTCATCAAAGGCTCGATGACATGTCGGTCTTCCGCGGCGCAGATCATCGTCGTCCATTGCCGGCAAGTCATCGTGAATAAGGGAATAGGCGTGTACCATTTCGATGGCCACGGCAGCCGGCAGCGCCCGGGCAACCGATCCACCACACGACTCACTCGCAAGCAGCACAAGCATCGGTCGCAATCTCTTGCCCGGCCCGAGGGTCGCATAACGCACCGCCTCGGCAAGTGGAGCAGGGCAGTTATCGGAAAATCGGAGCTGGGTTGCGAGTGCTTGATTGATCTCATCGCGCAGCTGCTCGGCACGCTCGGTAAAAGCCATCGGCGGAGAAACAGCCATGAGGAAACCTCAGCGACAGGTAGGGCCCCGGCCCTACCGGCACCGGGACAAAGTGCTCCGGCGCGATTTTGCACCCGAACACCTAACTTCTTTATTCTAGCCGATTAAAGACCAAAAGAAAGGGGAAAGGCGGGAGCGGCAAGCCGGTGCTGGTGGCCTGAAGCATGACGCTGGCGAGATGCCGGATGGCCTCTTAGAACAACTCTTTGTCTCCACCCGCTCGGTCATCCTCTTCCTTTTTTTTCCGCGAAGATTTTGCCCGCACGCGTCGAGGCTTGTCGCGATCCTCCGCTGCCGCATCTGCCGATGCTTCGAAGGGTTTTAGTACCGGATTGCCATCCGCATCCTCACCGCTGACTTGCTCGATCCGCTGCTCTGCGGCCGTCAGTAATTTTTGTCCCTGTTTGAGTAAACCGGCCCCCTCCTCGTAAAGCTTCAACGATTCAGCGAGTCCCACATTGCCCGCCTCGAGATGCTGTACAATCTCCTCAAGTTTTGCAATCGCCTCTTCAAAACTGGGCGATCCGGAGGACTCGTTTTTTTTCTTTTTTGCCAACGCGCGGCCCCTTTATTCTGACTCGTCTACCTCGATTCCCTCGACCCGACTCACAGCGCGGCCCGAGGAAAATCGGGTGATCAGTTGATCGCCCGCCTTCAGTTGGGCCGCCGCTCTGATCAACTTGCCATCCGAAACGCTCTCTGTCAACGTATAGCCGCGATCAAGGACCGCTCGAGGGTTAAGAGACTCGAGGCGACTCGCCCCTGCGACAAGCTTTTGACTGTGAAGCTGAAGGGTTGCCGCAATCGCCCGATCTGTGCGGTGATCCAATTCATCGAGGCGTCGGCTCAAACGCTGAACGCTCTCATACGGTTTGCCGAAAACGGGACGATTTGCCACGGCCTGCAAACGCAGACGCGAAGCGGTCGCTCGTCCGCGGAGGCCGGCCTGTAGCCGCCGGGCCATGCCCCCGAAGTACTCGGCGAGTTCTGCACGATCCGGAGCAACCAACTCCGCTGCCTCGCTCGGAGTCAGCGCACGGACGTCGGCTACCAAATCCGAAAGACTCACGTCGATCTCATGCCCGACCGCCGAAATAACGGGAATTGCACAGTCCGCGATTGCACGGACCACCACTTCTTCGTTGAAGGCCCACAAATCCTCCAATGAACCACCGCCTCGACCCACGACGATCACATCAATGTCTTTACCCAACCGGGTGGCGAGGGATATCCCTTGCGCAATTTCGCCAGCTGCGCTTTTCCCCTGGACGCGAGCCGGAACAACGACAACGGAGGCCTGCTGCCACCTTCGATGGAGCACCTTGAGAAAGTCCTGGATTGCTGCACCGGTGGGACTGGTGACAAACGCGACGCGTCGCGGGAAACGGGGCAGCGGCTGCTTTCGCTGCTTGTCGAAGAGCCCTTCGGCTGCAAATTTTTCTTTTCGCAACCTCAAGAGCTTCTGCAAATCACCTTCACCCTGAGGCACAATCTTTTTGACGACCAGTTGATACGCGCCCCGCGGTGGATACACATCGAGCGATCCCTGGCAGACGACCGCCATTCCGTCAGCAAGCTCAACGCCGAGACGCTGTGCGGTACTTCGCCAGAGAATCCCCCCAATCTGCGCAGCATCATCTTTGATCGAAAAATAGCAATGGCCGGAGTGCGCGCGGGAAAAATTTGAAATTTCACCAGAAACCCAAACCGAACCGAAATTCCCCTCGAGCAGTGCCTGGATTTGACCGGTCAACTGCTGCACGGTGAGCGGCTGGTCCTGGTTCGCTCCCGGAGCGGCGTTTTCTACTTCCATTCCAATTTCCCTTCAAATGCGCACATCATCGAATGGCCCGAGTATAGTCGACCGCAACGCGAAAAAGCGTGCGCGCGAAACCTAAAAATCGTCCATCGATCGATCGTTGCGGAGACCCCGCCGACGCCGCTTCTTGAGTGCCAACGCCTGCTTTTCTGCCAAGCGACGCTCCCTGGCTGATGCGGGGATCCGTGTCCGGCGCCGCTTGCGTGGCGGTCTTTCCACGACTGTTAAAAGTTCATGCAGTTTGTCGAGACAGGCCCGGGCGTTGCGCGGCCGCTGCCGGAAACGTTGACTCGAGAGGACCAGTTGGCCCTCTTTGTTGATTTTATTGCCGAAAGATTCGATAAACCGGGCGCGAACTGCTTCGGGCAGACTAGGCGAGTGCGTCACATTCCAAAAAAGCGTCGCCTTGGTACTCACTTTGTTGACATTCTGCCCCCCCGGCCCGCTACTCCTGGAAAAGCTCCACTCAAATTCGGCATCGGGTATCGAGAGCGTGGCTGTGACAACCGGCATGACACGGTATAGTAACGCGGTCGGGGGCTGTGTCAACGCGGAAACCAAAGACCATGAAGTTCGTTCTTTCGTGCCTGCTTTTGTTGGTGGCACAAACCGCAAGGGCAGTTCCGGAAAATCATCGCGACGTGGCGGTGCAGGATCTCGGCACGCGAGCCGGTGGCACAGATTGGCCTGCATTTCTCGGACCACACGGTAACGGCAAATCAACGGAAGTCGGCATCCTGACCGACTGGCCTCCGGAGGGACCCAAGAAATTATGGGAGCTTTCGCTCGGTGAGGGTTACGCAATGCCCTCGGTCTCCCGCGGACGACTCCTGCAGTTTGACCGCATTGGCGAAGAAGCTCGCCTGCGATGCCTGCAGAGTGAAACGGGGGATCTTCTGTGGACCTTCTCTTACCCGACCGATTACCAGGACCTGTACGGCTACAGCAACGGACCTCGCTGCGCACCGCTGATTGATGAAAACCGCGTGTTCATTTTTGGTGCCGAAGGGATGCTGCACTGCTTGCGTCTCGACGATGGGCAATTGTTATGGAAAGTCGATACGCAAAAGCGATTCGGGGTAGTCCAAAATTTCTTCGGCGTCGGATCCTCGCCCGTCGTGCGCGGCAACCATTTGATTTTGCAAGTCGGTGGCAGTGGGCCGGATGACCAGCAGATCCCCCCGGGGCAACTCGATCGTGTGCAAGGTAACGGCACGGGAGTCGTAGCGATCGACAAGCGGACCGGAGAGATCCGCTACACTCTTTCCGATGAATTGGCAAGCTACGCGTCGCCGACGCTCGCCGAGGTCGACGGACGCGGGTGGTGTTTTGTTTTTGCGCGGGGAGGTCTGCTCGGTTTCAATCCCGATACGGGCGCAATCGATTTTCACTATCCCTGGCGGTCACCCAAATTGGAAAGCGTGAACGCGAGCAATCCGGTGGTGGTGAATAACGAGGTTTTCATCTCCGAGACGTACGGCCCCGGTAGCAGTCTCCTTCGTTTCGGTCCAAAAAAATATCATGTCGTCTGGAAAGATGATCCAAAGAGTCGCCGGAAATTAATGCAAACACATTGGAATACACCCATTCATCACGACGGATTTTTGTACGGATGCAGTGGCAGGCATTCGGCCAACGCCGAACTCCGTTGCATCGATTGGCGCACCGGAGAGGTGCAATGGTCCGAAAAGGGACTCGCTCGGAGCAGCCTGCTCTATGTCGACGGACATTTTCTCTGCCTCGGCGAATATGGCACGCTGCGGTTGTTGCGGGCTAATCCCCAACGCTTCGAGCAGATTGCGGAAACGGTCTTGCTTGATGAAGATCCGGGACCCGCCGATCGGCCCTTGATGTATCCCGCGTGGGCTGCCCCCATTCTCTCACACGGACTCCTCTACGTCCGCGGCAAAGACCGACTGATTTGTCTCGAACTGATTCCGAAACCGTAGTACAGAGGCGGACGGGGGTTTTATACCGCCATTGCTTCGTGATCTTCGATTGTTGCTTGCGCTGAGCTGACCAACGCATCATAATCAATCGACTCGACATCCTCTCCGAAGAGTTCGAGATCAAGAAACCCTCGATACTCGATCTCAGCGAGCGCGAGCAGGATCCCCGTCAGATCGATACTGCCATCGCCGAGCGAGCAACGATTTTGCTCAGTCGCGAAGGGCAACCGTCCGTCGGCGAGATGTACCACTGCGATCTGCTCCCCCCACTGGCCGATGCGCTCGGGCAGATCGGGTTGTTCGGCAAGTTGATAAGTATCTAATACCATCTTCAGGAGCGGATGATTTACGTCCTCGAGGAGTTGTAGCGTTTCCGCCAGCGTATCGAAGACCGTCCAGTCTCGAAAACAACTCGGATGCATTGGCTCGAGCGCCAGTTGCACACCCTCCCGCTCGGCGATCGGAAGCAGGGCCGCAATCGCATCGCAAAGAATTCGCCGGGCATGCCGACGCGTGTGCCCACCACGACCGCCACTGTAGAGCACCAGCGTGGGGCATTCGAGAAAACCAGCCAGACGTATCGCAGCAGACGCATCCCACACCGATTCGCGATAGGAACGCCCCTCGCTCCCCGTAAATCCACCCGCCCAGAGCAGATTGGAGGGCTGGACATTAAGTTCGCGAAGCAATTCTCGCGTTTTTTCCTCACCATAGTCCTGGATTTTTTCCCGCCAGAGACCAATCCCCTCGACCCCCATGCGGGCGCAGCGAAACACGTCCTCCTCGAGTGACGAGCGGTAGGTGGTAAATTGGTTGATCGATAGACGGTACATGTCATCTCCGGACAAAACACCCGAACCGGGCCGCCAGCAAGCCGCCCAGTATGCCCCGCTCGAGCAAAAGTGTAAACGCGGCTTTTTGATGCGGTACGTTCGACTTCCGGCATCAATGCCTGCGGGACCAGAAATGCTAGCAAGGTGATCTCGCCTCAAACCAAGCCGCCGCGAAACGCCGCCCAGGCAGAGCAGGGCAGAGACAAGACAGCAGTGAAGCGTCCGCTATTTTTCACCTCTTTTACCTTTCTTACTCAACTGGCACCTCTCCTACGACCGATACTACCGGCACGGTGGAAAGTCTGTACGCGTGCCCTCGGCGGCAACGCTCGGACGGCCCGACCGGAGAAAATAGACCTACCTCAAGAGAGTCGAACACATGCGATATCCTCGTGTCAGGGCACTCGTTGCTGTGAGCCTCCTCGTGTGGCTTGCCGCTTCCACGAGCCACGCACAACGTTTCCAACCCTTCGGACCGCTTGATTTCACCCAGGATTGGCAACCGTTTGCGCCGGCTGAAATCAGCTCCTATGGTGGTGGCATCAAGCCCAACACAGGTTTTTTCTTCTCGTACGATCGAATTCATATGTGGGTGGACCGCCCGGAAACCGCAATGCAACCGAATAAGTTCGACCGCACCACCGGGACACGGATCGACTTCGGCTACATGTCGAACTCGAATAATGGTTGGGTCGGTGAGTTGATGAGTATCGGCGGCCCCAACGTCTACGACGAACCCTCAGATCACCAACGCGACGTGATCACGCTGAACCCCTCCGGAATCAACCCAACGAATGGGTCTCCGGTGATCGAAGTTCCGGAAGTGACCACACAACCCTATCCCAACGGGAAAGCGGAAAACGTGGGTAGCCTGACCAGTTTTGAATTTTCGAAACTTTGGCGATTCAAGCCCCTGCACGGTCGTGGCAGGGGGGGAAGCCACGTCGAACTCTTTGCCGGCGGTCGTTATGCGACGATCAAAACGCAGGATTCTTACAATTACAATGAAGGGCTCGCGGTACCGGGCGTGCCTAATGTCTTCCCGCCCGAGGGCCTGCCGCCAACCTTTGATCCGGCGACTGTGGCAGGGATCACGGTCGCCAATCGATACACACCCCTCGGCGTGATGGCGCAAAACACCATCTTCGGTCCCCAGTTGGGACTCCGTTGGTTCCGACAGCGGGGACGCTGGACCCTCTCGGCCGAGGGCCGCGGATTTTTTGCCGTCAATCGCCAGGAACTCTCCGGGGGCTATCCCATCCAAGAGGCAACCCCCGTTCAAAACCCATTATCTCCCACGGCAGGATCATCAATCGGTTATCCGCTCGATGCCGCAAATCCCTCAACCGTCTCCGGTCCGACGACCGTGGCTGATGTACCCGACTCACGAACGGTCCATACCTACAACGTCCATCAGTGGAAATGGGCACCTGCTGGAGATGTCCGAGTGAATGTGAGTTGGGATATCACCAAATCCTTTGCGCTCGAAGCGGGCTGGGAATGGCTCTACTTCGCCAATGGCATCGCGCGGGGAAAAAGCGACGGGCCCGGAAATCCCTTCACCGGTCTCGACAATCAGGACATGATGTTCACCGGCTGGACCGTCGGTTTCGTCCTGAACCGCTAACGTGGTCAAACGCGAGACGCCTCGATTTACCGAGGACGTACTTTCCTCTCTGATTTGCCCCGATTTGCATCAGGCAGCAATTTAGCCGACTTTTTGTCGCAATTCGGCGAGTTCTGCATCCAAGCGGTGACGCAACGGACTCTCGGGACGCAAGGCATCGATCAGGCCTTCTGCCTCATCAAATACCTGATCATTCAATTCCTGTCCACTGAAGAGACCTGACCAACTCTGCGAGATTTCCTGTTCGGTACGCAAGGGACAACCTTTGGGTGGGAAGGTGGGGTGGGAACCGTCAGCGGAAACCGGTTCGGCCATGTTGCAAAGGGTTGCAAAGGCCGCATAACCGATCACCACTCCCGCAGTCTATCAGAAGTTCAACAATGAGTGAACGGGTCTTCTCTTCTTCCGGCGCGCACGATCGATTGCGGTAGGGGCCGTGGCCAGAGTGTATCGAATCGTTTACAACGGGTGATAGCGAGGGCTCCCCAAAACGGGGGTGCCGGCTGAACCTTTTTTGTCTATCCAGCCAACATGTCGACTCTCTTCGCCAAATCGCAGCGTCTTTCTTGCGATGGAGCCTGCGCCGCGCACACGCTTGAAAGATGTGAAATTTCTGCCCCGTTTTGGACCCTGATTCCAACCCTGGTAAGTGAACGCGGTGGCGTGCTGCTCGATAGTAGCCTCGGAGCACCCGCAGTGGGCCGCTTCTCTTTTATCGGAATGGATCCGGTGGCGGTCTTTGCGGCCCGTCGCAACGATCCCCGGAGCCACCCTTTTGATGCCGATATCGAAGTCACCCGGTACAGGTCGGCGACAGGCGAGATGAACCCTCTGGTTGGCAATTCGCAGCAGCCTTCAACGGACCACTCGCGGGGCGACGTACTCGAGTCGCTGCGGGGACTGCTCGGTGAGTACGCCGTCTCATTCGAACCGCGTTCAGAGGAATTATTTCCCCTGCTCGGCGGCGCCATCGGATTTTTTGGTTACGAAGCGGGAAGTTGGGGTGGTCCGGGCGAGAAGATCAAGACGGCCTCAGGCTCGTCGATCCCCGATGTTTACTTCGCTTTGTACGATCAGTTGCTTTGCCACGACCACGCGACAAACGAAACATACATTTCAACCATCGGCCGCGGCGGCACCATGCCCGGTGCGCGTGCAGCGGCTGCGCAAAGTACCGGGTCGCTCCGTGAGAGATTGCAAAACCCGACGGTCCATCGCGAGTCGCAACCCGTCGAGGGCGACGCGACCCCGCAGGGCCCGGACCCCTATCCGGAACCACGCGGATGCTTCGATGCGGCGGAGTACTGCGGTGCCGTGGCACGCATACGCGATCACATTGAAGCAGGTGACATTTACCAGGCTTGCATGACGCAACGTTTCGAGAATCGACTCGGTGCGGGCGATCCGTGGCAACTCTATTGTCAACTGAGGGAAGCCAACCCCGCACCTTTTGCCTGCTACCTGCAGACACCGACATTTTCGATCGTCAGCGCATCGCCAGAGAGATACCTTGCCGTGAATCGTCAGGGGACTGCCGAAAGCCGCCCCATCAAAGGAACAAGGCCTCGAGGAGAAACAGCAGCGATGGATGTCGCGTTGCGAAAAGAATTGAGCGAAAGTTCGAAGGATCGCGCCGAGAACGTCATGATTGTCGACCTAGTCCGCAATGACTTCGGGCGCGTCTGCCGCTTCGGCTCGATTGAGGTTTCCGATCTGATGCAGATTGAAACCTATGCGACGGTGTTCCAGATGGTGTCGACCGTTCGGGGAGACTTGCAGAGCGAATGCGACGCACTCGATCTCGTACGGGCCACTTTCCCGGGAGGCTCGATGACCGGTGCGCCCAAGATTGAGGCGATGAAAATTCTGGACCGCTTAGAACCCGTTCGGCGCGGTGTCTACGCTGGGGGGATCGGCTATCTCGACTACGCAGGATCGATGGATCTGAATATGGTTATCCGGTCCTTCATTATCGAAGATCGAAACGTCTTCTATCACGGGGGAGGCGGCATTGTTGCCGACTCGATTCCCGAGGCAGAATACCAGGAATCCCTTGATAAGGTGGTCGCGTTAGAACGGGCACTCGATCGTCTCAAAGCCCGCCCCCCCCGACACGAGAGCGATCCGATCAGTAGCGGAGATTTTCGCTCGGAGCGGTGACCACTTTGGTCAGAGGGTCAGTGGTGAGCAGCGGACTTCCCGTGGTCCCTCCCTTCAAGGAGGCGACCTTGGCGTGCAGTTGCGGTTGCGCTGAGTTCCGCTGAAGCGCCATCTGGTAGTTGGTCAGTGCCTGCTGGTGATCCCCACGCTGTTCGTGCAGATTTCCGAGCGCGGCGCGGGCTTGGGGATGCGTCGTATCTTTGGCAATCGCGTCGAGCAGATGCTCCTCCGACGCCTTGTCGTTCCCCACTTCGCCATGTAGTTGTGCCAAAGCAATATTGGGCTCCACTAACTGCGGGCTCCTTTGCTTCCATCCTTCCAGCAGCCTGAAAGCCTGATCCTGCCGATCCTGCTGGGCCAACAATACGGCAAGTCCCCGATAGCACTCGGGATGGTCTTCATAATGATCGAGACACTGGTTGTAGTAGGCTTCCGCCTGGGTGGCGTACGCAGGATCACCCGTAGTCGTTGCCAGATGGTGGTACGCTGCAGCCAGATTATAATAGCTGTCCGCATCATCGGGGTTGGTCGCTACCGCCTCCTCAAATTTCTGGATTGCTCTGTCGCAATCGCCCCGTTTGAAATAGCGGGCACCGGTTGCATTTAAATTATTGGAATGCACACCACAGCCACTACAAAAAGTCAAAACTGCAAGTCCCGCGACGCTCGGCAATACCAAACGACCGAACAAAAAATCCAAAACCATCTGCACCGTCAAATTATGATTCGCCATGACTTGTCTCTTCCGAGAATGAGGGCGTGAGGGAACACAAAACGAGAGGCTGGTGTCGACGCAATCACCAAAGCAGGGGCGAACGGTAGCGGAGCTGCGCATCTCCCGCAAGGCGGATTCAGTCATTCGAACGCAAACGCCAGAAAGAGAGACGCCATCGGCGGTGGCACTGCTAGCCGCATCGCTCAGAAATGGACGAAAGAAGGAGGAGAAAACTAACTCTTTTTCTGCTTCTTTTCTCGAAGTTTGCGAAGGGCGTCGCGAACCGCGGTCTGCGTATCTACCGACTTATCCTTTTCGGACGCCTGAGGCGGTAGTTTTCCCGGTTGCTTGTGAAGCCCGGAAAGTGAACTCTTCGCCGATTCATTCGAATTTGCGGCCTCGGGAGATTGAGAGGTGAGGATTTTACTATCGGTGACATTGGACTTACTGCCGGTCGCACTATGACTCGGGTCGGTCCTTCGCTGAGTCACGTCCTTAATGGAAACCAAGCCTGTATCCGATCCACTCGGGTCCGACTCGTCGAGCCAATCATCGATATCTGCATCGCCATCGCCGGCCAATTGGGAAGTTCGCTCGGCCGCCTCGGCCACCGATTGAACAGGGGGTCGCTTCTTGCCACCGACCGCTACATCGAATTGGACCAGAAAGCGTAGGGGACCGACGGCCAACTCGCAGCCGGCCTGCAATTCCTGTTCGCCCACGACACGCTGCCCATCGACGAAGGTTCCGTTTTTACTGTTGAAGTCCCTCACCGCAACATAACCGTCTTCCACAATCAACGCGCAGTGGTGACGCGAAATCACATCACTACCCGGTCGTAGTTGGCACTCACGATCACGACCGATGAAAAATTTGGGGCCCGAAACCTGGATTTCCTCTCCGTTATGAGAGCCGCCCACTACTACCAGCTTCAGTCGCACCTGTTTTCCCCCACAGATTTCAAACAACGACTCCCGAAGTGCGCAGAGACACCACGCCGACACATCGGTTTCAGGGCGAGGATGAAGGGAAATAATGGGAAATGAAGAGAATACGCCCCGAAAATCGGCCACCACTTCTTTCCCTGCAGTATAACGGAAATCCAAATGGTGCCAAAGAAATTTAACCGAAATTGCCCCCCCGCTCACGAGTTCATCCAAATTTAACGCTTTTTTGTCCAGTTTTGGCTGCCATATTTTTCTGCCGCAAGCTGCTCGACCGCCTGTTGCTGACCCCCGTCAAGCTTGAGTGATTCGACGGTAAGCCCGGCAGTGGCAGCGATGCGAGTCGCCCATAAGCGAGAGACTTGTTGATGTGTCACGGCGAGGCCCTGCTCGCAGAGTCCCTCCAACTGTGGAGTCAACGGGGAGGCCGAAAGCAGCAGACTTCCATGTTGCAGAAGTCCCTGCTGACGACTTCTCTGTGCAGAGCCAAGTACCTTCATGCCCCCGACCTCGACGTCCCACTGGCTCCGCCGTTCGAAACAGAGGAACGAATCGCTTTGGCCCGCTGATTCGGATGCAAAGGTCGCCGGCACGCCGAGGGGCCCCAGGACATCGATTAACGCCTGATGGATCCAGCGGTACATCCACTCGGTCCCTTTTTCGCCCCCTTTTCCGCCGTCGCATTCCAACTCGGCAGGCGGCCGCCTCGAAGGCCAGATGAAACTGTAGGTCAGTTCGCGATCGTGCAGGATCGCGCCCCCGCCGGTCGCCCGACGCACCAGTGGTCGGTCGACGCTCGGGGCGTGCAAGGAGCGATCTTCCGACGATTGGAAATAGCCGAGCGACAACGTGGGCTCCGACCAGGTGTAGAAGCGAAGGACCGGATGGCCGATCAACCCCACGCTTTCCAAAAGGACCTCATCGACCGCCATATTCAGTGGGCCCGAAAGCGGCGGATCTTCAAGCAGGTAGCAAATATGCGGTTTCATCAAACCCCTTGGCCGAAGCCGCACGGACGGTATGGTCGCAGCACATCGATCACAGCTTCCCCGTGCATCACTCCTCAGTGGAGGGATTCCAACGCAGCATGGGCTTGCGGGCCGCCGTCACTTCGTCCGGACGGCTGATCTGCGTGGTGTGCGGTGCCTCGTGCAGTAAATCATCCGGCTCCTCCAAGACCCGAAACAGGGTTTCGGCGAACTGATCCAACATTTCTTTACTTTCCGTCTCCGTCGGTTCGATCATCACGGCCTCTTTCACCGTCAGAGGAAAGTAGACCGTCGGCGCATGAAAACCGTAATCGAGCAATCGCTTGACCAAATCCATCGCAGAGACGCCCCGCTCGTTTTTACACTGCGCCGCCGAAGCGACGAATTCGTGCATACAGCGATCACCTTGCGGAACCGGCAAAAAGTGTTTCACGCGACTCAAAAGATAGTTCGCGTTGAGCACCGCATTCTCGGACACCTCACGTAATCCATCCGGGCCGTGCGTCCGCAAGTAGCAGTAGGCCCGGACCAGAACTCCCGAGTTGCCAAAAAAGCTTCGCACCCGTCCGATCGACTGTGGCTGATCCCAATCGAGACAGTAGCTACATTCACCTTCCGCTTCTTCCCGTCGGACCCGGGGCACCGGCAGGAAGGCTCCCAACTTCGAGGTCACGGCAATCGGACCTGCACCCGGTCCGCCGCCGCCGTGCGGGCCACTGAACGTTTTATGCGGATTGAAGTGCATCATATCGGCACCAAAATCCCCCGGACGGGTCACGCCCAAAATGGCGTTCATATTCGCCCCATCGAGATAAATCAGTCCTCCCCGGGCGTGTACCTGATCCGCAATTTCCGCCACGTTACGTTCGAACAAGCCCAGCGTGTTGGGGTTGGTGATCATGAAGACTGCCACCGAGTCGTCAAGTTTGGACTTCAAATCCTCCATGTCGACAAAGCCCGCCGGCGTACTTTTCACAGTCACCGTATCGAAGCCGCACATCCGAGCACTTGCCGGGTTCGTGCCGTGCGCCGAGTCGGGGGTCAGTACCGTGGTTCGCACCTCCCCCAGGTCGCGGAAGTAGGCGGCCGCAACCATCAGTGCGGTCAACTCGCCGTGCGCGCCGGCAGCCGGTTGCAAACTCACCGCATCCAAACCGCTGATTTCACCGAGCATCTCCTGGAGTTCGAAAAAGATCTGCAGCAACCCCTGGAGACTTCTCTCCGATTGGTAAGGGTGTACGTCGACGATCCCTCGAAGCGATGCCAAACGTTCGTTTCGCTTCGGGTTGTACTTCATCGTGCAGGACCCGAGCGGATAAAAATGCGTATCGACCGACATATTGAGCGTCGAAAGGTTCGCGTAGTGCCGCACAATTTCCGGTTCGGCAACCTGAGGAAGACCGAGTGTTTTTTTGGCAAGGAATCGTTCTGGTATCAATTCCTCGACCGGTCGTTCCGGTACGTCGACCTGAGGCAGCGCGACTGCCTTCCGGCCATTCTGCGACAATTCATAAATCAGTTGTGTCGCGTGTTTATTCCGCATGTGTCACTCCGCACGGCGCCTGCACCGAAACAAAATCAACTAAACGCTCTATTTCCGGTCGGGTTCTCTTCTCGGTCACGGCGACCAGCAAGCAGTCCGAAAGATCAGGATACCACCGACCCAGAGGCACCCCGGCAAAAATACCCGCCTCCTCCGCAACCGCACAGAGCTGCTCCACTGCGTTTTCGCGATCGCGCAGGACAAATTCCTTGAAGACCGGGCGATCGAATGCGATTTCCAATCGCTCCAAATCCCCGAGCCGCTGCCGCGCATAGGCCGTTTTCTGCAAACACAATTCCGCCACCTCGCGCATGCCCTGCGGGCCCATCGCCGCAAGATAGACGCTCGCCCTTAAGGCAAAGAGTCCCTGGTTGGTACAGATATTGCTCGTCGCTTTGTCGCGTCGAATGTGTTGTTCGCGCGTTTGCAGTGTGAGTACCCAGCACCGCTTCCCACGTCGGTCTCGGGTCTCTCCCGCAATCCGGCCCGGCAGTCGGCGGACAAACTTTTCCCGGCACGCCATCAATCCCAGGTAAGGTCCTCCATACTGCATCGGCGTGCCCAGCGACTGCCCCTCGCCCACCACCACGTCGGCACCGTAGTCGCCCGGGCGTTCAAGCAGTCCCAGACTCACCGGATCGATGACCGTGACCAAAAGAGAACCCGCCGCATGCACTTTATCGACAATCTCGTGAACCTCTTCCAGACAACCGAAGAAATTCGGGTGCTGCAGGAGCAAACAGGCCGTATCGTCGGTGAGCTGAGCCTCCAACGCACTGAGATCCAGGGTGCCCGCAGGGCAGGGGAGCGTGACGACTTCTGTCTCCAACGAGGCAAAATAGGTGTCGACCACTTGCCGATATTCGGGATGGACGCTTTCGGCAACCAGCACGCGACCGCGCCGCCGCGTCACATCCAAACTCATCAGCACACCTTCCACCGCAGCCGAACCGCCGTCGTAGAGGCTCTGGTTGGAGACATCCATGCCGGTCAGTTCGCTAATCATGGTCTGGTACTCGAACATCGCCTGCAAATTTCCCTGACTGACCTCAGGCTGGTAGGGCGTGTACGAAGTGTAGAATTCGCCGCGCGACGCAACGTAATCGACGACGGCGGGAACAAAATGGTCGTAGCTGCCACCCCCGAGAAAACAAAGCGTGTCCGCGGGCGATCGATTCTTCTCACTCAGGGCGGCAAGGTGCGAGGTTAACTCCATCTCACCCATCGCCGCAGGCAGTTTCAAAGGCCTTTGCAACCGTAAAGATTCCGGGATCGAATCAAACAGGGCATCGATCGAATCGCAGCCGATCGCCTCGAGCATTGCCTGTTGATCTTGCGGGGTATTGTAGAGATACGCCATCCTCTTAACTCTCCTCATCCGCACAGAGCTTACTGTACGCCGTGTGGTCCATCAGATTTTCCAGGGCGGATGCGTCACCTAAACGAATCTTCGCAATCCAACCGCGTCCGTACGGGTCTTCGCCCAACCATTGCAGTGCCTCGGGCAATTCCTCATTGACTTGCACCACTTCCCCCGTCACGGGACTGTAAATATCGCTCACCGCCTTGACCGATTCCACTTCACCGAGTGAATCACCCGCCGCCACCTGTTTTCCGATCTCCGGCAGTTCCAAAAAAACAAGATCCGTGAGCGCTTCGACCGCAAAGGCCGAAATGCCGACGGTTGCCATGCTGCCATTCCCGCCCTCTGCTGAATCGACATGGACCCATTCGTGTGTTTTTGCGTATTTCAGTTCTTCCGGTTTCACCTCAGTTTCCTTCCCTGCGTTAGTTAGCCTTCACCATATCTTGATCTTGGTTTTTACGCTCTTGGTCTTCACGGTGTGTTGATTTTCATAGGGAGCCTGGCCAGATATCATATCACGCCTCGGCAAACTCTCTGCCCACCTCCCCGCGACTGCGCCGGGAACGCGTGAGCCTCACGTATCTCCTCTTCGGTAAAAGGGCAATTCTACCACCTCAGCGCGTTCCTCTCGCCCCCGCATATCGATTGAAACCTCGGTGCCCACGTCGGCAAATTCACGATCGACGTAGGCCATCGCGATCGGCACACCGAGCGTCGGTGAGTGTGTTCCACTCGTGATCGACCCGATGCCCCGTCCGGAAACGAGCACCGGGTAGCCCTCTCGCGGGGCTCGTCGACCCGATGACACGAGTCCCACGCGGCGCCGATAGTCTTGCTGCTCGGCAACTTGCACCAGTGCATCGCGGCCTACAAAAGAGCCTCCTTCCAACTGCACGGCAAATTCAAGACCGGCCTGGAGCGGTGAAATATCTTCATCGAGTTCGTGCCCATAGAGGGGCATCGCTGCCTCTAATCGCAATGTATCCCGAGCAGCCAAACCGACACATGTCCCACCGAGTTGACCGGCGACTTGGGCGAGACGGTTCCACAATGTTTCGGCATGAGTTGCCGGCACTATCAATTCCCAACCGTCTTCTCCCGTATATCCCGTCCTGCTGACGATCCCTTCTTTCGCATCGATCTCCGTGCACTGGGCGGTGTAGTAGCCCATGCCGGCAAGATCCGCGCTGCACACCTCCGCGAGAACCTCCCCGGCCCGCGGACCCTGAACCGCTAACATCGCCTGTTGCAGCGTTCGATCTTCAAACTCGAGCGAGCCCTCCTTATCCGCATCCGCGCATTCGCTCCGGTTGCTCTCAATCCAGGCGGTCACTTTTTGAAGGTTCCCGGCATTGACGACCATCAGGAAAAAAGGTCCCTCGGAATCTTCCAACCGCGAAACCAACACATCGTCGATCGTGCCACCCCGAGCATTGGTCAGCAACGCATAACGCACCCGGCCCACGCCGAGTTGCGATACGGGCCGCGTGAGCAGATGATCCAAAAAGGGTCCCGCTGCATCGCCGCGAAAGATCAACCGTCCCATATGAGAGATGTCGAACAGCCCGGCCGCTCGCCGGGTCGCATGATGCTCATCGACGATCGAGCCATACTGGATGGGCATCGACCAACCGCCAAACTCAGCCATTTTGGCCCCGTGTGCCGTGTGCCAGCCGTGCAGGGGGGTTTCCGCAAGTGTCAGATTCATCCGTGTCCACACAATAAAAGGGAAAGCACCGGTATTTTAGCGCCCGTGCCGCACCTCGCCAGGGGGCGCTGTGCTGGGGCCCCGATTCAGCCGCGGCCTCCATCGCGCCGCCGTCGCGATTTTTTTTTGCCCCGCCTCGCCTCGGGCCGCTGCGTCTGCCCCGCTTTTTTCCGTGATCTTTTCCGCCCGGTTCCTCGCGGCGGCCCCTTCTTGGGTGGCTGACGCGACCCTTGCTTTCCCCGACGCGGTCGTCCGACGAAGCGAAAATCGAGTTCGCGGCGGTCAATATCGACGTGGGCCACGGCCACCCGCACTGCGTCTCCGAGACGAAACGTATTGTCGCGCCGGCGACCGGCAAGCGTGTGCGCCCGGGCATCGAACTGGTAATGGTCGTCGGCAAGCGAGGCAATATGAATCAATCCCTCGGCCGGAAGCTTGATCCCCTGCGCGAAGAGCCCGTAATCTTGCACGCCCGTGACCGTCGCATCCATCTCTTTGCCGATCTGGTCGCTGAGATAGTGCAACAATTTCACCTTCACCAGTTCTCGCTCTGCCTGTTCGGCTCGCTGCTCTCGTTCACTGCAGTGCTCTCCGATGGCATGCAACTGTTCTTTTTTCTGCTTCGGCTTTCGGCCCAACTCGATGGTCCGCAACAAGCGGTGGATGAGCAGGTCGGGGTAACGGCGAATCGGCGAGGTGAAATGACAATAGTGGTCGCTCGCTAGCGCGAAGTGGCCCACCGGAAGGGGGCTGTACACCGCGCGCTGCAGGCTGCGGAGCAGGGCGTAATTCACCGCCTGCTGCTCCCGTCGGCCTTCGACGGTCCGCAGCAAACGCTGCAATGCGAAACGGCTTTCCAAACTCGACGTTTCGACCCCTAGTTCCTCGACAAACTGAGTGAGCGCCCGCAATTTCCTCGGTTCGGGCGATTCGTGAATTCTCCGAAGGAAGGGTATTTCTTGGGCTTGGAGCCACGCGGCGATCGCCTCGTTCGCCGCGAGCATAAATTCTTCGATGATTTGATGGCTTTCGGTGTGCTCTGCCACGTGCGCTCCGGCGACGCGTCCCTTGCGGTCGAGTTCAATCTTGACCTCAGGCATATTGAGTTCCAACGCGCCGCGTTTCAGCCGCCGACGCCGCAGCAGCATCGCAAGGGTGTGCATCTCCAGCAAAAGCCGATGGACCTCGGGCGTCAGTTTTTTCTTCCAACGCACGGGAGAGGCCAGAAACTCATCGACCTCCTCATAGTGAAATCGGCGATCACTGCGAATGGCGGCGGAGAGTGACTGGACATCCACAACCACACCTTCCGCCGTCATTTCTATCAGCACAGACCGCGTATACCGGACCTGCTCCGGTTGAAGACTCGCCAGATGATTTGAAATCGTCTCCGGAAGCATGGGAATCACGCGATCGGGCAGATACACGCTTGTCGACCGCTCGTATGCCTCGCGATCGAGTGAGGATTTCTCCTGAACAAAGTGAGAAACATCTGCGATATGCACTCCTAACCGCCAATGCCCCTCGTCGGTCCGTTCCAGCGAGATCGCGTCGTCGAAATCTCGAGCGTCGATCGGATCGATGGTCACAACCGTCAACCCGGTCAGATCGGTGCGGTCGGGTGGAATCGATGCATCAAAGCCTTCAGCGATCGAGCGGGCCTCCTCGAGAACTGATTCGGGAAAATCGCCCGGCAGGCCGTATTCATGGATGATCGAAAGAGTATCCACCCCGGGTTGATTCCGGGCACCAAGGACTTCGACAATGACCGCCTCGCCCTCGCGCGCGTGCGATGGAAAACGCACCATCTCGACGACCACTTTTTCATCCGTTTCTACCTCGCTCGTTGATGCATCACCCACGCGGACCGGAGCTGAAAAAACTTTGCCATCAATCTGTACCAGCGGAATGCCCGATTGCTCGAAGTAGGTTCCGACAAAGCGGTGCGTTCCACGATCGAGAACCTCGACAATCTCACCGGCGGGCCCCAGTCCCCGCTTCGAACCTCGCTTGCCCCGCAACCGCACCAACACGGTATCCCCGCTCGCCGCATCGCGGGCGTTTTTTGCCGCGATGTAGATATCGGGCGGGGGATCGGCACCGTCTGCCGGTTGCTGCGGCCGCACGAAGCCAAAACCTGCGGGCATCCGTCGGAACGTTCCGGTGACCCGGTCAATTGGCCCTTTGCCCGGAGGCAGAACAGCGTGCCCGCTCGCATACGCCAGCTTTCCTTGCTTGACGAGTCGCTTGATTTGCTTTTTGAGTTGCCGAGCCTCCGCTTCATCGAGCTTGAGATGATCGGCAATCTTGCGCGGCTTCACCGGCCGATAGCCGGGGGCGAGGACATGCTGAAGAATCGCCGCCTGCAGAGCTTCCTCATCCATCTGCAGTCTGTCCCTTGTAGAGCTTGCGGCCCAAATTGGGGTGATAGGGTGTCCAGCAGCTTTCCGGGTTACTGTCACTGCGAATCAGTTGATCAAACTGATGAAGCCTCGCATCCAATTCATCCACTTGATGCAGCACAAGCGCTTCTCGCGTCATCGGCACCTGCGGACTCCCCGCATCGAGAGTTCCATGATGAGAGACAATCAAATGCTTGAGTTCAACGGCCCGCTCCGCGGGAAAATCGTTAAATTGCGCCAGCTTCGACTCCAGAAGCTTTAATCCGATCACAATATGACCGAGCAGTTGCCCTTCATTGGTGTAGTGCAAATCACGATCGTACCCCAACTCTTCCACTTTGCCAGAGTCATGCAATAGTCCACCGAGCAGAAGAAGATCTCGATCTAATTGTGGGTAGATGTCTGCGACGCGGTCCAGCAGATCGCAAAGCGTTGCCACATGCTGTAGCAAGCCACCGTGATAGGCGTGATGATTTTTAATTCCTGCCGGCGCCCGACAGAACCGGTCCATAAATTCGGTGTCATTCAGGTAGGCTTCGGAAAGTTGTCTCAAGTGCGAATCTTCGATCTGCAAAAACCGCTTCTTGAGATTCTCTTGTAAACCTTCGATGACCTTTGCCGGCAACACGCGAAAGTCATTTTCATCGACCGATTCGGTCGGAACCTTGTCAACACTTTTGGCAATCAACTGGACGGCGCCCTGAAAAAGTTGCGTTGTCCCCTGCACGCGGACGTAGTCTCCGTCGCCAAATCGCGAGGCCTTTTCCTCACTTGCATTCCACATTCTCGCCTCGATGGTGCCGGACCGATCGGAAAGCCGAAACTGCAAGTAGAGATTCCCTTGCCGATTGGATCGCAGTTGTTTGGCACTGATCAGAAAGGTCTGATCGACGACTTGCTCCGCGCGGAGTTTACTGACTGAATGGCGGGCCATAGATTGCATCCGAATCGACGAATTAAAAAACAGAAAACATGAAAAGGTCGTCAGCATCCCCGAGAACGGCCGATTGATGCGGCACGACTCCCGGTCGCGACGGCAGCAGCCCCTCCGGGTCAACCGACTCTTGACGACAAGTTGATTCTAGGAGTACCGACCCGCTTCCCACAAGGACCAGAGATATTGCGATTAAGGCCAAGGCTGTCATAGAATGCCGCCTGCCCTGATTCCTTTCATTCCTTTCAACATCTCCCACTTGGGTGCTAAGCATGGCAAAACCGCCCCCTCATGCGATCCAACCGACCCGCAGCGAAGACTATCCCGAGTGGTATCAGCAGGTGATTCGCGCTGCCGATCTTGCCGAAGTTTCCCCCGTGCGCGGATGCATGGTGATCAAACCCTGGGGATATTCGATCTGGGAAAATATGCAGGCGGCCCTGGACCGCATGTTCAAATCAACCGGACACGTCAACGCATACTTCCCGCTGTTTATTCCGATGAGCTACCTGGAAAAAGAGGCAGCCCACGTGGAAGGCTTTGCCAAAGAATGCGCTGTGGTCACGCATCATCGCTTGGAACCCGATGGAGAGGGGGGACTGCGACCGGCCGGACCTCTCGAGGAGCCTTTGGTCGTCCGTCCGACCAGTGAAACCATCATCGGAGAGATGTATTCCAAATGGATTCAATCCTATCGAGACCTTCCCATTCTCATCAATCAATGGGCGAACGTCGTACGCTGGGAAATGCGAACTCGTCTCTTTTTGAGAACGGCCGAATTCCTTTGGCAGGAAGGACACACGGCCCATGCGACGCAGGCCGAGGCAGAGGAAGAGACTCGCAAAATGCTCGACGTCTACGCCGACTTTGCCGAGAACTGGATGGCAATGCCGGTCATCAAGGGTGAAAAGACCGCCGAGGAGCGTTTTCCGGGTGCCGTGGCAACCTACAGCATTGAGGCGATGATGCAGGATCGCAAAGCGCTCCAAGCGGGCACTTCGCATTTTCTCGGTCAGAATTTTTCCAGAGCGCAAGAAATCAAGTTCCAAGACGAAACCGGCCAAGAGGCCTATGCCTGGACCACCTCCTGGGGCGTTTCCACACGGCTCGTCGGAGGGCTGATCATGACCCACGGTGACGATGACGGGATGATTGTGCCACCTCGACTCGCGCCCCAGCATGTCGTCATCCTTCCCGTGCTCCGCGGGGACGACTCGAGTGCCGCGGTCATGGAATATTGCCACACGCTCAAGTCGCAAATCGAGACAGAGTCGTTCAACGGCCAGCCGGTGCGGGTCACGCTCGATACACGAGATATTCGAGGGGGAGAAAAAACGTGGCAACACATCAAACGAGGAGTCCCGCTTCGCGTTGAAATTGGCCCCCGTGACATGGAAGGGGACCACTGCTTCGTCGGGCGTCGAGATCAACCGCCCAAACAAAAAGAGAGCATTCCACGGGCACAATTCGTATCGACGCTTGCCGAACAACTCCAAAACATGCAACAGCAACTCTTTGATCGTGCACTCCAAGCCCGCGAGGAGGCCACCCGCGATATCGATAATCTCGATGAGTTCCGCGACTTCTTCACACCGAAGAATCCCAAGCAACCGGAAATCCACGGCGGCTTGGCCCGCTGCCATTTTTCCGAAGGTGAAGAGATGTCGGCCATCCTCAAGGAACTCAAAGTTTCGCTGCGGTGCGTTCCACTCGAGAGCGAGCGAGAGGATGGTGAGTGCATTTTTTCAAAACGCCCGAGTCACCGACGCGCTATCTTTGCCAAGGCATATTGATCGATGAGCGAGCCGGACCATGGGTGACCCGACCGACGCCGATCGCGTTTTGAGAATTTTAGCCGCATTCAGCCGGGACCGGCGCGGTTTAGCTTGGGCCAGAGAGCGGGCCGAAGCGCAGTGGGGAAACCATGTCTTATCGGGCCCCACATTCGAATTCGAAGAAACCGATTACTACGAGAAATCGATGGGTAGCCCGCTGCTCAAAACGCTTTGGGCCTTCGAAACGCTCGTTCCGCCTTCCGAACTGGCGGCATGGAAGCAGGAGACCAACCGTTGGGAGTGCGACTACGCGCGCGATCACCCGACTGATGTCGCGCGACCTCTGAATCTCGATCCGGGATATCTGACGCTCGGAAAACTGGTCCTCGCCTCTACGAAGAACCATGCCCACCGCATCTACCTGCACAGTGGCATCTACGCTGAGGTCACGCTCGGTTATCGTAAGGGTCGTTGGCACAACTGGGAGTGGACCTATCCCGATTACCGTCGCGAGGACGTACAAGCCTTTTTCACGAGTTGTCGTGAATATCTCAAACAGGCGGCGACAAGGCTCTGATTTGACGGTCGACACAGAGCAGCGTTAGAATATGCGTACTGTGTTCACGATAAGAATCGCAGTTGAATCGCGGTTCTTCTTCCGGGTTATCAGACGGAGAAATCGACTGTCTTGAGAATACTCATTTGTGCCATTTTTGCTGCTGCACTCGGCATCGGACTCGGCTTCTTGCGGACTGCAAACGAGTTTGGCTGGACGGTCGGAGTCCCCGCGATTGCGGGAACCGAGCTGGCGACCGCCCCCTCAACGCATCCCCGACTCGTGATTTCTGCCGACACCTATGCCTTTGGCCGGATGAAGCAAAATGCAACGGGAACCCACACCTTCATCTTACGAAATGAGGGATTGGCAAATCTGAAGATCACCCCGGGCAAACCCTCGTGCAAATGCACGGTGAGCAAGGTTTCGCGAAAAGTGATCCCCCCCGGAGAAACCGCAGAAGTGACTTTGACTTGGAAGACGGGGAAATCGAAAGGGAAGTACCGCAAGCGGGCACCGATTTCGACAAATGACCCGACCCAACCGAAAGTGCAACTGAAAATCGAGGGAACGGTCACCCCCGCCTTCGCCTTCCGGCCTCCGACACTTTTCGCCTCCTCGCTAGCGACCGACACCGAACGAACGCTCGAAGCAGAACTCTTTTTTTACAATGACGGAAACGTGCAATTGCTCGAGCAAACGCTGGGCGATGAAAGTTCGGCGTCTCGCTTCGCCATCGATTACGTTCCCATTGCAGAAGATGCGCTAGAGGAACCGTACGCCACGTGTGGTTATCGAGTCCGAGTGACTATTTTGCCCGGCATGGAGGTCGGAAATTTTCACCAGTCGGTGATTTTCCGCACTGAACCGGAGATGGTTCAGCCCGTTCGTTTGAACATCAACGGATCGGTACGCCAACCGGTCAACATTTTTGGTCCGCATCTCGACAAAGCGACAGAGACGTTCGACATGGGCACGATCAAGGAAGGGCAAAGCAAACAAATGCGATTGCTCCTGCAGGCGGCGGGTGAACATCGCAAGGAAATCGCTCCACGACTCATCCGGAGCGAACCGCCGGGCATAGAATTGAACGTGGGGAAGAACAGAGTACTGGCAAAGGGCACGCTGAGTCAATTCTCACTGATCTTCAGCTTGCCGAAGCAGATCGCCCCGGGCGTTTATGGGCCTTCGAGTGACCACCCGGGGGAACTTGTCATCGCAACAGGACATCCGGACTATCCGGAAATCACACTCCATGTCAAACTGCACGTGAAACCGGGAGGTGAGGAAACGGATCGCGATACGGCAACCGAACCGTCCCGATCGCCGACTGAAACGCTACGGACAGAGACACCGATCAAATAAAAATATCCAACCGTAGCGCCTTGTGGGGAAGGAACCCAATGGACCATCGATTTACGGGAACTCTTCTTACAGCCACACTCGCAGGGCTCATGCTTTGCTTTTCAGGCTGCGGAGATAAAAGAACCGCTGAGCCGCGGTCTGAATTTTCAGTGACCCTGATTGCCGACCCTGGTCAAAGCCCCTCCTTTGCCCCCCCGGACCGTGCCCTTGAGGGGGCCGGGCCTAAAGCCGCTCCACACAAAACCGATCACAAACAACCCGAGAACGCGAAGGGGTACGCTCAAAACAAAACAAAAGATTTCGTCAGCCTTAACGGGGCCATCTTCACCGATTGGAAAAAACCGAAAGCAGCCATCATTCTTTCCGGCGTACTCGACGGTTACATCGAGCCGTGCGGTTGTGCAGGACTCGAAAATCAAAAAGGTGGCCTTTCGCGAAGGATGGCACTGATCAAATCACTCAAGGAGAAGGGATGGCCTCTGATGGCGGCCGATCTGGGTGGTATGGTGCGTCGCTTCGGCCCTCAGGCGTCGATCAAATATCAGGTGGCAATCGACGCCTACCGCACGTTGGGCTACGGAGTGATCGGATTGGGCGCACACGATTTACAACTGCCCTCAGAGGCAATTTTAGCGCAGTTGGGTCAAGATGGTGATTCTCCATTTGTGTCGGCGAACGTGAGTTCCATTTTTGATGAGGATTTTGGGCTCACTCGACGCTACCGCATTCTTGAAACCGATGGAGTACGGATTGGTGTCACGCAGGTGTTGGGCGAAAAGTTCGCCGCGGATATCCAGAATAACGACTACGAATATGTTTCCCCGAGTACCGCGCTGAAACCGGTGCTCCAGAGCCTCAAAGCGGAACAGTGCGACCTGCGGATACTTTTGGCCAACACGACCGTCGAGGAAGCGCGAACGTTGGGAGAAAAGTTCACCGACTTCGATTTCGTCGTCGTCGCGGGAGATAGCGACCCGCCACCACCCCAACCCGAACGACTCGACGGCGGCGCCGAATTGATTGAACTGGGACACAAGGGCATGTACGTCGGAGTGTTGTGTCTTTACGAGAAGCCGGCGTCGACCCGATACCAACGCGTACCGCTCGATGGTCGATTTCCCGATGATCCGGCAATCGGACGGTTGCTGACTGCCTACCAGGACCAACTCAAGACCCAGGGACTCGCGGGATTGGGCCTGCGGGCAGCGGCGCATCCGACCGGACGCCGGTTCGTGGGCAGCACAAGCTGCGCGGACTGCCACAGCGAGGCTTTTGAAATCTGGGAATCAACGCCCCATGCGCACGCAACGGCGACGCTCGTCGAACTTCCTCTACCGCGACAATTCGACCCGGAATGCCTCAGTTGCCACGTGACGGGCTGGGAACCTCAAGAGTATTACCCGTTTGCAAGTGGATACCAGGACCTGGAATCGACCCCACACCTCACGGGAAATGGTTGTGAGAACTGCCACGGGGGTGGTGCAGCGCACGTTGCTGCCGAGAATGGTGATGTCGATGTCGACGAGGCCGAAGTGGAGCGACTTCGCGAACAGATGCGCGTGAGTCGTGCCGAGGCGAAACAAAATGTTTGTATCCGCTGTCACGACCTGGACAACAGCCCCGATTTTGATTTCGAAACGTATTGGCCTCAGGTGGAACATTACGAGAATTGAGTGATACGCCCCGATGAGAGGTGGCTTAAGGACGGACCAAACGGTGGCCACAGCGGGTATTCTATCGGGTAGAATAAGAGGGGCCCATTCGATCCGCACACGCAATGTGCTGTTCGCTCGCGGCATTTGTCCGGAACCGAGCCGGAACCGAGCCGGAACCGAGAGAGTTTGGCGATGGAACAGACGCTACAAGACAGCATCCGCAGAGTGCGTCGCCGCGCATTTGCCGTGAAGTGGATCTTCAGCTGCGGTTGGTTTTTGGCAATCGTCAGCGGATGCTTGCTCGTGGTCGGCTGTGTCGATTTCTTGCTTCGCCAGGATGACCGTGCATCTCGCGTTACACTCACCCTGCTGCTGATCGGGGCAGTCGGCCTACTTGCGGCCCGCGTCGTTTTACCTCTGCTGCGTCAAAGATGGACCGACGTCTTCCTGGCGCAAAAAATCCAAAAACATTTCCCGAGCCTGAAGCACAAGCTTTCGACTGCCGTCGAGTTTGCGGCGAAAACGGAGCATCCGGACGTTGAATCAAAAGCGATGCGAAGTGCCGTAATCCGCGAAACGACGAGCGAGCTTTCGCATCTGCCGCTGCACGAGATCGTGCATTACCGTGCCGCGACCAGAGCAGCCATCATCGCAGCGGTGAGCATCTCCGTGCTGCTGGCTATTCTCTTCCTCTCCCCCATCGGAGCTCGCATCGCTCTGGCACGCCTGGCAAATCCTTTCGGAGACACTGTGTGGCCTAAGATCAACGATCTCGTGTTTCAAAACACACCATCGCACCTCGCCGTGGGAGCGGTATTTGAAGCAGAAGTCATCGATCGCAACAACCGTCTCCCGCGCGCGGTCGAGATCGAATATCGCTTCGAAGAGGATGGGCAAGTGCGGACTGTCGCCGAACCGATGAAACGCATCGACAACCTCATGTTCGCCCAGCGCAAGAACGTGCAAAATGCTTTTGCTTTTCGTGCCGTCGGCGGGGATGACCGGACCGGATGGCATCGGCTGCAAACCGTCGTTCCCCCGCGGGTCGAGGAGATTGTCTTTGAAGTCCAGCCTCCCGAATACACGGCGTGGCCCGTGGATCAACAGAGGCAAAGCGTCTGGGGACTGCAGGGTAGCGAAGTTCTCCTTCGGGGTTCGGCAAGCGTGCCACTGAAGAAGGCCACTTGGGTTACCGCGGAGGGCGAAGCGATTGCCCTGCAGGTCGATTCAAACACGTTCTGGCTTCCCGCAGATGCGAGCCCGGGCTGGACATTGAGCAAAACGGGTAGCGCGTCAGTGCAACTCGTCGATCAATACGGGATCGTCGGTGGAGCAGACGAAAGATTTTCGGTACGCGTCGTTCCCGAATCGCCTCCCTCGGTGCAAATCGAAAAACCTCGAGGTGTGTACAGGGCGAGTCCGGATGCCATCCTGCCGCTTCAAGTTTCCGTCAAAGACAATCTTGCGATTCGTGATATCGCACTACACTTTCAACCGAGCGATCAACCGAGCGATCAACCGAGCGATCAACCGAGCGATCAACCGGATAATGAGTCCCGAACGATCGGGCTCTTTCAAGGACCAACGATCATGCCCCCTGCAGGTACCGATCTGTCGGAGCGACGCATGCTGGGGGGTGACCACCGGATGGTCGAGCGTGAGTGGAACCTCGCCGCGGAGCAGTGGAAACCGGGAACGGAGATCACGTTTTACGCGTCAGCACACGATTACCGTGGCGCGGAGGGTCGCAGCGCGCCACCACACACGCTGCAGATCGTGGGCAAAGAAGAGTTGGCAGAGGAAATGGGCTTGCGGCAGCAGGGCTTATTGGCAGAACTTGCCCGCATCGTCACGCGTCAAAAAGAATCGAACCAGGAAACCACCGACCTGGAAATCGCTTGGGCACAGACCGGCACATTAAGCGAGACCCAAATGCAGTCGCTTCGCGGTATCGAACTAGCGGAGCGAGAAATACGCCGCTCGATCGGCAGCAGCGACAGCGGGCTGCAGAAGCAAATCGCCGAACTCGAGGCGGACCTGGCATATAACCAGATCGACGATGCGGCGACTTCGTCGCAGTTGAAGGACATGCGACAGACGCTCGAACAAGTCGATGCGCAACAGCTCGGGCCGCTCCAAGAAGCCCTCCGATCGGCCCGCAAAGAGGCGCAGAGCGACCACACCGCGGCAACTCCGGAGCAACCGACCTCCGATCGCCAGGAGGATCATTTAGCCGCCGCTGCCGATCATCAACAAAAGGCAATCGATCAACTACAACCGCTCGTCGACAGGTTATTGAAATTCAACCAATATCGTCGCGCCGTCGGCCGACTCGCGGCACTCGCCGAGCGACAGCAGCAAATCCGCACCGAAACGCAGCAAATGACCGAATCCCATTCGGGCAAAGATCTCGGCGAGCTTGCGCAAGATGAGCGGATCAAACTGGAGCAAACGGCATCGCAACAGCAAAGTATTAATCTCCAAACCGAACAGATGCTTTCCCAAATGCGACAAAGCGGCCAAAGCTTGAAAACGAGCGATCCGCTTGCCGCATCTCGATTAAAATCAGCGGTCGAGGCGGCAAAGCAACAGAAGGTTGCGCACCAGATGCGTGAGGCCGGTGAGCAACTCGAGCAGAACCGGATCGGACAGGCGCTCGAACAACAGCAAGCGGCAGAAGAAGGCCTCGCGACAATGCTCGACATCCTTCGTGGCAGTCGGCAAGCGGATCTCGGAGAGTTGGTGGAAAAACTTCGGCAGGCCGAAGCGGAACTAGAAACGATTACGAACAACCAAAAACAATTGGCCGAGCAGCAGGGTGCCGCGCTCGAACCGGTTAAGCGAGGAGAGACACTCACCGAAGAAGAACGTCAACAGCTTCAAGACCTCGACCGACAGCGAAAACTTCTCGAGCAGCAAATTCGTGAGCTTGCCGAACGCGTTGAAAATCTTGAGGCGGCCCCCTCGGCGCGGAGCATGAATGCAGCGGCTCAAAAAATGCGCGATGCGGGCACGAAGGCGGGAGCAAAAGATGCCGATGGGAGTGCCGAGCAAGATCGCGAGGCAGGCAAGCTTTTGGCCGACGCACGCAAGCAACTCGAGACGGCAAGGAGAAAGGCCGAGATCGAGCAACTTGACCAGCAACTGGCAAAACTTCCACAACAACTCGAGCAATTGCTTGAAAAGCAGCAGGAACTGCTCGAGCAGACAGGTGCTTGGACAGAAAAACCAGCTGCAGAGTTAAGTCGAGTGGACAAGGCAAAGATCATCAAACTCGGTCGCGATCAATTGACACTTGTCGCTGAGACACAGCCGATAAAGGAAGGATTGAAGCTTGCCGAAATCCTCCAATACGTTGTGGTGGGGGCCGCTGCCAAGATGCAAAAGGCGGCGGAGCGACTTGCCCAATTCCAGGCCGATCGGTCAACGCAGGACCTCCAAATGCAGGCCATCGCTCAGTTGCAAATGATTTTAGAATCACTCGATGCGGCAGTAGCAGAGAATCAAACGGAACCGCCCGGTGGTGGTGGCGAAGGAGGGCAGGGCGGGGGACAGGCGGAGGAAGACCAACAGCGGTCGCTGGCAGAAATCCGCCTGCTCAAACTGCTGCAGCAGGACCTGAATCACAGAAGCGATCTTCTGCGCACGGAGATCGATGCGACGGTTGCACGCGGCGAGGACCCCAATGGACTGATTGAGCAAATGCGACAGCTTGGACACGAGCAAACCAAACTTGCCATCTGGACTCTGGGAATCCTCCGGGACGAAAATCAGCGACCGGGAGCGGAAGACGACTCTGACGCTGAGAGGAGAGCACTGTGATTTTTCCGTCCACCATATTTCGGTCCATCAGATTATCGAGATCGGCTCTGTTCGTTCTCTGCTTTGGTGTCATCAGCCAAATAGTCTCAGCAGCTGAATCCCCCAATCCGGAGTCGAGTCAACCCGGTCTTCCGGCAGCCGGTGGCGAACCGATTGTGAAAATCGGCAAAGACATGGAAGAATTGGCCAAGCGATTCGCCGAGACATCGCGCGACGACGATCCCAGGGCGACGCAACTCAAAGAGAGGATCATCGTGCAACTCGATGCACTGCTGGAGCAATTGCAAAAACAATCTCAGCGGCAACCGGCCGGGGGGCAGTCGTCGAGTGGTGCCCGCCCGGGACAACAACAGGATTCCCGAACTTCGCTGGGGAGCGAGGGGCCGCGCGGGTTGACGGTCAGCGGCGAAACGAAAGACTCGCAGGGACCGTCGCGAGAGAGTAGCCAGCGGATCGGTAAAGCCGCGCCCGAGATCAATCTCGCTCAACTGCTCGAAGTGGTAAAAGATGTCTGGGGACACCTCCCGGAGAAAGAGCGGGAACGATTGCGACAGCACGCAGCCGACCAAGTGGTACCCGGACACGATCTGGCGGTCGAAAAATATTTTCGTCGCCTCGCTGCCGAATCCACGGAAGATGCGGACTCACAATGAAATCGAACATCGATGTTGTTTTTTCGCGGCGGCATTGGCTCCGCGCCGGTTGCGGCGGGGGGATCGGGCTTTTGCTCCCAGCGTGGCTGCGTGCCGTTGAGTCCGATCCCGAGCGAACGGCCATCAAGTTGATCACTCCGGATACCGATCGTGCCATCGCCCGCGGGATTGCCTATTTGGCGGAGCAGCAGACCGAAGACGGGGCTTTCGGCACAAGTGGTTACCAACGCAACGTCGCCATCTGCGCACTCTCCGGCATGGCGCTGATGGCCAGTGGCAGCACGCCGGGGCGAGGACCGTACGGGAAGCAAATCGACCGCTGCGTTGATTATCTGCTGTCCTGCTCCCAGCAAAGTGGCTTTATTTGCGATGCCCCGGCCAGCAGTCACGGACCGATGTACGGGCACGGATTTGCCACGCTCTTTCTTGCCCAGGCGTACGGGATGTCGCAACACCCCGAACTCCGCGAAAAACTTGCGATGGCCGTGAAGTTGATTGCGACGACGCAGAATGCCGAGGGGGGGTGGCGGTACCAACCGCAACCGGCCGATGCCGATATCTCGGTCACTGTCTGTGAAATGATGGCGCTGCGAGCGGCCCGCAATGCAGGACTTCACGTTCCTAACGAAACGGTCGATCGATGTATCGAATATGTACAGAAGAGCCAAAATTCGGACGGAGGATTCCGTTACATGCTCTCGGGCGGACCGAGTGATTTCCCTCGGTCGGCCGCCGGGGTAGTTGCGCTCTTCAGCGCGGGCGTCTACGAGGGTCCCGCCATTCAGCGTGGGCTCGACTACCTGTCGCGGTATCGTCCTCAACCCCGTCGCTTTGTCCGCACCAACCACTATTTTTATGGTCACTATTACGCCATTCAGGCCATGTGGCACGCAGGGGGAAACGCCTGGGCCATGTGGTACCCTGCAATCCGCGACGAGTTGACGAGCGCACAAAAGCCGAATGGCTCCTGGGTGGATGCGATCTGCCCCGAGTACGCAACGGCCATGGCCTGCATCATCCTTCAGATCCCCAACAACAATCTACCCATTTTCCAACGGTGAAAGTCCGCCGCATCCCTCACGCGATGTCCGGTACGTGGTCCGAGCCGAGTCTCATGAAATACCAGCTGTTCTTTTCTCTCTGCCTGATCTTCAGCGGCGCGACGCAGCTTCCCGCCGTCCCCTCCGCTGCACTGCTGTTGCCGGTCGAGGGCAAGCCACAGATGGCGCGTTTGCTCGGCGGCACCGCGGAGGGCAACTGGGAATTTGCTCAGGGGGCGAAGGGTCAGGAGAAAATCATACTTGCGCCGGCCGATTTCATTCGTTGGGGCCAGCCAGCGGCCACGCTTGCAGGACCTTCGCTCTTTCTTACCGGGGGGAGTTGCCTTGTCGCCGACGAAGCTTTTACGCAACTGAAAATAGAAAATGACCAACTGCGATTCGATTCACGAAGTCTCGGTGAAAACATTCGAATTCCACTTCAGCTGATTGAAGGTGTCGTGCTGAAGCCGAACGGCAACAAGCAGCAAAAGTATCGCTGGATCGATCAGGTGCGATCCCGACACCGCGACCACGATCTGGTCGTGATGGAAAATGGGGATCGCCTCTCCGGTACGCTCATCGAACTAAGCGACTCGGAACTCACACTCCAAACCGACGCGGAGAATCCGCTGAAGCTGCCTCGAAAAAATGTCCGTGCGATTGCATTCCAACCGGCACTCCTGGAAAGACCGGATGCACCGGATCGCTCGTTGATGATCCAGTTAGCGGATGGCTCGAGCCTACGGGCCGTATCCTGGAACGGCAACACAGATCGCGTGTACACCGTCACACCGACCGATTTGAAATTTACGGTTGACCTAAAAATCGACAGCCGCCAACCCAACCTCATCGGGTTGCTTCCCGTCGGCTTCGGCTGGGACTTTCTCTCCGAACGGGAGCCTGCCGCATATCGGCATACTCCGTTCCTATCACTCAAATGGCCGTACCACCGCGATCGGAATGTCCTCGGCGACACGCTACAAATTGACGGCATCGAGTACGAAAAAGGAATCGGAATGCATGCCGACTCCGAGTTGACGTATCGGCTGAACGGTCCTTGGAAGCGGCTGGAAGGACTGGTGGGCATTGACGATACGGCAAGGCACAAGGGAAGTGTTATTTTCCAAGTCGAATTGGAGCGGGATGACGCCGGTTGGCAAACGGCATTCACCAGCCGGGTGCTGCGAGGCGGTGAACCTCCGGAAGCATTTTCGCTCAGTCTCGATCGCGTACAGCGAATCCGCCTCAAGACACTGCATGCGGATGGAGGTGCTGTGCTGGATCGCGCGAATTGGGCTCTCGTCCGCCTCATGCCCGCGAACTGAAAAACCTCGCGCTACGCGCCGTATTTACCCAAGCGATCAGCATGGGCGAGCGCAAGAGGCATCAGATATTTTGCCTCGAACTGCCCCAAACCTCCGCTAACGCAGTCCGCTTCGCCAAAGGTCGTGCAGCGATCGGGGCGGCAACTCGCGGCAGCAATCAGCGTGGGCACCGGATGCCAACTATGCGCTTTGAGCAGACTCGGTGTGCTGTGGTCTCCGGTCACAATGGTGACGGCCGGATTGAGGTCCGTGATCGCGGGAATCGCAGCATCGAATTCCTCAATGCGTTTCACCTTGCCGGCAAAATCACCGTCCTCGCCCGTGCTATCGGTGTATTTAAAATGGACAAAAAAGAAATCGTAATTCTCCCATTGATCTTTGACGATCTCCATTTGTTCACCCAACGTCTTGGCATCGCCCACGACTTCCATTCCGACGAGTTTTGCGAGCCCCTTGTACATCGGGTAGACCGCAACGGCGGCCGCCCGCAAACCATAAACCTCCTCGAATGAGGGAAGTGCCGGTCGCGCTGAAAATCCCCGCATCGAAAACGCGTTGGCCGCCTTTTGATCGGTAAGCAGTTCCGCACCCTGTCGCGCAAACTCTGCGGCCACCTCGGCGGTCCGTTGACTCTCGGAGTTGTGAGGCACCGGCGCCAAGAGCGGAACTCCCGTTGCCTGAGGATCGGTATCCGCGACGTCACCGCCCAAGCCTTCACCTCGCAGTACGACCACAAACCGATGTTCTTTCACCGGTTCCACAAACACCTCAATGCCGGGGATCGAAATATCGCGAAGACGCACAGCCAGCGGCGCACTCTCCTCGGTGGGGATGCGTCCGGCCCGCCGATCGGTGATATTGCCCGAGGCATCGAGAGTGCAAAAATTGCAGCGGATCGCAACGTCGTTGGCCCCCAGATGAAATCCGATCCCCGTTGCCTCGAGGGCCCCGCGGCCGATGAGGTACTCTAGCGGATCGTAACCGAAAAGCCCCATGTGCCCCGGACCGCTGCCCGGGCTGATGCCCGGCTTGACCGGAATACTGAGGCCACACGTGCCACGTGCTACCATCGCATCGAGATTCGGGGTCCGGGCTGCCTCCAGTTCAGTCGGCCCGGCAGCCTCGATCGGCAGACCTCCGATGCCGTCCGCCACGAGCATCACGATCTTGTTCTCATTTTTTACATTGAGTTCTCGGGTCAGCCGATGCATGTCCATTGCCTATCCTCTCTAGATGGTAAACCGCGCCTGCAACAATCGGAAAGTTGTGATTTCGAGTAGCATAACAGGAACCGTGTGGGCGTGGCAGGAGGTCGTGGCAGGCGTCAGAGACGGAGCAGGGCAGGGCACCCCCCGCATCACCCGTCCGCTTCTTCCGGAGAGAGACGAATCTGAATTTCGTCCCCCGCGACGCGCACTTCATGCGAAGAGACTTTCATCTTCGGGTTGTCGACCCACTGACCGTTGCACACGTCGAACCGCCATGCATGCCAGGGACAACTCACGGTCGTGCCCTCCAGATGTCCTGCACCAAGGGACGCCCCCATGTGAGGGCACAAATCGTCGATCGCACGATAACCCTCGGCCGTGTGAAATACGGCAACGAGTCGTCCGTCAACCGTAAAGGTACTCCCCGTGCCTTCGGGTAATTCCCCGCTGCGGGCGACCGTGACAAAATCTTCCATCGCGAAACCTCATTTGATTGCAATCCGTTGATTCTATCTTGAAATTCGGCCGCGCGACAAGCGACGCCTCGGCCGATCACCCCGTGCCGCACGATGAGCGGGCAAACTACCCTACAGTCTCCTGCTCTAATCTGGCATAATCGGTCGTAGCGTTTGTTGGCACTTGGCGAAGGCAGGTGGTGTGTGGAAATAAGCGGCGAGCAACTCAAGGCATATCTCGAGCGGCACGTTTTGCCACAGGTGCAGTCCCCACTGCAGTACCTGGGTGGCGAACTCAATAGCATTCGCAAAGAACATGCCCGCCATCCGGGTAAACTCTGCCTTGCATTCCCCGACACCTACTCGATCGGAATGAGCCATCATGGCCTTCAGGTTCTTTATACGTTGATGAACGAGAAGGAGGGCTGGCTGTGCGAGCGAGCATTTACTCCGTTGCCGGACATGGAACAAGCACTGAGGCGAGAAGGTCTACCGCTCTACAGCCTTGAGTCGTTCACGCCGCTCCATCACTTTGACGTGTTCGGGTTCACGCTCCAGTATGAAGTCTGCTATCCGAACATGCTCACGATGTTGGATTTGGGGAAAATCCCGATCCACTCCAGCGAACGGACACTCGACGACCCGTTGATCGTAGTAGGAGGTCCCTGCACGCAGAACCCGGAACCGGTAGCGCCCTTTATCGATGTGGCTGTGACCGGCGATGGCGAACCCTCACTCCCTCTGATCTGCGAAGCGTGGCTCCGAGCAAAGCAGGAGGCAATCGATGCCGAGGGCCTGCTGCAGGGCGATGCCGGCAAACGGCAGCGCCGGGAGTTGCTGGCCCAATTGGCCAGCCAGTTGCCGTTTGCCTATGTACCGCAGTTTTATCAACCCGAATATTACCCCGATGGACGTTACGTCACGCTCAATCGAGTACGCAGCGAGGTCCCCGAGACCATCGAGCCTTCGGTGATCTCCGATCTCGAGGAAATTCCACTACCGGTCAAACCGATCGTTCCCTACGTCGAATGCATCCACGATCGAATTGCAATTGAGATTATGCGAGGCTGTCCGTGGCAATGCCGTTTCTGCCAAAGCACTGTCATCAAGCGGCCGTTGAGAATCCGAAGCGTCGAAACGATCGTCGACGCCGCGCTGGAGTCGTACCGCAACACGGGGTTCAATGAAATATCGCTCTTATCCCTTTCCACGAGCGACTATCCTCATTTCGAGGAGTTGGTCATCCGCATGCAGGAGGTCTTCCGGCCGCTTGGCGTTAATGTTTCGGTACCGAGTTTGCGGGTCAACGATCAACTCAAGAGTGTCGCAGCGCTGCTCCCGAGTGGACGCCGAAAGAGCTTGACCTTGGCCCCGGAGGTCGCCAGGGATGACATGCGCGAGCAGATCCGAAAAAAAATCAAAAACCAAGATCTCTACGATGGATGTCGAGTGGCATTCGAAAACGGTTACAGTCAGGTCAAACTCTACTTCATGTGCGGCCTTCCGGGTGAACGCGAAGTCGATTTGGACGGAATCATCGAGATGGCCGAAACCATCGCTCGCATCGGCAAAGAAACAATCGGTCGCTACCCGAAAGTGACGGCGAGTGTATCGAACTTTGTTCCCAAAGCACACACGCCGTACCAGTGGAACGGCATGCAAACCCGAGAGTATTTCCAGTGGGCGCACCGCTATCTCTTCAGTCGCCGACGAATCCGCGCAGTCCAAATCAAATGCCACGACATTGAGACGAGTTTGCTTGAAGCCGCCTTGAGTCGCGGGGATCGGCGGATGGCTCGGGCCATTGAGATTGCCTGGAAAAACGGTAGCCGTCTCGATAGCTGGCAGGAATACATGGACGCCGATCGCTGGTGGGAAGCCATCGAAGAGGCAGAGATCGATCCGGAGCAGGCGATCCACAAACCGTACGATCTTTCCGACCGTCTTCCCTGGGATCACGTGAATGTAAAATACGGTAAAGCATTTCTTGAGAAAGAACAGAATCGATCGATGGTGCAGTTGGCGTCCATGGCTGAAGCCGAGTAACAAGTTCGGCGCAGACTATGCATCGCTTTTTCCGCACGTATGCAAGCGAATCCTCTGAGAAGGGCGTACATCACCTGAGTACGCGTCTGCCGAGAATATGAACGTTGAAAATTCGGGAGATCCTCCGAACCGCGGCCCCAGCGATTTTTCGCTCGCAGAATTTCAACAGTTGATTCGGCGGATGTATCATGAGAAGGATGCCGCACGCGGCATCGATGGGACCTTCATGTGGCTTGCCGAAGAATTCGGAGAATTAGCCGCCGCACTCCGTGGCGGAAGTCCCGCCGAGCAACGAGAGGAATTTGCCGATGTGTTGGCGTGGCTCGCAACCATTGCCAACGTGGCGGAGATTGACCTGACCGAAGCAATTCAGACAAAGTATGGATCGGGGTGTCCCGGATGTGGTCGACTCGTCTGCAATTGCTGCGATGCCGAGAAACCGTGATCGAACTGGCATGAATCGAAGCATACTGCTCATCATCTCTTTGCTCGCCGGCTTCGGGACGTCGGTGCCGAGTGGCTGCTTTGGCAGTGCGACCGATTCCTCGATCCGGATCGCACATTTTGAAATCGGCTTTGCCGGCAAATACAAACTCGGCTACTGGGCCCCCCTCTTTGTCACCATCGACGCTCCCGGGGGCACTGAACTTGCGATCGAACTTACGGTGCCCGATGGCGACGGCGTCCCGACCACAATCACGCGCAAGCATATCGTTCCAGCAAATCGTACAGCCGTTACTTCGGTCGTTGAGATGTTTTGTAAAATCGGTCGAACCGACGGGCAAATCCAACTGGTCGTCTGGTCGTCAGAAGATACCCTCCCGGCTGCCACCGCCGTTTACGATCTGGAATCTGCCGACTATCGGCCGTTGCCTTCAGCGTCTCATTTGGTAGTCGCTCTCGGCGCCTCTCCCAACCTGCAATATGCAGCGACGCAGGCGCGCTATTTCAAACGGCCCCTTACGGTCATCGAATTGGGTACGGAACACCGGTTACCGACCCGGGCCCTCGGCTACGATGGAGTCAACGAGGTTTTTCTTGCGGGAAGTCGTCCCGCCGTAAAACAACTGCTCGGCAAAGAAAAAACGACGCAGGCTCTCGGCGATTGGATCCGGCAGGGGGGGCGGCTCATCATGTCGATCGATGGGGAGGAAACCAAACTTTCCGAAGGGCAGGGGCCTCTGCAAAAATTTCTCCCTGGCCGAATCGTCGAATCGTTGCCGCTCCGTGGACTGGAGCCGCTCGAACTTTTTGCCGATGCCACCGATCCACTGGTCAAAGAGGATTCTAGGGGGCAGCGGGAAGCATTTATCGTCCCTGTGCTGGAACTCGAACGCGGAAACATCGTCGCTGCTCTCAAGCAGGGGAGTCGTACAATTCCGCTGTTGGTACTCTCTTCGCTCGGATTCGGTCAAATCACGCTCCTTGCGGTGGATGTCGAGCGACCCGAGTTCACCTCGTGGAATGGCACTCGTCATCTGATTCAAAAGATACTCTCCCTCGATCAGCAAGCAGAGCAACAGGGAAACCGGTTAAGCCGGAGCGAACTGGCGCATGCCGGATACGACGATTTGGCCGGGCAACTGCGATCGGCGTTGGATCAGTTCGGAGAGCAGGGCGTTTGGTTTATCCCTTTCGAACTGCTTTTTCTCTGCGGCGTCGTCTACTTACTGCTTATCGCACCGGGGGACTATCTCTTCCTCCAGCGGACACTGCGAAAAATGGAACTCACTTGGATCACTTTCCCTTCGGTCGTGATTCTCTGTAGCGTTGCCGCTTACATGGCCGCCAACGCGACGAAGGGAGATCGATTGCTCGTGAATCAAGCGGAAGTTGTGGACGTCGACGTCCGCACGGGCCAGATGCGCGGTGCATGTTGGCTCTCATTATTTTCCCCCCAGACGCAACGCTTTGATCTTTCCACCCAATTCCTTCCGCCGGTCGCACAATCTTTGGCCAGCGATACGGAAGACGCAACTCGCGAGTCGCTTCTTTTTTCTTGGATGGGCCTGCCTGGGACTGGCCTGGGGGGCATGGAGTCACCACTCGTCGCACCTCTCTTCGAACGCGGATATCGCTACGGCCCTGCATTCTCTTCGCTCGAGCAAGTTCCTCTCTCGATCGGTTCGACCAAGTGTTTCAGCATCCGCTCCCATCAGTCGCACGCGCGATGGATGGAAACACAACTCCAGGAAAGAAACTCCGGCCAAGATGCGCTGGTGGAGGGCCAGATTACCAGTCACTTGAAGGAACCGCTCCGCAACTGCGTACTGCTTCACAATGGTTGGGCCTATCCTCTCGGGACGCTTGCGCCCGGAAAACCGTATCGCATCGATCGCAATCAGTCGGTGCGCACGATCCGCAATTATCTCGCCCGCCTCGGACCACTGGAAATGGAAAGTGACGCGGAGCGATATCAGGTATCTCGTATTTTTGAGCGCATGCTTCTCTATCAGGCTGCTGACGGCAACAGCACGATTCCATTGGCAAATAATTATCTCACCCAACTCGATATGAGTCATTTACTGGAAAGCAAAGAAGGGATCCTGATGGGGCAAATCGACTCACACTCATTCGAAATCAAAAATCATGGGCAACCACTCACCGATTCGCAATCATTGCGTGGCGCGATCTGGCGGTTTGTGGTACCGATCCAGCGATTCAAGCCAAAAGACCAAACGTCTTTCGACTCTCCTACTGCACATTCGACTCACGCATCACTTGCAAGTGAGGATTACTAATGGCTCAACACGTTATTCGCGCCGTGGGACTCAACAAAAAGTACGGAACGTTCCACGCTGTCAAATCACTCGATCTCGAACTTGATGAAGGTGATGTGTTTGGCTTCATCGGGCCCAACGGCGCAGGCAAAACGACGACCATGCGGATGCTTGCTACGCTTCTCGATCCCACCAGTGGTGAAGCATACGTTTGTGGACACTCCATCTATCAACGACCGAGAGAAATTCGTCGTCTTGTCGGTTACATGCCTGACTTCTTTGGCGTCTACGATGACATGAAAGTTATCGAATATCTGGAGTTTTTCGCCGCAACCTATCGAATAGCGCCGGAAAAGAGGATCGATATCTGCGAGCGGGTACTCGACTTGGTCGACCTTATGTTCAAGCGCGATAATTTGGCCAACACGCTCTCGCGCGGCCAGACGCAGCGACTCGGCCTGGCACGGGTATTGGTTCACGATCCGCAAGTGCTGCTATTGGATGAACCCGCAAGTGGACTCGACCCGCGTGCGCGGATCAAAATTAGGGAACTGATCAAGCGATTGCGGGACATGGGAAAAACGATCATGGTCTCAAGCCATATTCTTCCCGAACTGGCCGACATCTGTAATAAGGTCGGCATTATCGAACGGGGCGAATTGATTGTGAACGAGCGGGTCTCGGAAGTGATGCAGAGGATTCGTAGCGCAGCGGTATTGAGAATCAGTGTGCGAAACGATCTGCAGCGGGCAGCCCAATTGATCGAAGCCTCTCCGATGGTCGACCGCGTCGAAACGGACCATGACGGCATCAAGGCGACGCTCGTGGCCGGGGAGGAGGATTACAGCGCACTGGCAAAACAACTCGTCGATGCCGGCTTCGCGCTCCAGCGATTCCAGGAAGAGGAAATGAACCTGGAAACCGCCTTTATGCACCTGACCGAAGGAGTCAGTGCCTGACGGGGCAGGGGGGCCGGAGAGGGCAGAGAAAGCACACAAAGAGAGGAAAATAAGGCTTTTTTTATTTTACCCAAGCTTTGATGCTGCTTTTTTCACCCCAGACCGCTTGTTTTACCATTTTGAGCGATTATCCTCGGAGACAGTTGATTTTTTACACGTCTCGCTGGGTTCATGAGGGGATCGTTTCGATGGCATCTAAAGAGTGGAAATTGGCAGTCACGCTCTGCCTGGGTATCGCAGGGCTCGTGATCATGACGTCCGATGCCGAGGCATGGGGACGGCATCGTCGCCACGGAAGTTATGGCAGCTATGGCTCCTACGGCAGCTATGGTTCGGGCGGAAGCTATGGGAGCTACGGTTCCTACGGCTCGTACGGCAGTTCCGGATACGCAGTGGTTTATTACAACTCGTGTGGCAGTTCTGGCGGAAGCTATGGAAGCTACGGCTCCTACGGCAGTGCAGGGGGTGTCATCGAATCGGCACCGGTCGAGGCCGACAAACCGGCTGCGTCGCCAGAGGAAAAGAAAGACTCAGACTCAGACGGTGCCAAGTCGGCACATACCGATGCAGTTTACCTGACGGTTGATGTGCCCGAAGGTGCCCTCGTGCGGGTGAACGGCAAGATGACGACCAGCAAGGGAAGTCGTCG
>CACOUL010000012.1 GCA_902630355.1 Planctomycetaceae bacterium
CCACAGGTTCTGTGTCGCCCTCCGGTCGTGGCTCACAACCAAGCGACACTAGAAGCGTCAACAGATAACCGTGCCGATGAAAATAACGCATACGATTCCTCCGCGATGATGGCGCGATTCCGCTCAGTCCCTGGTGGCGTAAACGGGATGTTCTGCACTCCCGCCGGCATAAATAAAGGTAATCAAATCTAATACTTCCTCCGGGCTGCTCCGCCGCAACAATTGATCCGGCATCGGAGAGAGGGATAAGCGGCTCAATGATTTTGGTGGCGATATCGACACACTGAACGCCGAACAACGGAAAGAGCTCAGCCAGCTTGAACAATCGCGACGCATGCGGCTAACCCAATTGGAGCGGGAGAACGACCGCGAGATGCAAGAGGCGGTGCGATGGCTCGATCGCGTTTTCCGGCAAAAAACCAAAGGTCCGATCGAGGAGATCGCCAAGTCGAAGGGGCTAAAGGTAGTGCTCGTGCAATTGCCGAGTCAGGTGGCCTATTTTGAACCGGGTGTGGATATCACGGAGGCTGTCGTTCAACGCTTAGGCGGTACCGTGGCACGTGAAACCACGCCCGATGGTCAAGGAAGTGTGCAACCGAAAGTAGAAGACGAATCGCCGGAGACAGCCGAAGAGTAAAGCGACATGCGAGGGGCCGCGCCGCACCAATGTTTTATTCGGTAGGTCGGTCAAGGGGTAGCTTCAGGTCGATTCGCGTACCTTTCCCCGGGCGGGAATTAATCGTGAGGGCGCCTCCGAACAGCCGAGCGCGTTCCCGCATTCCGCGCAGGCCGAACCGATCGGGCGCCGACTGCGAGGGATCAAATCCACAACCATCATCAGTAATTGAAAGGTATATTTCGTTCTCGGTGCTACTCAGAGAGATTGCGACACTTCCGGCCTCGGAGTGTCGATCAACATTATTGAGCGCCTCCTGGACAATGCGGTAAATGTTGCCCTCTAGAAGCGGATCGAACCGATGCTGTGCAAGTTGAGGCAAGAAGGTGATTTTAAGTGATTCGGCATAACGTTTTTCGCTAATCAGATAACGAATCGCTTCGATGATTCCCTCTTCATCGATAATGAGTGGCCGCAGGTGGGAGATGAGTCGCCTCGCCTCGGTAACCGCAGCACTAAGCGAATCAGTTATAGTGTTCGCGGTTTTTTTGAATTTGGCGTCCTCGCAGTCGATCGGGCTCTCATTCCCGTGAAGTTGTCCTAATAACGACTCGAAGAGCATCTTGGCGCCGACGACATCCTGCACAAACCCGTCGTGGATGTCGTGTGCCACGAGTAGCCGCTCTTTTTCCTGGAGTTCAATCATCTGACGTAACAGGACTTCGTCTGCCTTGAGTCTGTCGGCTGCCTTTCGCCGTTCGGTAATGTCGACTGCAATGCCTCCGAGAAGCGTTTCTTGCTTCAGGCCGGTGATGCAGAATTTGTAGACCTCAAACCATGTGGAATCGCCGGATGAGTTGCTGAGCACCTCCGAAAGGTGTACAGGGGTGGTGCCACTGATTACGCTGTGGTCATTATCGCGGATCCGTTCTGCAGACTCACGTGATGTCAGGTCGTAATCAGTAATCGTCCCCTCCGCCAGTTGTTCAGGTGTGGTTTGGTGGTACTTGAAGAAGGATTCATTGCCATAGATGTAATGGCCCTCGCGATCCTTGATGAACGCAACGGCGGGTAGGTTGGTCATGAAGGCACGAAAGCGATCTTCGGTTAACGAAACTTGTTTCTGTGCCTCAATCGTGGCAGTAATATCGTAGGCAAAGCACAGAGCCCCCTCAAAATTGCTCGCCGGATTGATAAAGGGGGTTGCAGTGACGGTCAGGGTCCGGTGTTCGTCCTTTTCCGGATTGTAAATCGTGAGCACCTCATTGTAGATCTGTTCGCCGCGCAGCGCTCTGGCAAGTGGAAGCTGATCTGTATCGTAGCGCTTTCCATCGATTTGATAGATCCCATATTCGGACTCCCAGTTATCCTGGCCATCGACCGGGCCAACTCCGAGCAACCGTCGGGCGGCGGCGTTGAAAAGGATAAAATCACCGGTCGCATCGACCAGCGTTACCGCAATCTCTATGTTTTCCAGCACACTTTCAAACTGTGCTTTCGCTTCTCTTTCGCCCGTAATATCGTAGAAGAGGCATAATGCAGCTTCTAGATCGCCCTGGGGGTCATTGAACGGCGCAGCGGTGACGCTGAGGAGAACATTCTTTTTGGCCTCAGGATTATAGATATAGAGCTCATCCCCATGGACGGCCTCACCGCGAAGGGCTCGCGCTAGAGGTAATTGATCGGCAGGGTAAGGTGATCCGTCCATCCGGTAGCACCCGTATTCGGGCGTCCAGTTTTCAACCCCGCTTACCGGACCGGTACCAAGGATTCGCCTCGCTGCTGAGTTAAAGATCAAAAAGTCACCGGTTGCGTTGGCGACGGTGATTCCGATATCGATATTTTCGACAATGTTTTCAAGCAGCTTTCGCTGCGTTTCGATTTCCCGTTTGGCGGTCACCAGCGCATGATCGCGGGGATCGAGCTCTGCGTGTCGAATCTGGGCCGCGGGCAGATTGGTCTCCCGAATCTGGTTTTCAAGTTCCTGTATTCGTTTTTGTAACCGATCAATTTCCAGTGGATCAGAGTTGGAGCGTCCAGAGCCCATGGTTAATCCTCGCGGTATTGAAGGGTCACCAGGATGCATGGTCCCCCGGCGATCACATTCATCTGATGTGAATCGGCAATCGCCAGCGCCTTTTCGCTTTCGGCGCCGGGTTGAATCCAAACGTGATCAATACCGCATTTTGCAGCCTGAGCGATAATCGACTCGGTAACGTGAGGTGGGGTAATAATCGAGATTCCGTGAATCGTATCGGGAATTGAAGCGAGATCGGGATAGGCTGCAAGCCCTTCGATCTCGCGGGCACTCGGATGGACCGGGATGGCGGCGCGGTTTGCTTGTAGGTAGGCGCGAAGCACCTTGTTGCCATACTTGGCGCGATTCGTTGATGCGCCGACCACGGCAAAGGGGTCGTCGCTGAGAAAGGTTTCGATTTTTTGATCGGTCGACATTACCAGCCCGTAAATATTGGAAAGTCTACAGGGAGCGAGACCGCGTCATTATACGGCACGATGCGGGAAGTTGCAGGCGTTGCCGAGAGAAGGGGCAACGCGACTTACCTGCGAAGCGTTTCGGCCGGACGAACCTGAAGATTGCGGTGAGAATCACGGTCGGCAGTCAGGGGGATGTCGATCCGCTCGCGACGGATGCCGCGGGGCCGGTGAGTACCCGGTTCTTGTTCGGCGTCCTTTTGAAGCGTTTTTCGCGTACCGGGATAGTCAGTGGTTTTAGTCAGTTTTCCCTCGGTGTCCCAGGCATTCCAAGTCCCGGTTTCCTTCCCCATGGCGTAGGTCCCGCTTGTCTGTTTCTCGCCGCCCGGGTGCCACCAGGTCCATTGACCGTCAGGGGTGCCAGCGCGATAGGTACCGCTCGCTCGAAGTTGCCCGTGAGGGTACCACCAAGAGAAGGCGCCCTCCTGTTCGCCTCGGACATAGTTGCCGCTTTGGGCGACCGCACCATTCGGGTGGAAATAGTTCCATTCGCCGACCTTCGTCGCGTCGCCGATGGGCTTGCTTGCCTCAATGCGAACGCCGCCGTTCCACCAATCGGGATCAGCAATCAGGCGATAACGCGGGTGGAGTACTTTTCCGTACCCGCGACGACTACCGTCCGGCCACCGTTCGGTCTCGAGAGCCAGTAAACGCCCATGCTCAAATGTATGACTCTCTTTGAGCGATCCCTCGGCATCCCATTCGCGATGGACACGTACGGGTACGCCCTGCTCGTAGTGTGAGTCCCTCAAGCGACTGCCACTTGCGAAATAGACAACCGTTTCACCGTGCAGCAGGCCGCGTTGAAAATTCCATACGCGTACACGGCGGTCTTGCGCGTCGCTTATCATCCACACTCCATCGACATCGCCCTGGTGTAACCGAAATTCCGAGACGAGCGGGAGCTGAAATCCACTTTGTCCGTCGGAGAGCAATTTTTTGGCACTCTCTCCGTAGTAGATGCGTTCCCAGCGACCATCGGCATATCCGTGTGCAAACTGTCCCTGCGCGATCAGTCGGCCTTGCGGGTCCCACGCACGGTACGTACCGTGCGGCTGGTCATCGCCGGAAGGCGTTTTTGCAACCTGCTGCTCGCTTTCGAGCGCTCCGGTTCGATAGTGGCGACGAACGGTCTTAGTCGGCGGAGTGGACGGTTCGGGCTGCAGTCGAGATTGCTTAGTCTCTTTCGGGGGGGGGGCGGCCACCGGTTCGACCTGCTCCGGGACGGTGAGGGGTGCCGCGGCGCGAAGTAGGGGCACGGCTTGATGTGTCAGCGAAGGGATTTCCTTGAGCGGCGGGGCACTGGAGAGTACTTGAGCCGACGCAAAACTTACAAATAGTGTACTCGTCAACAGCCAGGTCGCCGTCACCTTTGAAATCGCGCTCATGGGATATCTCAATCTGTTGATATTTGTTCGATGGAAGTCTACGATTGGGCTACACAATCGTTTTATTCCGACTATCCTTTGCGTCGACTAGCGTCTTTGATCGTCGTAATCGGGCTGTTCGTTACAACAATCCCCGATGCATATGAGCGACACGCATAATCGCGCAAGTAAGGATATTGGGGATAGGTAACCTGTCCGCTACAGCTTAACGGTAGAGAAAGGTGGCGGCGAATATTTGCGGAGCAGGTTGCCGGCTGCGCATTGTGATTGAATCCGGGCCGAATTGTTTCAAACCAACAGTGACAACGGGTGTTTTACCGCGAGGAGCGAGTATGGTTACCGTGAGGAGATGGGGACGCTGGTTGATTGGTTGTTTTTCGCTCGGGCTTATTCTGAGTATGGCGAGCGTGGCAGAAGAGGCGCCATCAGAGCAGGCACCGCTGGCACCGCAGTCGGCCCAACGCGTTGATAATCTACGTTTGTTGCCTGGATTCGTTGGTGAACGCGTCTACCAGGTTCCGCGAGACCGTGAGGGCTCATGGGTCGCTCTCTGCCGGGGACCCGAGGGGACACTCTTTGCCAGCGATCAAGGCGATAAGGGAATTTATCAAATCACCCCGGCAGCCCTCGGGGATGCAGGGGCCGTGAGCAAGGTGGAGAAGGTCGCCGTTCCCGTTACAAGCGCGCAGGGGCTGTGTTACCACCGGGGGACCCTCTATGCGAATGTGAACGGTAAAGGTTCAGGGGTATGGGCAATCACCGATACGGATAACGACGGAAAACTGGACAACGCCGAGCATATCCTTCCGCTTCGAGGTGCTGGCGAGCACGGGCCGCACGCTATCTTCCCGACACCAGACGGTGAAAAGCTGATTGTGATGGGTGGCAATTACACCCGTCCGGCAAAGTTAGAGGGAAGCCGCTTACCGACCAACTGGAAGGAGGATTTGCTCCTACCACGACAATGGGATACGCACGGACACGCCAAGGGATTGCTTGCACCGGGAGGATGGATTGCTCAGATGAATCCGGACAGCAGCGGCTTTGAAATGCTGAGCATGGGTTATCGAAATCCCTACGATTCGGCCTTTTCGCTGGAGGGTGAACTCTTCGCCTACGACGCAGACATGGAGTGGGATATGGGCGCTCCCTGGTACCGGCCAACGCGGATTTGTCACGCGACGAGCGGCAGCGAGTTTGGATGGCGATCGGGAACGGGGAAATGGCCGACCTATTTTGAGGATAGTTTGCCGCCCGTCGTCGATATCGGACCCGGCAGTCCGGTCGGCGTGCTCTTCGGTACCGGCGGCAAATTTCCAGAGCGCTACCAAAGAGCGCTCTACGCCCTCGACTGGACGTTCGGAACGATCCACGCGATCCACCTCACGCCGCATGGCGCTTCCTACCGGGGCACCGAAGAGGAATTCATCAGCGGCACCCCGCTGCCGGTAACCGATGCGACGATCTGCGCAGATGGCGCGTTTTACTTTACCACGGGAGGGCGAGGCATCCCGTCCCACCTGTGGCGAGTATTCTATGCGGGAAACGAAAGTACGGAAGGCGCCATCCCGCTTACGAACAATCACGCCACTCAAAAGCGGCGAGCGCTCGAAGCGTATCACGGACGCAAAGATCCGAAAGCCGTGGAGGCGGCGTGGCCCTCGCTTGAGAGTACGGACCGTTTTATTCGTTATGCGGCCCGGGTGGCTGTTGAAAACCAGCCGGTCGCTGAGTGGAAAGACCGGGCACTAACGGAAACGAATCCACGGCGGGCGCTGTTGGCCTTGATGGCCCTTTGCCGACAGGGGGAATCATCGATGCAAGGCGAGGTACTCGAAGCCCTTCTGCGGATTGATTTCCGGCAATTGTCGGTTCAGCAGAAACTCACATGGCTTCGGAGTCTTGGCCTGTGTTTTATGCGACTCGGCCCGCCGGATGATGCGCAGCGCAGGCGGGTGATTGCGACGTTGGATGCCAATTTTCCGGCCGATGACGATAAGGTCAACGTGGAGCTTGCGCGATTATTGATTTATCTCGATGCCCCAGGGGTGATTTCGAAGGTGTTGGCATTGATGGAGACGGCCAGTCCTCCGCAGGTGCCCGAGTGGGGCGAGTTGATTGCCCGTAATAAAGAATATGGCTCACCAATTGCCAAAATGCTTGAAAATTACCCGCCACTTCTCGAAATTCAGTACGCGTTCATGCTGCGAAACCTGCGGTATGGCTGGACCCTACCTGAGCGACGCCGCTATTTCCAATGGTTTCTCGATGCGGCCGAGCATCCGGGTGGGCATAGCTTCGCAGGGTTTCTCACCAATATTCGAAAAGTTGCACTCGAAAACTGCTCGCCGGCTGAGCGGGCTGCAGTGGCCGACCTCACGGGACAGGAGGTCGAGCAGGCAGAAGCCGTGGAAGTTGTACCTCCGGTCGGTCCGGGCCGCGAATGGACGGTTGCCGGAGCACTTGAGGCGATGAACGGCCGCCTGGTCGATCGTGATTATCACAACGGCCGCAATCTGTTTTATGCGGTGCAATGCGGGGCGTGCCATCGTTTTGATGGGAGCGGTGGGTTTATCGGGCCGGACTTAACGAGTGTCTCGTCGCGGCTGAGCCATAAGGACCTGCTCGAGAATATCATTCACCCGAGTCGGGTGATTTCGGATCAATATGGCTCGCATCTCGTGAGTACGTCCGATGGCCGCGAGTTGCTGGGGCGTGTCGTACCGGGGGGTAAAGAGGATCCACCGGGTTCGCTGCGGTTGCACACGCAGGATACTCAAGCCGAACCGGTACTGATCCTGAAGGAAGATATTGAAGAGATGGTCCCCTCGCCGGTTTCTCAAATGCCACTCGGCTTGCTTAATGCGCTCTCTGAATCGGAATTGCTTGATCTGGTCGCGTTCTTGCTTTCGCGCGGAAATCCTGATGATCCGATGTTTGCTCATAAAAAAGAGGAGGTAGAAGCTGACGATCAGCAGAGCCGCACAGACTCGGGTGACGATCAAACTCGTGCAGCCACTGCCTCTGCAGATGTGAGTCCGCGGGCGCGTGATTTCGAGTTTTCGTATGCCGGAAAGATCGGGCCACTGGCGCCTGGTGCGCAGGTTCGAGTTTGGCTTCCCGTCGCCCACGATTCCGCTGGGCAGCAGGTCAAGGTTCGCCGGATCGACGCTCCGGAAGGGTATGCGTTTCACAGCGAACCGAAATACGGAAACCGGATTCTGTATTTCGAAAAGGAGATTCCTGCGGCGTTGCCTCGCGGTGGGGAGGAGATTGAATTTTTAATAAACTACGACGTACACCGTCTCGAATTAGCGGGCCTTTCAGGCCAAGTTAATCTGCATCGGGTGGATGATGACACGCGATCGGTGTTTCTTCAGGCCAACCGACTCGTGCCGATTGACGGTGCACCGGCAAAGCTATCGTCGTCGTGGTTGTTGCCATCGGAAACGCTGGGTCGCGCTCGCGGAATTTACGACGGGGTGTTGGATCACATGCAATACGATAAGCGGTCCGGATACGGTCGGGGTGATGCCCGCTGGGCGTGCCAAAGCGGGTATGGGAACTGTACCGATTTTCACAGCTTATTTATTTCGATCGCGCGGCAGCACGGCGTGCCTGCGAGATTTGAGATCGGCTTCCCGGTTCCGAATGATCGTCAAGGCGGACCGATCAACGGCTACCATTGCTGGGCTAGCTTTTTTGCGCCTGACACGGGTTGGGTGCCGGTCGATATCTCGGAGGGCGATAAGCATCCGGAACTCAGCGATTATTACTTTGGGAATCTCAGCGAAGATCGGGTCGGCTTTACCGTCGGGCGCGACCTGGAGTTGGTGCCACCCCAAGCGGGCGACCCGCTCAACTATTTTATTTACCCCTACGTGGAAGTTGATGGGGTGCCGTGCGACTCAGAACTTGTGAAGACGCAATTCGGCTTTGCGGATCATTCGGCAAAGTAGGAAGACGTTAGAGGCGGCACCGCACCCTAGAGGTATTCCGGTCGCTGCGTATCTGGAGCAATCCCCTCGGGGGTTTCGTCACTGGCAATATCAAACCAGCTGTCCATAAATTCGATCCGCGGGTCCTCGCCGGCGGCCCCCCGCTCGATCGAAAGGTTGGCCGATAGCGCAATTACCGCATCGGCCAACGCCACCTGGGGACTACACCGGAGCGGCACACTTAACTTTTCAGGGTCTTTGCCCTCGGCTGCCAGTCGCTCGCGCTCGCGAATTGCCCAGCAGAGGTGTTCGATCTGTTCGGTGTATCCGCGGCTCAATGGCCAGGTGAGTGCTTCGCGCCCGAGGCGTGCCTCGGCGCTGCCCGACTTTCCGTCGACCAGCGCACACTCGTCTTTTCCTCGGGGCGTGATCGCAGTCGGCTCATATTTGCCATATTTAGGCCGTGCCAGGAGGACCACTTCTTTTTCGCGATCCAGAATCAGCGAGCCTTTAGTGCCCAGGACCGTCTCTCCGTAGCCGCCGAAGCCGTTTCCATTAATAGACGAATAGGAAACGACAATCTTTTTTTCGGGGGCGGTCTCCGGATCGTAGTCCGGTGCCGGATATTCAAATTGGCAGTAAACGTGGTCATCGATATCGCGGTCGTGAGGAAAGACGTGGCGTCCACCCACGGCGGTGACGCTTAACGGTTTGGCCTTTGTGCCATCATCGCGAAGGGCACTGATAAAAATACCGGCCGCATCGAGTTGGTGACTACCGAGTTCCGCCATCAGGCCCCCGCCGGTGCGATTCCAGAGCCGCCAGCGGATCAGTTCCTCGAGTGCCGGGACGTCGCGACCGCCGACGTTGCGGTCCTGATAGCCATAATCCTTTGCCCGGACCGCGAGTTCTGCATCGCGTAGTTGTTGCGTCAACACTTCCACTTGTTCGGCCAGGGCGGTGAGGTTGTACCGGCGGGCAACGCTCGGATCGAGTTGTAGCTTCTTGAGGTAGGTTTTATTCACCGCCGCCAAGCGGGCTTCAAGTTTGGCAATTTGATCGCTTATTGCTTGCCGCTGTTCGGCAGTTGCATTACCGGCGGCAGCAAGTTCGGCTCGCAGCGCGGCGATCTTTTTGGGGTGCGATGCCAATTCGCGGTCGAATTTATCGAGAAGGGAAATGGTTTTCTTGTCGTTGATTTTTTTCCGAGCGGCCTTCTTGACCGAATCGAACTCGTTTTCGGCCCGAGCGAGGGTTTGCGAGGCACTCTCAAGCTTCGCCTGCATGGCTGGATCGGTTGGGAGAGGTTTCTGCCAACTATCGTTACCGGGCAAGTTGTCGCGGTGCCACTGGGCGCGAATGTGATGGATCGGGCCGATGACATTCTTTTTGATCAGATCGACTGCGTTCTCGTAGAGCACGCTGTAGTGACGCTGATGACCAATCGCTAAAAGACGGTCAGTCTCGTCCGCGACGCGCCCCATTTCCTTGCATTGATGGACGCTGTGCCCCATCAATTTTTCGCAGAGGACATGTTTCCCTTTTCGCATTGCTTTGATTGAGGCGGGCGCGTGCAAGTGCAAGGGTAAAGCGATGATCACCGCTTCGACGTCCTGATCGTCGAGTAGATCTTCGTAGCGATCTTCGTAAACTGCCACCTCTTTGCGGGCCGCTTCTTCGTCGGCCCAACCGTAGATCTTTAAAAGGCCCGGTCGCGCGCGTCGTGCACTGGCACTCGACTTGTCACCGTGGAATGCGCGGTAAATGTTGTATGGGCGGATATCGGCAATTGCGACGACTTGGGCGTATTTCGGATTTAGGGCGCCAATCAGCACGCTCCCTTCATCGCCGGTGCCGATCACACCGATACGGACCGGCCGATCGATCGTACCGTAACCGAAATACTGTGCGCCGAGGCCATTGCCGGAGGAGAGCTTGGCTTGCACCGATTGGTTGAGCAATTTGCCGCGGGTATGTGGGCTGCCGACGGCGGCGTAAAAGTTTTCGATACCAGTGGTTTTATCTTCCGGTCGGAGATTCATATCTGGTACTCCTTCCGTGACGTATCGGGTGTGGATCCTTCGGGGGTGGCGTCATCGGTCGGATCGAACCAGGCGGGGTCAAAGTTGTAGCGACGCTGTTGATTGATTGCTTGGTTGGCAACGAGCGCAATCACCGCATCGGCCAGTGCGACCTTGGGGCCGCATCGCGGTTGGTTGGTCGGGTCGGGATTGCGTATGCACCAGGCCCAATGCTCGATCTCCTCGGTGTAGCCGCGACTCACCGGGCCCGATGCAGCCTTTGTTTCGGCTGCAGCGTACGCACCACTTTCGGTCGTATCGAGAACTGGCCCGGCCGCTTTGTCGGCCTGTACGGTCGTGGGGGCGTCTTTGCGGTAGAGTTCGACCTCTTTTTCCCGGTCGATCACAAGGGTGCCCTTCGTGCCCATCACAATCTCACCGTAGCCGCCGAATCCGTTGCCATTGATCGAAGAATAGGTGACGACAATCTTTTTATTCGGATCGCTCGCATAGTCGGGCGCCGGGAATTCAAAGTTGCAATAGACGTGATCGGCTGCATCGCGATCGGGCGGGAAAATATGGCGGCCTCCGACGCCGGTGACCGAAAGGGGATGTACCTTTTTACCGTCGTCCCGCAGGGCGCTGATAAAGATACTTGCCGCGTCGAGTTGGTGGCTTCCGAGTTCGGCCATCAGCCCACCACCGGTCCGGTTCCAGAGTCGCCAGCGTATCAATTCTTCGTGAGGCGAAAAGGTTTTCCGCGTTCCGTCAGGGAGGTCGAGATGGGGCGCCTGGTAACCATAGCGTGTAGGATCGATTTCCGCATCGAGCAATCGCATTTTGGCAAGCGTGCGTCGATGCTCGGCAGCGTCACGCCTCGCACCCGCGGAGGGGCTCCAGCCATTTTCGGCCGTGAGTTGTTCGAGCAGGTCGTCCGATTCGATGGCGTAGCGGTTCATTTCCTCGCGGAGCGCGTCGTCCGGGAGTGGTTGCTGCCAGCTATCCCGACCGGGGAGGTTGCCGCGATGCCACTGAGCGCGAATATGGTGCACATCGCCGATCATCCCGCGGCGGATCATTTCGCGGGCATTGTCGTAGAGGATGCTGTAGTGTCGTTGGTGTCCGACGGCGAGCAAGCGATTCGTCTCGGCCGCGACCCGGGCCATTTCCTTGCACTGTTGTACGCTATGGCCCATGAGCTTTTCGCAGAGCACATGCTTTCCTTTTCGCATTGCTTTGATCGATGCCTCGGCATGCAAGTGCAGGGGCAAGGCGATGATGACGCCCTCGATGGTCGGGTCGTCGAGCATCTCTTCATAGCGATCGGTGTAGACGTCGATCTCTTTTCGAGCGTCCGCTTCGTCGGTGTAACCGTATTTGTCAATCAGACCGGGGCGTGCCGTGCGGGCGCTGGGGCTGGAATGATCCCCATGGAAGGCGCGGTAGATGTTGTAGGGGCGTATGTCTGCAATCGCCTTGACCTGAACAAAGTCGGGATTGATGGCCCCCATCAATACACCACCCTCATCGCCCGTGCCAATCACACCGACGCGTAGCGGATTGCGAAGACTGCGCCCATAGCCGAAATAAACGCTCCCTAACCCGAGGCCACCGACCACCCCGGCTGCGACGCCACCCCGGAGGAGATCTCGCCGAGTGACGGTTGTCTTCGCCCCAGTATCGCTGGTTGGGGAAGCGGAATCAGGTGTTTGAGACATCGCTGGCAATCCGTGATAATTGATCCCTAGTTAGTACGCATCTCATCGCTCTTTGGTTTGCAGCAACCACGTAATGATATTGTAGGCATAAAATGGTCAATTCCGCACCATCTTCCGGAGGGGGTGGCGACCAGCAGGAGGCAGCCGATGAACATGACCAGTTGGTATCCGATGGTGCTATACCCCACGATCCACGGGGGTTGGGAAGCGATGACCGAAAGGAGAAACAGGCCCGCCGATGCTGCGGCGAATCGTGAGAGGAAGCCGGCCACCAGGCAGGCTCCGATCAAAAAATGGGTCACAATCAGGAATCGATCAAAGCGGGCTAATGGATTGAAGTCCCCGGGAAGCGGGCTCCGTGCGGCGCGGTCACCAGCAAGCCGCGCGAGTTCCTCACGGAACTGCGTTTCAATCCCGCCGATGGCGGAGGTAAATCCTGCGGCCGTCGCCTTCGTTTCGCGTTCTTTGGTTGCAATTCGATCTTGCTGATACGGGACATCGCCCGCCGAGGTGGCAGCCTGCCAATCGCGCAAGCGTCCCAGGTCATGGCGATACGCAGCGATTTCTTCGCGGTTCGCCGTCAGGTAGTCGTCGACCTGCCGTTCGTAGAAGGCAAATATTTGATTCGCGCGGTTTTGTTCCTCGTCGCTGAAATCGAAATGACTGGTTGCCGTTTGTGAGAGGCGACCGAAATCGAAAATAATTTGCTCCTGCCACTCGGCAAACGGTTCGCGATAAACCGCGTTCCACTCGTCGGTACCGGGGGCGGGCGGGTTGGGGCTCTCGGTCCGCGGAACGGCAACGTGCGTGGCAAAGTCGTGCCAATCGGGAAGAGGTGCTTGGTAGAGTGATGCAAGCGGACCTTTCGCCTGCGATAAAAATCCAGCCGAAGAAAAGGTGCGGTCGAGATTCTTGCTCTGGGCGCTTTCGAAGAAGTACCAGCCGATCGCAACGCGGAGCGCCACAATCAAAATCACGACGACGGTCGGGTAGGTGAGGTTACGCTGATCGGTCATGTTCGGTTGCGGGTTAAGACTAGGCGGCGAGCAGCACGCCGGCGGAGGTAGGGTGTGATTGCGGCGCGGAAAACGGTACGGTAGGCGTCAGTCCTCTATTGTAGGAAAAACAGCCATCACACGCCAGACTTGGTAGTGGCGACGACGCTCGGTCGAACGTCGTCAGGTTAAAGCGGAGTGAGTCGTCATGCGATTGGTTCTCGGTTATCCGGTGAAGTCGCACCACGTGGAGCAAATATGCCAGGTGGCCGCGGGAATGGATGTTGCCGCAGTGCGGCAAGAAAACCTGGCACATGAACTTCTTGATGCCGATTTGTTTTGCGGGCACGTGAAAGTGCCGGTTGATTGGGAGCGGATCGTTTCCGGCGATCGATTGCGTTGGATCCAGTCGTCGGCCGCGGGATTAGATCATTGCATGCATCCGGCGGTGATTGAAAGTGATATTATCGTATGCAGCGCGTCGGGTGTCCTTGCAGATCAGGTGGCCGAGCACACGCTCGCACTCCTAGGCACGGTGCTACGGCGGTTGCCGGTTTTTATCGAAGCACAACAGCGGCGGGACTTCGTGCGTCAACCGACCGACGATCTGCACGGTAAACGGGTCGGAATCGTGGGGTTCGGTGGTGTAGGGCGAAGAATTGCCGAACTCCTGGCGCCCTATCGCGTGGAAATTGTTGCGACCGACTACTTTCCGCAGTCTGCGCCGGCTCATGTGGATGCCGTGTGGGAGGCCGATGCCTTGCCTGAGTTATTACAGCGGAGTGATATCGTGATTCTCTGCGTGCCGCTCACCGAACAGACGCGAGAGATGATTGGCGAACTGCAGTTAGCGATGATGCCTGCCGGTTCGGTGCTGGTAAACGTTTGCCGCGGCGACGTTCTTGTGGAATCAGCGCTCGTCGATGCGTTGAAGCGGGAGCATCTGGCGGCGGCGGCGATTGATGTGGCGCGACAGGAGCCGCCGGGTGCAGATAGTCTGTTGTGGGATGCGCCGCGTTTGGTGATCACACCGCATGTGGCTGGTCAAAGTGCGGTACGGATCGACCAGATGACTGATTTTCTGTGCGAAAACCTGCGGCGATATCGAGAGAATTTGCCATTGCGGAACCAGGTCGATAAGCGACTCGGTTTTCCGCCACCACAAACTTTTTGAGTGATAGCGATGTGAGCACGCGTTAGCGGATTGGTGATTGGCGGCCTGCATGGGATCGCGGGTAAGAATAAGAGGCGATTGATCTGAATACTCACACAACTTTTCGGCGCGGCGGATCTTGTGTGTCACGGCGAATCGCTTTTAATAAACCAGTTCCCACACGCCATCGGGGTTTACTATGTCGACAACGCGCATCTTTAAAGAGTCGCCAACACTGACGCTTGCCGGAAGTAGTTCGGAGCGTTGCCCGGAGCGGTTGCTCTCGGAATACGATCAGCTGATTGACAATCAGCGGTTCAGTTGGACCGAACACCACCGACTGCTGCGACAACTCGGGGCGGGAGGGCAGGGTATCGTGTATCTGACCGAGCGCCGAGGCGCCGATCATTTCACGCTGCCGGTAGCGCTCAAGATTTTCTCACCGCAGTCCTATTCGAGTGAAACGGCGTACGACGAATCGATGCAGCGGATGGCACGGGTAGCAGCGATGGTTGCACAAATCCAGCAAGACAATTTGCTTGACGTTCACAATTTTGTCGACCATCGCCGGATTCGGATGATGGAAATGGAATGGATTGATGGCTATGACCTCGGGCGGCTGCTTACCGAGGAGATGCTCGATCGATCCCGCGAGCGAGTGAGTCGTAGACGCTGGGACTACATGAACAATGTGATCGTCACTTCCGGGCCGGTTCAGCCGCGACTCAAGCCGGGTGTCGCAGTCGCAGTGCTTCGCGACGTGCTCGGTGCGCTGGCCGCACTGCACCGGGAGGATATCGTTCATCGTGATGTGAAGCCGTCGAATATCATGCTCAAGCGGACCGGTAACGCGAAGCTCATCGATATTGGCTCGGCGGCGGAGATGTCGGATGAACCGTCGATTCAGACCTGCACTCCCGCGTATGCCGCACCTGAGGTTTTGGAGGCGGGGGAATTTTCGCCGCGTTCCGATCTTGCGAGTCTCGGCTACGTGTTGATCGAGATGCTTTCGGGCCAGCCGCCGTTTCTCGGAATCGATCAATACGGGCCGCTGGTCGAGGCCAAGCGAACCTTGCCCCACCGGTTACACGAAATACTTCCGGAAGAGGTCGTGGTGAACGATCTATTGATGAATTTTTGTATTGGCCTGATCTCCCCGGATCCGGAGCGTCGCTTTCCGAATGCCGAGGCGGCCGATCTTCGCGAGGAGGGTGCGGCGCATTTTCTTCGGCAACTCACGATCAATAATCTGGGCAGCGAATACGGCAACGAAATTCGCCTCTGGCTCGAAGAGATTGATTGAACGGCAGCAGCGAACGGTTTATTTGGTGATTTTGAGTTGCGGTCGCTTTTTCTTAATCGCCGCAACGCCATCCGGCGTGACCTGCGTGAAGGCCACATTGAGCGATTTCAGATGTGCGAGGCCCTCGAGGTTTGCGAGCCCCACGTCAGTGAGAGCTGTCTCGCTCAAGTTGAGCGTCTCTAGATTTTGTAGTCCGGCGAGGCTCTGCATGCCCGCGTCGGTCACGGACGTGTTTTGCAGGTTGAGCCAGCGGAGATTCTTGAGGTTCGCGAGTTGCGTTAGCCCCGCATCACCAATGTTCGTATTCCAGAGATTCAGGCGATCTAACTTTTTGAGCGATTTCAAGTTGTTGGCGCCAGCATTGTCTGTTTGGGTTTCACTTAAATCGAGGTTCATCAGCGTGTCCGCCGAGTTGGCCAGGTGATGGAGTGAAGCACCTGAGACGGCCGTATCGCGTAGCGAAAGTCGTTTGAGGCGGACCATGGGTGCAAGGGCCGCGAGCGCATCGTCGGTGATATAGGTGCGGAATAGATACAGCTCATCCAGTTTGGTGTGGTTGGCCAGATGCGCGGCACCTTCATCGGTCACGCTGCAGTCCTCTAGCCAGAGGCCGCGGAGTTTGGGGAAGTCGCCGAGGATTTCCACCCCGCGGTCGTCCACGTCCGGGCAGCGGAGTTTGAGTCGCTGCAGGTTCGGTAGCTCCGCAAGCGCTCGTAGCCCTTCGCTGGTGACATACGAGCATCCGCGGAGGTCGAGAACCTTGAGTCTTTTGAGCTTAGCGACGTGCTCGAGGCCCACATCGGTAAAATTATTGTAGAGCAACATCAACTGTTCGATCTGCGGCATCGTGCTGATCGTCTCGAGGGCCGAGTCGTCCAGATAGGTGCTGCGGCGGAGGTTGAGTACCTTGAGGTTCGGCAACCGGGCGAGGGAGGCGATACCCTCGCCGGTGATTTCAGTGTTTTCAAGAACGAGGGTCGCGAGTTTGGGATTTTTTCCCAGCGTTCCAATCGCAGTATCGGTGATGCCTGCACCCCAGAGCGTGAGGCGGTCAAGTTCGGGAAAAGATGCAAGTTTGGCGACGTCCGCTGCGTCGACGTCGGCTTCGGCGAGATTCACTTCCGTGACATTTCCCGCCTTATCCCGTTTGATTTTTCCACCCTTTTCGCTGAGGGCTTCGGCGGCCGTGTCGCTTGGCTCAGCCACAAGGGTTCCGGGCGCCATTAGTAAGAGCAGGGCGTAGGTGGTAATGGATCGTAGCGCGTAGGCGGACATGGCAGGATTCCTTTCGAGGTAGGCGGGGCCCTCTATTTTACGGTAGGGGCCATCGAGGGGGAAACCGCCCGAACGGGTGAAAAAACCCGGCCTGCTAGCATTTGCCCTCGTGCCTCAGGCAGAGTAAAGTGTGGGTGTGTCGTGGCCGCAGCAAGACGCAATGCCGCACTATCCCACTCCAGCATACGAGGCACACCGATGGCGAGAAAAATCAACAGGCGTTCCTTTGTCCAGAAAACTTCAGTCGCAGCCGCCGGTTACTGGGTGGCTGGCGGCGTGTCTTCCGCCGAAAGCAACTCGGCCAACGAGAAGGTGCAGTTCGCCTGCATCGGAATCGGCGGCAAGGGTTCGAGCGACTCGGCCGATGCCGGCAAGAGTGGCGATGTGGTGGGTATCTGCGACACCGACGCCAAGCGGCTCAAGGGCGCCGCCAGGCGGTTCAAGGGCGCGAGCAGTTTCGCTGATTTCCGCGAGATGCTCGATTCGCTGGGCGATAAGATCGACGCGGTAACCGTCAGCACACCGGACCATACGCACGCGGTCGCCGCTGCCAAGGCGATGTCGATGGGCAAACACTGCTTTTGCCAGAAACCGCTTACTCACACCATCTACGAAGCCCGTTACTTGGGCGAACTGGCAAAAAAGATGGGCGTGGCGACCGAGATGGGCAACCAGGGCACCTCGAATAACGGGCTGCGTGAGGCGGCAGCGATTACCCAAAGCGGCGGTATTGGCGACGTTACCGAGGTTCACGTCTGGACGAATCGACCGATTTGGCCGCAGGGCGGTCCGAGGCCCGAATCGAAGCCCGAGCCCGAGAGCCTTTCGTGGGATGCGTGGCTCGGCCCGGCACCCGAGAGACCCTATGCCAATGGCTATCATCCGTTCGCATGGCGCGGCTGGTGGGATTTTGGCACCGGTGCGCTCGGCGACATGGCGTGCCATACGTTTAACATGCCTTTTGCCGCTCTCAATTTGCGCGATCCGGTCTCGGTGCAGGCTGTTACTTCTGGGCATAACGGCGAGAGCTATCCCAAATGGTCGCAAATTCACTTTGTGTTCCCGGCCACTGACAAGCGTGACGCGGTCGATGTTTACTGGTACGACGGTGGCAAGCGGCCCGATGCCGCGATGGTCGGTAAACCGCTTTCCGGTTCCGGTGCATTGCTCGTCGGAACCGAAGGCAAGATTTACTCGCCGAAGGATTATGGTGAAGAGTTCGAAATGATATCACTCGATGGCAAGCCGATGGAGAAACCGAAGGCGGAGTATGATCCGTCCCCGGGTCATTTTCGTGAGTGGGTACACGCTATTCAGGGTGGCAAGCCGGCGATGAGCAATTTCATTGACTACGCCGGTCCGCTGACCGAGACCATTTTGTTGGGCAACCTGGCGGTCTGGGCGGCAGCACCCGGCGGCGAAGGCAAAAAGGTCGATTGGGACGCGAAGAACCTGGTGGCCAAGGACGCCCCGGAGCTTGCAACGATTGTTCGCAGCGAGTATCGCCCCGGTTGGGAGCTCGCGGGAAATGTGACCGCCTCCGCACCGCAGCAGCGGCGGCGGTTGGGCCGGCGACGCGGTTGAATTGCCAAAAAGTGCCGGTGTTTTCGTAAAAAACGATCGGGCGCGATACCCGGGCGTATGGGAGGATGATTCGTGTCTTTCGACAAAAAGAATACGTTGAAATGGTCGCGGTTTGTGTTAGGATTAAGGTCAACTCAGGCCAGGTAGTTCTGTCAAAAGGGGTCAGCTCATGCGGTTCATATTTGCGGCGTGTCTTGGGGTTTCTCTCTCTGTCTGTCATTTCACAGATGCCGTCGCAGACCCACAGCTTCCGGGGGATCCCAATGGCGGCAACGTGACGGTATCGGGTTCGATGATCAACGCACTCGATCCTTACACCAATACATCTAGCGGCTCCATCGAAATTCTTGGCGGAGCAACGTTGACCAACGAAGTCGGAGCAACGTTAACCAACGAAGGTGGCGGCGTCATCCAAAATAACGGTGGCGTGATTGTTAACCACGGCAACTTCCTTAATACCGGTTTGGTTACGAGTGCTACGTTCGATAATAGAGGGCAACTCAGCAATACTAATACGTTCACGAATAATTTGTTATTCACAAATTATAGTGGCGGCACTTTTTCGAATGATGGAACGTTCAATTCCACGGGTACGTTTAATAATTCTGGAACGATTCACGGTACTGGTTCAATGACAGGGACCATTAATGACGCAGGCATGATGGCACCCGGTAATTCAATCGAGTCGCCCGCGAATTTGACTGGCGTAATCAGCATTGATGGGGAATGGAATAAAACGGCAGGATTTACGAAGATCGAACTTGCTGGGGAGAGTGATGGTGGCGGCGATAAGGCGCTTACAGAGTTCGATTGGTTGGAGGTGAACGGGAATGTGAATCTTAACAGTAGCCTCCAGGTTATTTTGGTTGACGCTTTCGCGTTAACCGAGGGCATGTCGTTCGATATTGTGCGCGTTGGGGGTTCGCTCTCGGGCGAGTTTGACGGTCTTCCGGAAGGCGCGTTGGTCGGTACGTTCTCTAGTAGAGACCTGTACGTTACCTACGCCGGTGGTGACGGCAATGATATTTCTCTTTACACGACAGGCGTTCCCGAACCGGCGTCGTTGTTGCTGGCGCTCCTAGGCTTGGCGGTCTTGCCGCGACGCAGGCGACGGTAGGGTAAAAAGCAACCGCTCAGCTAACGTGATTGTTTGTCAGCAGGTTTCTCTGCCTGTGGGGCCACTTTGTGGCGAGTCATCAGCGAGAATGCTCCAAATTAACGTAATGTTTTCGATTGAAAACTGATTGCGTCGGCTTCAGATTGTGTTAATTTAGACTGCAGGTCAGGTCGGTATCACGTGAGCCAGCTAATGTCTCGAAGTCACTCTTATTCTTTACATTTACGCGAGTCCCGGTATGTTCGGTCCGCTTTGCCTGCGCAGGCGACCCAGTTTGATCATTCTAAGGTGACCCGGATTTGCATTTTCGGCGTCGCCTTATTGGCTCTCGCAATCGCGCTCATTTCAACCACGGGTCAGGCCCAGGTTGTCGACCGCTGGTTCACGGTTCAGCCGATCCAGGTCCATGATGACGCGGGGCTGAATCCGGCGCCGATGCCGATTTTTCAGGCGGAGACCGAGAAGATATTTGCGCAGGCAGGTGTTGCGCCAATCTGGCTGCCGACGGTGCAACTCAATGATGCTTCGCTGTTGAGCGTTCCGTCGGTCGCCAATATTGATTTGCCGGGTAATGGACAGCATGCCGATCCCCTGACTCTTAACATGTGGTTCGTCGAGGATATGCCTTATGCCCCTGGGTATACTCTTTATGGCGAAGCGTGGAATGGTGGCAACGGAATCGCGATTAACGGAACGGCGGTTCAGAATTTCAATGGCGGTGTGGGCCGCATCGACACAGTGGCACATGAGATCGGCCATAATTTCGGCCTCGGGCACTCGGACTTTGGTGCCGGTGGCGCTAATAATCTAGTCACAGCGGGAAGTTTCAGAGATGTGCCGGGCGGCATTGGGCACATTACACCCGACGGTGATAATCTCTCTCAATTGACGGCGGCACAGATTACTGAATTGCGGTCATCGCCCTTTTTGGGGACTGTCGCCGAGGTACTGGTCGATACGAACGGCTCGACGCCTTTCAGTACCGATGATTTTTTCCTCGTCGATTTTGCCAGCGGACCGCTGGGAATGTCGCTCTCGAGTTTGACCATGGATTTAAGTCCCGTGAACGCGTTCCTCGATCCCACGGCATCACCGCCGGGTTCGATAGGAACTCCGTTTCTGCTGAATTCCTCTTCGATGGTTGGAGTGACCAGCGGAGACATCAGCGTGAGTGGCGATACGGACGGTAGTCAACTGTTGACACTCGATTTTGCCCCTGGTTCATTCACCGAAGGGGACGCGTTCCGATTCGGCATCGATGCAGATCTCTTTACGAATGTGGATGGCTATGGCGCTACCCCGGAAGAGTTGATGGGTACGCTGTTCACCTTCGAGTTCGACACCGGACTTCTCTCAGAGGCGGAAATTGAGGCCGATTTGATTGCCAGTTCGATCGAGCCGATCAAAAGCCTGCGGTTCAACGATTACCGGTTGATTCGCCAGATTGAGACCCCATTTCACGGGCATCTGCATCCCGACCCGGTCCGTGTGGTTCCCGAGGCTGCGAGCGGTATTTTTGCCCTGATCGGTCTCTTCTGGATATTCAGACGCCGACGGATCGGTAGCCGATGAGATCGCAGAAGCCCGGCAGTTGAGGTTTGATCGGGTGAGATGCGCTTTTCGGCACTCAATTCAGCATAAGATCTAAAAAAGGTAAGCAGAAAGAGTGTTGGGAAATGTGCCGTCGCCGCCGATATTAAGCTGAGCGGGGTTCGCGCTGGTAGTCCCAACACGAATTATTTTACAGTGCGCAGTAACGCCAGGTAGGTGTCCGTGGTGTTCATCTTGCTGCTTGTCTCGGAAAGATAACTATACTGCACTTCCCCTATGGTAGCCGTAGAACAGAAATCATTCTAATAACTTGGCGGTGTTTCTATTCGGGAGTTTAGCCGCCTAACGGCCGTTGTGCGAGCAAACAATGCGAAGTTTCCGGGGGGGGGGGAGGTTGCAGGATGGGTAAATCGGTAGATCAGCGACTCTATAGCTCGGTTTTGGGAGCGATCGGTCATACGCCGCTGGTTGACCTTCGCCGGGTGGTCGAAGGCCGCGAGGGGCGGATTCTCGTCAAGCTCGAATATTTAAGTCCCGGACACTCAAAAAAGGACCGGATTGCATTGGCAATTATCGAAGCGGCAGAAGAGAGGGGCGAGCTTACTGAGGGTCAAACGGTAGTTGAAATGACCTCCGGTAATACGGGGACCGGGGTTGCCGTTGTGTGCGCGGTAAAAAAGTATCCGTTTGTGGCTGTCATGAGTGAGGGTAATTCGACCGAACGCGTCAAGATGATGCGGGCGCTTGGAGCTGAGGTTGAGGTTGTGCCGCAACAATCAGGCGGCGCGAGAGGCTGCGTGCGGGGTGAAGATTTGGCTAGGGTTGAATTGGTGGCGCGGAAAATCTCGGAGCAGCGCGGCGCCTTTTTAGTTGACCAGTTCGTCCGTCAGGAGAATGCCGATGCGCACGCTGAGGGTACGGCGCGCGAAATCCTCGTTCAAAGCGGAGGTGACATCGATGGTTTTTGTGAATTTTTAGGGACAGGTGGTACCTTTGCAGGCTGTGCGCGTGTTTTCAAGGCACAGGGCCGCATGGTCCGCACGTATGCCATCGAGCCAGCCGGTGCCTCGGTGGTCGCTGGTGATGCGGTGCGCTGTAGTGAGCATCCGATCCAGGGAGGTGGTTACGCGAGGGCACTTCCGCTGGTCCAAAAACAGTGGGTTGATTCCTTTGAGACGGTAACGGGCGAGGAGGCGATTACGTGGGCACGTCGCCTTGCGCGGGAGGAGGGGATTTTTGGCGGATTTTCGGCCGGGGCGAATGTGGCGGTCGCCGCGCGTCTGCTGGAGGGGGAAATGAAAGGCCAAACGATCGTCACAATGATCTGCGACTCGGGGCTTAAGTATTTATCGACGGATCTGTGGGAATAGCTCCTAGCCGTCGAGATCGACGCGCCGACCCTCCTTTTCGCTCTCTCGGCCGGCAAGGACGATGGCCATTGAGCGATAGGCATCGTCAAGATCTGCCTGGCGGCGGACGAGGCTCGTAACGCCCCGCACGAACTGTTGGAGCAATTGCTCTCCCACCGGTCGGTCCGATTCAAGTGACTCGCGGTGGCGGCCCGCCTTATCGAACCACGTCACTGTGGCCGGAAGATCGATAAAGGCGACTCCATGTTCGCACGCCACTTGAAGCGCTGTGGGTGGACGAAAGGTGATTGCCTCGGGCCATTGATCGGGTAAGTAATGCCCGCAACTGAGTTGCGCCGTGGCAATCTCTCCATCTTGTCCACCGGGGGGTGCAAACTGCAGACTGAGCATTTCATAATCGGTTTCGTAAGGTCCGTTGCCGGTGGCGTGCGACACTCCGGTAACGCTCGTCGGCTCGCGGTCCACTAGAAAGCGACACCAGTCCACCAGTTCGACCATGTGGTGCATGGGCATCCCGCGACGTGGTCGCGCTTCGTCGGGCTGAGAGGATTCGACGACAAGGCGTTGATGACAGAAGATTAATCGGGGCGCACCGAGTTGTGTCGCAATTAATTCTTTGAGGCGGAGGGTCGCCGGGGCGTATCGCTTCGGCAGCTCGGCCATGAAAGCAATGCCTGCTTCCTCGACACGTTTTTTGAGTCGATAGGCCGTCGGTAGGTCAATGTTCAGGGCAACTGCGCAATATACGGCTTTCCCGGAATCGCACGCCGCGAGAATTGGTAGCTGCCCATACCATTGTGGGGCAAGCATCAGGATTGCATCGATGTCCTCGGCTAGGATGAGGGCCCGAAAGCTTTCAAAACAGCGTGCATCAAATGCAACGGCGGCTTGCTCGGCGCGGTGGGCCACTTGCTCGTAAACGCCGCGTACTTCAATCCGGTCTGCCAGGGCACGGAGTACCGGTGCATGGCGCTCCTGCCAACTGCTGCCGAGACCGACGAGTCCAACGCGAAGTTTCATGGTCCAATTGCCGGTAAAAAGTGCCGTCGGGCGACGCGGCCGTTGAGTCGGGGTGATGGGCCCCCTTAATGTACCACGCTCGTGATGGCCGGAGTACACTTGGCCCGGGGTCCGAGAAGCCTTAGAATATAGCTTGATTGGGGTCGCCGGGCGAGACGCCGGCGGTCAATGTAGCAGCTGATCGGTGGAGGTTTTTACAGTGGCGAGAGCATGTCAAGTATGCGGCAAAGGGCCGCAAATGGGGAACCGGGTCCAAACCCGCGGTAAAGCAAAATATCTTGGCGGCGTCGGTACCAAGCTGACGGGAATCACTCGCCGCAAGTTCAAGCCCAATCTGCAGCGCGTTCGCGTGACAACCCGGGAAGGCACCAATACGCGAATGCTCGTTTGCACACAATGCCTTCGCAGCGGGGCGGTCACGAAACGGGTGCAAGCAAAGCCCTTCGCGTTGCCTGTCAGCTCGGAATAATTGGTCCGCCATCGAATGCACTGCAGGAGCACTTTGCTTGATGACCCTCTCTGAAGCGGACGTCAGAAAGGTGGCTGCCCTCGCTCGCATTAATCTCAGCGATGAGGACGCCCTACGCCTCACAACACAACTAGGCGATGTGCTTCGGTATATCGAGCAGCTTGCGGAGGTGGATATCGAGGGCGTCGATCCGATGGCACATGCGATTGAACAGGTAAATGTGCTGGCAGACGACACCGTGGAGCCGAGCCAACCACGCGACGTGATGCTCGGCAATGCGCCACGGCGCGACGAAGAGTGCTACCGCGTTCCTCCGGTGCTCGGAGATTGAATCAAGCCCTACCCGATCGAATCGGCTAACTTAATGGGATGATCGATGGCGATCGTTGATTACACGGCGACCGAATTGCTGGAGCGAATGGATTCCCGAGAACTCACATCGAGGGAGATCACCGCTGCGTATCTGGCGCAAATTGAACGGTATCATGGGGAAGTGAACGCTCTGGTTCGTTGGGATGCGGAAGACGCGATGCGCACGGCCGAGGCAATTGACGCTCGTCGCGAGGGTGGCGAACCGGTTGGTGTGCTCGCAGGTGTTCCGGTCGTGGTGAAGGATAATCTTTGCACCTCCGATCATGTGACGAGTTGCGCATCAAAGATGCTGGCAAACTATCTGTCTCCGTACGATGCGACGGTGATTAAACGATTGAAGGCAGCAGATGCGGTTATCCTCGGTAAAGGCAATATGGACGAGTTTGCAATGGGGGCGTCAACCGAAACCTCTGCGTTCGGTCCGACACACAATCCGTGGAAGTTGGGTTATATTCCGGGTGGATCGAGTGGCGGTTCCGCTGCCGCGGTGGCGTCCGCGATGGCACCCTTATCGCTCGGTTCTGATACGGGAGGTTCAATCCGGCAGCCGTCGGCGCATTGTGGCGTGGTCGGGCTCAAACCAACCTACGGCCGGGTGAGCCGCTATGGGCTGATCGCTTTCGGTAGTAGCCTTGACTGTATCGGTCCGATGGGCCGCACGGCCGAGGATGTGGCACGTGTAATGAGCGTGTTGGCAGGAAGGGATCCGAGAGATGCGACATCGATCGCGGGCCCGGTACCCCGCTACGAGGAGAGCTGCCGTGAGCCCCTTGATGGAGTACGTCTCGGAGTGATCGACGAACAATTCGGTGAGGGAATCGATGACGAGGTGGCCGACAAGGTTCAAACAGCGATTCGTCAATTTGAAGCCCTGGGGGCCACGGTGCATCATATCTCGCTACCGCATATTCGCTATGCTATCGCAGCGTACTACATTATCGCTCCAAGCGAGGCCTCGAGTAATCTCGCTCGTTTTGATGGCGCACATTATGGCTATCGGGCTAAGGATATATCTAACGATGAGAAGGATGGCCCTCTGGTTGCCATGTATCGTAAGACACGGCAAGAAGGATTTGGCGAGGAGGTGAAACGGAGAATCATGCTCGGCACCTACTCCCTGAGCGCGGGCTATTACGATGCATACTACCTGCGAGCACTGAAGATTCGGCGCCTCATTGCGCAGGATTTCGCGGATGCTTATAAAACGGTCGACTTCCTGATCGGGCCTGTGACTCCGACGCCCGCGTTTGAAATTGGCGAGAAAATGGAAGACCCGCTCGCCATGTATCTGGGGGATTCCTATACGGTCGGCGCTAATCTGGCGGGACTACCCGCTCTATCGCTACCCTGTGGTCTCACGACGGCAGGACTGCCGGTGGCGGTTCAACTCCAGGGGCCAGCCCTTTCGGAGGAGGGATTGCTGCAACTCGCGTGCGCATTCCAGCAAGAAAGTGATTGGCATCTCAGTCGCCCGGAACTCATAAAACCGAAGGATCAAAATGGATAAGAAACTTGCTGTATGGATGCTCGTGGTGATTGCGTACGCTCCGGTCTACGCTGAAGACAGTCCATTAGTTGGTCGCTGGGCCGTCGATTTTGCTAAGACGGCCGAATCACTCGGTAACAGCGACAAAGCCAAAGGATTTTTGGCATCGTCTCAGGGGCTTTCAATCGAAATGGATTGTCTGGGTGACGGTACAATGCTCTTTAAAAAGACATTCGGTGACGAGTCCGAAACGATCGCAGGTACGTATCAAGTTAAAAAGCAGGATGCCGAGTTTGTCGTCATCGAACTCGTCTACCCGCTCCAAGGGATCCGCTTTGAACAGATTTATCGGTTTCCGCAAGACTTCGTGGATCAAGAAGTGTTAATGAAAGGCACGTTTCGGGAGCACTATGCCGAATCAGAGTCATTTGGTCTGGGGCAAGGTGACTATGTGATCGAAGTGTTTTATGAAAGTCTCTCCGCGGAGAAGAAGGCCGAAATTCAGAAAAAGGCTCAGCGATTAGAAAGCCCCGTTGTTGTTTCGGGCGTGCTGGGAAGATCTTCGATCGAGGACGACGAGGTCTACTTTATCGAGGCTGCGGCGATCGCCTGGAAAAAAGATGCGATGGCCAAGGAGGCCATTCGGGTTAAGCTCAACGGCCCTAATGGCTGTGAGATGCCGTTTCCGGGACTCGGCATGTCACTCATCTGGCGGCGAGAACAATAGAGTCCAATGGGACGCTGGCGACGGACATGAACGATTTAACACCCTATACCACCATCATCGGGCTTGAGGTGCACGTGCAGCTTTCGACTCGCTCGAAACTGTTTTGCCGCTGCGAGAACCGTTATGGAGCAGAACCTAACACCTTGACCTGCCCAGTATGTGCGGGTCTACCCGGAGCACTTCCGGTGATGAATCGAAAAGCCTACGAGCTCTCGGTTCGGGCAGCCCTGGGATTGCATTGCGAGATTCCGCTGTTCACGAAGTGGGACCGAAAAAATTATTTTTATGCCGATTTGCCGAAGGGGTTCCAGACAAGTCAGTTTGATTTACCTCTTTCGCAACATGGTTATCTCGATATTTCTGATCCGAAGGGCAAGTTTTCTGACAAGCGCATTGGCATTATTCGGGCCCACCTCGAAGAGGACGCAGGGAAGAGTCTCCATGACGAGGTAGCACGAAAGGCGGACAGTCGGATTGACTTGAATCGTTGTGGTACTCCGCTTCTTGAAATTGTAAGTGAACCCGATTTGCGAAGCCCCGAGGAGGCGGGAAGATATCTAAGTGAATTGAAACTGCTGCTCGAATATTTAGAGGTTTCGGATTGTAATATGCAGGAAGGAAGCCTCCGGGTTGATGCGAACATCAATTTGCATCTCAGGGTCGATGGTGAGTTTAAAGCCACGCCCATTGTTGAAGTGAAAAACATGAATAGTTTCCGTGCCGTCCAGCGGGCACTGGCCTATGAGGCGTCTCGACAATACGACCAATGGCAGGAATCGGGACGATGTCTGGGCGATCCGGGAGTAACAAAAGAAACGCGGGGCTGGGATGACGACGCTGGCGTAAGTCGTAGTCAGCGGAGCAAGGAGGAGTCGAGTGATTACCGCTATTTCCCTGAACCCGACCTGCCGCCGGTCGTGATTACTGAGGCTGAAGTCGCGACCCACCGGTTGGCGTTGGGTGAATTGCCGGCTGCCCTCCGAACGCGGCTCGTGCAGGAATATCAACTGCCCGAGGTGGATGTGGATGTGTTGGTTAATCAGGGCCGTGCGCTGGTGGAGTACTTTTTATTGCTCGCTGGAGCAATCAATGACGGAAAAATCGCAAGCAATTGGATTCAACAAGATGTGATGCGCTATCTTAGCGAAGCTGGTGTGACAATCGATGATTATCCGGTCACCGCAGATCAGCTTGGTGATCTAATTGCAAATGTGTTGGCGAAAAAGCTTTCCACGAGTCGCGGACGAGAGGTTCTCGCACAGATGGTTTCGGCGGGTGAGACGCTAGAGGCGGCAATGCAGTCTCTCGGAATTGTCGAGGTCGATTCGGCTGCCACAGAACAGCTCTGCCGTGAGTTGTTGGAAGCGAACCCAAAGGTGGTCGCCGATATCAAGGAAGGGAAAATTAAGGCAGTGGGAGCGTTGGTGGGGCAAGCGAAGCAGCAAAACCCGAACGTGCAGCCTCAAGAGGTTCGAGATCTCTGCCTGCGACTCGCGGGCGAAATGTGAGGTCGATCGTGCCGGCACCAATCATTACGCTCACGACTGATTTTGGGCACGATAGCCCCTATGTTGCCGCAATGAAGGGAGCGATTCTCTCGATCAACCCGGAAGCCTGCCTGGTCGACCTTACCCACTCGATTCCTGCGCAGGATGTTCGACAATGTGCCTTGTCGCTTTTGACTTCATCGGCCGTCTTTCCTGAGGGGACGATCCACTTGATCGTGGTAGACCCTGGCGTTGGAACCGAGCGGGTACTCGTGGCTGTGAAAATGAATGGCCACTGCTTTGTAGCGCCTGATAATGGGGTGCTCGATGCCTTGGCGTCGGGGGGAAAGGCCGATAAAATCATCGCGCTGACTGACTCGACTTTCTGGCTGCCCGATGTTTCAGCGACGTTTCACGGACGAGATATTCTGGGGCCGGTTGCAGCGCATTTGAGTCTGGGTGTGCCGCTGGAGCGATTGGGTGACCCATTGGATGAGTTGGTTCATTTAGAATGGCCGGAGGTTCGGGTGGAAAAGGGTGAGATAGAGGGCGTGATCGAGTCGGTCGACTCGTTTGGCAATCTCATTACGAATATCGGAGAAGACCAACTCGGTGATGTGCCGCGCGATGAATCAGTCCGGATCATTTGCGACGAACACGAGACGACGGGGATCTTTCGAACCTATGGAGATCAGCCAGAGATGACCCTGATCGCACTGGTGGGCTCGACCGGGAAACTCGAACTCGCGATTGTGGGTGACAGTGCAAAGGTGATGCTGGGAGTGGGGCAGGGTGCCGCGGTAAAAATCCTCTGGTAAATGCGAAAATTCGCTAGCCGATTTCTTTGAAGTCTACAGATGAAAACACCATTGCGTCTCCTTTTACTTCAGATTCGAAATCCGGGTGATCCCATGCGCGATCAGGAAATCGGCTGCTTTGCCACGGCGGCGGGTGTCGATAGGGATCAGATTATGCCCTGGGATTTGATTGCTGGCCCACCCGACAGCGGCCTGCTGCAGCAATCAGATGCGGTACTCATCGGAGGGAGTGGCGATTATTCAGTTACGCGAGAGGAAGAATGGCTCGAGGCGTCGTTCGAACTGTTGCGCCGACTGGTCGACGAATCGAAGCCGACCTTCGCCTCTTGCTGGGGGTTCCAGGCGATGGCTCGGGCGCTGGGAGGCACGGTGGTCACCGATCTGTCGCGGGCCGAGGTAGGAACGCATCGACTCACATTAACCGAATGCGGGAACAGCGATGAGTTGTTCGGTACGCTTGGCTCGGATTTTCGGGGGCAGATGGGTCACGAAGATTGCGTCACGGTGCTGCCAGCCGAAGCCGTGTTGTTGGCCTCCTCAAGCCTCGTGAAAAACCAAGCGTATCGTGTCGGCGATCGTCCCATTTGGTGCACCCAGTTTCATCCCGAACTAAAGCGAGAAGCGCTCCTGACTCGGGTGCTGCAGTATCCGAGTTACATTGAAAAAATCGCGGGCGTCCCACCGGAACGATTTGGTGAAATGCTCGAAGATGCGCCAGAGACCGAGGGGTTGATAAAACGCTTTTTGCGGATCGCAGTATCGTAGCAGCGCATAGACATTCCTCTGAATGTCCACAGCGCAGCACTGGAGAAAAGTGGGGGCGCCATTAAAGAGGGCCGCTAGGCAGCGCGTCGCCGCCTGAGGCCATACAGCGCTGAAGTGCCAAGTAGCATCAGGAGTGCAGTACTCGGTTCCGGTACCGCACCACCGCTTCCGCCGCTCGGTGTGTAGTAGCTTTCGCTAACCTCAATAACAAGCATTTCTAGCCCAAATCCGTTGCCGTCCTGGACAGAGACGTCAAGATAGGAACCAGGATTGAATACCTGTTCCGCAAAGTCAACGCCGTTGAAGTTCGCTGTGTCGTCGCCAGCGGTGTTCGCGTTAGTGACCACCAGCGAATTGTCGAAGCCGGCGTCGGAATAGAAGGAAAGGAGTGCCTGGTCCTCACCAGTGCCACCGGAACCGGTCAAACGATCAAACTCAAAAGAAACGACCTTTACGCCGATGTCCGCGGTGGTGTCGAAAGCGATGCGAATTGCCTCGTTCACGAGACCATTGTCCAGGGCGTCGGTATCGTCTCCCGATCCGGGTGCATTGATTCCAAATCCGGAAGAGGTCTTATTAAAGTCGCCTCCAGTCGCGGTAACCACCAATTGGAATTGATTTAGACCTGCCGCGCCGCTGTAACTGAAGAGACTGTTGCCATCGAGGGCATCACCGAACGTGCCCTCGAAATCGAGCTGCACCTGCACCGCCGAGGCAACCCCGGGTGCGATCGCCAAAAGGGCGATAAACAGAACTACCATCCATGTCCGAAGCATTAGCGTCTCATCCTTCTGCGTCGCGTGCGACGCGGTCGCTATATGTTTGACCCTTGCCTAATCAAATACTGCTTCGAATTGGCCCGAAGCACTGATCCCCAATATAAGCTGAAATCTCGCTGCTGCAAGGGTTTTGTATGCAAAACTGGAAAATTTGCGGAATCTTCATCGCCGCTTCACACAAGTCGGACGCAGAAGCCGGGAATCCCTCCACAGGGGGGGATTAAGGGTCCTGTTTTAATACTTTGCGTATTATTAGCACTTATTGTGCGGTAGATCGGCTTCCGCTCGGGGAACCAGCGATCCGGACTCCTGCAGGTAAGGGCCGGGCAGCGGCGGCGAATCCGAGGGTGTGAAGCTCTCTTTTAAGGGTCCGATAAGTGATGAAACTATCGGGGTAGGTCCAGAGGGTGATGGTGGTGGTTTCGGGGTCGAGACCACTCAGATAAGACCGGAAGGTGCTTTGATCTGCGAGCGCAGCTTCGAGCGGCTCCCCAAGCCGGGTGCTGGTCGGTATGAGTTCCCAGAGTTTCGACCGGATCATAAAGCCGGATCGACCGGTCTCCATTTGTACCTCGCGGGGAAGCGGAATCTTCTCGAGCGTGTATCGCATATGAAATCCTTCCTGGGGACCCACTGTCTCCGTGGCCTCGGGAAGCTGGTCGAGTTTCCATACCTTTTGCCGCGCCTGCGAACGTGCCTCGCGGAAGAGCGCCTGAATCGGAAGATGCGTTACTCGCCCGCCAAGGAGCTGGAAGTGAAGCTCGCGGCCAAAGACGGCACGCCCGATGGGAGTCGGGAGGTGTTGTAGCTCCTTCACCTCGGGTTCCCGTGATGCTGCCTGGATGTGTTCGAGGCGGAGTGTGTCGAGGGAACTCTCTAAGCTGGCTATCTCGGATTCGATCGCGTGTGCCTGACGGTCCTCAGCAGCGAGTTTATTGCGTTGTTCCGCGAGATTTTGCTCGCTTGCCGCAAGCATAACGGCAAGGCGATGCCGTTCTTCGCGGCGGACAGAGAGATAGTCGGCGAGTTGATGATGCTCGAGCATCAATCTCGCGACGTCCTGTTGCAGCGCTTGATGGTCGATATTGGCTCTTTCGGTTGCTGATTCCGCCGCGGGATCGGGTTCTGGAATAGGTGGGGCCTGGCGGGCGCGGAGGCTGACGACCATCACAAGGATGATGAGAATTCCGACAATATTTGCGACGATATCCAGGAAGGAGTCATGGTCCTGCTGTGGATCGTGGTGGTCGTGCACGTTTTGCATAATCGCAAGCTTGCCTAGGGCGTGGCGTTGAAGTAATTGATTTGGAGTCCGCTCTGCTTGAGCAGTTGTTGCAATTCCGTGGCTCGCTGCTCGGCACCGGGTGAGACGTAGATATTGAGCACGGGTCGCCAGTACATACCGCGCCCCGCGATGCCCCAGTGATCCATATGCTCCCAGATTCCGGATACGAGTTGTTCAATCGTATCGCGTGTACTGCCGTCGAAGGGAATCGTTTCGGGAGATTGTCGGGGATCGGTTGAATAAAGGGTGATTGCCTCAACTGATAACTCAATTCGAACTGAACGCTGAAATGGAACCGCGCCACTACTTGCACCCGGCAAAGCCCAATTTTTGCCTCGTACATCCGAAATCGGTGAATGCTCGGTAGATGACGGTGCGGCGGATGACCCGAGGCTCAGAGATAGAGCGGGAGGCTGTTCGGGACTCGACGAGGGCTGTGGTCCTCCCGAGGAGGACGATTGGGCGGACCCGTTTGCTGGCGATGAGGTCGCAGTGGAGGAAGGACTCGGTGATGACCCGCCACCCGGCGCGGGGGTTGCGAGCGGGTTAACGGGATTTTCCGCCTTGCGGGCCGCTTCTGCCCGGCGCAGTGCGCCACGATTTCGGTCGCTGTCAGTGCCGTGCCGACGAGACTCATCCCAATCGCGTTGATTTGTATTATCCCAGGATTGTCCACGTCCACCCGCAAACCCCCTCCCGTCATCACCGCGTCCTGGTTCAGCAATCCTGCCGCGCCCGTTAGCGCGCGAAGCGGTGGAGGAGAGTCCTCCGGCGAGTCGTAATCGCTCCGCCCGGGCAACCATGAATTGGTGACGGGGTCGGGCGATATTGATGGCTTCCCGAGTGACCCGGGCAATATTTGGATCGGGAGTGCCGAAGTCGAGTGCGGTATCCTCGTCGACCAACTCATAACCAAAATCGGATTCCCAGGAACGGATCGCCAGCCGTGCCGCGTAATAGCCGGGTATTCCAGAGGGTCGCACGATCAAGAGCGGATATGGATCGTGGGAAAACGCATCGGTCGACCGATGTTCCCGGAGGAAGCTACTCTGCGCCCTCAGGCCGGCCGCGAGCGGATTCTCTGGCCCCAGAGGTCGGGCAAAATCGTTCTCGGAGAGGTGGATTCCTTCGGGCTGAAAATAAACCCCGTCTTCGCGGCATTCAAGATAGATGGGCCGGCGCTGTGTGCCGCTGTTTCCGTGGTAGGGGATGATGCGATAAGACGCTTGTTCCGGGTGTGATTGCCTCAGTTCCTCGATGAGCGATTCAATCTCCTCTTTTTCCGCCATTAGCGCCGAGAGTCGCCGCTTGAGCGACTCGAGATCATCACCCGACGCCGGACTCTCGGTAAGTTGTTGCTCGGCTCGTTGGAGTGCGCGAATGGCTTCACCGAGGCGTCTCATATGGTCTTCGATGTGTGCGAGGGTGCGGCGGCCTTCCGCCAGGCGCGCTGCAACTTCATCGCGGGCGGCAGCGAGTTTCTCCTTGTCGGCTTCAAGTGCCTGTTGATGTATCGTATTTTCGGCAGCAGCGGCAGCAGCAGCAGTTTCGCGCTGCGTTTGTGCGGTCGCCTGGGCCCGTTTTGAGATGACAATCAACAGGACGAGCAACGCGCCCATCGTGCAGATGAGGACCGCGAGAAAGGGAAAGAGGGTGATCCGCTGCTCGTTGGCGGACGGCTTCATGCGACGTTCTCGTGATTGAGTCTAACAGGGACTGTGGGGGGGGTGCTGGGGCTCATGCGAGAATTGAGCAGACTGATTGCGGCGGTGAGGCTGTGAATCGTTTTGTCGAAGTCCCGCGAGTTATTCAGGGCCGAAAGATTGTGGTTCAGTGCATTTTCTAGTTTGAGGATTTGCTCCGTGGCTTGGGCAACACTCAACATCAGTTCAGCCTGTTTGTTGATTTCTTGCTGCTGGGTGAGTCCGGCGTTGGCGGCTTTCTGGAGTTGGCCGGCGATTGCCCGGCGTTCGTCGCGACTCTGCGCCTCGGCGGACTCGAGCTGTTCCCGATGGCACTGGGCGCTACTCTGAAGCGCACGGCTCAGTGCGGTTTCGAGTTGCTTTTCGGTTGTCGTGGCCATGCCGTGCCACTTCTCGGCGGCCTGATCCATGGTCTGCTTCCAAATCGTAGCCTGCCGTTCGACGAGTCCGGCCGTGCTGTTAAGGATTTCTTCGCCAATCAGTCGCAAGGCTTCAGCGTGGGGGTCGGCTGCTGAATGATCAGTCCTGAAGCGGCCGTTCAGCGCAGAAGCAGTCACATCCTCCACCGCAGAGAGGCGGAATGTCTCCATACGATTGATAAAGAACATGCCGAACATCAAAACGATTGAAAGCCCGAGCGCGAGTGCCGTTGTATCGAATGCGACACTGAGTCCGGAAACAACCGAATTAATAGCAATCTCGAAGGAAATATCGCCTACGAGGCTGGCCAGCTCGGCGACCGCTCGCGTAATACCAATTACGGTGCCCAAAAAGCCAAGGATTGGGATGGTCGAAATGATAATCCGGACGATCGAAAAGCTGGTGGAGGACCTGGCTTCTGCCTGTTCCGCTAGTATTCGCAAGTGATCATCGAGGCCCTCGGTTGAGCCTCGTCGCGAGACAAACTGAAGGCCCTTGGTGATGCGGTCTCCCAATTCGGATCGAACCAGAGATTTAGGTTTTTTTTCCAATGCGGCAAGCATCGCGGGACAGTCGTCCGGCGTGACGCTTTCCGACTCGTAAGGTCCGAGCAGATCCTCGGCCCGTACCCGCGGTTGACCCAGGAGCCTTAAGCCTTTGAAGAACAACGCAATAAAGCCGACAAAAAACATAGTGGTCGCGATGTATTCGACCGGATGACTCGCAAAATAGCGGTCAATCAACGGATGATTGATCAAGCCCCGGTCAACGGCATAGTAAAACCCACAGGTGGCAACCACACCCCCAAGCACGGGAGCCTTGAGAATCGAGATAAAAAGGTTCTCTTTTTTTATTTCCACTCGAAGGTTCCTCTAAATGCTTTTAGGTGCAGGGATGGTGCGCCGCGGCGATATGGCGACACTGCTGATGACCTAGTTAATCGGAATAATCGTTAGGGTTGATCAGCGGAAATCGCGCAAGTGGCCCAAGAACGCGTAAACTGCGTGCGCGCATGCGGGCGCTTGCGGTGCTATCAGGATGAGAGATAAGGCCGATTCAGCCGCGATAGGTGGCAGAACACCGGGGAGTCTCCCACAGGCGGGCCTCGACGACGGGGAAACCCTTTTCGCGCGAATATTCAAAAATCAATTTTGCAATATTTTCGGCAGTCGGATTCGCGTCGATCAGGTGAAGTGGTTCGCCGAGATCCTCTAGCAGGGGGACGACCGGATCGTCTTTGCAAAGGATCATACGGTGATCGAGCTGCTCGTCGATCCAGCGACTAACCACATTCTTGATATCGGAAAAGTCGATCACCATGCCGCGATGATCGAGGGTTTCTGATTGGAGGGTGATCACCACCCGCCCATTATGGCCGTGAAGGTGACGGCATTTACCATCGTAGTTCAATAAGCGATGACCGTAACAAAAATCGATTTCTCGTGTCACTAGATACATGAGCGGACCTGTCGGACGCATGTGAGTAATTCAGTACGAGCGATATGATAGCGGGCGGCTTAGGCAAATGACATATGGGGCGATCAAGGGTTACTGCCGAGTCAGTCGGTACTGCGGTTGTGGTTTGCCCACGGTTCGCCTACGTCCGAGCGCCTCCGGGGCCACTGAACGAGGGCGACCATCGAAAGGATGCCCAGTAATGACGCAATCCGGATGGGCGGAATGGATTCCCCATCGAGGCCACCGATGAATACGGCAATGACCGGGATGACGTAGGTGACCATCCCGGCAAAGAGCGGTCCGCGAGACTGGATCATCATCGTAAAGAGAACCAAGGCAAGTCCCGTGCCGAATACGCCCAGGGCGATCACCGAAAGGATTGGCGTTGTGATTTCGGAATGGTCGGCGTCTGCTTGCAATGGCCGATAGAGAGCTTGAGGTGCGAGCAGAATCGCGCTGGCGGCGAGGCACCAAAAGGTGAGCGCAACGGGTGACGTTTCGCTAAAGCGACGGCGGATGTAGGTGTTTGATAATGCGTAGCAGACTGGAACGGTTAAGGCGATCAAGAGGTGCGAGATCTGGAGTTGTTGGTTGAGTCCGTCGTTGAGCAGCAAAATCGTAAAGCATAGTCCTCCCAGGACACCGATGACCTGGCGAGCAGAGGGATGAGATCCGAGTAGTGGAATGGCGATGATCAGCGTGAGGAGTGGGACCAATGAGGGCATGATACCGATTAGGCCACTTCCGCAGTGCGGGATCAGGTAGGGCTGAATAAAAAAAGGCCAAGCGTAACCTAAAAGCACGATGACACAGAGACCGGGAAGATCTCGGCGGGAAAGCGGCAGACGTCGGGCGCGCCAATAGACAAATCCACCAAGTACGAATGCGCCTGTCGTCACCCGTATGACAGCGACGGCCCCGGGGGTGAATAATTGAACCGCATTTTTCATTAGCAGAAAGTTGACGCCCCAGCACAAGGACACAACCACAAAGTAAACGTACGCCATAGGTGCGCGTTTCCGGCGATTGGTGTTCGGTTGGCTGTTACTTCAGTCGAGAGGGACGACGTCGGGGGTTTCTTGCGACTTTCCACCAAGTTTTCGAATATCCTCGGTGATTTTCATCGAACAATAACTTGGGCCGCACATGGAGCAGAAGTGAGCCGTCTTGGCGCCTTCGGCCGGTAGGGTTTCATCGTGGTAACCGATCGCACGAGCCGGATCGAGCCCGAGCGCAAATTGGTCTCGCCAACGGAACTCAAAACGAGCCTTTGACAGTGCGTTGTCACGAATTTGCGCGGCCGGATGCCCTTTAGCAAGATCCGCTGCGTGAGCTGCAATCTTATAAGTCACAACACCTTCGCGAACGTCATGGCGATCAGGTAGCCCTAAATGCTCTTTTGGGGTGACATAGCAAAGCATCGCACAGCCATACCAACCAATCTGCGCCGCTCCGATACCAGAGGTGAAGTGGTCGTAACCTGGCGCAATGTCAGTGGTGAGTGGACCGAGTGTGTAGAAAGGGGCTTCGTGGCACCATTCAATCTGCTTTTGCATGTTCTCTTGAATGAGGTGCATCGGTACATGTCCGGGCCCCTCATTCATCACTTGGCAGCCCTTGGCCCAAGCACGCTGTGTCAGTTCACCTTGGACTTCAAGTTCAGCGAGTTGGGCATAGTCGTTCGCGTCGGCGATAGAGCCAGGGCGTAATCCGTCCCCGATCGAAAAACTAACATCGTAGGCGGCACAGATGTCGCAAATATCGTCCCAGTGTTCATAGAGAAAATTTTCTTTCCCGTGGTGGATGCACCACTTTGCCAGGATCGATCCGCCACGGGAAACGATTCCCGCTAAACGTTTTGCCGTATGCGGAATAAACGACTTGAGTACCCCAGCGTGAATCGTGAAGTAATCGACGCCTTGTTGGGCTTGTTCAATTAGCGTATCGCGGAAAAGCTTCCAAGTTAACGCTTCGATGCTACCACCGGTTTTTTCCAAAGCCTGGTAGATTGGAACCGTTCCAATGGGAACCGGGCTATTACGGATGATCCATTCGCGCGTCTCATGGATATTCTTTCCAGTAGAAAGATCCATCACGGTGTCAGCCCCCCATTTGGTGGCCCAGCGCATCTTTTCCACCTCTTCGTCGATAGTTGAGGTGACTGCCGAGTTGCCGATGTTTGCATTAATTTTCACTAAAAAGTTTCGCCCGATAATCATCGGCTCATTTTCGGGGTGATTTACGTTCGCTGGAATGATTGCACGTCCACGAGCTACTTCGGAACGTACATATTCAGCGGTGATGAAAGCCGGAGTCATCGCTCCCCATGATTGCCCCGGGTGCTGATGGTCGATGCGATTGCGCGGCACCTGCATGGCCGGATCGATCTCCGAAGGCCGAGGCATTTCGTACCCTTCGGGTGTGGAGCAGAGTTGACGAATTCGTTCCGACGCCTCTGGCGGTAGATCCCGCAGATTTGGATACTTGTCGGCGATCGCTTTAAATTCTTCTTTGCGACCCAGGTTTTCGCGGATCGCGACGTATTCCATCTCCGGCGTGATGATTCCCTGGTCCGCATACCACTTTTGCGTGACCGGATGCCAATCAGCCTCGCTGTCGCTGCTACCTTTGGCTCGCAAAGGTTTGCGTCTCAAACCAGGGTATTCCTTAAGCCGATTCTTAACAGTGTCGAGTTGGTTATACTTTTCGGCATGCTCTTTGGAGAGATAGCCGTTGTCTTCTGGTTTGACCTCACGGCCGGTGTACTCTTCAACATCAGCCCGATCAAATATCCATTTTCTTCTTATCGCCGGGAGCCCTTGGGTCACATCGCCATCGAATTCAGGGTCTCCCCAAGGTCCCGAGCAATCGTACACTCGAACGGGTTCATTATTTTCAACTTCTCCACTCTGGTGGGTCGTGTCGGAGAGGCGAATTTCCCGCATAGGGACCTTCAGCCCTTCGTGAATCTCACCCTCGATATAGATGCGGGAAGAATTGGGAAAAAGCGTTGGATCCTCTTCAATCGCTCTAATTTCTTCAGTGTTGTCGGCCTGATCATCCCCATGTCGCATAGAATCAGAAATTACCTCGACGGTATCGCGGCTTCTCGCGAGCGGCGCGGATGAAAGTTGGTCTCGGTCAGCCCCGAATTGCATCTCATCACTGAGAGCGCCTTCACGAGCGGACTTAAGCTTGATTTTTTGGGGGGGCATTTGATTGTCTCATGCAAGTTGAAATGGGCACCAGAATATCAGTGCTCAGCATGTATGTTACCGCCGGTTGCTCATCGGTCAATCGTCAAGGAGCATCATTGCTTGCCAGCAGGTATACGATGGGCCCACCATATCGATCATCATTATTGAGTCGGGGCGGTCTCAAGAAGCCAGTCTTCGAGAATGATGTGGGTGATTGTCGGGGCGCGAAGCAGGGCGGCCTGAGAGGGCAATAATGCCGAAAGCCAGGGGCGATGCACAATGCCAGAAACGAGTCGGCGGCCAAGACTCGTTGCACTTGCGCCCTCCATTTGATTCGTCACATTGTCAGCGAGTCGCTTGTAGGTTGCCGGAAACAGGTTGGGTTCGGGCCCGACGTGCACCACAGCTTTCACACCCAGGCTTAAGGTGTCGCACACGGTGGCCCATACTTGCTGTGGATGATCGGTCCAATCGGTGAGAATATTCCTGGAATTGTATTCGTTGTAGCCGATCGAGCCGGTCACGAGCGACGCGATGGGTGGTTTTGGTGTGGCAAGGGTCCCGCCAGCGGTTTGGAGTCGCGTTGAGGCGCGGTCGGTGATGGATCGCTGTTTGACGATGGGGGTGTGGAGCGGCGGCCAGCGATGAGGGTTTTTGCGAAAGTGGACGAATCGATCGAACCGCTCACGGCACAAGGCGCGAAACCGCTTGATCGTCTCTCCCTGCCCGAGAACAAGTATCGTATTGGGCGAGAGGTACGCGGAGACTGCGATGGTGCCTTTTTGTTCGAGGGTAATCTCAACACACAATTTCTCGACTTCTGCCGCGGGCAGTTCTCCGGTTCGCGAAAATACAATTCCCATGCAGGTGTCCCGGCCTAACTCGGCACAGTCAGGTGCAAGGGCCACCGGGATTCGCATTGCGTCGGCAAACGGCATGATTCCGCTACAAATGTTCGCGGCAATCTCCCCAAGGCTATAGCCGGCGGAAAGCTTGGCGTCGCCGTACCGGATTCCGTGAAATTCGCGAAGCAGTTCGATTTGTGCGATTTCTGAAGCGAGGATGAGGGCGACCGCATCGGCAAAGGAGTCGAGCGATGTCTCGGTGCGATCCTTCACGCGTGCGACGAGATCGATCGTGGTGCGAGTCTCTTCGCTGGCAACCTCGGAGGCTTCCTCGAGTAAACGACGCACCGTCGGCCCGTATGCCCGGTGCGCAAGAAGTTCCGGGGTGCGGCCAAGATTTGTTACGTTGTAACCGCGAAAGACGAAACAGCAATCCGCGATGTCTGTCTTGATGTCCTGAATCATAAGCCCTCGGGGCAGCTACGCCCTAGCCGCGATCGTATCGTTTCCTCACCGTGCTGGGTAGAGCCGAGGTCGCGGTAGATTGGATCTCAGCCCTAGTATTGTTTTCTGGTTTGGACGAGAATTTGGGGATGAATCACTTCACGCCGCGGGTGCAATCCGAATTGCTGGCCCGCTGAGAGAGAAAAAAAGGGATTGCGTAGCGGGGTGGTCATTCTATCGGAAGGTGGTGGTGCGTGCAGGATAGATCGGAATTCTTTTCGGGTAAACGCGCGGTGGTAACGGGTAGTTCCAAGGGAATCGGCCTGGAGGTGGCGCGCACTCTTGCTGCTGCAGGTGCGGACGTGGTTTTGCACGGTGGCCACTGTGCCACATCGCTTGAGAGTGCTGTCGAGACTCTTCATGATCAGGGTGCTTCAGCACAAGGGGTGCTCGCCGACCTGTCGAGGCAGGAAGGGATCGATCACCTGCTTGCCTCGGTCGCTAAAACTGGTGGCGTGGCCGATATTTGGGTTAATAATGCAGGGGCGGATATTCTCACGGGCCCGCTCTCCGAGAAAGACTATTACCGAAAGCTCGACCAACTCTGGAAGGTGGATGTCGTTGCGGCAATGCAACTCTCCCGTACGATCGGGTTTGATATGAAGGCGGCCGGGCGGGGCTGCATCGTGAACATTGGCTGGGATCAGGTCGATTGGGGAATGGGGGGTGACTCAGGTGAAATCTTCGGTGCGATCAAGGGTGCGGTGATGGGATTTACCCGTGCACTGGCGAAAACACTCGCCCCTTTGGTTCGCGTCAACTGCGTTGCCCCCGGATGGATCAAGACGAAGTGGGGGGAGACGGCCAGCGACGCTTGGCAGTCGCGAGCGATCAATGAATCGCTCCTGCAGCGTTGGGGGAGTCCTGCAGACGTTGCACACATGATCAGTTTTCTCGCAGGCCCGGAGGCAGGCTTCGTGACAGGACAAACGGTTGTGGTCAATGGTGGCCGGTCACAGGGGGCCTCTTCCTAGTTTTCGTTGCCATGGCTAATCAGCTCTCCAATTACCAAGTTATCGGTGCGCGACTCCACTTTGTCACGGGCCGTCTCGCGGAACACTCGCTCCAAGATACGCTTCGTCATCTCAGTGAAGAGCTCGGTTTTTTGTACACTATCGACGTGCTCGGCATCACGGTAGCGGCCCTGATGACCCCCGAGTGGATCGCAAAAAATATTCAGGTGCCTGATGGAACAGACATGGTAGTCGTTCCGGGGTATTGCGAAGGCTCGCTTCGGTGCATTGAACAAGTCGCGAAATGCGAAGTGGTCGCCGGGCCCCGTGATTTGAGAAGACTATCAGTATTTTTTAGACAGGAGCCTGAAGATGTGATCCGTTATGGCCACCACGATATTCAGATCATTGCCGAGATTAATCACGCACCGAGGCTCGCCATTGAAACGGTCATCAAGGAGGCGGAACGGTTGCGTGCGGCCGGGGCCGATGTGATCGATATCGGGTGCGACCCCGGCCATACGTGGGGCGATGTGGGCGTGGTCGTCCGAGAGCTTAGTGACCGTTCAATTCCGGTGTCGATAGATAGCATGAATCCGGAGGAGGTAGCGGCAGCCGTAGCGGCCGGTGCGGAACTCGTCTTGTCGGTCGACTCGTCGAATCGCGAAAATGCCGCAGACTGGGGTGCCGAAGTCGTAGTGATTCCAGATATTTCCTCCGGGCCCGATAGTCTTGATGAAACGATCGACTATCTTGCCCAAAGAGACGTGCCCTTGCGGATCGATCCGGTCCTTTCCCCCATTGGATTCGGGTTCGCAGAGAGTCTCGTGCGCTATATGGCGGTGCGGAAAAAATACGTCGACGCAGAGATGATGATGGGCATCGGAAACCTTACCGAGTTAACCGACGTCGATTCGGCGGGAATAAATGCGATTCTTCTCGGTTTTTGTCAGGAAGCCGGGATCCGTAGTATCCTCACGACACAGGTCATTTCCTGGGCACAGACAAGCGTCCGTGAGTGTGACCTCGCCCGCCGACTCGTTCACCACGCGGTGGAAAATGCGGTGTTGCCAAAGCATGTCGAGACAGACCTCGTTGTACTGCGTGATATAGACCGCACCAAATTTGAGCCAGGCTTTTTTCAGCGACTAAGCGACAGTATTCGAGATCATAATCTTCGGGTATTCGTCGATGAGGAGGGGGTTCATCTAGTTACGAAGGGTACTCATATTACAGGAGACGACCCGTTCGCAATCTTTCAGCAATATCTTGACGGAGAGGGATCGCGGATGGATGTGCCTCACGCGTTCTACATGGGGTATGAGATGTGCAAGGCGATCACCGCGCTTACGCTCGGAAAGAATTACCAACAGGATGAGGCTTTGGACTGGGGATATCTCACGGTGAGTGAGGATATACACAGTCGGATTAAGGATCGAAAAAATGGCCCCTGAGGATATGACTCGGTCCTGGGATAACGGTCCGCTGATCATTGAGGGCGTGCTGACGACACTCAATGAAGATGGCACCGTCAATATTGCGCCGATGGGCCCACGCGTGGCGTTTGATTCGCGGATGATGCTCCTTCGTCCGTTTCAGACCTCACGGAGTTTTGGCAATATTATGCGGTCGGGAGAGGCGGTTTTTCATATTACCGATGATGTTCTCCTGATGGCTCGTGCGGCCATTGGAAAGTTAACACCGCGACCGGAGGTGGAGGCGGTTCCGTCGTCCGGTTGTTATCGACTTGTCGATACCTGCAGATGGTTTTTACTGAAGGTGGATTCGACGGATTTATCCGCAGACCGGGCGGAACTGACGATGCGTGTGGCCACAGAAGGGCGAATACGTGAGTTTGCCGGCTTTAACCGGGCGAAGCATGCGGTCATTGAGGCCGCAATTCTCGCCACTCGCGTTGGTATTCTCTCTCGTGAGGATATTGAAAGACAACTCGTGCCGCTTCATTCATGGGTTAAAAAAACTGGCGGGCCGCGGGAGCATGATGCACTCGAGATCCTGGTGAATTACCTACACGAGTGTTGGAATGGAGCAGGGGGGGCAAAGGAGCAACAAGATGAATGTTCCGCCAGCTAGCGATCCCGTGAGTGTTGATTTGGTGCGGCCAATAGCACAGATCGATATCGAGGCCCCGCTCCGCCTACATTTTGGTTTATTGCCTTTGGGCAATGAAGGCCAACATCGGCACGGAGGTTTAGGGGTGATGGTGAGCCATCCTTCTCTTCACCTCACGATCCGTACCCCTGATCGTACCACTCATCCGGATACGCGGGTGGAGCAATGCGCTACGAGGTATTGTGCAAAACGTTCCATCGATCCTTCTCCAGCGCAGATCGAGTGTATTGAGCTGCCAGAACCGCACATCGGGCTCGGAAGCGGTACACAATTGGCGATATCAATCGGTACCCTTCTAAGCCTGTTTCATGAACGTCGCGCGCCAACGCCGTTACAGATTGCAGAAATGATGGGACGGGGAATGCGATCGCTCGTCGGAACGACGGGATTTGAGAGGGGCGGTGTGATCTGGGACAACGGACTGGGCGATCTGCCGGGATCGGAGGAGGCGGTGGATTCCCGTCACCAGGGAGTGAGCGTGCACTGTTGGCCGCGCGAGTGGTGCTTACTGCTGATTCGTAGGCGCGACGCATCGGGGTTATCCGGGTCTTCCGAACAGGTTGCCTTCGGGCAGTTGTCGGCAGATGGCCCGAGGAGGGCGCGTTTGATCGCAATGGCCGAGGACGTATTATTACCCGCCCTTGCGCGAGGCGCATACGATTCGTTTTGCAACACGGTCTATGAGTTCGGAATGGAGTGCGGCGCTACGTTCAAGCATCAACAAGGAGGTGAATGTTTTCGGGAATCCACCCGTGATATCGTGCAGAGATTGCGTTCGGATGGACTTCGGGGTGTGGGGCAGAGTAGTTGGGGCCCATCGGTTTATGCGATTTTCCCCACGAGGCGCGATGCGAAAGAGTATGCGACATCATGCGAGTGGCTGAAGAATTCCATCTTCGCACATTCCCTTGCAACGGCCGCAGATGCCGGCGCGCAAGTCACTGTGTGTTATGAGGATGAGTGAAGTGGTGCTTGCCGGGCCGAGGGAAAACGTCTTCGCCGCAAGCGGTGCCAGATGGAAGAAAGTGACAAAAAAATTGACAGTCGCTTGCTGGGTTCTGATAATGCGGTTGCCTAGGGTGGCGACATCCTCGGGATTGGATCACCGGGAGAAAGACAATCCTCCCGAACCGATTCTCATGCGACGCCTGCTTACCTGCGGCATCAGTATTTTGAAAAAGCGTCCAAGCGTTGGGCGGCGCGTCTAAGGCAAGTGGTACGAACATGGCGGTTCGGTCGACGACCATTACAGTTAATGCCGCATTTCTTGCGGAAATCAAGGAAGACAATCGCCGTCTGCGATCACTTCTCGCCGCAGCCCTCGAACAGACGGTTCTCCGCAGCGAGTATGGGAGGCTCGATCGCCAGCGGGTTGAACTTTACGTTGCGCTTCGCGATCAGTTGGCATTTCACTTTACGCTCGAGGATGCGTTTGGCTATTTCCGCGATGCCCTCGTAGACAATCCTCGTCTCACGCACCGCGCTGCCCTGCTCCATGCCCAGCACGATGCATTGTTTCGGGAAATATGTGACATCGTCGAGGTCTCTGAGCAAATTCAATATGGGGAATCCGGCGCCGATGCTGAAGAAAGCCTCACGGAATAATTTCTGGAATTTTATGATCGGTTAACGACGCATGAGCGAGATGAGAACGACTTGATCTTTGCGGCGCTCGACGATGACCTCGGAGTCGGTGATTGACCTTGGCAATTAATCGCCGAGGACTTGTTGTTCCGCCCACGCAGCGGCACCAAGTACGCTTGCGGTATCTCCGAGCTTCGCCGCGCTCACCTCAAACGAGCCGGCAAAAGTGGCGAGGATACGGTCCGCAGCGGCGGATCGCACTTCGGATACGAAGAGGTCGGGCATTGCCTCCACGAGACCTCCGCCGAGGATTACCATGTCGGGTGCGATAAGGTGAACTACGTTTGCGACTGCGATGCCAATATGGCGAGCTGCATTACGGACAATCTTGTCGATCGACTTGTCGCCCGAACGAATTGATTCAGACAGCGCGCCGCTACGGATATTGGACAGGTCGGTGCCATAATTTGCCAGGAGATGAGGCGCCTGCCCGCGGAACGCCGCGGCCGCAGCCCGCGAGGCAATGACGAGACGACTGGCAACCGCCTCAAGGCAGCCTCGTTTTCCGCATCCGCACATGGGGCCATCCGGAATTACTTCCATGTGGCCGATTTCCATGGCGCTCGACCTTGCGCCACGAAGAATACTTCCATCATAAACGCATCCCCCGCCGATGCCGGTGCCCGGAAAAACGCCCACTACGGTTCGGTGTTTTTTACCAGCACCAAATCGATATTCACCATAAACGCCCGCGTCGACATCATTCATGATGGACACGGGACAGTTCAGTTCCTTCTCGATCGCTCGTTTGATAGGAACCTCGCGCCAACCGAGATTCGGAGCATATTCAAGAATGCCGCGATCGAGATCGAGGGGGCCTGGGCAGCCGATGCCAATTCCACCAACTTCTTCAAGCGTGATTTCGGCGTCTTCGATGGATTGCCGGATGGTACTGATGATCCGCTTCAGCCCAGCGTCGGCGCCTTCATGCCCTTTGGTCTTCGTTCGATGTTTACCTACGCGCTGGTAATTCCCGTCGTAAACCACGGAGAACATTTTGGTGCCGCCGAGATCGAAGCCGATCCAGTAGTGTGAGTCCGTTTTAGGCATAGCTTAGGAGTTGGTTCCTTGCGGTGATTCGATGTGTAACTTATCGAGTCTGGCTACGGGAAACCAGAGCAGCTGAAATCAGGTTTCTGCTCAGGCTGGTCGGCGCATTGCTTTCGAGGTAGATAAAAATCCCGTTGGGAGGTCTACGCTTCATAATGTGACGCAAGCTCCAGTGCGCGGTCACGAATGTTGAAATGTTGATCGATCCGGCGCCGTGCGGCGGCCGCTCGGCGACGTGCATCCGCGGTATTTTCGAAAAGGAAGCGGAGGGCGCGTGCAAATTCATCCTCATTGTGTTCTTCGACGAGAAATGCAAACGTTTCATCCGGAAAGATCTCCGGCGTTCCACCAACACGCGAGGCGACAACCATTGTGCCACAGGCAGCAGCTTCGAGTAAAACTCGCCCTAAAGGCTCCTGGCGGGCGCAGTGAAGGAGGCAGAAGATGTCTGGATAAAACAGCTGTGGTGAATCGAGATAGCCTGTAAAGTGAACCCTTCCTTGAAGCTCTTCGACCTCGGCCAGTTCGTGCAACGATTGTTCATACCGAATCGTTTCCTGTTTTTCGGAAAATCGGCTGCCAATAATCACGAGATGTGAATGCGGAAATTCGGTTGCGATCTGGCGAAACGAGCCCAGCGCTGTGTCGAGTCCTTTACGCAGTGCGATTTGCCCGACGCAGGCGATGATAGTCGCCGCCGCCGGCAGTCCCAGTTGTCTGTGCAGATTTCCGGTCGGTGGACGTGGCACGAAGAGAGTCAGGTCGACGCCGTTGTAGAGTCGTTTTGACTTCGTTTGATCAATCCCCTGATCTATGTGGTATTGTAAGGCCGCGTCGGATACGGCGAGTATCAGGTCGAGTTGGTTGATGTCGCGAACTGCTCGTGGAGAAAGCCGCATGATATCCCGGAGGTGGCCGATGCGAATTGAGCGGTTTCCGGTTTTGACGGGACCGGCAATCCGGGCGGTTGAGAGGCTGACCGCGTGTAGTACATCGGGTCGAAGGGCTTCTATAGCGAGGGCAAGTTCGGTGCGTAGCACGGGAAGCGGCAGTCGCTGATTCTCGCTGTCGCGAAACTTGAAGGCATAATGATCAATCGCACGGTGCGATAACTCACTACGGAGGGGCTCGCAATCGGGAGCGATTGCTGTGAAGCGACAGTGCGACGCCGATAATTGATCGCAGAATGCCAATGTGGAACGCTCGCCACCATTGAGGGTGGGATACTCCATCAGGAGGGCAATGTGTCGCATGGCGATGTGATGCTTGCTCAAAGAAGCCCGTAGTGCGTAAGCGTCGCCTGGAGCGATTCGGTTTCCTCATTCGATAGCGGCGTCAGGGGCATGCGCAGTTCGCCCGTGTCGCGGCCGAGGAGTTTCATTGCGGCTTTGATCGGTATGGGGTTCGTCGACAAGCCGAGCATGTCGCGGCAGAGTGGAAACAGCTTATGATGCCACCGGATCGCATCGTCTACGCGATGGTTTGCGAATGCGTCGATCAATGCAATCATGTCGCCAGGCACGATATTTCCGACCACAGAGATGACACCCACACCGCCCATTGAAAGCAGGGGAAGTGTGAGGCTGTCGTCGCCTGACAATACGGCGAGATCGGTCGAAGACAAGATCTGCGATGCTTGATCCATCTGTCCCGTCGCCTCTTTTACCATCGTGATATTTGGTATATCGGCGAGGCGGATAATCGTTTCCGGTTCTACATTTTTTGCGGTTCGTCCCGGAATGTTATAGATGCAAACAGGAATATCAACCGATTCGGCAACTTGTCTGAAATGCTGATACATTCCTTCCTGGGTTGGTTTATTGTAATAAGGTGCGACGACGAGTGCGGCGTCGGCGCCGGCCTGTTGAGCCCATTGTGTTAACCTGAGGGCTTCCTGCGTGCTGTTTGAACCGGTGCCCGCCATGACCTTCGCTCGTCCATTCGCGGCCTGCACGACGGCCGTGATCACCTTTTCGTGTTCATCGTGTGAGAGGGTTGGCGATTCGCCGGTGGTGCCAACCGGGACGAGACAGATCGTTCCCGCATCGATCTGGAATTCAACCTGTTGGGCCAGGGCGTCGTAATCGACACTGCCCTGTCGGAAGGGGGTGGTGAGCGCGACCGACAGTCCCGCAAACGGGTTATTATTCTGAGTCATGTCGTACGGCGATACGGGGTTCGTTTTGGGGAATAAACCTGTGTGAGGCGGCTAAGTCTACGCCATACGAGGACCGGCTGCTAGATGTCACGGTCAGAGAGATTGGAATGTGATATCAGTTTCTTCATATCCCGAACCGCCATCGTGAGCCCGCAGAAGACTGCCCGCGATATAATACTATGTCCGATGTTCAATTCGTGCATTTTTGGAATTGCGGCGACTGGCTCCACGTTGACGTAATTCAGGCCGTGGCCGGCGTGTACGGCAACCCCGGCAGAGCCGATGAGTTCGGCAGCGCGAGTAAGCGATACGAGTTCATCCGACTGTGAGGTGCCAGAGGCATTGGCATAACTGCCGGTATGAAGTTCGATCGCATCGATATCGAGCGTAATTGCGGCTTCAATTTGACGTGGAGACGGGTCGAGGAACAGGCTCACTGCGATGCCCGCATTTCGCAGGGCATCGATTGTTGGCTGCAGACGGGACTCGACACCTTGCACACTCAGTCCTCCCTCGGTCGTTAACTCTTCGCGACGTTCGGGCACCAATGTTACCTGTGCTGGTGGAGTTTCGCATGCCATGCGGGTGATCGCTTCGTCGCATGCCATCTCGAGGTTAATCCGTACACTGGCGGTCTCCAGAAGGACACGATAGTCACGATCTTGAATGTGTCGCCGGTCCTCCCGCAAATGAATGGTAATACAGTCTGCTCCACCGAGTTCGGCCTGGACTGCTGCCCAGACGGGGTCGGGTTCCTGATTGCCGCGTGCCTGTCGAAGGGTGGCGACATGATCGATATTGACACCGAGTTCGGGCATGGCGAGGTTTTGGATGGATACAGGGTGGGCGGCTGCGGAGTGGGAAAGGATTGGGGCGCGAGGACGATTTATCCGACGCCCGATATAAGCAGTATCGCAACACTCATGTAGATTACAATACCGACGACATCGATGATTCCCGCGATAAAAGGGGTGCTCATTAGCGCCGGATCCCAGCCGATGCGCTCAAATATTAAAGGCAACATCGCGCCCATCAGGGTGCCGCACATGACAACAAGGAGCACTGTGATCGGGACCGTAAGTGCGTGGATATAATGCTGAGGATTACCGGACTCCCCTAGCCAGAGGGCAGCGAGGTAGCCGATGAGTCCCAGAACGAGGCCCAGCAAAAATCCCTGCAACAATTCTCGGGAGATGATGCGAATCCAATCATTCGGAGTAATCTGGCCGGCGCTTAGGGCGGAAATAATCAATGTTGCCGACTGGCTCCCGGAGTTGCCACCACTGGAAATAACCAATGGAATAAAAAGCACGAGCCACGCGGCCGAGCTTAACGGTCCTTCGCGATAGTGATCGAGTGCGTACGCCGTAAGAAGCGCGCCGATAAAGAGCAGGATGAGCCAGCTTCCTCGATTCCATGCGAGGCGTGGTATGGAAGCGCGTAGATAGGATTCCTCGAGTGGTGCCACGCCACCGATCCGTTGGGTTTCTTCCATGGCCTGTTCGCGCATGAAGTCGATCACGTCGTCGTGAGTAATAATCCCCAGCATTCGGTGTTGTTTGTCGACGACTGGAATCGCTAGCAGGTCGTATTTTGCTACTTGTTCCGCGACCTCCTCATCCTCTTCGTCTGCATCGACCGATATCACATGTGTATCCATCAGGTCGCCAATCATCGAATCGGGCCGTCCGATGGCCGAGACGAGGTCACGCGCGGAAAGGACACCCCGCAGGTGATCCTGTTTATCCACGACATACATGTAATAGATGGTTTCGAGGTCTGCCGCCTGTGTCGCCAGTACAGAGAGGGCATCGGAAACCGTGGCCTGTTCCTCGAGTCGCGCAAAGTCGGTTGTCATCATCGAACCGGCTGTGTCTTCGCTGTATCTCTGTAAATGAAAAATATTACGCCGGATCGAGTCAGGAATTAGAGGCAGGATATTGGCGACGGCGTCAGGACCCACTTCCTCGAGAAGGTCGACTCGGTCGTCGGGCGGAAGGTCGGTGATCAGCGCTGCGGCGGCCTCAGGAGCAAGCTTTTCAACAAACTCAACCTGCTGTTCTGGCTCGTAAAAACTGAATATCTGGCTTCGATTCGAGGGGTCGGTGTGCTCCAGTACGCGCCAGGCCTCATCCCAGTTGAGGAGTGACATGAATTCCGCGGTGGCCGCCGGATGGAGGGCCTCGCAGAATTCGCGCATTCCGTGATCATCGCCCGAGGCGAGCATCTCGCGTAGTTCGGGGATATATAGGGTGTTCGGTTGCATGGAAATCAATCTAGGCGAATGTTTCGCGGATGCTCTACGATAGAGAGCAAAGAATTTATGGCCGGAACCATTGTATCAGAATATTCGGGCGGTGATACAATCCCGCAGAGGCGCACGTTGCGTCTTCATTGCGCAGATCCCCGGCCTGGCAGTCAGGCAGCATGCCGAGTTTTATGTTAGAGGCAGTCCGGTGAACCAACAACACGATGCTGGCCTATCCCAATGCGAGTCACGGATCGGCTATTTCTTTCGCGACAAGGAAATACTGCGTTGCGCGCTGACGCATGCGTCGGGTGCTGAAAGCCGCCTTAAATCAAATGAACGTCTCGAGTTTCTCGGAGACGCAATTCTCGGGGCAGTCGTGTGTGAGATGTTGTATCACCGGTTCCCGGATATGCTTGAGGGCGACCTCACGCAAATTAAGTCTGCGGTGGTCAGTCGTCAGACCTGCGCGCGGATTAGCATGGCACTCGATCTTGAGGGCTGTATTATTGTAGGCCGTGGCATCGCGAGTAGCGAAGGTATTCCTAGTTCCTTGTTGTCAAATGTTTTTGAATCGTTGGTTGCTGCTGTCTTTCTCGATGGAGGCATGGAGGTTGTACGGCAATTTATCGTGCGCCATATCGAGTCCGAAATTGAACTTGCGGCGAGTGGTAGAGGCGAACATGACTATAAGTCGCTTCTACAACAAAAAGTTCAGCGCGATCGTGGAATCACACCCACTTACACTGTGATCGAGGAGAAGGGCCCGGACCATAGTAAACATTTTCTTGTCGCAGCGCAGATTGACGCACAGCAGTTTGAGCCCTCGTGGGGACGCAACAAGAAAGAAGCTGAACAGCGGGCGGCAAGCAATGCTTTATCAGCACTTGAGAATCACGATTCGACTGATGATGCCGCAGGTAAGGAGTAATGGACGTGCAATGCATCGTAAGGGGTCCGGTCTATAAAGGCGCAGTATGACAGTTGCTACAAAAAAGGCGGTGGTGCTTTTCTCGGGCGGTCTCGATAGTATGCTCGCGGTTCGATTAATGCAGTTGCAAGGGCTGCAAGTTGAGGCGATTAATATTCGAACGCAATTTGCGTGCTGTGGAAAAACGGCATCAGATATGGCCGCTTATCTTGGTGTACGCCTGTCAGTCGTGAATGCAGGCGAAGATTATTACCGCGTGATTCGAAATCCAGAGTTCGGATATGGACGTGGAGCCAATCCGTGTGTCGATTGTCGGATTTTCATGTTTGACATTGCAAGGGAACGCATGGAGGAAGTGGGCGGAGATCTGGTGGTGAGCGGCGAGGTTCTTGGGCAGCGTCCGAATAGCCAAGGACGTCGCGATCTCGAGCGGATTGAAGTTCGCAGTGGCCTCGAGGGCCGATTGCTCCGTCCGCTTTCAGCGAGATTGTTGCCGGAGACGATTGCAGAGCAAGAGGGTTGGATCGTCCGGCGTCAGCTCCACGCGATTTCGGGCAGGTCCCGAAAGGAGCTCATTCGAATCGCCCGAGAGCTGGGGTTCTCGTCGGCGCACATCCCCGCGCCATCGACTGGATGTATGCTGACGCAGAAAACCTTTGCACCGCGGGTGTTCGATCTTCTCAGTAACGAACAGCTCGATCGAGAATGGAGTTATGAAATGCTAAAAATTGGGCGTCACATCCGGATCACAGACGACACAAAAGTGATCGTGGGGCGCCGGGAAGGTGAAAATGAGATGATGGAGCACATGGCCCGGCGCGACGATGCTCCGAGCGTGGTGCTGTTAAGGCCTCAGGGATATCCCGGGCCCGCGGTTATGGTGATCGGGGAATGCTCAGATGCGAACACGCAAATGGCAGGCGGTCTTTTGTTAAAATATGCTGGGCGGTGCGAATCACCTTTGCAGGTGCTCATGTCTCGGTGCGGCGAAGATACGGTTATCGATGTAAATCGTCTCGAATCAGCGCACGCGGCGGCAACTTTATGAGCCTTCGCGCTTCTCGCGCAAAACACCCGCCGTTTGTTCATCGGGTGCCAGAGTCTGTAACTCAATCGCTTTCAATTGGCCATTCCGCTCATAAAGTATCCGAAGCGGAAAGTCAGCATCCGAAAAAGGGCTCTGCTCATCGGCGAAGGAACTCCAGCGGAGCGAGCCGACCTCATGGATGCGGTCCGCACACCGTAATCCGGCGCGATATGCGGGCGAGCCGGGAATCACTTCCGTAAGAACGACGGTATCTTTCTCTGCGTCATCGTGCCGCCAGGAAATCCCTATTCTCACGGGTGTGCCCCGTAGGGTTATTTCGACATCCCTAGCCTTTAATGTATCGGGTTCAATCACCTCGACCACGCACTCGACCGGCGAGGAGAGAATTGCGGCCCGCATATCCTCGTCGCCATGGATGAGGCTTCCATTTACGGCGACAATCATATCCCCCCTGGAAATCCCAGCTCGTGCCGCCGGTGAATCGCTGGCAACCCGAGTGACGAGAATGCCTTCTGATACATGGCCGCTTGCGCGCCATCGGACCCCAAGTCGTTTGGGTCGATCTGTCACAGGCCTCTCGAGCGCCGCTTTACTACGCTTCGTCTCTCTGCCGCTCGCGGCTCGAAATTCCGGAAAATCTGAAGATGAATCGATCGCGTGAATACACCGAAAAACATATTTACTTACTTTTGCGATTCCCCCAACGTTTATTTTATGGGAGTCATCGCGTGGCCGGTGGTAATCGTCGTGGAGTCCCGTGTGTGGCATCAGGTAGGGAATCTTGTTGTTAAAAAATGGGTAGTGGTCGCTGTTTGCTTTAATTTCCCAATCGAATCCCAATTCGAGCGAACCGTCATCAGAACCATCGCTTAATGTACTGTTGACATTTGTTAACAGACAACGGGCACCTGGCCAGGTCCGGGTGCCATAAACGGTTAGAAGATTGTCGCGCAACCTGCCTACCATATCCATGTTGATCGCAAATTTTATCTGACCCAGGGGAACAGGTGGTTCGGCGACAAAGTGCTTTGAGCCGAGCAATCCCTGTTCCTCGGCGTCCCATAGCGCAACAATTACGCTTCGGCGTGGCGGATAGCGTTTGAGAGCCTCGGTAATCTCGAGTAGCGCCGCAGTTCCGCTGGCGTTGTCGTCGGCACCGTTATGAATAAATCCGGTCGGACCGTAGCTATTACGATTATTGCCATATCCCACATGGTCGTAGTGCGCTCCAATCAGGATATAAGAGTCGGCATATGCAGCGTCGGAACCGGGTATTACCCCGATAAGGTTCTGGCATCCGCGGCGGAATGGATGAGAAAGGGTTTCGTGATCGGCAATTGGCTCTACGCCGATCGCGTTCAGTGCCTCGCGGAGGTAACCGGCGGCAGCTTTTCCACCACGGGTGCCGGCTGCTCGGCCTTCAAATGTGTCGTCAGCGAGGATGTCGACATGCTCTTTCAGCTCGTCGCGGTCAATTAATTGAGCCGCATCGTGGATGCGACTCAAGGTAGACGTTTTGTCAGCGGTGGCCAGCCTTACATCGATCCCGTGCCAGAGGATAAACGCGGAGGTAATTAGAGGCAAATAGGTGTTCATTCGGTTGCCTTCGTGGGTAGAAGCCGTGCCTTCGTCGAGCGCATCTTAAGTTATCCTAGCTCACATTTGAGAAGACGACAGAAGAAATACCGGGGTGGTAAAACACGAGGCGAATCTACCTTGCGGGAGCTTGAGGATTGTCTAAAATCGTTACAACCGGACCTTGTTCCGGCAGCAAGAGGACGGTTGCACTTCATTGCAACAATGGGGAGCGGTGGCTGAGTGGTCGAAAGCGCGGGTTTGCTAAATCCGTGATCTCGTAAGGGATCCGCAGGTTCGAATCCTGTCCGCTCCGTTTTATTTTAAGAGTTCTCGGTTCGCCTTAGCTCCGCGCGGGGACGAAATACCCAGTCGTAAACGAGCGATAATGCTGAGAAAGCGGTGGTAATCATTAGGCCGTTGTGGGCCCATTCGGGGTATATGGCGGCGATTGCCACGTTGATCGCGGCAAAGGAAGCAGCAATGCCGGCGGAGCGAATGATCGGATACGCTCCGGCCATCGTGAGGGCGATAAACAGCGTATCGGCGAGCATGACCGCGTTCGCGCTATAATCGGCGGCGATCGAAGCGAGCGCCAATAATGGCGCGGCCACAAATCCCAGCACGATTGTCTGCAGCAAGCGTCTGCCGATCGCCGTGGTGAGCATCCATCGCCGATTAAAGAATACGGTGATGCAGACGATCAGGGCAACCGTTCCAGTGGAAAAGACGAGGCGTAACGGCGTGATGTCCTGCGGATTTAACGTGTCGTATATCAGTACTCCGGTTACCATGAAAGCGACGACCGCTGTGATTGCAATTCCAAAGATGAGGCGACCCTTCTGCGATTGCTCGGGGTCATAGTCGGGAGCAATCTGTTTGAGATAGCTGAGCTCCGCCTTTTCACGTTTCGCAGCTTCACGTTGCGCTGCCACCTCCTCTTCCAAACTCGGGTCACGGTGCGGGAGCGCGGAGTAAAGATGCGCTGCCTCGTCGAGATGGCCTCCTTTGAGTAACCATTTTACCATCGCCGTCATTAGGCGCTGCAATTCGTCGATTGCGCCCTCACAGTTGCTCGCCATTTGCAAGGCCTGCTCAAGGCCGAAGCGTGCCTCCGCAAAACGTTGCCGGACTTGAGTGTTGTGTTCCTCCTTACGCGATTTCTCTGTTGATAGTGCATAAAATTGGCGCGTTTTCTCGTAGGCGCGGTCCCGCACCATGAATGCCTCGCGGAGTGAAAGGTATTGCTCGAGCGCGTCGCGAAACTCCGCTACCGATTGAAAACGTTCACTTGCATTAGCGGAACATGCGCAATTGGCGATTTTTGCCAGTGCCTCGGGCACGTCGGGCGGATACGGATATGACTCTACTCGCGATACGGCATCAAGCGCGGCAACGACTGAATTGGCGCGATGCCGACGCTCTCCGGTGAGAATTGCATGGAGCGTCGCACCGAGCAGGAAGACGTCGGTTTGAAACGTTACGTCGCCCGGTTCGCCGCTGAGCATTTCAGGGGCCATGTATCCGGGCGTTCCGACTAATCCTGCGGGGACGCGGTCGATATCGGTCGTACGTATCGCGATACCCCAGTCCATGAGATACACTTCACCGAATCGCCCGAGCATGACATTGTGAGGCTTGATGTCGCGGTGAATCACGCCGCGCGAATGTGCAAACTCTACGGCACGGCAAATGCTGCGCAAAACCTCGATTGCATCAAGCAGATACTCAGAACGCTGAGGCTGCTTATTCAGGATGTCATTCCAAGCCTTGCCCTGAATGTACTTCATGACGACTTCCGGGCTATTATCGTCCGTCAATCGCACAAGATGCACCGGAACAATGTTCGGATGCTCCAGTCCGCCCATAATCATCGCTTCATCGAGCAGAGCGCGTGCAAGGCGAGCCTTATCGTAATGCAGGCGTTTGACCGCGACATCACGCTCCGGGAGGTGTTGCCGTCCGATGCGAACAATTCCCATTCCTCCCTGGCCAATGATCTCCCCCACATCAATCATTCGCTCAGGTAGATCGGCGATACGGACGTCATCCCCCGAAAATGCATGGCCTGGTGCGTCACGCTGGGATGAGGCCGTCGCGGGTGTCGACGACAAATCGTCGAGGGACGACTGATAGGTGATCGTTACATCAGTGGCAGATTCTGAGAGTTGAGAGGGTTGGTCTGACATAGCTTCCTATTGGCACTACAAACTGACGCTAGGATATGATGAGTTCCCTCGGGCGTACTACCCCTGCCTTTGACCGTGCCTCCACTCTGGTATTCTGGAGGGCACGTTATAATCATTTTGGTACCCTGGCAGGCTGTTCGTCGTTCCACGAATGGCTGCTCAGTGGTTCTCTATCATATGTTCAATGGAGCGATGATGAAAGTTCCGCCCAAACAGCAATCCATCATGCTGT